>JABHNB010000002.1 GCA_018694115.1 archaeon
ATTGTAGGCTACCCAAATATTGGAAAATCAACCCTAATTAACCTCTTAGCTCCACAAACTAGAGCAAAAGTTTCTGCAGTCTCTGGGACCACTAAGAAGACGCAATGGGTGAGGACTGGAAGGCTCAGAATCATGGATTCGCCAGGAGTCGTCCCATTCGGAGATCGAAATGTCCAAATCGGTATGACCGCCTCAAAAGACCCACATAAAATCAAAAATCCAGAAAAAGTAGCCATCAGAATAATCGAGTTCCTCATAAAGAAAAACCGAGCACTTCTAAGGAAATTCTATGATATTGATGTCGAAGGCGAATCAAGGGATAAAGATGCCTACGAAGTCTTCGAAGATATCGCAAGAAAGAAAGGATTTCTCCTAAAGGGCGGAATTGTTGATGAAAATAGAACCTCCATCAAGATAATCGATGATTGGCAAAGGGGCCGAATCAAACTGAAATAAAAATCTAAGAAACTAGGGATCGAAACCGTGCCCGAAGACACGGCCTGATTAAAATAAAAAATAATTCTTAGTTTAAAAACCTATTCATTACTTACTCTTTAAGTTTGGGATCGAAGTAGCTATCACAAACACAGCTAATAACAATTCCATCCATGAACTCAATGAAAATCTAACCCCTTCAACTGGCGCAAAAAGCCAGACTCCTAGAAAGATTAAACCAATTATCAATTGAATAGCACCTAATATTTTTCCTTTCATATTTTAACCTCCTTTTTACAAAAATAATAACTCAAAGGATTATATAAAACTAACGTCACTTTATCTCAAACACTTTATGAATTTCCCAAGCGTCTTTCGGTTTCCGGAGAATAGTAATATTATCAAATTTTAAGTCAAAGATTGGTTTTTCTAGTGAATTGAGATATTTCCATATCAACTTAAATTTTTCTTTAGTACTTCCAAGTATGAGAGTTGAGTGTGGCTTATAATCTAAATCTCTTGAATGAATCTCAACCCCAATAGCCTTCAATCCATCAATAAGTCTCTTTTGTATATCCAAACTTCCCTCAGATAACTCATTTTTTGAAACTGCAGCAATTCCATTAAACTCCTTAAAGTCTCCAAATCTTATTTTTTCAGGTTTTGACTCCATAGTCACCTTTTTCACCACCTCTTCAACCTGCCCAATGTCGTCTATAAAAAAGTTGAATTTTAAAGTTACGTGGACCGGAACATTTCTATCCAGAACTTTCATCTCACCAAACTTGAGTCCCGCACTCTTAACAAGATTTTGATGATATTCTGCAGCATCTCCACGAACAAGATAAACTATTCCATATTTCATAAATAAAAAAGAAATTGTAAGTATATAAATTTCTCCTAGATCAAAAAATCCCCCACCAGAAGGCCGCAAGTTTTGTCTAACTCTTGGAGCATAATCTTCCTATTTCAAATATTTTTTATATTCTGCCAAATATCTTCTAAAAAACCATTGGATGAAAATGTTGTCATCTTCCTTCAGGTTAGATCTTTCCAGAGCATTATAATAACTAGTTCTTTTAATATATTGAATATCTAATAGCGGAAAATTGTTATCCTTTAATGCGAAGTTCATCATTAGCCGAGATATCCTCCCGTTTCCGTCAGTGAATGGATGAATTGTTACAAATTTCAAATGAACCAGCGCTGCCAGTTCTACTGGATGAGTATTTTTCTTTTCCTTATTATACCAGTCGAAAAATTCTTTCAGTAAGGTATCTAATTCTAAATGCATGGGGGGCTTGAATTTTGATTGGGCAATAGCCACATTGTGATTTCTAATTTTACCTGCAATATCTTCATAAGTACTTTGCATCAAGTCTTTGTGCCATTTTAGAACAATTTGTAAATTCATATTTTTATCATGATCCAACATTTCAAAAAATACTTTTCTATGCGACTCTGCCTCTTTCGCATCCCTAAGGGGTTTAGAGTTGGGAGATATACCATTTTCCAGGAGATTTGCGGTTTCCTTTAACGTCAATGTCGACCCTTCAATCTTCTGGGAATTATATGTAAACTTAATCGCAAAATTCTCTTTAGATTTTTCCTTAGCAGATTTAGGCATTGCCTTATATTCTGTATTGAAATTCTTTTTTATTTTTTCTATATTGTTTAGAAATTTTTCTTTGTAAAACTCTTGTATAAATTCTTTTTTCTTTTTGTCTAGGTTTTCTGGAATTGAATCCCCCAGGTACAATTGCTTTTTCTTGACTGCCTTTCCATCCCGATAACTATGGACAAGATAAAAATAATCTTTCTTTCCTTTTCTAATTTTCTTTAATTCTACCATAGAAAAGAGTATACCTACATATTTATAAAGTTATTGTTTTTGTTAAAATGTAGGGTTAAAATCCCCCCACCAGGAACGGAATAAAAGTGTTCATTTAGAAATAGAATTATTCAAATTATTCTTCCTCAAAAATCAAAGGAAGAGAAAAAATTATTTTGGGGTTAAGGGTCTTAATTCTCTTTTATTTCCGTTCTTTTAGCTCCATGTATAGGACCGGTGCTTCATACATCATACCTCCCCTCCTGACACCTGAGGCTCTTCGGGATTTTCCAAAGCTATAAGCATTCGCCCATTCAGGAGCCCATTCCTGTATATCCTTTCTTAAGCTAGCTTCGTGGCCTTCGCCATTAGAAAAACCCGTACGAGTAGCCAATGCTTGCCTAAGAATTCTTGAATTAAACTCCGGGTAATTTAAATTCACGCTCCCAATTGCTTCTAATTCTTTTTTTGCCATATTATCTATGCCTCCTTTCAGAACGATTAAATCTAAAGTTAAGTACACTTTCTCTCTTGTTGTTTCTATTTTGTTTTTGTTTGTTCATTTTATGTTACCCCCTTAAGGTAATAATATATAGGAATAGATGTATATTAAAGTTCTTATTAAATTTTAAGCATAAATAAGAAGATTTATAAAGTATTTCTTATATATGTCTAAAATGGAGAAAACACTTGGATATAATTTAGATAAGATCGATCGTAAGATTCTTTTTGAATTAGATAAAAACTGCCGGGTTTCTTCAACTAAGCTTGCAAGATTAGTGAATAAATCAAGGCAAACTGTGGAGTACAGAATAAATAATCTAGTAAAGAATGGAATCATTACAGGGTTTAAGGCTTCAGTTAATCCCCACAAGCTTGGAAAAAAGCTTTACAAAATTTATCTTAATTTAAAGAATATAAAACAAAAAAAAGTAGAATTATTTGAATTTTTAAGAAGATCAAATCAAGTTTATTGGATTGGAGAATGTTCGGGGATGTGGGATATGATTTTTGGAATTTTTGCAGAAGACAATATTGATTTTTGGAATTTTAAAAATCGTCTAATTTCAAATTTTAGAGATATTATTTTAGAAGAAAAGGGGGATGAGATTGTAGAAGTAAACCAATTTCCAAAAATGTATTTCACTGGAGAACAAAGTGATTCGACTACCTTTGGTGGAAAAGTTATAACAAATATTTTAGACAAAAAAGATATGGAAATTCTTTCAGTAATCTCGAGAGAAGCAAGATCTAATGTTGTGGAAATTGCAGAAAAGACTAATACAACACCCTCAATTGTAATGACTAGCTTAAAGAAAATGGAAGAGAAAAAAATAATTATTCAGTACCGTCTAGAGGTGGATATAGATAAACTGGGCCTAGAGAACTACAAAATATTGATTGAATTAAATAAATTTAGCCATAGTGATGCGTTAAGGCTGATAGGTTTTTGTTCAAGACACAAAGAGGTGCAATATTTAATTAGGGACATGTGGAATATAGAAATAGAAATTGTAGTTGGGAACTCCCAAGATTATTACGCCTTTGTAGAAGAATTAAAAACACAATTTCCAAATGTAATTAAAACACTAAATAACGCTTTAATCATTAGAGATGAATGGACAACTGGTTTTGAAAATTTGTTTAAATGAGGACTATTTATATTTTAGTTTATGTCCAATAATATTTATTTTCTAAAGTATATAAAATCAAAAATCCCCCCACCAGGAATCGAACCGGGCCACAGCGGGCTACAACCGCCTGCTCTACCAATGAGCTATGGGGGGACTTAATTGACTAATAAAAATTCTTTATAAAACTTCCTCTATCAGAATTATCCAAACCAAATTCCAATCATTCGCCCAACATAATTAGCTAAAATGATTACTACAATCGCGATTAAAACATGCTCTCCGATTACCCTAATTGGTGAATCTCCGCGAGATCTAGCGAGGAAATAATTGAAGGTAATTAACAGTAAAAGTCCCCAACAAATACTAACAGCTAAAGCCATCTTCAGGTCAAATAATAAAACAGGTACAATGAAACTTAATGCAACAAAAAGCTTGACAAAGAATGTTGTAATCGTTGCCTCCCAAATAGCACGTTCATTATTTCGTTTACTAGATTCTTCTGCAATATGGATCCCCAAAGCATCAGAAAATGCGTCAGCAACAGCAATCGTAATTATTCCGCCAATAACTGCCAATCTCAGCCCAGTTCCAACTCCTAAACCAATCATCAAACCCAATGTCGTAATAATCCCTGATGTCAAACCAAAACTCAAACCAACTTTTATTGAACCTCTCATACAATTTTATCTCCTCCCGCTTTAATAAACTTACTATCTCCCAACCACAACGTTTAAAAGACGATTTTTTTTCAATTAACTATGGTAAAGAAAAATTTAGTAAAGAGATTAAGACTAATGGGAATTCCAATTATCGATGAAAAATCCTCCCTAAGGCGTACTACAGAGATTACTCCAAAGGTAGAAGTAGCTCCAGGAATATTTGTAAGCAAATCGGATGTCCATGCTTATCACAGAGCACAGGCACAAAAAGAAGATCAATCTAAAGAAAAAGGATATGCTTGTCCAATGGCAGTGGCACAACACCGAAAAAACACTGCAAGAACAACAATTGGATCAGCACACTACCCTAATCATTAAGAGCAAAAAATTGATCCAAAAATGTAGTTGCATAAACACCAGAAGGCAATACAAACGATAAAATCATCTTCTTTGATCCACTAAACTCTTCATCATCTTCTACAGAAACACTTAAATCAGAAACTTCTACAAGTGCCTTCCTAAAAGAACCTTTCATTCTAAGATAAGGAATTTCCTTCAAATCAAAATCAGAAAGCTCTAATCCATGAGCTCTCAAAATCTCCTGTTCAAACTCTCCAAGTCTTCCCTTAGAAAACCTTGTCTTAAATCCCATCAAAGGACAACTTCTCTGACCTTCCTTTGAAAAATCTAATTCATCATCAAGCCCCATTTCCAAAATATCATTGAATATCTTACTCTGAACAGAATGAATATACATCAAAAGATTCTTTCTCTCAGCACTTTTTAAGGCCCCCAACCAATCTTCTGGTTTCCGAATCAAATATCGAATAAGGTGCATCTCAAGTTTCAGATATGTCGGGAAATAGTTTTCTGCTTCATTGAAATCCTTTTCCTTACGAAGTCTCTCTCGAACCTCACGAAAATCAGCCCTTTCCATCATAGAACTATCGGTCAAAATTGTCCAAACCGCATCCTTAAATTTTTTCTTCAAAATTAGTCTTCCAATCTTAACATTATTGCCCCTCAATGATCCAAACCTTTGAGATCCAAAATAATTGGGGAATGCCTTAATTTTTCGTATACGATTTCCAGAAACTGCCGCACCTTTTTTATCCAAATCCCGCAAAATGATTCTAAATCGATTACCCTCAAGGTAACCCATCTTAATCTTCCGTTTAACCCACTTAAAATTCTTCAAATTAATATTCGGATGACTGAAATCTTTAACCTTCTCAAGATCAGGTTTAAACACCGAAATTCTCTGACAAGTCCATGCCTTCTTATCTTTTGATCCCGCATATCCCATAGCATGAACCCCCTTACCCAAACTCCTAGCCAAATCCCGCATCATCTGAAAATGATCCAAATCCTTTTTCTCCAACTCAAAGGCCAAGAAATCTCGCGATTCATTCACACCAAGATTACTAAGATCAACAACCTTCCTAGAAACAAAATCATCAGAAACCTTACAGTCCCAATCAGGGCCGATTTCCTCAACAATAAAATCCCCAACAAAATGCTTCAATTTTGCAGAGACTTTTCCAATATCCTTCATAAAAGATTGGAGAAATCAGGTTATAAAAATCTATCTTAAGCAGTCTTAACTTGATCGCTCAAAAAGAATACCGTGTTTGAATCAACCTCATGGAGCTTTCCTTCCTTTTCAAAAACTGCTAAAGCTGCAGGTAATGAGAACTTCCCCATAACTCCAACTCTAGAATAAATAATATAGGTTAATATTCTCTCCTCGCCAGCCCTTAAATCTCCAAGATTCCACTGAAGCCTTCGATTATCAACATCAAACTTATCCGGTTTAATAATTCCAAATTTCTTGTAAACCTTAACCATTCCAGGAATTTTATCAATTAAGGAAAGATTCTCAACTCCCTTTTTAGCCCGAACAGAAACCTTAACCTTCAAGGCAAATTCTCGATTCTTAGTCTTAATATGTGAAACAGATTTTGTAACTTCAATCCTAGATTCAGTATATCTCTTAAATCCTACGATAATTAATCCCGCAAGTATAATAATCAAGAATGGAAAAATATAATTTGTTCTAATCTCAACAGTGAAGTCTTCTGTAGGATCAATTCTTCCTGTCCAAGAATAGTCCACAACAAATCCTTTCCTTTCAACAGAAGTAGGCTCAATACTAAAAGTACTAAATAACCTAGAGAAAATATTCTTTCGATCTTCAATTTCTACAGTTTCAGCAACATTTCCAACGTTGATTTTACTAATAGTATTCGACCGAATTAAAAATCCAGCCTTTGTCTCTTTTGTCGTAATCCCTTTCTTTTCCCCAAGATACAGCTTACCGTTTGCCACTTTAGTTCCCCCTAAGGTTTCAATTTCCCCATCAATAATATAAGTTCCAGCTTTCGTAATCTTTAACTTCTCCTCATCAACATCTACATCAATCCAAGTAGTTCCCATTGGGCTAAGATCAAAAGTCTCTTCAACATCAAATAGAACCGAAGAAAACTTCCCGCTAATATTTTCTAAAGAGAAATTCTCTTTATTTTGAATATAAAACTTTACTTTTCCAGAAGTCGGATCAATTGAATCTGAACCAATTTCAATAGCATCAGCAAGATTCATAACTTTCACGGTAAACTTTTTATCATATTTTTCAACATCCCTATGATTAAGAGTATATGTAAAAGTATAATACCCCTCGATATTCAAGTTTTCAGTTGGAAGAATAGTAAAATTTCTTTCAAAGTCGGGCTCACTGACAATAAAAGTATCTGCAGGTGCAATAACTACATCCGAAAGGGTATAAACATTATAAAATCCAGATTCTGCTCCACCAACATTTAAAGTAAAATCAACAGAACTTTCCATATCTCGAATAAGCACATTTCCCTTATGTTCTTCACTAATTTCAATTGCCGAAACAACACTAAAAGCAAACAACATTAATATCAGAAATCCAAATAGTTTTTTCATGATTAAAAAACCCCAAAATATTTTATAAAGATTTGTGTGTTCAAACATCTATATCTCTCTACATCCCACTAACTTGTAGAAATGCCTTAACATCCTTAACATAACTTTCAGCTTGACCACCTAATCTATCCTCATATTCATCAGTAGTTGTTCGAATAATATATTTGTCATAAACTCCCCGCATAAATTTCCAAAATGGCTTTGCTTCCCACTTTTCCTCATAATCTGTCTCAAGATCTGCACCAATACTAATCTTTATCTCACCCTTATTTGTACTCTCCTTCTTACCATCCCTCTCAATCTCTGCATCCTTCATACCAAGAACATGCCATTCAACCTTAATCACGTTCCTATAATAGTCAGTCACCTTCTTTTTAGCTTCCCACTTAATCTGGATCTCCTTACCAAATGAAGATAACTTCTCAGTATATTCGGACTCAGAAACACTATACCCCTCATCTTTCAACCAATTAAAACAATAATTATACAACTCAGAAAAATTCCAATATCCTTTGTGTTTTAACTTTTCCTTAAAAACATTACTTTTTTGTGCCATCTTCTCTTTTTCATAATAGAATTAATACGTATATAAATGTTGCTTCTCACCGTTTCTCATAACACGTTTCACATAACCACTGGGCCTCGTCATGGTATAGTAATTCAAACACCCCACACTCTTCACAAATCCCTTGCTTCCGAGGTACTCTCATTCGAGGACTATGTTTCATCTTAGCCGTCTCCTCACGAATCTTTTGTGTCTCAACAATAGATTCAAACAACCCGGGATCAATTCTCAGAATATCTTTTATGGTTAGCATTCCAATCAACTTCTTCTTTTCAACAACCGGAAGTCGCCTAATTTTCTTCTTCTTAATCTTATTTAGAGCCACAACAATATCTGCCTCGGGCCTTATCGTAACAACCTTTCTTTTCATTAAATCCTTAGCAAGGATCTTATCCAAATCTTTCTTAGATTTCTTAACTATTGCCCAAATAATATCTTTCTCGGTAAGGATTCCTTTCAGTTTGTCTCCCTCGGAGATAATCAAGCTTCCAACTCGCTTCTTGACCATCATTTTAGCACACTTCTTCAGGTCGGTCATAGGACCAGTACTAATAAAATTCCTCGTCATTAAATCCCCAACCTTAACACCTGTTTCCATATCCTGTAAAGGCCCATTTTCTTTATATAATTATGGCACTTTTCCAAAATGACACTCGACCACAACAATTCTTATAAAGAAATATTCGATTAAATTCCCATGGGAGATTATTTTATTGGGAAGACATGTCAAGAAGGAGATGAATTCGATAACAGAGTTACACAGGGAGAATTCGGAGAATTCCTAAAACTTGTAGGAAAAGATCCGTGGGATTCACTAAAAATCTTTAATATCCCAGAATATAACTGCACATTTGTTTATTGTGACCCTAATCAAGAAGAAGGTTGTGGAGCAGATTTTATTGGAACCATCTTAAGAGAAAGAACTTCCGAAATGTCTGCAAGATTTGCAGGTTCAATAACAGGAGTAGATGTTCCCGGAGCAATATCAAAATTAGAAGAGCTTTCTGGCATTAAATTTGAGGAAATAAAACATGACTGAGAACACAGTTATATCCGAGGACTCTCAAAGATATCTCGGAAGAGATGCACAAAGAAACAATATTCTTGCAGCAAGAGTCGTGGCTGAAACAGTAAAAACAACATTAGGTCCAAAGGGAATGGATAAAATGCTTGTTGACCGAGTAGGAAATATTATTGTCACAAACGACGGAGTTACAATTCTTGATGAAATGGAAATAGAGCATCCTGCAGCAAAAATGGTTGTAGAAATTGCGAAAACTCAAGAAGAAGAGGTAGGAGATGGAACAACAACTGCAGTAATGCTTGCAGGAAAACTACTTGAAAATGCAGAAAGACTTCTAGATAAAAAAATCCATCCAACAATAATTACTAAGGGATATCGGTGGGCTGAAGAAAAAGCACAGCAACTTCTGAAAGAACTTTCAGTAGAAATTGACTCGGAAGAAGAACTTGCAAAGGTTGCACAAACTGCAATGACTGGGAAGGGTGCAGAGTACATGAAAGAAAAATTCGGCGCAATAGTGGTAGAAGCAATCAAACTTGTCTCAGAAAATGGAAAGGCAAACCTCGACGATATAAAGATAGAAAAGCAAAAAGGACAATCCATCGAAGATACTGAACTAATCAAGGGAGTAGTCATAGACAAGGAGAGAGTTTCGATGGAAATGCCTCAAAAAGTAGAAAATGCAAAAATCGCACTAATTGAGGAAGCACTAGAAATTAGGGGACCTGAAACTGAAGCAAAAATTTCCATTTCTTCACCCGAACAACTTCAGGGATTCATTAATCAAGAAGATTCAATTTTGAAATCGAAAGTTGAAAAAGTAAAACTATCTGGAGCAAATGTTCTAATGTGTCAGAAGGGTATTGATGAAGTAGTCCAATTTTATCTTGCAAAGGCAGGAATCTATACAATCAGAAGAGTAGCAAAAACAGATATGCAAAAATTAGCAAAAGCAACAGGGGCCAAGATCGTTTCAAAACTTAATGATCTTACAACCGAAGACCTAGGATTCGCACAGTCAGTAGAAGAAAAGAAAGAGGGGGAAGAAGGAATGACTTACGTTCTAGGATGTAAGAATCCAAAAGCATTAACAATTTTAATCAGGGGCGGAACAGATCATGTTATCGATGAAATCGAAAGAGCTCTCCGTGATGCACTTGGAGATGTTGCAGCAACGCTAAAAGATTCAAAAGTTGTAGCAGGCGGAGGAGCGATTGAAATGGAAGTTTCAAGGAGATTGAGAGAGTTTGCACAGACGCTAAAAGGTCGAGAAAGACTCGCAGTAGAAGAATTTGCAGAAACATTAGAATTTATCCCAACAACTCTTGCAGAAAATGCTGGAATGGACCCAATTGACGTTCTAACTGAGCTAAAGGCAAGTCATGACGCAAATAATAGAAATACTGGACTAAATCTTTTCACAGGAAAGGTAGAAGATACTCTAATGAAAGGAATTCTAGAACCACTAAAGGTAAAAACCCAAGCAATTGCATCCGCAACAGAAGTAGCCATAATGATTCTAAGAATCGATGATGTTGTAGCAGCAAAAAAGACAAAGGGAAATTCTGCAACTCCTAGCGCAATGCATGGTTTCGATTAAAAACTATTTTTTATCCGCCAATTTATCACCTAAATCTCTTCTCAATCCAAGTTCACTCGGCCTACTAGTAGCATAACCCTTAGGATATTCCTTATTAACAACTTCAACCCTAGGCACGGGTTTCTCAACCTCTTCAAACATACAATGATTAAACGCATAATAAAAACCAATCATTGCAGCAATCCCAATAACATAATTAATTACAGGCTTAATTGCGGATCGCACCTTGGCATTCATAACCATGCGCTTAGACGATTAATTGACCTTATAAGAACTTATATTCTAAAGAACATAAATAATAAAATGCGCGGGCGGGGACTCGAACCCCGGTCCCATCGTTGGCAACGACAGATTCTAACCACTAAACTACCCACGCATTTTGAAACATGTAATTCTTACATAGAGTTGATTTAAAAAAGTTTTGAGTCTGTTTTTCTACCCTGCAATAGCAAATGCAGGTAAATATTCCTTTCCAGCGATTCTTTCCCTAAGATTAATCAATGCATTCAATGCAGCACCTTCCCTAAAAGAATCATGAAGTTTATGATATTTCTTCTCTGCAGATCGAACAACCTTCTCTGCAATTCCAGCCATCTTTATCTTAGCTCGATCAATAGCCTCTTGTCCCTTATCCTTACAATTATCATATATTTTTCCAGCCTTTCCAACTAATTGGGAATACAAAGATTCTACCTTCGGAGCATATGCATCCGCATCAAGAGCCGCCGTTGTTACATCCTTAAAATGTTGATGCCTAACTACTTGCGCTGCAGCCTCGG
Source organism: archaeon (assembly GCA_018694115.1). Classification (GTDB taxonomy): domain Archaea; phylum Nanobdellota; class Nanobdellia; order Pacearchaeales; family GW2011-AR1; genus JAGVXH01. The sequence goes on from JABHNB010000002.1 coordinate 11,480, forward strand.
GAAACTGGTCTCGATGATTTCGAATTACCCAAGAAAGATATTCCATAGACTTAGAATTAGCAGCCCCATCCCCACCAAGCCATTTAGGAGCAAGGCATTTCATAAATCTGCCCATCGTAGCAAGCTTCTCAAGACTAAATCCAGATTTCCCAACGTGAGGATTGGGGGTTATCAAATCATGATTATTCTTACATCTCTGATAATAATTTCCCTCATCAAGAAAAAGTCTTCCAAGAAGATCCTTATATCCATTTACAATTTCTGCTTCATCCATCTCCCCATTTGGGATAAAATCTAAATAAAAATTATGAGTATTTGTTCCATCCGTCTCTTCTTTAACCTTTAACCTTCCCTCTCTCCTCAATCTCTCATATAATGCAGTTCCAACACCATCGCTTCCCTCACCAATTGCCACCAATCCCACCATCGGATCAGGAATACCTGCATCCTCAATAAGTTCATACATCTGATTAAAAATTGTTTTCTTTTCACCATCAACACCCAACATAAATCCTGCAGTAATTCCCATTCCAGATTTTTTTATAACCTTACAAGCCTCAAGTGGATCCATCTTAGTATTCTGGCCCTTATTCATAGCAGAAGCAACATCAGGATCAGGAGTCTCAATACCTAAGAAAACAGAATTACATCCAGATTCAACCATCGCTTCCCTCAAATCCTTGTTCCCCGGCCACGCAAGGTTCATACTAGCCTCAGTAAACCAATTAAAAGGATAACCATGCTCCTTTTGCCACTTAATCAACTCAGGAAGAAATTCCATGGCATTTCGTTTATTTCCAATAAAATTGTCATCCACAATAAAAAGTTCCCCCCTAAATCCCGCGTCATAAATTGCTTGCACTTCTCCGACCATCTGATCCGGAGTCTTTGTTCTAGGAGTGTGGCCATATAAAACCGGAATGTCACAAAATTCACAATGGTGGGGACATCCCCGAGAATATTGTATTCCAATAGAAAAATATTTTGACATGTCAACTAAATCCCAACGAGGAATCGGGATCCCCTCAATAGATGGCTTTAGCTCCTTAGTAAGATCAACATTAATCCTATCTAAACACTCTCCTTCAGTATAAATTCTATTTGCAGTACCAGTCATCAAATCGTCAAGAAAAGGCCCCAAAGTTATCTCTGCTTCTCCCGAAACAATATAATCAACTCCCGGAACCCTCTTCGAAAATGAGGTGGGTAGTGGGCCTCCTGCGAGTATTGCAGGACCATTCTCCATTCCAGAAACCATGTCAATAACCTGTTGATGAGATCTTTGTTGGGGAACCATTGCAGATGTAACAACCAAATCTACTCCCTTCAATTTGTCAGGACTTAAGGACTCAACATTCATATCAACGATCTGCTCAAAATCAAATCTGTCTGAGTAAGGACTATCAGACATCATCTTAAGAACAAGGGGTAGCCCATTTGGAGGCATTGTTGCCTTCTTTCCCATAACTGCCAAAGGCTTTTTCATGTTCCAAAAGCCCAACTTAAACTCCGGGTATACTCCAAGAACTTTCAATTTCTTTCCTGAAGAAATCTTCTCTTGCAAGGTTTCTCGACGATTATTCATGAAAAATAACAAAAAAGGAAATATATAACATTATCTATACTCGAGAAGGACCTATTTTGAGGGTCTTTTATCTCTCATCAGCTCAGCCATATAAACTTTTTCGGGAAGTTCAACACGACTATTGCGACCCACCAAAAAAACCCTGTAATTCCAGATCCCATCTCTTCGTTTATTTTGTCTAATAAATTCATTAGTGGCTTCATTAAAAACTGCCCTCAATCCTCCCCTAGCCTTAACCTCAACGTCTTCCTCCCCATACCCTGCCCAAAGAGAATAAACACGGACACAGAATATTGGATTTCCCTCATCAAGACTATCAAGAATTTTTTCATAATCAGAGAATTTTAATTGTGATTTCGCGATAAATGCCTCTTGATCTCCCAAAACTATTTTCTTCAGATCAGGATACTTACAATTCTTTTCTTTCTCGTCCTCTTTCCTCAAAAGCCCCCAATCATCCACCATATTGTGATTAAGTAATCCAGATATATAAACACTATGCCGCTAGACTTTCACAAGCTTCTCCATCCTTATCCCCATCAAGTCGGTGCACATCATTTCCAACTCCGCCACACGCATCAAACACTATCTGAGCATCTTCAATACTAGCAAAATCTCCACAATTATATGCATCAGAGCTACAAACATACCCTGGAACGCTTCTTCCCGAATCATTTTGATTAGTCACTAAATCCCCCTCACCATTCCCATCATCCATATAAACAGTATCTCCCCCATCATCACTCCCCCCATAAAAGAAATATCCAATAATCCCCATCAAAATAAAAACAATACAAACCAACATCACCGAAGCTAAAATGATAAACCAAATAGGATGTTCATCAAACTGCTCACCAACCCAATCATCACCACTCATAGATATAACACTCAAAAGAACTATAAAAATATTACCACTGACAGATCAATCCCAATCTGAACAAGGCACTTCCAACCCACAACACCAAAACTAAGTAAAGTAAAGTCCACCAACCACTCATTGGCAAAACCTTATGGAATTTCTTTTTCTTCCACCATTTCTTTCCAAATACCGCTACAAAGTTAGCTCCCAAAGCATCAAGCAAAAATAAAAACCATATCACTCCCTCAACTGTCACCATATTATATCTAAGTGAAAGGATTATTTAAAGGTTGTCAATCACCACTCCAAAAATCCAATTCTATCCAAGTCATCCAGTCCATTCATCTGCAATCGAGTGTTTGAAAAAGTATAAAGAACATCGTCAATATACAAACTCCTTTTGATATCTGAATTTCCTCTGAAATAATATCCAGACTTCTCGTAAACAGATTCATCGTCGTAATGGCTGATTTTCCCACTTAGATCAAATCCGCCTTCAAGAGTGAGATCATAAACATAAGCTCCTTGGAAAACAAATTCTCCATATTGATTGTCTTTACTCTTCTCTCCCTTAATCTCCGCTAAGGTAATTGGTAAGACTAACAAATCCTTCTCTCTATCAAATAAGAATGCCTTATGATCATGAAGTGCTGGGCTGTCAGTTCCTCTATCCCCAATAACAACCTTGTGCATCTCGACAGGATTCTCGACGTCACTGACATCAAAGATCGCCATCTTCACTCCCTGATACCAAGCAAAGTCCAAATTCCGACTATCTTTAAGGTCCTCATCGGCCTCGACAGTATCCTTTCCAATTCCAATAATATGATTCTCATCATAAGGATGCAAATAATCCGAGTATCCCGGAATCTTTAATTTACCAAGAATCTCTGGATTCTCCGGACTAGACAAATCAATAACAAACAAAGGATCAACCTTCTTGAATGTCACAACATAACCTCGCCCACCCATAAACCTCACAGAATAAATTTTCTCCCCCGGTGCCATATCTTCCAATTCACCCACAACTTCTAAATCTTCATCCAAAACATAAACATTATTTCTAGAATCTCCAATTTCGGAATCTCTTGAAGTTGTCGCAATCCTAAAATTGCCTTCATGTTCATCCATCGAGAACTGATTCAGAATATGTCCTCGAACTTCTCCGATTCCATCAAATTCAATCTCCCCATCATCCAAATTAAACTTTGTAATGATAGTTTTCTCTTCGTAATCTTCTTCCGGTCCAGCAAAGGAACTATATCCTCCCCATTTTGTCTGAGCAATATACATATTTTCTAAAGAAGCATAGATATTCTGTCCACTTCCTACAACAACTTCCTTCTCAACATCAGCATCCTCATCAGTCATAGAAATCGAAGCAATCGTTATAAAATTATTAGCCTTCAGGGGTGCAACATACCCAATGTCTGTACAGGCTGCAATCGGTTCGAATTCTTCTTCATCAGCCAAAAGCTCTTCACCCTCACGATACTGGGGAACAAGCTCTAAACAATCTGAATTACCTCCAGAGTAATCCGGATAAGAGTTTATAACAAAATATGTATCCGCACCAATCTTTCTAGAACTAATATAATTTCCTTCAAAATCAACAGCCCTCAAAAGTTCAGGATTTTCCCTATCTGAAATATCATATAGCCTTACTGAGAATGCATATATCGCAGGATAGTGCCTGTAGAGTGAACCAACTTCTCCGCCATCAAACAGAGAATTATATCCCATTCCACCAAAGACCATCAATCTATCTTCTTCAATAAATAATCCCCTCGCATCAAACTTGTCTAAGTTTATTGTCGAGAGAATCTCCGCTTCGTCCGAAGGATAAGCCTTCATTATAATCAATTTACCTTCAGCAACAGCATAAATGAATTCGCCATCTGTCTTAATAATATCTGCCTCATCAACACCCGCTACCTGAATATTTGTATCCGAATAGTCTGCTGATTTGCTTGAACCTGCCGCAGAAGGACTACCAATACTACTAATCGTCTCCATAACCGCACCATCACGTCCAAAATAACGATTATCACTCTTCACTTTTTCAAATGCATCCAGCAACTCTTGATCCGAACCAAACCTATGAAATCCTTCTTCATAAACAATAGTTTGATCAGAAGGTAAAAATAAAACTGCCCCAAGAAGAATAAGTATTACCGCAGCAACTGGAAGAATACCCCTTAACAGATTAGCACTTGGCTTACTCTTCTTTGGGGAGATAATAATATGCTTCTTAGCAAGTTTGTACATCTTAATTTTCTTACCTTTAACACTCCAGAAAAAATTCTTAACCTTCTCAACAAGCCCTGCACTGATTAATTTCTTAAGATTATATTCAACAGTATTAATCGGGACGCTCAAAGCCTGAGCAATATCATTCTCACTCGCTTCTTTTTCATCAGCCAAAAAGTCCAAGATCTTTTTACAAGTCTTATTCTGAAGAACTCCTGCAAGATGCTTCGATCTATCATCATCAAGATCCATCAGTATGAACTTATCTGCCATGTAATACTAATAAAAAAGATATTTATAAAGAGTTTCATGGCTTCGAAAACGTTTGAAGCTATTGGAGAAATCAATAACGCCCAAACAGAAAAAATCCTTCTGGTTTAACAATCCTTTCCAACTGAGGCATTAACTTTTCCCTCAAATTCTCATGACAGCCAAGGTGTTTTATCAAATAAGGTGAATTAAAAAACTGGCCAGCATGTGCGACATCCACAGAATGATCTGGAATAAAATCAAGCACACTTGGATCTCTTAGATCAGCTTGATGAAAATTAAAGCGTTCTGCCGCATTACCTCCAATATCGATTCCAAGATGTCCCATTCCCAATTCATTCATAGTCCTGCAAAGCCAAGGCTCATAATCATATCCATAAATAGCAGAATGCTCTTCCCCAATTTGCTCAGTACATCCACATCCAAGATCTAAAACCATTTTATCCTCAAAAGAATCTCCTTCAAGAGCCATAACCATCCATAACTGACTAAGCAAAATAGACCATTTATTTCCAATGCCCCACCCATACTTTTCTCCCATTTGAACGCCAATGCTATTCAACTTTTCACGAGCTAAATTATAATGAGGAACCGATCTTTCCATCAAACTATATCCTTTTGTTTTCATTTTTAGTATCTCTTCTTCAAAATCAAAGTTGTGAATAAAGAAAAAAGCCCTCCTGTTTAACAACCCTTTCCAGCTGAGGAAGCAAATTATCCCAGATACGTCTATTCCCCGGCATACCTGCTAAATTAGGAGAACTAAAAAACATACTAGCATTAGCAATGTCAATAGAATGATCTCCAATAAAGTCCAATGAACCAGGTTGTATCAAATCTGCTTGATGGAAATTAAATTCCTCCCCCGGATTTCCCCCAACATCTATTCCCAAATGATCAATTCCTAGCTCATGCATTGCCCTACAAAGCCAAGGCTCAAATCCCCTCCGACCAGGACCCGAATATTCTCCCCCAGTTGAATTTATACTCCCACATCCAAGATCTAGAATTTTCCTACCTTCCAAAGATCCTTTAGCCAATTTAAGGATATTTCCCATTTGACATTCTGCCGCACCCCATCCAGTCCTACTCTCACTCCATCCCCCAATTAACTTATACAAAATATCATATTTCTCCTTAGCTAAATCATGAATCTCTCCAAACATTTGACTAGCCATCTTCCTATAGGCCCCAGATACCTGAAGGTTTTCATACATTCGTGTTTTCATCTTAAATGTTATCAGAACTCTTCTTCTCAACTACTTACCAATAAATCCCTTAACAATATCAAGGACATCGTCCTTCATTTTAGGAATAAAATTAATCGCACCAGCATTCTTATGTCCGCCACCCTCAACAAAAGCATTAGGTAATTTCTTTCTTAACAAGGCAATCAAATCATGCATCGAAAAGTTAGCCTCATCAGTTGCTCTAAATGTCATTGCAGTATTCATAATTCCAATCGAAACTAAACTCTTAACTCCGTCTTCTTTCTGCAAATTATCATGTAACAGACTAACACTTCGACCAGGCTTTGGAAAGAATCCAAATCCAGGAAAACTAGTCTCAATAATAACTGTCTGCAATGTAACATCTCCAATCTTTTCAATATTTGCAGAAGACTTTCCAATAGCAAGACCCTTAGCATCTAAATCTCGAATGTGCGGTGCCATCAAAGAAACTAATTTCTTCTGCTGTGCTCTTGGCTCACCAAATAAAACTTCAATATACTCTCTAGCTTCCATAAACCGAACTTTAGTAGAAACATATTCAATAACTAACGAAATCTCTCGAAGTAATTCCTTAGAATATCCTTCAGCCTTAGCAACCTTCAAATATTCATCCACCAACTTTGGATTAGCTAAATCAATTCTATCAGCAAAACCAGCAAGAGCCGGAATTTGTTCAATGTTTCCAACATTTTCATTAATATATCTAGCAACTTCTGCACAAAGCATTCCAGCAGACATATGAGAACCAGATTCCTCAACTAAATGTGGATTAATATGTGCCAAAACTTCTGAACTAATAACATCTTCATTGAAAATATGATGATCAATAACAATAATATCAGAACCATGAACCTTAGCTTGCTTAATCGCCATTAAATCTTCTGGAGAAGAACCATTATCTGCAATAATTATCAAAGGCATCTTATTTGAAAACTTAGAAACATTCCTCAAGGACATAGCAGTATCTTTAATCGAATCTTCAATCTCATAATATGGGGCAGAACATGGAGCTCTCTTAAAATATTCCCAAGCTGCCTTAGGTGCAGTGTGATGTTTCTCAATCAAAGGCAAAATCGCCCTTTCCAAAGCAAAACCAGAACAATAACCATCAGTATCATTATGATGTCTTACAATAATTGGCCTACTTTGCAATACTGCAAGTCGAATCTCTGTAGCTGCCTTAATAATTGAAGGTTTCAACTTCTCAATTATTTCACTATCCACAATAAAATCATTAGTTTTCACTGCAGCCCTAGCTCTCATTAAATCTTCAATCCCTTTCTTAAGAGAAGCCTCAGCCTCACCAGTTTGCTTATCAATTTTCTCAATATTTCCTTCCATCTCTCCATTAAACTCATCAATCTTAACAACTGCCTCAACATAATCTCCAGAATCAATCTTTGGGAAAGCTCTCTCTCCAGGAGCAATAAATCCCTTCAAAGCAAGATTCCCAGTTCCATCAGCTAAAGAAAATACTGTAGGTCCTCCGGTCTGAACAACCTTATCAATTAAACCTCTAACTACAACAATTTTTCGAAGATAACTAGTTCCGAGTTCCTCAATCACAACATGTGGCCCACCATCAACTCGTCCACCGCCTCGTTTTCCGCCTCTGCCGCCATCTCGATCCATCTCTTCACTACCTTTTCCTCGCTTACTTCTGTTTCTTTTATCCATATTAATACAATGAAATATTCACCCTTTAAAAACCTCTCTAAGAGAAGAAATCCGTCCTAAATTCTTACCCAAATACTCCCCATTCGCCCCTAATTATTGTGTCAACTAAACTTTTAGGAACAGAGCAAGTACTCTCCATCTCAACTCCAAAAAAAGGAGCCCTCTTTCCAGTTAAAGTCCCAAATGCCCCGCGAACTCCAATATCATAGAGAATTCCATTATGAGAAAACAAGTTCCATATCCAGTCTCCCCTTGAGGCCACAGGATCCCCACTGAAGGTGTCAAAGACCTGTCCATCTTTTACTGAGTCATATAATTTTCCCTCATGAGAACATAGTCCCCAAATCCAATCTTCCCTAGTGGCTATATCTTCGCCACTAAATGTATCGAATACTTTTTGGGAACTTCCAGCATCATAGAGCTTTCCATTATGGGAACACATGGCCCAAATCCACTTGTCTCTTGAAGCAACCTCAGGAATACCAAAGGTATCTGCTACCTTCTTACTCTCACCAGCATCATAAAGAACTCCCTCGTGAGAACATAGAGTTTTGACTTGTAAGGGACGTAAGATATTTGATCTAGAAGCAATAACTTCTCCACTGAGAGTATCAGTTATATTACCAGCTATCCCCCCATCATACAATCTTCCATCATGATAGGCAAGAGTATCAATTCTTCCATCTCTTTCAACAATTAAAACGTCGTCTTCATCCTCTCGATAAAGATAGATCTCCTTATTCTTAGAATAAACCAATCCATTTTCCCCATTCCCTGCCATACTAATGGGACCAATAAAACCTTTAAAAGAATTTATGTGATTTAATCACGTGGTTCTGCATTTTGATTCTCCAAGAACTCTTGAGACACAATATCATATTCAAACGCACCGCAAGTATGCCGAATAGAAGGAATTACATCAACTCCGCTTTCATCATTATGGCAATCAAGCCGAATTCCAGAAAAATAAGATTTATATTCACAGTTATAACAAACCCGGGCATCTAGGGGTATCTCATGGGGCCTTTCATCTTTAATCATAATAGGAAAAGAGAAAAATGGATATTTAAGGATTATTGTGATACAATAATCAAAACAGAAAATTTAATCCCACAGAATCTACCCTCCCAAGAATAATTAATCCTTATACTTATTCGCGATTCTTAAAGCATCATCTAAGTATTTCCGAGTTTCTTCCATTTGAGCTTCTTCAGAAACTAGCCTTTCATGAGGACGAGGTTCATAGTTGTGAATTTCCCGTGAAATCTCCAGAAGTCTAGTAAATCTATCCCAACGCTCTCCACATCCAACTAAGGCCGTAGATGCAACTAATAGAGGAACCAATAATAATTTTTTCATAAAAATATTGAGAAAGGTGAATTTATAAGTCTTACGATGAGTACTATTCTAAAGTGGTATTAATCTATTCCAATTCATTATACTTCCTAGCAGTTCCCCTAGATTTCTCAATAGGATACTTCTCAACGTTCTTCACCATCTTTCTTTCTAACGCCTCACTCAAATCAATATCATATAACTGTGCAAACCGCATCAACGTTTGTAAAACGTCAGCCAGCTCATCACTAACCTTTTCTCTTCCCTTTTCATCCTCAAGCAGTGCCTTAACTTCATCAGGATTCTTAAATCGAAAAAGTTCTAGTAACTCAGAAGCCTCGATAGAAATAGCAATAGCCAAATCTTTCGCATTATGAAACTGTTCCCAATCTCTTTCCTCACAGAATACTCTTACTATCTCTTTCAGCTCATGAACCTTTATTTCGTGGTCTGCCATAGATTATTTATCAATTTACCATATAAAAACATTCTCAATCACATAAATATTTTTAAATCGGTCTCAAGATAAAAATACCATGACTCCACCACAATGTGATCCACATAAAATATCTCCTGCAGCAAAAAGTGCAAGAAAAGAAGCCTACAAGGCAGAATTTGATAAAGGATATAGGTTTAGAACAAACACTCCTGAAGATCAAGTTAATGAAAGAACAACAAAATTCAGGACAGAAGGTCTTCATGTTCTTGTTAGTGACGTAGCTTTTAATGAAGAAGGAACAGAATTACAGGGATATAAAGCACATCTTGTAAAAAAGAATTATAGAAAATAAAAATGGAAAACTAATCACGGCCCCCATTCAAATCTAGAAATCCTCCAGAACTAACAACCCAATATTAATCGTAAATTTGCTTCATGAAAAAATCGTCTAACCAATCCATATCCCAATTCCTTTCCCGCCTCACTCCGAACCCCGCGATACTCTTTTCCAAACATACCATAAGCTTCCTGCAATACTTCTTCCGCCCACAATGTTCCACCAGCATTATTAATTTTTCCAGCTTCTCTAACTGCCCCTAATGCTCCAGCAATATCTGGAGTTCTTACTTCAACCGGAACTTCCCGAAGTTCGGTTTCTGTCATCCACGCACTACCTTCAACAAAAAATTCACGAAAATCCTTTTTCAATGTAATAGTTACAGCATATAGCTTGTCCCTAAGTGTTTTCCCTTCAGGATCCATAAGAATCTCAATCATTCAAAGTTTATAAAAATTATTGTATCAAATCACATTACCTTCTCAACATCAACCCTACAATAATCTGGACTTTCCCCATCAAATTCTAGCTTAACTCTAACTCTCCGATTAGGTTTAAGCCCGTCATTAGTATAAAACTCTAAATATTCTCCCCCGTCGTCAGTAATACCATCCATCCACTTATTACGATAATGTGATCGAATTCTTTTAACTATATCCTTCCGAGTCACATCCGGATTCATATCAAGGATCTTAAAAGACTCAATAATTGAAATGGGTCTTGCCGGAGCACCAAACGATCCCGTTCCAGTAGCATTTCCTCCAGTAATCCCCCACAAAAAAGTTCTAAGCGACGTATCTTTTCTTCCCATCAAATTTAGTGAGATAAAGAGTATAAAAATTTAATCAAACGGCAACAGGGATCCCATTCTTAGAAAAAATCTTCTTTCGACTAACAATATCCACACCATCAATCTTTCGGGGCCGACCTTTCTTAACTCCAGGTGCACTTTCCCGAAAAAACTTATCTCTCAAAAGCTCATTAATTATCTCCTGGATCGTAGAATACCCAAACTTATCTCTTTCAGATTTCAGTTTATCAAAAACCGGACCAGACAACGTCAAAATTATTTTCTTACTTTCCATCTCATTAAATGATATACCAATCTATATCAATATATATTTATAGATATCTTGGTATTTAAACCTTCCTAAAACAGCGACGCTGTAAAAAACTCAAATCACTTCCCAACTTTAACCTTCGTTTTCATAAAAGTCTTATAATAACCCTCAATCAAATCAAGTCCAGCATAACCAGCTAAGAAACTCAGAACACTTCCAAAGTTAAGTACAACACCAGAGAACGCCCCAACAGCGATAACTATCACAGCATAAATCCAAAACCCATTCCAAGATATTCTTCTAAACTGGAATGCCTTTAAGCTAACTACTAGCAACCTAACAATACCTCCAAGCATACCAAAACCTGAAGCAACTAAGATAGCGATTGTTTCAGGCATCATTTTTTAGTTACCTCCACTTTTTTAGATTTAACAGCCTTAATTATCCAACCAATAATAAATCCTAGGGCCGCACCAATTAAAAAGTACGTTGCAAGAGAACCAAACATCCCAAATAGCAGGATAGGATTGTCAAAGATTGACGCAAGTAATGCACAAGAAAGACAGCCCAATTCAACACAAGATCCAAAAGAACAATTCAAAATTAAAATTAAAATCACAGCTACCCATACGCCTATTCCAATCAATCCGCCTTTCAACCAAGATTTCATTCTTCGTCCTCCCAGTTCTCCGGAACATTTCCTTGATTTAATCCAATTTTCGTAGCCGCTTCTAGCACCCGAATAGCTGCCGCTTCCTTAGCTTTGTTCCAATCATCCCAGACAATAAGACTAACCAAACTCTTTCCTGATTCAATTGCTTCAGGGGCAGGGATAGTTGCAACCACATTATCCACCAAATAATGATATCTCTCTCCCTCCGGATCCATATCAATGTAAAGTATTCCGTATTTTTTAAGATCCTCAGAATATACTAATCCATCTAGAATCTTCTGACAAAATTCCCTTTCACTTCCCTGTTCAGCAGTATATTCCCCAGGACCATTTGTCTCATTTTGTTCGTTCATTTTCTTATCATCACACTCTTTCCAATTGATCCTTTGAACACATTCTCCAAGATATCTGTTCCAACATAACCTGCCAAAGCAGCTATTCGATAATCTGAATTAAATACAATCCCCAACAAACCTCCAATGATAGCAGAAACAACCAGAGTAATTAAGAAATGCCAAGGATGTATCTCAAATCCCTTAGAAGTTGCCTTTAATAAACCATAAAGTGCTCGAACAAGCCCCCCAAGAACTCCAACTAACATAGCCACAAAAATCACCTCAGTCATCACCATTAACAAAACACGGTTAAGATGTATTTAAGAGTTTTGATAAATTTCAAGGTCCCGAATCTCCCCCTTCAAATTAACCCTGGCTTGTTCTTCATACTTTTTCTGAAAATATTCCGTATGATAAATTTCTGGTCGATCAAGGAAACCTTTCAGTACAGCAGCCCTTCTCTCACGATATTCTCCTTCAGAAACCCAAGAATACTCCTTTCGGATTCCATTACAATAATCTGTAAAAGCGTCTGCCGGATTTCCAAATATAGAAAGATCAATGTCTGTGGCTAAGGCCTCATCAATATTCTCGACAGGAGTCATATGATCCGTTGCGAGAATTATTCTTTTCACATGACTAATAAAAGAGCTAGGAGCCTCCTGCCATAACAAAACTCGGGCCATATACTTTGCACTTTTCTGCTCATTATCTTTCGCCCCAGTATCATAGATAACATCATGCCCAATAAGCGCTACCTCTAACGCCAATGGATCCTCAGACAAATACTTAATCTTTTCAAAGCCCCTTAAACACTCCCCAACATGATCAAGATTATGGTAATGTCTATCCTTCTCCATATATCTCCTAAAAATATCCAGGAATGAATACTTTTGAAACGCGGCAGAGAACCTCATTCACTCGCCTCAGATTTAAACAAGGGAAAATATTTCTCTAATTCTTTCATTGCCGCCCCATAATCTACTTCTCCAGTCGTATCCACTTCGTAAAGAAATCCGTGATCAAATTTTTCTTGTCCTTGCAAGATTAATTTCTTCTTAAGGTCTTGAGGTTGCTGTGCCTGAAATCTTATTTTGGTTTCTTCCTCAGATAAGCCATCTCGTTTTGATACTCTTGATAGTCTTTCATCTTCATCACAGCCAACTAAAATAGCATTATAATTTACCACAGAAAGCAACCCATATTTTGTAAGATATGCCGCATCCAATAAGACAACTCCTTTCATTTCTCTAACCGAATCTTCAATTCCCATCAAGGCAGGAGCCCTTAAAGTTTCCGAGAGTTGCTCCATTTTATCTGGATCCCTGAATACTCTTCTTGCTAGTTTTTTCTTATTCAAAACATCTCCATCAAAGACCACTCTTCCAAAATTCTTTTTTATCTGTTCCCTTACTTCCAAATTCACCGGAGAATTCCCAGTATACTGGGCCTGAATCAACTTATCAAAATCTATATGATGGGCATCCTTTCCCTGGGCCCTAAGATGATCCACAAGCCCCCCACAAAATGTCGATTTTCCCGCACCCATATTCCCCGTAACTCCAACCAAACTCACGTTATTCATTCTTTCTTCAAGTGCCTGTTTCACAGCAGGATGAACATATTTGTCTACCATTCCCCCTTCAGAGACAACTGCCTTAACCATACTTGAACTTGTAGTCCTGTTTCCTTCTGCAGCTGGTAAAATCACAGTTTGCAAGCCATACTCTGCGTTAAAATCGGCAAGGGTCATCTCATAATCAAAATCTTGAGCGTTACGAGAACCACGAACAACAAAATCCGCCCCAATTCGCCTTGCATAATTTCTTAATAATCCAGAAAATGGTTCTATAATAACTTTTGAGGGATCAACTCCTGCAGAATAAACAGATTTCTTAGCTAGCTCTAATCTTTCATCCAAACTAAATAGATAATTCTTCTTGGAATTCTTACCCATAGCAAAATATACCTTGTCAAAAAATCCGGTGTTAACGGCGGAAGCTAAACTCTGAACATGCCCATTATGTACCGGGTCTCCCGAAAGGGGATAAACAGCAAACTTCTTTTCTCTTGTCTCCTCAGGCCACCACATTTTCTTTCACCTCCAAACCATCATAAACCAAATCAACAAGTTTCCCGGCCAATTCATCCCGAGTAACTTCAGTTGCACGCGTTGAGTCCTTATCCTTATGCAAAATAAGAGTCATGCTCTCTTTTCCCAATGAAGGCATCGTATTCGCAACAGTCATATCAGATCCGTTCTTATATCCATGATTATACGATTTTTGCACAAGCTTCTCTTTACTTACATCTGCCAACAATTTGAATCCGACTTGAAAAACTTCAGGTCTCCATTTCTTAACTTCAGAGATCACCTTAGCATTCCTTTTTAGTTTAACATTCATCTCATCAAGATCCGAACTTAGTTTTCCATCTTGCTTGTCCGCAGAATAATCTCCAACCGCTGCAGCGAGCACAACAACATCAATATCCCGTGTCATCAAATCCTGCAATGTAGAATGGTAATCCTCAAAAGCCGCAGCACTATATTCTGAAAGATTAGCCCCGTACTCTCCAAATTCCTTATGAACCATCCTTAATCTTTCTAATTCTCCATCAAGCTCCTTTTCAGGGTCAAGATCCATAGATCTCCTAAATGGCCTTCTCGCCTGATGACCATACACATAGTGTACTTTGGCTCCTCGTTTCAAAAACTCTTCAGCTATTTTGGCACCAGTTTCCCCAGTACTAAAATTTCCTATATGACGCACATCATCAACTCGAGAGACAGTTCCACCACTTGTCACAACAACTTCTAATGGTTTTTTATTTTCCATTTAATAAAAATTCCAAGGCATTTAATGTTTGATGAGGAAATTTTCGTGAAGTGACTTTGTGAGGGCCATATTTTTCATTACCTAAGTCGTACCGAGAATACCAATTCAAAAGCCCTGCTTCAAATGTATCCGAAGTTATAAGGGCTATTGCATCCTTTGGAAAAAACCATCTCAAATCAACTACTTCACCACTATGGGGGCGAAATGGGCCTTCAGTAAATTCAAGTGCCGCAGAATAAAAATGGATCAAATACTGCTTGCCATAAAGAACAGGTTTACTTTCAAACATAAGCTTCTGAGAATGTATTCCTTCCTCATAACCAGTCTCCTCACGAAACTCACGTTCCGCAGTCGCAATTAAATCTTTATCCCCCGGTGAATAGTGCCCTCCAGCAAAAGTCCACTCTCCAGGAAATCTTTCAGGAATATTCAATTTCTCATTGAAAAAACTTCTCTCAATCATGAACACTTCCCCTGAATGACTAACCGGGCACAATAACGCTGCTTTCTCAACTTCCATCTTCGCCCCCAAAATATTTTATTACTTCATTTACTAACGTTTCAGTCAATGGCATCTTGGCTTTTCCCTCACCGCCCCGCGGTTCAACCAATGTTATCCCATATTCTTCTGCCTGCGAAAGATTCTTTTTAAAAAAAGGATTGTTGTAAAGAGATTCGTGCATTGTTGGAGCCAAGTATACAGGTATATCTGACCCCAGAGCACTCGCAACAAGAGAGGTGACATTATTATCTGCCACACCATTGAATATCTTATTTATTGTATTCATCGTTGCAGGAGCTACAACCACCATATCTTCCTTACATATATGTTCAGCTAAACCACTTAGTTCGACTACAACAGATCTTTCAGTAGCCCATTCAAGAGAAGCCCTGCCAACAAACTTAAGCGCTGACGGAGTCATGTATGCATTAACTGTCGCACCATATCTCCGAAGATGTCTAGCAATTTTTGGAGTTTCTATCGCAGCTATTCCACCCGTTATCGCTAAGGCAATAGTCTTTCCTTCAAGTTGGTCACCAATTCTATCTACTTGATGATCTTGATTTTTCTTCATTTCAAAAACCTCCGAGCATTATTGTAATAGACATCCTGCTTATCCTTGTCCGAAAAGTCCTTCATTGCTTCTTCAACAAAGTATACCGAGTCTTCGTGAGTCTGAACTGGAAAATCCGTTCCAAACATAAGTCTCTTAGGACCACACTCTCCTAAAAATCTCTTAACTTCCTCAACCATTGCAGGCACTTGACCTTGATCGTACTTTGAAGAAACTAATCCACTAACATCTGTATAGATATTGGGATTTCTTTTCACGGTTTTAACTAAATCCTCAAAGAAAGGTTTTGACATATGACTCGCCAAGAAATTCATCTCAGGATTATCTTCCGCAAGAAATTCTAAATCGCTTGCCTTGACCATATTCGCCACAGAAGATCTACCAAATTTCTTTTTAGTAGAATAAGATTGCCCACAATGAAACATCATTGGAAGAAAATTCCTTCGAGCAACAGAGACAACATCTGCAAATCTATCCGAATGAAGATCTATCTCTTGATAACTAGTATAAACCTTGACTCCCTTCAAGACACCCATATCATCCAATTCCTTAAGTTCATTTATCCCTTGAAATAAATAATTCTCGAAGTCTAAACTCCCAAATAACAAAAACTCAGGCCTATCCCTTATCCAATTGTAAAGTCTAAAGTTAGAAACTCCACTAGACTTATGGGGAAAATATGTGGCTAGCAAAACTGTCTTTTCGATGTTATGTTTTTCCATTTCTCTCTTCAGAGCTTCAACATCTGCAGATTGAGGAACAACACCCTTCACTACACGATTTGTTGTGTGGGCATGAACATCTATCTTCTTCATTGGACTTGATTTTTTCTTTGTTTGTTCTTCCATACTAAAAAGACCAAATAACGAAATATAAGCTTTATCTATAAATCTTTAAAGAAGCTTATACTTTTAGAAAAGCTTATAAAAACCAATAACTAATAGAGACTATGAAAATAATTGAAAGAAACTTACAAGAAATAGGGAAATCGTTATTTGTAAGCTTGCCAAAGGATTGGACTCGGACTCTCAAGTTAAAGAAAGGATCAAAAATTAAAATGACCATGTCGGATCAAGGAAATCTGATAATCTCTCCAGAATTTCTAAAAAAAGATTCAAATAAAACTTCAACGATAGATTTTGATGAAAATTTCGGAAGGAATTTCTTCAGAGATTACTTCCATGGTAGCGGAAAGATAACGATCAACATCCCAACAGACATTAAAGAAAAAAGCTTGAAATCTATCTATTCATTTCTAGAAAAATTCATGAATACCCAGATAATTGAAGAAACAGCATCGAAGATTGTTGTCAAAAGTTTCAAGATAGAAGAGCTTTCAATCGAAGAATGCCTAAAGAGAATGCAGTATATTTCTTCAGATATGATTGATGAGGCCCTGGGGAAAAATAGCAAAACAAAAATTAACGAATTAGAAAAATCCCTAACTAAGTTTTACTTTATTCTTGTAATGCAGATAAGAAGATTCCTTGATGAGGGAAAATTCACCCAAGAAAATCAAATATCGCTAACAAGGGCCCTAGATTTTAGAATGGCGGGAGAAAAAATAGAGCGAGTTTCAGATATAATCAAAGATTTCCCAGACATCACAAACAAAGAAGTCTCCAAAATCCTTGAAAGAACAAATGAACTTTATCAAAAATCATTCGCATCATTCGTAAATAAAAATTATGAAAAATCCCTAGAGCTATCAAACAAATCTGAACTTCAAGATCTTCAAAAACTGAAAAACAAAGCATTAAAATCAAAAGACCTCGCACTTCAATCACAGGTAATCAATCTTGATAGGATTCTCGATTATGTGAAGGAAATATACTCACTGACTAGGTAAAAATAAGAACCCAAACCAATATAAACCCATATTTCACAAACATAATATGCCAGCAAGAAGATATCTAAGAGCAGAAATGGATGAAGAATCAAAAACCTTCTTTAGAGGTAATGGAGATTATCGGGGGCCCCTAAAGGCAGAATTCACCTCAAGAGGAATAGATTTCATAGAATCCACAGCCCATCATTCGGGAATTGGTCCAGATAGCTTTATCTTGGGTTCAGGTCTTGAAACAGATCTTGGTGCAGCGTTTGTAGCGGCCATGAAAAAACTTGGAACAGAAAGACTATACATCATGAGGGATTTTTATTTACAAATATCTCAAGCAAAGAAGAAGAAGAAAGCAAAGAAGAAATAAAGAACCTAACCTTTCTGAAATATATACTGCATCACAATAAGACTTATAAGTCAAAAATAGAATTTAAGTATACCCGGAAAAAGAGTTAAGTGATTCAATAAACATGAACACAAAAAAGATACTCGGATTCGGATTAGTAGCATTATTCTTAGTTTTTAGTTTGAGTATTGTTCTTGCTGGTGGAGGAGTAAGGGATTTAGTCAGGGATATTGGTTTTGAAAATGCAGTATGTACTGATGCAAACACTTGTGTAGCAGATATTTTCATTGAAACTTGTGTTTGGGGAGATATAGTCATTAATAGTGCAACAATTGATGGAATCGACAGTGATACAAGTAGCGCAAGTTATTCATGTGATAGCAAAGTCCTATGGTATCCTGGAACTGGAAAAAAATATTATCTCACCGGAGTTAGTCTTTCAGAAAAAGAAACAGACCATACTCTTTATGTTGGAGGACCTTGTAGCGGTCATCACGGACAATCTTGTTGGGAAGGAGAAACTCGTTCAATAACTGTTGATCCAGAAATATATTGCATTTCCAAAATAGAGATTTGTGGGGATGATGTTGATAATAACTGTGATGGACAAGTTGATGAAGGATGTATAACCCCCCCAATACAGAATACTTACTACTTAGACTCAGACGGAGATAGTTTTGGAGACATTTCAAACAATGTAACCGGACCAACTCTCCCTTCAGGATATGTTACAAACACTGAAGATTGTGATGATGATGCCTCAATTAATCCTAACGCTAATGACTCAAACTGTGATGGAATAGATAATAATTGTAATGATGATATTGATGAAGACTATGTCGCAACCACTACATCCTGCGGTATCGGTACCTGTGGAGCTACAGGACAATTACAATGTATCAGTGGAATCGAAACAGACTCATGCATTATTGGAACTCCTACAAGCGAGATCTGCGGAGATGGCCTAGATAATAATTGTAATAATCAAGTTGATGAGGGATGTACAACACAAGATACTTCCGCCCCAATAATTAATTTACTAGCACCATTGGATGGACAAATATTTACAGGGATTTCCCAGGTTATTAACTTCGTATTTAATGTAAATGATCAATCAGATATCGCCAGCTGTTATGTTGATCTTTCCGGGACCCAGTATCCGAATGCTAGCACAATAGATAAAACAATAAATAATACAATCACATTAAACCTAAACGAAGGAAATTACAGCGCAAAAATCTCTTGTAGTGATATCTTTGGTAACGGGGGAAATAGTTCAGAGATCGAATTCATCATTCAAGAACCTACAACCTGTTCAATAGATAGTGAATGTAACGGCGACTATTATGAAGACAGGTTCTGTTCCGGAAACGATGTCTACAAGAAATTTCATAATTTCAGTTGTGTTAGTGGAAGTTGTGTTGAAGAAATCACAAAGGAATTCGTAAAAGAATGTGATGACTATTGTAAAGATGGGAAATGCAAAAGAGATGACGACGATGACAAGGAAATTGAACCAGTCAATTATTTTACCGGAACAGATAACTTATCAATAGGAAATGTTGCAATAGATAGTAAGGGTAGCATTCATCTTGTAGGATCCAGCACAGAAGGAACAAATCTGTTCTGGTTGTGGATTTTACTATTGTTCGCAGGAATTATACTACTGTTACTTCTAATTGTTTGGATGAGCGTAAGGTAAACCTCCAATTGAGTTCTTAGATAATGAAGAATATGCAGAATAAATAATGACCTACAGTTTGAAAAAGAGATTGCCAAGAGCAAATAATTCTAATCAATAATTCTATTAATTGGAACTTCAACAATCCCCTCAGCGCCCGCCTCTTTGAGTAAAGGGATTATATCTCTAGCAACTTTCTTATCTATCACAGTAATTACATCACACCATTCAGGATCACTCAGTGTCGAAATTGTGGGGGTATTCATTGCAGGAAGGATATTCAATATCCCTTGGAGAGATGATTTTTTAACATTCATAAGCATCTCTACTTTAGATTCAGCAGTTAAAACGCCCTTCAATAACATGGCCAAATTCTCAATTTTCTTCTTTTTCCAAGAATCTTTAACAGATTCTTTGTTGGCAATAATTCTTGTAGTAGATTCTAGTAATGTATCAATTATTCTAAGATTATTTGCCCTAAGGGATGAGCCTGTCTCTGTAACGTCCACAATAGCGTCTGCGATACCCCTGGCTTTGATTTCAGTAGCTCCCCAAGAGAACTCCACCTTTGCATTTACGCCCTTGTTTCTGAGATACTCTTTAGTTATATTGATTACCTCTGTAGCAACAATTTTTCCGTTCAAATCTTGGACACTTTTGATATCAGATTCATCAGCTACTGCCAAAACCCACTTCACAGGTTTCTTACTCTGCTTAGCATAAATCAATTCTTCAATTTCCACAACATCTGAATTAGTCTCCCTTACCCAATCATATCCAGTAATCCCCGCATCCAAAACTCCATCTTCAACATATCGCGCCATCTCTTGAGACCTTAGTAATACGCATTCAATCTCAGGATCATCAATTGTAGGAAAGTAAGATCTTCCGGGATTTCCCAGAGCATAACCTGCTTTTTTGAATAGTTCAAAGGTTGATTCTTGGAGACTACCTTTTGGTATCCCAATTACAATTTTCTTTTCATCAGATGTTTTAGTTAGTTGAATCATATACATCCTCCGGATTGAAGACTTTTTTGTCAACAATTTTTAATTCGCCACCATTATATTCCCTGAAGAAACAAGAAGGATATCCTTCATGACATGCAGCACCGCCAACTTGATTCACCCTTAGTAAAATAGTATCTCTATCACAATCCAATCTTATTTCCTTAACTTCTTGAAAATTTCCAGATTCCTCGCCCTTTAACCAAAGTTTATTTCGGCTCCTACTAAAATAGCACGCCTTACCACCATCAAGAGTTTTGTCCCAGGATTCCTTATTCATATATGCCATCATTAATATTTTTCCAGTTTCAGCATCTTGGACGACAGTAGGAACTAATCCCCCCGCCTTAGAAAAATCGGGCTCTGAACCACTAGTTTCTCCCAAGATCTCTGATTCACTCACTGTTTTTTCTATCCCACTATTCAGGTCTTTTATTTTATAGGATTTATTTGAAACTTCTTTTTCTCCAACGAAAACTACCTTGTCTATTTTGGTACTATTGGCATAATCTAGTGCTTTAGAGATTTTATTAGAACTTAAGATGCAAGGATATCCTTTATCCCTCATTTTTTCAACAACCTTTATTGCTTGTTCTTCTTGACCAATAGATAGTACCATATATCTTTCCACATCTTCTAATTTTTTATCTAATAGTATTGCTAATCTATCCAATCCAAGAGAAAGTCCAGTAGATTGTACGCCTTCAAACATGAAGCTTCCTCCCGCAGTAATTGTTTCCTTAATTTTCTTAGTTTTAACTTCAAATACAGAACCATTGTAATAACTCAATCCCCTTGCAAGACTCGGCAAAAATGTAACTTCTACACCATACTGTTCGCAATAATCTTTCAATTCCTTGATTTCCTTGTAAGCCTCATATTTTTCAAAATATTCTTCGGGCTGTTTAAAGATTTCCAATAAATCCTGTGCCATGTAATTTCTAAGATTATTGTAAACCTCATCCTCATCAAGTTTATCCAATTTATCGATCTCCTTGATTACCTTATTCCAATCCATCTTTTCAATATTAGATTTTTCCAAAATTTCATTCAATAATTTTCTATTATTGATATTAATTACAAATTCTATATCTAATTTAGTCAAAACCCTTTTTACAACTGCTAAAACTTCTGCTTCATCCCGAATTTCTGAACCCACCGTATCAACATCACACTGTACAAATTGTCTTAACCTATTTCCCGCTACCGGTTCATCCCTAAAAACAGGACCAATAGCATATCTTTTGTAAGGTCTTTTCTTACCCTGCATTAATCTTTTTAGCTGGAAAGTCATTTCATATCTTAATGCCAGGTCTCTTCCACCCTTATCGGTTAATTTGAAGACATCTGAAACAGCTTCATCACTTTCATTATCTCCTTTTACAAAATCTCTATATTCCACAACAGGAGCATCTGCAGGTTCAAAACCATAAAGTTCAAAACTCTCTACGAGAATTTTTCTAATCGCTTCTCTTTTCCTAGCTTCTTCGCCAGTAAATTCCTTGAAGCCCTTAACAAGAGGATATTCCATTTGAATATAAGGCGGAAGGGGGGAATTGAACTCCCGTCTTACGGACCACAACCGCACATTCTACCATTGAACTACAACCGCCATTAAGTTTAATTAAAAAATTAGATGATAGAAAATTAGAATTCGCAGAGTTCAAACTAGGATTACTGATTCCCACAATGGGGATAACTCCTAATTTGGATAACCATGGAAGATTAGAACAAAGTGACTATTTAAAGATTTCTGTAATTTTGGGCGCATTTAATCAACCTTCTGTAATTTTTTCCCATCGTAGAGAAATTTTCCACTAAAATTTGCTTCTTCACCGATATGCGAAATTGCGTATATGAAAGGTGTTTGAATTTTTCCAGAGGATTTCATTTGATGAAGTATAACTTGTGCAGATTCTATTGCATGAGATTCAGAATCATATAACGAGTCTGAGGAATGTAGGATCCCATCAAGACGACTGTGTGGAGTTCGATTAGAAATTAAATTAAATTCATTACAGATTACAGGGAGGATATTTAATCCGCCAATCTCGACGGGAGAAGTTACGATTTGTGAATCTCGATCACTTTTTACCATTTTCATTAATCCTTTTGTAGGTTCTTCATAAAATGTTTGTCCATAATGTTCATCTGGGTCAAATCTATCTCCCAAGAATATTTTCGCGAGTTCTTGATAATCCGCCACATAGATTGGAGAGGTTTGTTTGATTCTTATTTGAACTAATTCTCCTCCAAGGAATACTGGCATGGCAGGAACATAATATCCTCCAAAATCTCTAAGAAATGTTCCGGGAAAGAAAGAGCAGTCTTTTCTTTTTTCCATTTTTTCCATCACTGCAAGAACATCCCGATTTCCAGACATCAATTCCAATTTAACAGACTCAGAAGCAATCCTCCCCGGAGGAGAGCTGCTAATACTTGGTGAATCAATTAAAGAGTTTTCATTAGCCAGAATTATTCCACTTGAAACATTATCGATATAATTTGGAAAGAAGCCTCTATTTTCTCCTTCCATCAAATATAATCTTAGATTATCTAAGAATCCGTGGATTCTATCGATCCTCATGAAATATTAGATAAGAACGGGTAAATAAATCTTTGTGTTAAAATATTGAATCCTATAATTTCTCCAAAGACCCAATCGGAACTGAGAAACTATCTTGCATATTTCTTGCACCTTCTTCATAAATTACCCCCCCCTTAAAATTATCAGCATAATACCCAAAATCATATGTTTTACCTTCAGGAACAAAAACTACCTTCTCTCCATAAGTAAACTCCTGTTCTGTTTCATCTCTTTCCATAGATATAATATGCTTAGATTGTTTATAAGAATTTAGATAGTAGAAACATTCACTTCAAAGCCAACTCAACTAACTGAATAATTCCTTCCCTTGATTTTGCAGCCATGAAGAATAGGGAAGCATGACAAAAAATGGCATCCTTAACACCACTCACCTTCTGAAATTCTTCATCAGTTAATCCGCCCCAAGTCTTAGGAAAGTCTCTTCGATTATCAAAGCTGCCAATTTCTACTGGAACGGCAACCGCACTCCACCTATCTACCATAGAATTATACAATACCACATACTTCAAATCAGATTCATTTACGACAACTTCTTTCCACGGAACATAATTTTCAAGAACCATATAATCTCCATTAGATTCCTTAATCTTGCCCCTAACAATCTCCCTAGCTGCAATCTTAATTTCTGCTTTTTGAATCTCCAAGGCAAGTAATTTAGTAATTATACTAACAGCCTCTTCAAAACACTTATCAAACTCCTCTTTAGAGTCAGACACCGGGTTCAATCCATGGATAAAATCCGCAACATCATAGGGCCTAACTTCCTTCACATCATAAGTTTTAACACCAACATCAACTGCATCAATATACTGAATAATTCCCATTTCAATGGCCTTCCAAGCATCATCACTATTAACTAAATCCCTACCAAAATGTTTCCAAATCAAACCAGCAGAGGCATAAAGAATATTATTATCCCGCTTTTCCTTAAACTCTTTCTGATGATGATCAAAGTCATTTGTTTTAACGTCATACTTACCTCCCACATCCACCCTAAAATCAACATTTTCCAAAACCTCTGCATCCATAGTCCGGGTAATCTCCAAATTTGGGTAAACTAGTCTTAGAATTGCTATTGCAAAAACCTCGTCCGCATGAAATGTTCCACCATGCACTGCAACCTTAATTTTATCTTTCTTCATTGTATTGATTTCACCTGAAAGAATCTTATAAACGTTCGTTTTGGAAAAAGTATTAGAGAATATAAAAGGAGAGTATTGATATTTTACGTCACCTCTCTCCAATTTGACCGAAGCCAAATATTCAACCAGGATGAAGTTAACCGAAGTCAACAACGCATAAGTTGAATAATATATCTTAGGAAATGAACTATTTAAATATTTCGATTAAGACCACAGATCTTTGAAAGTAACCAAAACCGTTTCCTTTATAAATAGTGTATTCACTCAAGAGTAATGGAATTTGAAGAATTAAACATCATTAAACCAATATTAAAAGTACTTAAGGAAAAAGGTTACGTAGAGCCAACCCCAATCCAGGAAAAAACAATACCCCTACTTTTAGATCACAAAGATGTAATTGGAATCGCCCAAACAGGA
This sequence comes from archaeon, assembly GCA_018694115.1. Classification (GTDB taxonomy): domain Archaea; phylum Nanobdellota; class Nanobdellia; order Pacearchaeales; family GW2011-AR1; genus JAGVXH01. The sequence continues at coordinate 36,487 of JABHNB010000002.1, forward strand.
ACCGGGAAAACAGCAGCATTCGCTATACCCGTTTTACAAAAATTACACGAAAGATCACTAAAAACAACAACTCCGCGGGCACTAATTTTAGCCCCAACTAGAGAATTAGCTGCCCAAATTTCAGAAAGCTTCAAAATATATGGAAAATTCCTAAGTTTCAAACATCTAGCAATATATGGGGGTGTTAAAACCGTCCCACAAATAAGGGCACTCGAAAGAGGAGTAGATATACTAATTGCAACGCCAGGAAGATTAATCGACCTAATGAATCAAGGGAAGATAGATTTTAGAAAAATTGAATTCCTAGTATTTGATGAAGCGGACAGAATGCTTGATATGGGATTCATGAAAGATGTCAAAAAAATCGCCTCTGCGTTACCTGTAGAAAAACAATCTCTATTCTTCTCGGCTACAATGTCTAATCAAATTGCAGATTTAACAAGAGATTTTCTAAAAAATCCAACAAGAGTGGAGATAACACCTCAATCGACTCCTGTAGAAAAAATAGAACAATGTGTATTTTATGTGGATCAAGAAAACAAAAATGAATTATTGTTAGATCTGATATCTCAGCAAAAAATGAGTTGTATCTTGATATTTGTAGCAATGAAGCACAAAGCAGACAAGGTCGCAACAATGTTAAATAGGGCAGGGATAAATGCAGACGCAATCCACGGAAATAAATCCCAATTTCAAAGAACAAGGGCACTTAACAATTTCAAAATAGGTAAGATAAAAGTCTTAGTCGCAACAGATATCGCAGCAAGAGGAATAGATATCAATAATATTAGTCATGTTATAAATTATGATTTACCAAACGAACCAGAAAATTATGTTCATAGAATTGGTAGAACTGCAAGAGCAGGAAACGAAGGAACTGCATATTCATTTTGTGCAGCAGATGAAAGAAATTATCTTCATCAAATAGAAAGAATAACAAAAAGAAAAATGGAACATGCCGAGCATAAATATCATTCCCTAAGGGCAAAGAATGCAACAGGAGCAGATGCAAAGCCTCGACCCAGAAGAAGAGGCGGAGGCGGGAGAGGAAGATCCGGAAGTCAGAGTCGTGAAAGAGATAGTAAGCCAAGAGGCAGAGACAGCAAGCCCAGAGGAAGATCCGACGGAGAAAGTTCAAGAGGAAGACCAAGAGGCAGAAAGTCAAGCGATTCTAGGGGAAGGTCCTCATCCGGGGCGAGAGGAAGAAGTTCAAGCAATTCTAGAGGTTCTGGTAGAAGTGGCTTTGGTGGCCCTCGAAGAAGACCTGGATCCCAAGACCGAGGAAGATCTAGAAGTAGGTCTGGTTCAGGAAATGTTCGTGCTGGAAGAAGTAGGTCGGGTTCAAGTCCAAGAAGAACAAGAGCTAGAAGATAGTGATATATGGGGAATAAGCTTAGATTGTTTATATAAATTTCATCTCAAATTAATTTAATCTTCTAAAAACAAACTTTCCCATAGAGCCTTGTAAGGCAGGATAATCCGATTTAGAAATCAATTTTCTTGGTGAAGTTTCAACATTCACAGAAGTATAATCCACTCCACCATCGGTCCCTGCATCATAAGCAAAAAGTTCAATCTCTTTGCTATCGACCCAATTTTCATCTTCATACAAGGATAATCCAGATACTCCCACAAACCAATCCGGACTTGGAGCAACCATAGAGACAAGAGTTACTAAAGGATAATTTTCAGACATATTAAAAACAATTCTAGCTTGCCCAGGGGATGGAGAAATTCCGCTACCAGAGAGTACCTGATTTGCATTTTGCCCCGCTATCTTCGTTTCAACTTCTTTAATCAAATCGCCTTTTCCTCCTGTTTCCGCCATCAATTTAATCCCATCACTAGAAATTCCACCCAAATCCCAAAAAATTACGTTTTCATTATGTGTTGCTCCAATAAGCCCCGACCAATGAGCACTAGAAGGAAAATCGGATGGATGGCTCTCCCCACTCCAAGTTGCAGTAAATACGAGTTCATATGTTGCCCCCATCTCTGCATCCAAGACTATAGTTTCCGGGATATCGGATTCTTCAGGAATAAAAACATAGTACCCTCCAATAACTAGTGCAATAACAACTACACTTACAATCAAAATAACACCTCCCACATTCATAGAAAAATCAAGTGATCAAACTTTAAAAGTGTTTAGAAAAACGCCCCAACAGATAGTAGTGGGAAAGTTTAATCCCCCATATTTCAAAAGAAATCATTCAGATCTATCTCGTCCAAGGTATTCAAGAACTGCATCACGGCAAAATGTACGATATTCAAAACGAATTATTTTTACAGAATCCGACTTAGTTATGGGTCTTTTCTCCCAATTTGAATATATCTCAAACATTTTTACATCTGATGGAAATCTTTCATGACCTTCCCAATCCTCAGGAGTTAGGTCTTCAAATCGAGTCATCTTAGTTCCAGTACATTGAACCTCTGCGAAGGGAGTATCATCAGGTAATAAAAAAGAAATCAAGTCCCCCTGCCTAATGTTCTGAGAGTCACAAACCCTAAATGTAGAATTTTTATTCCCTTCAACAAGTATTTCCGGGATCGGCTCACCAAAATATAAAACTTTCATTTGATTGATTATGCTTCAGGTCTTTTAATAATTTGTATACTCTGGGAGAATATTTGGAACGCCCCAACAAATAACAATAATCTAACTATTTCAAATTATACTCTCCAACTTGTCTAACTTCTCCAACAGTTCTTCCTTGTTCTTGAACAGAATATTGAGTAACTTTTATTGGAGTCCCATCATCTTCAATGTCAACTCTTGCAAAAGTACCAAAATCAAATTCTCTAACAGGAGCCAAAGTATTTGTATCTAAAAGTCCAAACCTTCCAAGATTTCCGGGATTAACCACAATAGTTCTTTCACCGCTTGCTCTTTCTATGCCACTAACGCCACATACACCATTAGGGTTGCTTCCACCAGGCCCCGCTTCATGAATATGTCCGCTAATAACTAACTTTAATCCATCATTTTCTTGAAGATATTTAGTCATTGTAGGAGTTCCAACATGGGCCCCATTAAACATGTCATCACAAAGTCCCCTTGGGGGGCTATGGGTAACTGCAATTGCCGGATTCTCTCTAGCTAGTAAATCTGATAAATCTTTTGAATTAAACATTTGTATTTGACCCGCCTTAACCAGGGGCTGCATATGTTCTGGGCCAATCCAAGGTCCATCTCCATCTCCAGCACCACCATATCCAACAACTTTAATTCCATCAAAATCCTCCGCCCTTCCGTGAATATCTGAACTGCCAAATACTCCTTCCAAATTTCCATCATAATTTCCCGGAATTGCCATCCAGGGCATACCAGAAGCATCAAGAACTTCCTTATAAGAATTTAAAATATCTGCGGTATGTTCCTCTTTTGCTCTCCAAAATGAAGCCACATCTCCGGTTCCCTTCAAATTATCTAAAGCTTCCCTTGTATAAGGTTTTAAAGAAAAATCTCCAGCATGAATAATCCTGCTATTCCCCCTCCCTTCAGATTTAACAAAATCAACTGCTCGTGCAACTGCCTCTACATCATCATGAGTATCTGACATTACATACAAATGTTTTACCATATTGCTTCTTCTCAAAAGGGGTTTAAAAAACTTTCTATTTTGATACTACTCAAAAGGGACATAACATCCCCTACTTCAGATTAGAATTTGCAAAACGCCCCAACAGAACCCTAACTATTAATTTTATCCTGAGTCCCAAAAAGATTTCTTTTCCCCATCTCAGCAGACCCTATAATAAAATTTATTCTTTTAGCCCTCGTCTCTTCACTAACCGAAGGATCATAAGTAACTCTCTCATATTCCAAACTCGCAAACATTCCCTCGCTAATCTCCAAATCACTATATTTCAAATCACTCAAAACAGGCAACACTGCCTTAATCGAAGCCGACCCTTTCTGCTTAGGA
>JABHNB010000007.1 GCA_018694115.1 archaeon
ATAACAAGATTTCCAACCGGCTTGTTCTTAACAATAGCAACGTCTCCGTTCTTCAGGAAGTCTGGATTCTCTTCAGCAACTTGTCCTGTAGCAGGGTCCAACTTAGACACTAGTTCAATGAATTGACATGGAACTTGTGCTGTGTGAACGTGGAAAACTGGTGTGTAACCTTTAGCAATAACTGTTGGATGGTTTATAACCGCAATCTGCGCTTCAAACTCTTCAACAATTTCCGCTGGTTGAGCAGCATCACAAATAACATCCCCTCGAGCCATGTCTTTCTTACCAACACCTCTGATGTTGATACCAACATTGTCTCCAGCTTCGCCTTCTTGTAATTGCTCGTGGTGAGCTTCGATAGATCGAACTTCACCCTCAATTCCAGTTCCGGATCGACCTGGTAATACGATAACCTTTTGACCGATTTTCATAATTCCAGTTTCAATCTTTCCTACAGGAACAGTACCAATACCAGTGATATCATAGACATCTTGGATCGGCATACGCATTGGTAAACTAGTTGGTTTTTCTGGTGCAGGGAACTTATCAATCTGTTCTAGAACAGTTGGTCCTTTGTACCATGCCATCTTGTCAGACTTGTTTGCAATGTTATCGCCCATAAGAGCAGAACCTGCAATAAACGGAGTCTCGTCAGGGTTGTATCCAGCTTGTTTAATAACAGCCTTAACATCCTCAACAGCCTTTTTGTACTTAGCCTCATCGTAGTCAACAACGTCCATCTTGTTAATAAGAACCGCAAGAGCTTTCACTCCCATTGTTCGTAGCAACCAAACGTGTTCCTTTGTCTGGGGTTGTACACCGTCTTCACATCCAACAACTAAGAAAGCCGCGTCCGCCTGGGAAGCACCTGTGATCATGTTTTTAACAAAATCCTTGTGTCCTGGAGCGTCAATAATTGTAACTTCATAATTCTGAGTAATAAGCTTCTTATAAGACAAGTTAATAGTAACTCCTCTCTCTCGCTCTTCCTTCAGATTATCCATTACATACGCGAATTCAAACCCTACTTTACCATGCTTTTCTGCTTCTTCCTTGTATTTTTTCATCTCTTGTTCAGAGACTGCTCCACCGTCAAAGAATACTCTACCAACTGCGGTAGACTTTCCTTGATCGACGTGTCCAACGAAGACAACATTCATTCCTGGTTTTTCTTTAGCCATTTTTGTTTTCTATTTTAATTTAGTTAATTTAAACGCCTAAGGCGTAAAATATGATATTAAAATCGGTTTTTAAAGTTAGTGGTTTGGGAGGATAACGACCATTCACAAACAACATTGCCCTCAATCTTCAACTGAATTTTGATCGATTTTAAACGGTTTACAATACTGAGAAGGGATACCATCCGAGAAGAACATCAATCGGGCCATATCGTCTCCAACTCTTTCAACACAATCTCCGCCACCCATAAGACACATCCCAATAGGCACATTATCCAGAGTTCCAATATTATTTTCCCCTACATCATACCCATTGTTTTCCATAGTATTATATCTCTCAAAAATTATTGATTCTCAGATAATCCCTTTCTTTCTCGAATCTGCTTAATAACCTTAGCTTGGAAATCGTTTGGCATTTTCTTGAAAGTTTGACTAACTAATGCAGAAATACCCCGACCTTCAGTTGCACTTCGTAAATCAGAAGTCCATCCAATCATTTCCTGAACTGGAAGTTCTGCCCTAACAGTGATTGTAGCAGCATCTTGCTGAACATCTACTAAACTTCCTCGCTTTGTAGAAACAAGAGAAGTGACAGCACCCATAAACTCGATAGGGGCTTCAATTTGATGAACCTGAACTGGCTCGAAGATAGTTGGAGAGGCACTTCTAAAGGCTCCCTTAATTGAATCTCTAACCGCAGGGTAAACCTGGGCAGGACCACGGTGGATTGCATCCTCATGTAATTTCATATCAACAACTGAAATCTTCATCTTATGGCAAGGTTCTCGTGATAATGGGCCCGCATCCATAACTTGCTCAAAGGCATCTAAAAGCAATTCAATAACTTCACCGATCTGAACAATACCCTTAGTCTTATCCAAGAAAACGCAACCCTTGTAAATATTTCGATATTGCTGTGCCTCATCTCGAGAAATTCCTAATTCAACCAAAGTCTCATTCAAAGTCTTGTCCTTTTTCTTGATTCGTCCTTCAGGAAGTTTTGCCTCAGCAATAGCCTCACTAATTGAATCCTCTAGTGGCTCAACAGTAATAAAGAAACTATTATGTTTATTAGGAGAACGACCTTCTGCAGGGCTAGATGCCTTAACAACAGATTCTCTGAAAACGACAATTGGAGGACCCATTTCAATTTCTAATCCCTTCTCAGTCTTGATTCTATTTTCGATAATTTCTAAATGTAATTCACCCATACCAGACATCAAAGATTCTCCAGTCTCTTCATTAATTTCAATTCTCAAAGAAGGATCTTCCTTTCCAACCTGCCTTAAAACTTCAATCAACTTTGGCAAATCTGCAGTTCTCTTTGCAGAAATAGACTTAGTAACTACAGGCTCAAATAAATGACTGATAGCTTCGAATGGCTCAATTGGATTCTTAGAAACAGTCTCTCCAACAACAACATCCCTTAAACCAACAATACCCACAATATTTCCTGCAACAACCTCATCAAGCTGAACCCTCTGTGCACCCTTGTAAATCGAAACCTGTTGAACTCTAACAGTTTTGTTAGCAATGTTCATATGTAACTCATCACCTTGTTTAATCCTTCCACCAAAAAGTCGTCCAGCTGCAACTTCACCAGCATGAGGATCAATAACAATCTTAATTGGAACAAAGGCTACTTCGCCATCAATATTACAAGCCATCAAATCCTTAGCGGCATCACTCTCCAAATCACCATGCCAGATCTTTGGAATTCTATATTCCTGAGCATCAACAGGGTTAGGGTGATTATCAACAACCATATTCAAAACAACCTCGTGGATTGGGGCCTTCTTAGCTAACTCTTTGTAAACTTCACCACCGGCCTCGTAAGAATCAATAATTTCCTTAAATGAAATATTCTTCTTCTTCATGTAGGGAATAGACAAAGCCCAGTTATGAAAAGCCGAACCAAACGCAACAGATCCATCTGCAACAGAAACTTGCCATTTCTCACCATATCCTGGTTCCGCAATCTTCATGATCAATTTGTTTACATCATTAATAATATCAATAAATCTTTTCTGCATTTCTTCAGGAGTCAATTTAACTTCCCTAATCAATCTATCAACCTTGTTAATAAAAAGGATAGGTTTTACTCTTTCTTTCAAAGCCTGTCTAAGAACAGTTTCTGTTTGGGGCATAATTCCTTCGGAAGCACAAGTCAAAACAATTGCACCATCAACAGCCCTCATTGCCCGAGTAACATCTCCACCGAAATCAACGTGTCCAGGAGTATCAATCAAATTAATCAAATAATCTGAGCCCTCAACAGTATGGACCATACTTACCGAAGCAGAATCAATAGTAATCCCTCGCTCAGTTTCATCTTCATGAAAATCAAGTGTTCTAGCCTTACCTGCAAGAGCCTCACTCATCATTCCGGCACCTGCCAATAAGTTATCCGAAAAAGTAGTCTTACCGTGGTCGATATGCGCTGCAATAGCTATGTTTCTAATTTGCTTAGGATTCTTTTGTAATTCCTTAACCTTTTCTGTTTGATCTTGTGCCATTTTTTTGTTTTTGAATAAATGGAGTTATGAAAATCTTTGATTTTCTTGTGCCATTTTTTTTGTTTTTGTATAAATTTATTATATAATGATTATATAAAACTTGTCCTTAACGTGCAGCATCTGCTTGCTTCTCTGCATCATTTCTCTTAGAGATAGCATAGCTTTCCGAGGAACCTTCCGCAGCAGCCATTATTTCTTTTGCAAGAGATTCTACAATTGTAGCCTTCTTATTGAAAGCTTTATCATAAGAACCATTAGCGATATATCTTAAAACTAAATTCAATCTTCTTCTTGGAGAAACATCAACTGCTTGAGGATATCTTGCACCACCATATTCGATTGCAGTAACTTCATCCCGAGGAGAACCATTCTCAATCGCCTTAACAAAAACCTTCAAGGGATTCTCACCAGTTTTCTTTTCAATAATCTTAAACGCATCAATCACAATCTTTGTACATCTCGCTTGCTTTCCAGTTATCCAACTAGTAATAATTCTATGCTTCTTACCTCGAGATCCAGGAACCTGTAAAAGATTAATCAATCTTTCAACAACATTAACTTTTGTTCTAGCAGGATCCCACTTAATTCGCCCATGAGATTTCAACATTAACTTAGAATTAAGATTTACAACCTTCTTCAATCCGGGATCTTCAACCCTAACTTCCGAAGCATCGAATAAACCAAAGATCTTCATCTGTACCATTATCTTCTACCCTTCTCGATCTTACCTGTCCACAATCTTGACAATGGCTGATCATTTACTTTAGTAACATGAAATCGGACACCGGACAAGTCTCCTTTTGTTCGACCTTGCTTACCACCAATTCTTTCGATTATAACTTCATCATGTTCATCAACAAACTTCTGTGCTAAGTTTCCCGGAATAAAAGCTGTAACTTCTTTACCGCTCTTAATTAACTGAACCCTGCAACATTTTCTCATAGCCGAGTTAGGCTGCTTCGCTTCTTTTTGAATTTTCTTTGTAACAATTCCTTTAGCTTGTGCTGCTCGCCCAAGTGGATCAAACTTCAAACTAATCCCAAGTCGCTTCTTTTTATCAGGCAACTTGCTATCTCTGAATTTCTTTCTTTTATTCTTTAATTTTCGTGCATTCATTAATCCCATCTTAATATAATCTAGGCGAAAATTCGGTTTATAAACCTTTTCGCCAAAAACTTATTGCAAAATATTCCTCAAATTACCCTATTTGTCGTCCCGACGATAAAATTCTTCCTTATTCTTATGGGGAACTAAATGTTTAATCTGATCAAAATCCTCGTCACCAATAGGCTTACAATTTTTACATGGACGATAACCACAAAGAACTGCTGCCTCCAAGTCTTTGAAGAAAACTCTATTCTCTTTTTTCATACGCATTCCAGATTTACAATCCAGGGTTCCAAAAATCTTCATCTTACGGTATCCAGCAAGCTCTCCAGGAACAGAACTTTCAACAATACCTTCTGGAGTCAACAAGTGATATAATTTCCTTTTAGCCATAAAAAAGAGGAATGTAAGAAGTTTATATTACTTACTAAATAAAAATATTATGCGATCCTCAACCTTGTAATTCCAAAATAATTCTTCAAAACTTCAGATAATTCTTTCTCACGAGATCTATTTCGTCCAATCAACGCAGCCTTACTCTGTCTACCCGCAGAAATAACCACTGAACTGTCTTTAACTTCAACACCATTAAACTCAATTGGGGCAACAACAGCCTCGATAAACTTAGCAATTCCTTCTCTGCTATCCTTTTCTGGCATAGCAACGACCTTGATCCTTTTCCGCAGAATAGTGTTCAATTTCTTAACATTGGTTGCATCCTTACCAATCGCTAAAGAAACCTTAGCTTTTGGAACTGCAAAAACAATCACATTATTATAAACAAAACATTTAGTGGTAGAAACACGCGAAACTTTAGAGAATAAATTCAAGTACCTCATCGACTGCATATCAATAGTTCCAGCCATATTACTTCAAGGAAAAAACTTCGCACTCAAAATCGAGATTTAATTCTTTAGCCAAATCTTCCTTTGACTTCAAAACACTAAACTCAATCTTTGCAGCCTCTAATTTTTCAACAGTTTCATCTCGAGTATCTCTACAAATAAAAACACTCTTTAACTTCTTAGGATTCTTCAAGGCTTGCCTAACTCCGAAAAAAACCGTTCCGTTTTCCATAGCGTCTCTTATTTCTTTTATACTCATATTAACACATCAAAAAGATCTTTATTTAAATCTTACTCCTTCTTCTTACTACCTGCTTTACTAGTAGAAATTTCTGCTTTCTTAACTTTCTTAACAATTTTTCCGCTAGCATCCTTCTGATCTGCCAGAGGCCCAGTAACCTTAATTAATAGTCCTGGAAGACCAGTACCTACTGGAACAGGTTGATTCAAAATAATATTCTCGATCACCGACGCTAAACGGTCCTTCTTACCAGTCTTAGTCGCCTGAACAAACTGAGGAACTGGAGTTTCGAAAGAAGCCCTAGCTAAAATAGAACTCTTATCGGAAATAATTCCCATTCGAGTAATTCCCTTAACAACACCGGACGCAGTCATTGTATCTGCAATAAGCATAGCATGCTTTCCTGCCACAGCAAGACCCTGGGAATCAATAACCTTATTGATTTCATTAATTATAGATTGTCGTGCAGCTTCAATACCCAAGACACTTGAAATTTCATGGATATCATTTGTGAAAACCTTATCAACATTAACACCTTTGAAAGCCAAAATATCCTTTAGGTTAGATCCTGCAGTCAAGATAACATAATCTCTTTCTCGCTTTACAACTAAAACTTGGTTGATCTTCTTAATACCTGTCAGAATAACTTCCTTGATCTTCTCCTTAGTCTTATAAATTTCCTTAAAGTCTTCCTTAGACATATCAAGAACTAATCCGTCAGATGACTTCTTAACCAAAAAACCCTTATCATTCAGAACATCGACTACCTTATCTATCCCAATATGTGCAGTTTTTAATAATTTAGAATCGATACCAATCTTAACTTTCTTAGAACCAAAATCAATCGCAACATCAGACATAATTTCTTTTAGTTTAACTTCCTTAATCTTTTCTGCGACAACCCTTGCATCCTTTTCATTATTGTGTGCCTTGTCTAAATAAATTTCCATTGCAGGAGTCTTAGGTAATTTTCTAGCATCCAAAATTTCAATTAGTCGAGGAAGACCTTGCGTAACCTGCATTTCTGCAACACCTGCCGAATGGAATACATTAAGAACCATCTGAGTTGAAGCTTCACCGAAAGATTGAGCAGTTACAACACCAATTGATTCTCCGGGAGCAACCTTTTGCTTCTTATGTTCTGCAGAAACATCAAGACCATCAAGACCATAAACAAATTGAACAATGTTATTTGATGCATCTCGGACAGTACCATCATAAGCCATGATCAAATCCTGTAAAGCATTAGCCAATCTTCGGTATAAATAACCGGATTTAGGAGTTCTCAAAGCAGTATCCATCAGACCATCTCGACCAGTCATTGCACCAAAGAATAATTCTTCAGGTTTCATACCTTCTAAAAATGAACTCTCAATAAATCCCCTTGCTTTAGGAGATAAATCGCCCTTCTCGAAAACCGGTAGTGTTCTTTCAGTATAACCAAAATCGATTCTCTTACCATTCAATACTTGCTGTCCAACAGAACAAGCCATTTGGGTAATATTCAACATACTACCTCCGGCACCAGAATTAATCATCTTATTAGCCAAATTATCTTTAGGGAAATTATCCTTTACAACATCTCCAATTTCAGTTCGAGTCTCGTTTAATACTTGCAAAATTCTAATTTCTCGGGTCTCTGCGGAATTCTTACCAGGTAACAATTCTAAACTTCCATCGTAGAAGCTCTCAATAATCTTTTGTGTTTTCTTCTCCGCAACTTCGATAACTTCCTTAGTCTTATCCTTAATCTTTCCGGAAACACCAAGATCATTTGCAGATAATGTAAATCCATTTCTAGATAAGAAAGTCGTACCCAAAGCAAAAACCTTTCTCAATAATTCCATAGTCTCTTCACGTCCAAGAGCACTATCTGCTTTTCTTAAAATTCCACCCTTACCGGTCTTAAAATCAGTAGAATCAATCTTAACTCCCTGTAATTCTTTAGGAATTAGTTTAGCAAAGACATCCTTACCCTCATTTTCCTTAGATAACCCACTAACCTCTGCACCTGCAGAATACAATAGCTGGCTTGCTTCATCCTTAGGCAAAGTAGACAAACTTAACAGATAATTACCGCTAACAGCGTCTTTAACACAACCCATTAAATTCATATTATTCTTAGGCGAGAATAGATTATTATTAACATTCAAAAGCACTTTCGCTTCCGATCTAGCTTCCTCAGTCTGAGGTCCATGAATATTCATTTCGTCCCCATCAAAATCTGCATTGTAAGGATTACATGCTGCAGGATGAACTCTAAATGTTCTCCCAGGAAGGACTCTAACATAATGTGCCATCAACGAAGCCCTATGCAAAGAAGGATGTCGATTGAATAAAACTATATCTCCATCAACAAGGTGTCTTTCTACAATATATCCTGGCTCAAGTTCCTCTGAAAGGTCTTCTTTAAGATCTGAAGTAATTCTTTTTCGCTTACCGTCGGCTCGAAGAATATAATTAGCTCCAGGGTATCCTTCTGCTAAAACTAAACTTTTCATTCGCTTCATATTAAGAGAAGTAACCCTTTCAGCCACAGTCAGAATTCTTGCAACCTCGAAAGGAATACCGACTTCATTAATCTTCAAGTTAGGATCCGGGGAAATAACAGTTCGGGCAGAGAAATTAACTCTCTTACCTGCCAAGTTCTTTCTAATTCGGCCTTCTTTACCTTTAATTCTTTCAGTAATAGTTTTCAAAGGCTGACCACTTCTATGTCTCGCAGGCGGAATTCTTGCGATAGAGTTATCAAAGAATGTTGTAACATGATATTGTAATAAATCCCAAAGATCTTCAATAATAACTTCAGGGGCACCTGCGTTCAAGTTCTCCCAAAGCCTCTGATTAGATCTAATAATATCTGATAACTTATGGGTAAGATCATCTTCCGATCTCTCACCAGATTCTAATGTAATGGAGGGTCGAACAGTAACTGGGGGAACCATTAATAGAGTCAAAATAGCCCATTCAGGTCTTAGTGTTTTTGCATTAATTCCCAGAACCTTCAAATCTTCATCGGGAACCTTAACCAATCTTTCCCTAATCTCCGAAGGAAAAAGTCTCCTACGTCCACTTCTAAATGTAGATGGTTTCTCGATTCTAATTTTTTCTTGGATAATTCCACAATGAGGGCACTTCTTTCCATCCTTTGCTTTCTTAATTCTTCCCTTCAAGTCCTTACTCAAATCTTTTTCAGCCGCAATTAAAACTTTTCCACAAGCTTCACAAGTAGATCTTAAAACCAAATCAATAATTGGCAAATACTTAATATGAACTAAAGGTCGAGCTAATTCAATCACACCAGGATGACCAAGACATTCTTTTAATCGTCCACCACAAGTTCTACATCGAACCCCTGGATCAATAGCTCCAAGACGCAAGTCCATCAAACCACCATCTACAGGATATCCATCAACATCATAAAGTTCAGGAGTTACAATCTTTGCAACGCTTAACTTCTTAACTTGTTCAGGACTAAGTAAATGAAAAGTCATTTCCTTAATCTGTTTTTTTACCGGTCCGTTTACCATTTTATCTATCGTATTTATTCTTTAGTTCAAATTTAGTTAATAAGTGTAATCCCTGTAATTCTTCAATCAATAACTTGAATGCATAAGAAACCTCGACAGGCTCAACTTGATTAGAATGGCAAAGCGAACAAACTTTCTTGTTATGAATTTGGTCGTCAATAACAAGACTTCCACACTTAGAACAAATATTAACCACAACCTTATCAGAATCATATCGCTCCTTCAATAATAATGACGCACCATGACCTACCAAAGCTTGCTGCTCCATTTCACCAAGTCTCAAAGCACCACCACGTGAACGACCTTCAACCGGTTGTCGAGTTAATAATGCAATCTTACCAGATGCTCGTGCGTGCACCTTATCTGCAACCATATACTTCAATTTCAAATAGAACATGCTTCCAATAAAGATCTTTATTGGCATCTTCTTTCCAGTCACACCATGGTACATAATTTCCTTACCACTTTCCCTAAATCCTAATTCCTTCAACTGATTTTCTAAGCTATCAACGGTCTCTCCAGAGAATGGGGAGGCATCTACTACCTTTCCAGATAATGAAGCAACCTTTCCAGCTAAGACATCCATCAAATATGCAACAGTCATACGGGATGGAAGACCATGAGGGTTGAAAATCATATCTGGCCGAACACCATTAGCTGTAAATGGAATATCTTCTTCATTTGCAAGAAGTCCAACAACTCCCTTTTGACCATGAGGACAAGAAAACTTATCTCCTAATTCTGGAATTCTTAATTCTCTAGTTCTAACCTGAATAATCTTATTTCCTTCTTTGTCCTGAGTAACAAAAACAGCGTCGATAGTTCCATGTTCCTCTTGCTTAATCGCAGAAGAATTTTCTTTCTTAGTTTGAATTGAAATTTCCCTAGCTTCTGAAAGAAACTTTGGAGGTGAGATCTTACCAATAACTACTTCCCCTTCAATTACTTCAGCTTCAGGATAAATAATACCATCATCTTCTAAAAATCTATAACTTTCTTCAGTTCTATATCCAGAAACATCCTTCTCAGGAATCATAATCTCATCCTTTAATCCACCAGCATAATTCAACTCAACAGAAACATAAGGCCTAAACCGAGAACTTCTAGCGAACCCCATGTCAACAGAAGCTTTATTCAAAACAATTGCATCCTCAACATTGTAACCTTCATGAGGCATAACAGCAAGAACAACATTCTGTCCAACAGGATGAACGTTTAATGTATCATAAACAAAACTTCGAACCAATGGCCTTTGGGGATAATGTAAAATAGAAACGTCTGTATCAACTCTTACTGGGAAATTACCTGCATAGATACCAAGACCCTGTCTATATGCTCTTGAACCACCCTTAACCATACGTGCAGGAGGATTATGATTAGCATAAGGAATCATAGATACGCTAACTCCCAAAATATCAATTTGATCAATTTCCAAATGTGTATGTTCTGGAGTTAATGATTCATCATCTAATGCAATATAACAATCATCCTCTTCAGAAGCATCAAGATATTCAATAAGGCCTTCCTTAATCAAATCATTCCAATCTAGAGAACCATCTGCAACTAATTTCAAATGTTCTTCCTTCAATCTAGGAACTCCACTATCAACAATAATTAAAGGTCTTAGAACTCTTCCAATTTCTGAAGTTAAGAAAACAGTATCTAAAAAGCTTTCATACTTTACAGACATTTCCATAGGTAACTTGCTTGTTCTTCGTGCTTCCTTAACCTGATTAACAAAAGATTCTGGATCATCAATAACACCAATAAATCGTCCATTGTAAAAAATATCAATCTTTCCTTCACCCTGACTTAATCCCGCTTCCTCCAAAACAGCAAGAACTTCCTGGTGCTCAATTGAAACTCTAGTTGAAATTCTAGCTAACAAAGCCAAATTCTTCCTCAAACCAATTTCAGTACCTTCAGGAGTTTCAATAGGACAGAATCTTCCAAAATGTGTTGGATGAACAGTTCTAGCTGCAAAATTTTCCTGCTCTCCAGGAAGAGTAGAGGAAACCCTCTGCAGTTGGGACATAATTGCAAAAGAATTATTCTTATCCATATTCTGAGTCACACCAGTTCGCTCACCAATCCAAGAACCAGTAGCAATTGCGGACTCAATACGATGAGTAAATAGTGTAGACTTCGCAATAGTCTTAATAGAATAAAATTTTCGCCTCTTTACAGTCTTCTGAAGAGTATGCTGAATCTCCCTCAAAAGAATATTAATATTAACCCTAAATAAATCAGCAAGCAAATCACCAGACAATCTAACTCTCTTGTTTGCATAATGATCTTTATCAGTCATAGAATCTTCAGGGTGTTCCTTAGCAACATAAAATTGTTTGATAAATTTACACAGAGTCTTAGCCTTCTCAAGACGAGAGGCCTTATCCAAACCAATGTGAGGCAAGAAATAAGAATCAATTCTTTGCTTTACTCGATCAAGCATTTCCTTGTTTGTACCTTGCAAAGAACTTCGCTCAGCAATATCCATCAAAGCATCATTCACATTTGCAATTCCCGCAAACTCGAAAAGATTAACAATTAAACTGTCAGTCTGCTTCCCAATCAACTTAGAGATCTCTGCATCAGAAGTCAAGCCAAGAGCCTTCAAAAGAATAATCGCAGGAATATCTCTGAATCGAGAAAATGTAATTTCTAAAATACCTGTAGGATTCTCAACAAGTGAAACCGGAATCTTGTAAGCTCCCCTCTGAGAAAATAATCTTAAAAATAATCTATTCTTGACCTTCTGACGCTCAATGAATGTCTGATTAGATGCAAGATCCTCTGCCATAACCATAACTCTCTCATTACCATTAATCAAGAAGTATCCCCCTTGATCCTTTGGATCAATATAATTCTTGATCAATTCTTCCTCATTCAAATCTGCAAGATTACAAGAATTACTTTTAATCATTATTGGGATTCGTCCAAGTTGAACATCCTCAGTTTCAACCTGTCCTGCATAATTGATTGTCATTTCCATTTTAACTGGAGCAGAATAAGTCAATTTTCTAAGTCGTGCTTCTGCAGGACTAATTGGTTTGGAGGAACCATCAGCTTCAACAATATTTGGCTTACCAACAGTAATCTTTCCTAAATTAATTTCAAAGTCTTCGTTCGGCAAAGCATCTGAAAGTTCAGTAACAATCTCTTGCATTCGCTTTCCAACGAAATTATTAAACGATCGAATATTAGATTCCACAAGAGAGTGGTTATTCAAATACTCCTTAACTAAAACGTGATTTTTGTCTTTTGCCATTAAATAACAACACGGTGATAAACCTCGTCCTCCCTTTCTATTTTAACAATATCGCCTTTTTCACAACCTTCTGGCAATGAAGAATCCTTTTTAGAAACCTTAGGTAACTGTACCAGAGCTATGTTGAATTTCTTCAGAAGTTTTTCTACCTCTTCAGGTTTTAATTTTGTGTGTTTTGGTTGGAGGACGTGCATTTTTACCTTTAGAATATTAACTCTTTAGATATTCAAAACACAAAAAATGCCTTTAAAAACCTTTTGATTTTTGCCATTTTGTAGTAGTTCGGGTTAAAAATGCGACTAAAATCGCCCAAAACTTAACTGGCGGGATTCCGAAGGGATTTGAACCCATTCACCCCCTGTTTCTTCAATGGCCCCGAGGGGATTTGAACCCCCGACACCTGGATTAAAAGTCCAGTGCTCTAACCAGGCTGAGCTACGGAGCCATGATTTAATTATCAAAAGGCGATTTAAAAAAGTTTGTACCGGCAAAAACTCCCAAATATATACTACATCTCCACAATAATTATAAACTCAAACTCCAAAGAACTATAGAAAAGAGGAGAAAAAGAGGAAAATGAAATCAATCCACATTGTTGAAAAGACATTACCCGAAGCTTGGGAGCGTGCAGTTTTAGAAACCTGGGAAACTGGGGAAAGTTTCTCAACAGAGTATGATAAACCGGGGGACCCAAAAAGCAGAGATGTGGCCGCAATGATTCACGTAAAACAACCTTTCTCTGAACCACGAATTCACCGAGCATTTCCTGGAGAGTTAAGCGACTTAGAGAAATATCGGCAAGAGGTACTTCATGGAGTTCATAATCACTGGGTAGATCCTGCCGCAGGAAAATGGGAATATACCTACCACGAAAGACTTTTCGAATATAATGTGCCCCAAGAAGGTCTTTTCGATCAAGTTCAAGCAGTAATTAAAAAATTAAAGGAAGTCCCATTTACAAGGAGGGCACAGGCAGTTACTTGGAAAGTCTGGGAAGATATGGGAATTGATGATCCTGCATGCCTACAAAGGATGTGGTTTAGAATTTCAGATGACAAATTAAACATGAACGTTCATATGCGTTCTAACGACGCCTACAAGGCGGGTTTCATGAACATGCACGCCTTTACCGAACTCCAAAAAATGGTGGCAGAAGAAATCGGAGTAGAACCAGGAGAATATATCCACATCTCCGATTCATTTCATATTTATGGATCCTACTTCAAGGATTTCGAAGGGTTCCTAAAAGAAGTCAAAAGCAGAAGTTTAGAAGACAAAACATATCACTCAGAGGATGTTGAATATTTCTTCGATCAAGGGAGACTTGCCCTTCTAAAAGAATCAGACCTTCCAGAAAAACACAGAATAAGAATCTATAAAGAACTTCCCCAAGATCTTCAAGATCAATATAAGGAACTCGCAAGTTAAATATCTCTCATCAAAAATCACTGATTACTATATTGTTGAATCTCATCAAATAAAGTTTCAAATTTAACACCCGCTTTTGCCAACATCTCTTCAGATTCAGAACCCGAATGATAATGTCGCTCACAGACAACTCTCTTTATTCCAGCATTAATAATCATCATTGCACAAACAGTACACGGAGTCATACGACAATAAAGTGTAGCTCCATCAATTGGAACCCCAAACTTTGCAGCCTGACAAATTGCGTTTTGTTCTGCATGAGTTGTTCGGACACAATGCTTAGACTCTCGACCGTCTTCATGAATAACACTTTTCATCTGGTGCCCTATCTCGTCACAATGGGGTAAGCCTTTTGGAGATCCAACATATCCGGTGACTAAAATTTGCTTGTCTCTAACAATCACACACCCACTCCTGCCCCTACCACAAGTCGCCCTACGAGAAACTGCCTGCGCAATTTCAACAAAATATTCATCCCAGCTAGGACGAGAAACTTTCATTTCAATATCTGTATAAAGTTTCTCGATTTTTTCCTCGACCTCTTCAAGGGTCCCCTCATTTATCAAAACAAATTTAGCCCTAGACATACACTTCCCAACACCCTGCCCAGAACTCTTTTCCCCGACACCCTTGTCCTTACTATCAATCTTATGAAAATCGTCAATCGTCACAGGATCACTCTCACGGTTTCGACCAACCATTCTCTTAAATCGGATTTCTTCAGAAGCATCAACAGAAACTAAGAAAAAATTCTTCATCTTCTCTAATTCCTTAACCTCTGCAGGATTTCTAATTCCGTCAACAATTGCCTTTTTGTATTCCTGATTAATAATTTTATCAATGGCAACCTTCGCTAAAACTGCAGTTCCCCGCTCTTCTCGAAGCTGATTACCCAGATTTTGCAAATTACTTCGAGTAAGTTCAATCTTCCTCTCCTTTGCTATTTGCCTTAGTTCATCCGATAAAGAAATGTAAACAAACCCCTTCTTTTTCAAAAAACTTGCAACAACCCCCTTCCCAGAAGCTAAGCTGCCCGTCAACCCCACTATCATGCAACCGAAAATCAAAACCGCTTTATAAAAACTATTACACTTCAGAATATATTAGGAGATATTGCTCCCACCAGTGCTCCCAAAAGCACCATCTCCCCGAATACTATCTTCAAGTTCTTCAACTTCTTCAATCTCTGCCGTAGCGATAGGTTGAATAAGAACTTGAGCAATCTTATCGCCCGCATTAATCACAAAATCCTCTTCTCCAGTGTTCAAAACAATCACCCCATATTCTCCGCGATAAGTATGTTCAACAACGCCCCCCAAAATACAAATTCCTTTCTTTACTGCTAAACCACTCTTCCCCCGAATTGATGAAAAATAACCTTTAGGATATTCCATTGAAATTCCGGTTGAAATCAGCTGCCTTTTTCCTGCAGGAACAATATAATTTTCCACAGAAAAGAGATCCATTCCGGCATCCCCCACGTGAGCATAAGAAGGAATAATGGCATTCTCTTTCAATTTCTTAATTTTTAATATCACCATCTCTTAACACCATTCTCCGAGCAACATCATCAATCTGATTAATAACAATCTTATCCCCACATTCAAGGTTTATCGAATCCCGATTATTATCAGAAACCATAATCCCCACCCCCCGAGTTATCTCGATCTCAATTTCATCCCCCGAAGATAAAAACAATGGGTCATGGGCCTTAGTGGTATTATTGAAAGCCACCCCAATACCTTCCTCAAAAGATTTTTGAACAATCGAGTAGAAATACGCTCCCCGAGAGGAACCATAAGCAGTAGAAATCACCAACCCGTCTCCGATTAAAACGTCGCCCCAATCTCCGCCATTGATACGGTACTTAAACCTAATAGCCTCCGTAGGCAATGAATTTCGAATTACGACATCGTTTAATCCCACTAAAGAACGAAACTCAAACCGCCCCCTACAAACTGCCTTTAATTTATTAATTTCTTGAACATCATACTTTCCTTCAAGATATAACTTCACAATTTGACATGCATCTAAGTCCTGTGCCTTATTCCCAATCTCACTGTCCCGAATTAATATCTTAGGAACTCCTGGAAAAATCCTTTCAGCAATCAAAAAAATCCCGTCGCCACCATAAGAAATAACCAGGTCTGGATCAGACTCAACATACTCCAATCCATGCTCTGCTAACTGGGCACGCATCTTCTCAGCCTTCTCAGGATCTTTTCCCACAATATGAATTTTTTTCATAAAAATAAAGGAGATTTAGGATTTATTAACCTTTTCAAACCCTCAACCTCACGTCCTCAAAGTAATTATCCGCCACCTTCTTCAAGCCCTTCAAGTAATACTCAGAGATATCTCGTTCCCTTGTAAAACTCTCTTCAATCATATCGCCATCACCTACCTTAAATCCCTGGAGAAAAAGCTTCTTGGGCTTTCCACCACAAACCTCCCCAATCCATTCACCCATTCTTTTGATCTCCACACTATCATGGACTGGACCAATAATCGTTGTCCTAAATTCATAATTAGGCAATCCCGAAACAATCTTAATCGACTCTTCAATTTTCCCAATATCGACGGCAACACCTGCAACACCAGAATAATTTTCTTTTGATGCCTTAATATCCATAGCGACATAATCCACCAATCCCAAATCGATAAGGTTCTTTAGTCGACCAGGAAAACTACCATTAGTGTCAATCTTAATTTTATAGCCCATATCTTTGATCTTCCGAATAAAACTAATATCCAAACTCATCAAGGGTTCACCCCCAGAGATACAAACAGCATCAAGTTTGCCTTTCCGCTTTTTCAAAAAATCCAAAACCTCTCCGACAGAAAACTCCCCCCCATCATCACGAATAACAAGACCCGGATTATAACAAAATCCACAACGGAAGTTACATCCAAATAAAAAAACCGTACAAGCGACTTCGCCGGGATAATCAATCAAAGTCATCTTTTGTAAGCCGGAAATTTTCATATTAAAAAAATAAAAATGGGGATTAAACCCCAATAAAAACTAGCAATCTCCGGAAAACATTTTCCGATCCCCGAACTCTGCAAGCTTTCCTTCATTCCATCGAGCAGTAGGCCTCAAATAGCCACAAACCCGACTCCACACCTCACATTTCGTTCTTCCCATTTTCAATATCACCTCCATCATTTAGTTGAGAATCTGAAACCTTTGGGACACTTGAGGCAACTAGTAATCCTTCACCAACAACCTCTGGAACTCGACCACCCTCACCACCAAGAGAAATATCATCAGAAACAGAAACCGGAGAAGAGACGTGAGACTCAGCTTCCGCAATTTCTGCATCACACTTTGGACAGTACTCATGCTCTCCAGCCAGATATCCATGAACCGGACAAATTGAGAAAGTTGGAGTAATTGTAAAATAGGGCAAATGATAATTATTAGAGATTTTCCGAACCATTGTTTTAACGGCCTCCTTGTCTAGTTTCTCTCCAACAAAAGTATGGAACACTGTTCCCCCCGTATATTTACATTGAAGTTCATCTTGTAAATCTAATGCCGCAAAAGCATCTGCAGTAAAATCAACAGGTAATTGCGTGGAATTTGTATAGTAGGGTTTAGCTCCATTTTGATACGCGTCTTCATTCGCAACCAAAATTCTTCCAAATCTCTTTTTGTCCACCCTAGCGAACCGATAGGTTGTACCTTCCCCAGGAGTAGCTTCTAAATTGTAAATATTTCCGGTTTCAGTCTGATATCCCTCAAGTTTCTCCCTCATAAAATCAAGAACCTTAACACTAAATGCTTTTCCCTTAACTGTCGTAATATCTTCTCCGGGAATAAAATTACTGATAGACTCATTCATCCCAAGTAACCCAATCGTAGAAAAATGATTCTTCCAGTATTTTTCAAATCTTTGGTGAACTTGTCTAAGATAAAACTTGGTGTACGGATAAAGTCCAACGTCCGTAAACTTTTCAATAGCCTTTCGCTTAATTTCTAAACTTTCTTTTGCAAGCTCCATTAATCGGTCAAGCCTAGCAAAAAAATCATGCTCGGTTGTCGAAACAAAACCAAGTCTTGGCATATTGATTGTGACAACCCCAATTGAACCAGTCTGGGGATTAGAACCAAACAAACCCCCTCCCCGTTTCCTCAACATAGTATTATCTAAACGCAGCCTACAACACATGCTTCGAGCATCTTCAGGCTTCATATCTGAATTAACAAAGTTCGAAAAATAAGGAATCCCATACTTGGCAGTCATTTCCCAAATTAAATCAAAGTCCGGATTATTCCAATCGAAATTCTTTGTTATATTATAGGTTGGAATTGGGAATGTAAAAACTCTTCCAGAAGCATCTCCTTCAAGCATACACTCTGCAAAAGCTTTATTTATCATCTTCATCTCTTCGGGGAAATCATTATAGGTCTCAGTCTGTGGTTGACCCCCCACAATAACATGTTCCTCCCGCATATAACTAGGAACTTCAAGATCCATGGTAACATTAGTAAATGGGGTTTGGAAACCGACTCGTGTAGGAACTGCCAAATTAAAAACAAATTCTTGCATCGTCTGTTTTACCTGTTTATAATCAAGATTATCATACCTAATGAAAGGGGCCAGCAAGGTATCAAAATTAGAAAATGCCTGAGCACCAGCAGTCTCTCCTTGCAAAGTATAAAAGAAGTTAACAATCTGTCCTAGGGCAGTTCTAAGATGCTTAGCCGGCTTTGATTGAACCTTACCCTTAACCCCTGTAAAACCTACAGTCAACAGATCCTTCAAATCCCATCCAACACAATAAGCTCCCAAAGTTCCAAGATCATGAACATGTAAATCTCCAGCTTCATGAACCTTACGAATAGCTTCGGGATAAATACGACGCATCCAATAATTAGTAATAATCTTCGTAGCAATATAATTGTTCAATCCCTGCAGCGAAAAACCCATATTCGAATTCTCTTTAACCATCCAATCATTAAGTCCGACATAATCTTCAACAGCCTCAATAGTATCAAAAAGTCCCTTAACGCTTCTTAACTCATCATGAGTCTTACGGTACAGAATATATGCCTTAGCAACCTTTGCATGTCCTTCTTCAATTAAAATCTTCTCAACTAAATCCTGTACTTCTTCAACATCCGGAATCCCATGCTCCCCATGAATCTTATTCAAGGTCTCTAAAACAGAATTAGCCAATGCCTCAGTTCTCTCACGATCTCTCCCACCTACGGCCCTCGCCGCATTCCAGATCGCATCAGCAATCTTATCTCTCTGGAAAAGCACAACGCTTCCATCTCTTTTTCTAACTTTTGTCACCATCTTTTTATTTTAATTTTTTATTTTAATTTTTTAAGTTCATCTCTGAACTCGTCAATATCCGCAAAGTCTCTGTAAACTGCCGCAAATCGAATATACGCCACCTTGTCAACTTTTTTCAGCTTATCCATGACAATCTGACCAACCTTTGAACTTGGAATATCCTTATCTTTTGCAACCCGATAGACCCTTGCCGCAATGTCATCAACAATTTGATCGATCTGTTCACTTGTAAACGGCCTCTTTTCAAGATTTTTTGAAACCCCGATATATAACTTCTCACGATTAAACTTTTCCCGCCTACCATCTTTTTTAGTAAGATTCAAGTCAAGCTCAACTCGCTCATAAGTTGTAAACCGCTTACCACATTTCAAACACTCACGCCTTCGCCGAGTAACTGCCTGACTATCTCTCTTATCTGTAACTTTAGTCTCCGCAGCATTGCAATATGGGCATAACATCTTTTTTGTAATTTTACAATGAATACAAGATATTGTATCTCGCACCCCTTTTTTCCACAATTGCTTGTGGTTGTAAGCTAACATAGAACTGTCGACTATATAAAGATTATTATGATAAAAGCTATAGATCCGTTAACGATTGTTAACAAAGTAAACCGACCGTTACTTTTTCATAATGATTACTAAGCTTTAAGAACCGTATCAATTCTCTTTTTTGAAATTTGATAAACCTCGTCGTGAATTTCTTCAACACTTTTAGAGCCATCAACTAGCACACAAACATCAGAATCCCTTTTAGCAATTTGTTTATATCCTTCTCTCACTCTTTTGTGATAATCTATAGCTCGTGCTTCAATTTTATCTTGAATTTCAGAAGCTCCCCTGGCCCGCCTCACTCCTTCCTCAGAGTCAATATCAAAAATTATTGCCAAATCAAGTTTCGCCCCAGAAGCAGCTAACAGATTGATATAATTAATATCCCTCCCATTCACATTCCCTCCCGCGCCCTGATATGCCTCAGTTGAATAAAAATTTCGATCAGATAAAACTAGCTTTCCCTCGCTTAGGGCAGGAGCAACAACGGTTTGGATCGAATACCTTCGAGAAGCCGAAAATAGAAATAATTCCGTAACCGCATCCAGGTCTTCATGGGCACTGTCTAATAAAAGTTCCCTAATCTTATTCCCAAATAAGGTACCTCCAGGCTCACGGATTCTCAAAACATCAAACTCCTTTCTAAGTGCCTCCTCCAATAAATTACATTGGGTGGATTTTCCACAGCCATCAGGACCCTCCATCACCAAATAAAAACCTCCAGGAATTATTGTGTTCACCATACCTAAAAAAAAAGATCCAGACTTTATAAAAAAATATGAGCTCTAAGATATATATCACAAGCATTCAAAAATTTTGCAAGCATTACAAATTTTTCCAGTCGAGGGTTCGCCACAACCTTCACAGATCACCAACTCTCGATTTTGCTGCTTCTTCAATTTGGGAATAATTTTCTGAAAATTCTCAACAATTTTCTTTTTTGCACCATCTGTTAATCCTAATGAATCCATCCAAGCCCGAGTATCAACCCTATAGGTTCCAAATGCGCAAGGACATCTTTCATACATTATCTCAAATTTTTTCGCTTCAGCATATTTCCTTATCTCCCCTTCTGGAACAAAAAACAGGGGCTTAACTCTCTGAACAAATTTGCCATGATTTCCATTAGAATCTTTATTAATTTCTCCCCCTGTAGCTGGCGAGGAATTCGCTCCAAGGATAACATTTCCCTTCAAAAAGTTCATCAAAACATTTTGAGTCTCATCGTCAAGGTTATGTCCCGTTACCAAAACATCTCCCTTCAACTTCCGAGCCCACTTATTCAAAATCCATCTCTTAACAGTTCCACAAACTGAACATCCGGTCAATCCTTTCTTCTGTTTAAGCACAGCCTTGATAAAACAGATCCCCTGCCCAAGTTCCTTCTTCAAATCAACAATCATTAATGGCACCCCAATTCCATCACAAAACTTCTTCATATTTCTCTTATGAATCTCAGACCATTCTCCAAGATAAAGATCAATCATCAGCCCTTCAACATTATATCCCAATTTGTTAAGTATATATAACACAGAAGTAGAATCCTTTCCACCAGAGAGAGCTACAACTACCTTATCCTTCTTTTTAATCAGTTTATATTTCTTAATTGTCTCAGCAATCTTCTTCTCCATATCCATAAGGCAAGAAAGGAAAATTAGTTTTTAAGCTTGAAGGTTAACGCCCTTCCCAAAACATTTATAAAGAATTCATTTCACAATATTATATGGCAAAGAAAAAGAGCTGTAAGGCATTCTGTAAAAAAGTAGTTTCTAGTTGTCAAAAGAATTATTGGATCGTAGCAACAATTGTTCTAGCAGTATTATTAGTCTTATCATATTCATTAACTAGCTCGGGTATCGGCGCTAGTGCGGCAGGAGAAAAAGTTCTTGCATTTGCAAATGACCAGGGTGCGGAAGCAGAGTTAATTGAGGTTACAGAAGCAGACGGACTATACCAAGTAGTTCTACAAATTCAAGATCAACCAGTTCCAGTATATGTTACAAAAGATGGGAAAAATTTGATTCCAAGTCTAATCCCTCTTGATGCTACACAAACTGCACCGTCAACACCGCAGCAACCTACACCTACAAATGTTCCTAAATCTGATAAACCTAAGGTAGAATTATTCGTTATGACTCACTGCCCTTACGGAACACAGGCAGAAAAAGGTTACTTACCAACAATTCAGGCATTAGGAGATAAGATTGATTCCTCCATAAAATTCGTTCACTATTTCCTACACGAGCCAGAAAACGCAGAGACTCCGATCCAGATTTGTATAAGAGAAGAACAACCAGACAAATTAATGAAATACTTATTAGAATTCCTTAAGGACGGAAATTCCAACGCTGCAATAACTGCTGCAGGAGTAGATAAAGCAAAGCTTGATACATGTATCTCCAGCGGAAAGGCAGATGAATATTATGCAACAGACTCAGCACTAAGCGAAGGATACGGAGTTAGAGGCTCCCCAACACTTGTAGTAAATGGAGTAATCGCAAATAGTGGAAGAAGCTCAGCAGCATACCTTGACTCAATCTGTTCAGCATTCACTGAAGGTTCTAAACCTGCAGAATGTGACTCTTTAAGCCTAGACAGTGCAAGCCCAAGTCCAGGATTTGGTTACGGCGCTTCCTCTGGAGCAGCATCCGCAAGTGCACAATGCTAAAATGAAAATTTCTGAAATAACCCCAGGCCAAGGAAACATTGACATTACAGCTGAAGTTGTTTCTATTGATGAACCAAGACAATTTGAGAAGTATGGTAGGCAACTAAGAGTAACTAATGCTACAATCAAAGATGACACTGGAGAAATCAAACTTACTCTTTGGAATGATGATATAGACAAAATCAAGCCAAACCAAACAGTCCATATATCTGGAGGCTATTGTAACGAATTCCAAGGCAATAAGCAGCTTACAACGGGTAAGATGGGCAAGCTTGAAGTTCTAGGTGGAGAAGCTCCCGCAGAACCAGTTGAAGTACCTACAGAAACAGCTCCAGAGGCTCCTGTAGAAGTTCCAGCAGAAGAGCCAGAAGTAGAAGAGACTTCACCAATACCTGAGGAAGTAATCCCCGAAGAAACAGTAACGCCTAAAGAAACTTCAGAAGAAAATTTAATCTAAACAGTATCTCAATAATTAGTTATCAGCCAATAATCATGCAGTCAGAGGTTTATCCAAATAAGCAATCTCATCATTGCTTAACTTCAGTTCAGTCCGAATCTCAGAACCAACAAGAATCTGTTTCAATAACATAAAATCTTTCATTGCAGTTTTAGTAGAGATATGACAATGCTTAGCATATTTTTGGCAAATAGTTTTCTTCTTAGCTGCTCGCTGGTTTTGCAACCAAATTTTCAAAATTCTAGAAGGTTTCTTGTACCCCGTCCAACCAGTTCGATTATACTTCTTTGAAGCTGCAATACCTGCCCCCAATAAAAAATACTCATAAACCATAAATCTCCAATGTCTTTGTCTACGAATTCTCCCACGAAAAACATCTGCCAAACTTAACGCATCATAGGCCTTAGCTAGCTCTGCACCCTTGTACTCCAGCGGAATATTCTCCTCAATCCAAAGAAAAATATCATCAATGGGCATATTGACCTCATCATAAACTCGGATCATTTCGGAATCAATCCGCGCATTCTTAAAGACAAACTGTAATGCCGTAAAAATAGATTGCTCCCGATTCCTTTCTCCAACCTCCTTAACTAACTCCGGAGATTCCATCTTAGACAAAAGCTGTAAATCATTTAGGGCAGCCCGAATATCTCCCCTTGCCTTAATAGCAATAGAGGTCAAAACTTCTGAAGAAACAACACAATTCTCCTTCTCACAAACACCCTTCAAAACATCAAGAACGATCCGGTAATCTACTTCCTTCAATTGGACAAGTTCAGTCTTCCTTCTCAATAAATTAAATTTCCTTTGCCAAATATCATTCGCAGTAACAACAATAGGAAAAGCACTCTTCTCAATTAGTCCCAATAACTCTCCAAGCCCTCCCCGATCCTTAGTTGCAGAAACACCATCAACCTCGTCGATAAGAATGATTTTATTCTTCTTAAACAAACTTCTCTGTTGAGATGCAGGACCAATAATTTCGGAAATCTTCGCCTTATTTCTCAAATCAGAAGCATTAAGTTCCAAAATCTCAGCATCCATCTCAAATGCAATCGCATAAGCCAATGAAGTCTTTCCAGTTCCCGGAGTTCCATGTAAAACAACCGCCTTCTTTTTTGGAAAACTCTTCAAAAAAGTCTTAACCTTATCAATAGCAAGTTCCTGACCTTTCACATCAGCAAAACATCCTGCCCGATACTTCTCGCACCAAGGTACATTCTCAACAGATATCATTCTTTAAATGGATCGTAGCCACTCGCTTTTAGATTTTCAATAGGAGTAAACAACGGATTAGGCAAATACTTCCAATCAAACCAATCCCACCTTAAACATTTTTTTGGTTCCTTTATTTCTGGCTCTCCACTAAGATGATCTGCCAAAACATAGGTAGTGACGTAATGCTTATTTTCCCTAGGGAAGAAGTCGTTGGTGGCAGGACAAAGTTTATCATAAACTCGGATGTTCTGATGGGTAAATCCTGTCTCCTCAAGAGCTTCTCTCAAGGTACATCCGCAAAAGCTCTCGCCACCCTCTAAATGTCCACCCGGAAGAGACCAAGTCCTAGCACCATGAGAACCAATCCTTTCGCCCATTAGAACTTCCCTACCATTCCTACGAATAATTAATCCGACACCAACCTTCGGATCCCCGTATGAAGCTCCAAAATCTTCGATTAATTTCCTCGCCCTAGGACGAACATAGCACAAACCAAATGGAAGAGAAACGACTTGTTCCCTTACCCCTTCCTCAGAAAAAGGTGATGAAAGAAGAATTGTATCCTTTGAACGATCAAATTGCCCCGTCTGTAAATTACCATGCATAATTGTGGTTGTATCTCCACCACCCACGCTTCCCCTCAAAGCAACACTATAATCATCATAAAAACCCTTAAACTTCCTTACCCCAAACATCGTTTATACGCCCCCCACAACACCTGCACCTTCTCTTACCTGGTTCTCTCCTGCCAAAACAAAACTTGCAATTAGAGCTTCCAGCTGAATAAACTCATCACTCCCTTCAACAAGTCTAAATTCCGCCTCACCAGTTTTCTCGGTCAATGCAACCTTTAAAGAATTATCAATAGGCAAGTTCCAAACCTCTTTCTGAATTGCCTTGATAACATCTTGACCAGAAATGGATTCTTTCAACATGATATCTAAAAGCTTCTCACGAGAATTCTGAAAATCGCCAGACAATGCATAATCTAAAACAACCTTAATATCTGATGGCTTTGCCTTTGAAACAATCGTATTAATCAAATCTGGAGTGATATTAGGACTAATTGATGAAGTAGCCTGTAAAAGGTTAATAACTCGTCGACAATCGCCCTCAGAAGCCTCATATAGTGCATCAAATGCCTCTGCAGTAATACTCAACCCCTCAGTCTCAGCAATCAGATCTATTCTCTTCTTAATATCCTTCTTTTCAAGTAATTGGAATCTAAAAACAACACATCTAGATTGAATCGGGTCAAGAATCTTTGAAGAATAATTACATGACATAACAAATCTACAAGTTGAAGTATAATTTTCCATTGTTCTTCTAAGGGCTTGCTGAGCTTCCCGAGTCAATGCATCTGCCTCATCTAAAAAGATAACCTTAAACGGAACATTTCCGATCGCCTTAGTCCTAGCAAAATCCTTAACCTTCTGTCTAACAACATCAATTCCTCGTTCATCAGAAGCATTCAACTCAAGATAATTATCTCTCCAAGATTCTCCAAATAATTGCTTGACAACAATCAAAGCAAGAGTAGATTTTCCAGTTCCTGCAGGTCCAGCGAAGAGCAAATGGGGAATATTCATAGAATTCGTAAGAGATTTAACTCGCTTTAGAATTTCCTCCTGTCCCACCATATCCTCAAATTTCTTAGGCCGATACTTCTCAGTCCACACCTCTGAATTAAATTGATCGCTCATCCCATATCACATTTAATTTGCTTTATAAGGATTATTGTAGTTAACTATCTAAGAACGAGACTATCTACTTCGTTTCAACTTTCTTTTCCGCTTTTCCTTCTTAAGTCTCTTACGTTGCCATTTCCATCTCATTTGGCCTTTCTTTTTCCATCTTCTTGAACTTCTTTTCATGTTAACTTATCTAAATTTTGCTTTATAAAGTTTCCGCAGAGAATTTATACGTGAAAATGGTCAAAAACCTTTTAAAGGATTTTTATCCTTGTGTATATATCAATTCAGCCCCTTAGTCTAGTGGTCAAGGATGCAAGGTTCTGGGCCTTGCGACCCAGGTTCGAATCCTGGAGGGGCTATTTACTATTTTTTCTTAAATTCCCCAAGGACTTGTTTTTTGAGTTCCTTAGCTAACGCTGCATCTTGAGTAACAACGACACGAATATCAGATTTCTTCTCCAAAACATCCGTTAGAATTCCCATTACATCTTTTTTCCCAAGTAATTTCTTCATTTCCTTTTTTAGATCTTCTGGAATAAATATCTGGATGAAATAATTTCCAAAGACTAAGGTATCACATACAAAATTATTTTTAACAAATTTATAGTTAACATTTAATTTTTTATAAAAATCCTGGCACATTTTTTCAATAACTGAGTTTCCCGAACAAATGAAATAAAATTTATGCCCCCTTTTCATTAATCTTTTGTAGTAGTTATATTCTGACCGAAGATAATAAATTGGGCGCCATTCATAATTAAGACTAAAACAAATCTTATCCCCCTTAGTCTTAAACAGTTCGGTTTTCATGAAATAATAAAGATATTTCTCAGTATCAAAAATTGTCTCAAAATTTAAAATCAATAAATCCTTTACTTGTTTAGAGTTTTTTATCCCAGACAATTGATGCATTTTATTCTGGGCATAATAATTTGTCTCTACGACATCAGTAAACGATTGCAATTTTTTAACCCAATCAACATTGATCTCATATTTTTTTTCTTTCCTAACTAAGACCTTTTTTGTTTGCAACTCGTTGACGGCCTTGAAAACGGCCTGATAACTAGAACTATAATGATAATTTTTCTTCAGAGCAAAGAAAATCTGTTTAAGTGAAAGTGGCCACTCCGAGACGAGAATACTTACAATTGCATCCTTAGTATTTTTTGCTTTATTTCCCAGATCAGGAACTACTAAATCGAAAACCATTTCATCAAACAATCAATTAGAATTATAAACTTTTTGGTTTATATTTTATTAAACATTATCTTAATTAATTCTTTTTGGGAAGTAATAATATTAAGAGGTGAAAAATGAGATTTCCTTGGAATAAATATGAAGAACAAAAATTAGAGAGAAGAAATACACTCCAGATGTTTATCACAAATGATTGTGATCTAAGATGTAGGGGCTGTTTTGCACGAAATATAATTGGTGAAGATAAGAAGAATATGAGTTTAGAAGAATATCTTAAGACGATAGAAATATTCTTGAAAAAGGGAGGGAAACAAATTAACCTTCTTGGAGGAGAACCGCTTTTGCATCCTGAACTAAAGGGGATGATTGGAATAAACCGTAAAAGGGGACTTAAAACAACAATCTACACTAATGGATCTTTTTTAGGGAGATACGTCCCCACAGACTTTACTGATGCAAAATTAAGAGTTTCCCTTTATTGTAAATCCGGGGCCGCAAAAAGTGCCGAAAGCCTCCCCACTACGGGCATTCCTTTTGATGCAAATTTTATGGTTTCAGGGAATACTGATCTTGGAGAATTACTCGGATCTGCAGAATATGTTGAAAAAAATCATGGATGCAAGACCTTCTTTATATCAAGTATTCGGGAGCTAGATAACCCAAGGAAAGAATTTTTCGATGATACCGAAATTACGATGCCAGTTTTGAAATATAAGGAGTTGGTTCATCAATTTTTAGAAGAATACACGGGGGACATGGCAATTCATGTCTCAAAAAGAGGAGTTTTTGAGAGTACGACAACTGCTGCAGATAATAAATGTAGATTTTCAAATTATTTTATCGGAGGGAAAATTATTCAGTGCCCCTATGATGTGGTTAACTTGAAATTCCAACCAGATTATGATTTTGGAGAAAGACATTGCCAACAAAACAACTCTTGTTTGATGAGCAAAATAATTTTAAAACCAAAACAGAAGTATTCTTAGCAAAAACTTATAACTAAAGATCCAATATAGTATTATGGCAATTCAGTCAGCATTGATCTCGAATAGGGTAACATCAAACTCAGCGGAAGCTCAAAATCTTTTTGCATCTCAAAGATTCGGAGAAAAATTGGGAGAAAAAATTCTCTATTCATTGCCAGAAACCCTATTCCTAGTACAAAAAAAGAAAATGGAAGTCACAGATTTCCGGGGCAAAAAGATCCCCCAGAAAGAACTCTTAAAAAAATTCCAAAGAATTGATAAAAAATTCAAAACAAAATATCTTGTCTTCAAAGATCTAAGAAAAAGGGGCTATATTGTAAAAACCGCACTAAAGTTCGGAGCAGAGTTCAGAGTCTATGAACCTGGCAAATCAATCGGAAAAGATCACGCTAAGTGGATCCTCTTCCCAGTTTCAGAAAGTCAGACAATGACCTGGCAAGATTTCTCCGCAAAGAACAGAGTCGCCCACAGTACAAAAAAGAATCTTCTAATCGCAATCGTAGATGATGAAGGCGATGTAATCTATTATGAAGTAGGTTGGAAGAAGTTATAACAACAGAATATAAATTTATAAAAAGGAGGAAAATCTTTATTGGATATGGAAAATAGTTATGATATTCCAGAAAGATTCAAAAGTGTGACAGAACCACGCCCTGGTTCAATTCTCTCAGAAAGATTTGTTAGTATAACCGAATCAAAACCTATTTCCCAGAAAGACAATAGATACTACCCTTCACGAATACAATAATCTTTATAATCTCAATCAAACTTCTAAAAACATGATAAATGTCGAAGATGTAAAAGAAAAAATTATCAAATTTCTTGAGACAAATGGTCCGTCTCTTCCAGTCAGAATAGCAAAATCAATAGATATGACCCCAATGTTCGCATCAGCAATTATTTCAGAACTATTAAGTACAAAAAGAGTGATCACAAGTAACATAAGAATCGGAGCTTCTCCCCTCTATCTATTACCTGGACAAGAACAAAAATTAGAAGAACATACAGATAATTTGAAATCAGTTGAAAAAGAGGCATTCCTAAAACTCCAAAAAGAAAAAGTCCTAACAGATGAAATTCAATCCCCCGCAATCAGAGTAGCCCTAAGGAATATCAAGGATTTCGCCGCCCCATTCAAATTCGATGAAAAAATCATTTGGAGATATATCTTCACACCCAAAGAAGAAATTGAAGCAATATTGTCTCCAAAAAAAGAGCCCGGGAAGTTAATCAAAAAGGAACCAGTAAAGGTTGGAATAACTCAAAAGAAAGAAGAAATAGTTAAGAAAAGGCCTGAAATCCTACGAATAACCCCGACAAAACCAGAACCAAAAAAAGAAGAACCAAAAAAAGTTGAAAACATCTTTGAAGAAAAACAAATCCCTGTCAAAAAACCTGCAGAACAAATATCAACAAAAACATTTCTAAAGGAAGTAGAAGAATTCTTAGAGACACAAAACACGAAGATAATATCAATTGAAGAAGTAAACAAGAAAAACGTAATTGCAAGGATTGAATCTCCATCACAATCCGCCATGCTATTTGCATTCAAGAAGAAAAGAATTAATGAATTAGAGCTAATGAAATGTTACAAAAAAGCAAAAGAGTCAAATCTCCCCTATCATATCATCATCCAAGGAGATCTAACAAGAAAAATGAACGAAACTATTGATGCATACAAGAAACTTGCAAAAGTTGACAAGTTAGACTAAATTGACAACCATAATCCTTTTAAACCCAAAACCTCACACCTATGATATGGGAAGAATCAAAACAACACTAATCAAAAGATCTTCAAGACAACTTATAGAGAAATCTCCAGAATCCTTTGGAAAGACATTTGAAGAAAACAAAAAGGCACTTGGAAGTACATTACCTAGTAAAAGAATGAGAAATCAGATTGCAGGTTATATTGCTAGAATAAACAAAAACACAAAAAAGATAATCGACGACGGCGAATCAAATACCGACGACTAAAACTACAATGACAATAGAAAACCAAGAAATAAAAGAGACTGAAGAAGAACAAAAATCTGGAGAAAATTCAGTTTTTATTGGAGGGAAACCATTTATGAACTATATCACCGGAGTAGTTATGCAATTCTCAACAATCGGCGTATCTGAAGTTACAATCAAATCTCGAGGAAAGTTTATTTCTAAAGCAGTAGATGTTGCAGAAGTTGCGCGGAGAAAATTCCTTAAAGAAAAAGAGGTCTATGTTAAAGATGTTAAAATTGCCAGCGAAGAATTTGAGAACAAAGAAGGCAAGGCAGTTAATGTTTCAACAATGGAAATAGTTTTAGCAAAAAAATAATTAGATTATTTTTTATGTTTCTTTACCTTTTTCTTCTCATCAAGTAACCTGTCTAACTTCTTATCAATCTCATTAATCTTTTTCTCAATTTTTCTAAGTCTTCGACGATCCCTAATCCCCATAATCCCCCGATAAATCAAGTAGATTATGTAAATAATCATCACAATTCCAATAGCTTCAAGAACCGTAACTAGCCATCCTGCCTGCTCAAGCAATGCTGGAACAATCTTTGTTACAACCTCTCCAACAACATCACTAGCATTTACAACTACCTCCCCTACTGCCATAAGGGATCATAGGAATAGGGGTTTTTATTTGTTTTCAATAACCTTTTAAAGTGATTTTATTTTCTAGTTTTGGCTCTGTAGCTCAGCGGTAGAGCGCCGCTCTCATGAGGCGGAGGTCCCGAGGTCAGCACTCGGCAGAGCCATTTGACCCATAAACCAAGTATCTTATCCAGGACGATAATCTTTTTATACTAAATCTCCAAACAATTACTATGATTGAAGATCACTTTGCCCAAGGAGGGTATGTCACAGAAAGAGCAAAAGAAATAGTAAATGGGATAATGCATGACTCAGATAGAACAGATAGAATGATCGAGGGAGTATTATTCAATTCAGAAATGATTTTATCAAAGTTAACACCAATAACTTGGAACTAATAAGAAATTCTAAATTCAGATTCTAAAACCATCATCCTCTTTTCTGGGCAGAATATGCAAGTGTGCATGATCAATAACTTGCCCAGCAAACTTTCCATTATTCATGATAAGATTAAACTCTTTTACGCCAATCTTATCAACGGTTTCCCTGGCAGTCATCAACAATTTTTCATATAACTCCGGAGGCATATCCAAAAAATCTCTATAGTGCTTCTTAGGAATCACCAACAAATGCCCTTCAACCTTAGGATTTGCGTCCTTAATCACAATAAAATCGTCACTTTCAAAAACTTTCTCGCTAGAGGTCTCCCCCATAGCAATTTTACAAAAAATACACTCTTCCATAATAACCTAATTCATTCTCCCTTTAATTATGTTTCCTTATCTTCCGGGAGTTACAAAAATCTTATCAGATAATCCTTTAGGAAGATGATTCATTTCTTCTTCCCTTCCATCAGACCAGACAATCCGGACATCATTCTTATGGAATCTTACACCAGGATAAGCATGAGAGTATATGGTTCTTTTCAAGGAGTGATTTGAATCATATTCAATAACCTTTAGATCATAAGTACTTTCTCCGACCTTATCTCGCTTGATCTCTCTTTCATAGACCTTATCGGAAGGATTAGAATAAATCATAGTGTAATGGGTATGATCCGGATCATGAAAAAAAGTCAATGATCTCGCCCTTCTTCCGCCCTTCCCCGGAATCTCGACGGAATTTCCAGTGACTTTACTAAAAGCAGTTTGCATTGCAATATGTCCACATCCTGCCGCAGTTGAGGCCACAGCTGCAGCCAAGGTAGCTTTTCCAAAACCTTTGATAAAATCTCTTCTTCTCATAAAAATCCAACAGAATCATCATTTTTAACTATTTCTATAACTAAATAAGAAGATTCTTAATCCAATCCCCAAATCGGGTAATCCAAGTCTTTCGCCTGTACGCAACTCGTACAAACTTATCTGAACAAGAAGGGCAACCCCCACCACAATCCACCCCAGTCTCATCGCCATTCCGAATACCATCAAAACAATAATCACAATATTGAGAATTCTCATCATCAGAACCTAAATGAATATTTAAATAAGGTTCATCGCCAGTTTTTTTATCAATCCTCGCAATTAAAGAATTATCCAATCTATCAAAAACTCCCAAATAATCCTTTCCACATTTCTTAACAGTTTTAGTGTAAATGTCGACATTAACTGAACAATTTCTCATCTCGTTTTCTGCATCTGCACAACCATTTTTATCAATGCAAACTCGAGATTTAGTTCCACTCAATTTATTTATTGCCCTTCCAGTCAAATCCATAAAGGTGTAATCTACCCCGCACTCCGTCCACTCACTACATTCAACTTCGGGAACACAACTTAAACGCGCATCTGCCCCACATTTAAGTTTATTAGGTCTAATAAAAGAAGTCCCACAACGATTAATATCATTACAATCTGGGACAGTATAGCCGTTTGAACACCCGGACCAAGTGCACTCCCAATCTTCAACACAAGTTCCATCACAATATCTTGTTGAATCAGGTACGGAAGTAGGAACGAAACAATCTCTCCTATCTTCACAACTCCTCTTTTGAATACCTTCCTCACAGTCCTCCCATGCAGAACAAGACCATGCAGACTCGCAAATGGAGGTCCAGACCCTTTCCCTATCTACAAGATCTATTGATAAAATATCTGATTTTTCTTCAGATGTTCCAACAGAAACGAAATCCTCGGCATCCACCCCTGCCAACGGACTGATACCCCCACTAAGATTCTCTTGACTAATTCCTGAAGGACAGTACTTCACATAAAGACCCCGAGGAACATCACAAACAGGGGAAGAAAAATCCTTTACGATATCCAGAACAACATTTAATGTCTGAGGATTTTTCTCTGCAGGAATCTTAAAGGCACGAGAATCATTATTATCTGGAACGTCAGAGATATCAAAGGTCTTATCTGAAAAGTCAAAAAAAGAAAATTTAAGATTATTCACATTATAACTATCAAAGCTTCTCCTTACTTCCATGAATATATTCTTACTATAAGCATCATAACATAGATCATAAATAAAACTCGCCACATTATTTACATCAATACATTCCTCCGCATCTAAAATAGATTCCTCTCCGGAAAATTCTAACGCAACATAGACTAAAACGAGAAGAATAATAACAATCACAGAGATATTGATCCAAGTCACCCATTTCTTTTGCATATAATCTCTAAAGAAAAAGGGTTTATATTCTTTTCATCATCGCTTGTTCATTGCCTTAAACCATTCCTTACTTCCGATAGTATGATTTTCCTTATTAGCTTTTTCAGGACTCTTCTTTTTACTTCTTCGTTTTGCCTCAGCCTCTACCGCCTTCAATCTAATCTTAACTTCCCTCTCCCGTTTCTTAGCTGCAATTCTTGATAATCTGACTCGTGCCTTTTCCTCTTTTGCAATCTTCTTTTCTCGCTTAATCTTCAATCTAGCCCTTATCTTCGTAGCATTCTTAGCCGCCTTTGCATCAATCTTTGTTTTTCTATTTAGCTCTCTCCCCCTTCTAGAAGCCTCTTTCATTGCCTTCCTGTCTGCTTTTTTCTTATCCCTAGCCATAACCTTAGTTCTCTTAGCCGACAGTCTCCTTCGTCTAGTGTTCTCTGCATCGGCCTTAGCCTTAAATTTATCTTCCTCGATCTTTCGTTCTCTAGCTTCCCTAGCCTTTTTAGCCGCAATCCCCCGATTCAATTTTGCCCTCTTCTTAGCTTCAACTGCCGCATTCTTCTTAGACTCAATTCCTTGTCTCCGAGATTTCTTTTCTGTAATAATTCTGGATCGCTCAGCATCCTTTTCTGCAATTCTCTTAGCCTTTTTAGATTTCTTCGCTGCAATAATCTTTGCCTTCCTATCTATTCTAGCCTTCTTCTTAGAAACTTTTGCCCTAATCCTCGCATTTTTCTTCTCAGTTCTTTTTGCAATCTTAGCTTTCTTAGCTGCAACCTTAGCCGCCACACGAGCATTTCTCCTTCCATTAATTTTAGCAGCCTTAGCTTTCTTAGCTGCAATCTTTTGATTTTCCAGAGAACGTTTATCTTTCAAAATCTTCTCCTTCCTATTCTTTTCAAAAAGTTCTTTCAGTTTCCTTGCATCTTCTTCCTCTCGTCTCTTATCCAACTTTATTGCCTCTCGGACCTTTTGTACAGACACTGCCTTTGCTTTCCTCTCAGCAATAGCTTTTTTCTTAAAGGACTCTTCAGCCGCAATCTTTTGCTTCTTAGCCATTTCAATAGCCCGTTTCTCTGCAACTCTCTTGGCTTCCTTCCTTAGTTTAGCCTCAATTTTCTGTTTCTCAGCATTCTTCTTCGCAATAATTTTCGCCTTTTTCAACATAACCTTAGTTCTCTTAGCTGAAAGTCGATTAGCCACCTTAGTTTTCCGTTTACCTTCTTTTGCTTTCTTCTTCTGATATTTCTTCTCCATACGAACGACATTGGCCTGAACGATCTTACTCTTCCTCGCCCTTACTAATGCATTTCGTTTTGCAATCTTTTGGGCAACCTTTCGCTTCTTCATTACAATCTTTTTAGCCTTTCTTGCTGTCTTTGCATCAACAGCTTTTTTCTTTGCTAAACTTACAGCCTTTTTACGTGCCGCAGTCTCCTTGATCCTAACCAAACGAGCCCTATCCGCCTTAGTCTTTTTAGCATCAGCAACCTTTTTAGCCTTCAATTCCCTTATCTCCTCAATCCGTTTCATTTCAAGTTTCTTAGTAGCCTTTAGTCTCTTTTTAGCCAAAAGATTAGATTTCTTAGTAGCTGCCTTTTTGGCAACTCTAGTTTGCTTAGCAGCAACTCTCATAGTTTTTCTCTCTGCTCTCTTTCTCTTCCTCATTAAAACTCTTCTTTGTCTCTTAAGTTTTCTATTTACTCGTCTAGCCTTTCTTGATGCAGCCCGTTTAACAGAAAGATTCTTCCGGACAATCTTTCGCTCATTTTTCTGAGTAATTTTTTCATTTCTCTTAGAAGTCTTTTCAATCTCTTTCAACTTTATTCTTTTGTTTTTTTCAGCAAGATCCTTCTTAATTAAGGATAACTTAATCGTTTTCCTTTTCTCTAGAATTCTAGACTTTACGATCTTCCTTACCATTCTAACTTTCATGTTAGCTTTCTTTTTCTTGATAGACACCTTCTTTCTTCGAATAAAGTATCTTTCAACTTTTTCCATAAATGTAGGCACCCTGGAAGTCTCCTCAGATCTGTTCTTCCTCCGAATCATAACGATCAAAGAATTCGCAAGAGAATTAACATTTGCTCCAGTTACTTCCTTGGAAAGATAATATGTTGAAAACATATTTTTACAAAAAGCTACAGCTTCAGGGTTATGTGCCTTTTCAAAATGAGCAACAAGATCAGAATAGTTAGAATTAAGATGCGTTTCATACTTCTCCTTAAAGAATTCCTTTGCAGTTCTGCTAACGGAATCAAGTTTTTCCATATCCGGCTTCTCAGATTTCAAAACTTTATTCAATTTATCAGTCTCGGTTTCTTCAGCAGTCTTCGCCGCCCTTAGATTCTTTCTTCTTTTTATCCTCAACTCAACAATAGTTAAGACGGCAGCTGCAACAATTGCTACTATAACAAAGCCTAAAAGAAACGCCACTCGACGATCTGACAATAATGACAACAATGCGTACCACCCCATAGGAATTATAGATAAAAGGTATATAAAAAGGTTATCATCAAAAGGGATAATTGAAAAAATCCAACCGGAAACCTTTAAATACCCGAATCATCAAACACAATTATGGTAAACGGAATCGAAAGACCTTTGGATTTGCTGAATTCAGCAAAAGGTAAAGAGATTTTAGTGCAGCTAAAATCCGGCAAGCAATTTGTTGGAACTCTTTTAGCGTTCGACATCCACATCAATGTGGTTTTAGACAACGCAAAAGAAATTGAAGGCGGAGAACAGACGAAGAGCTACGGCTTAACGTTCCTTCGAGGAGACACAATTGTCTTCATCTCGCCATCATCTGCAGCTAAAGCATAAGAATTGAGTGTTTGTCGGATTGATTTCACTACGACACAAATTCTAATAACTTTACAGATAGTGGTAACTGGATTATTTAGTTTTTTTAGTCTTAAGAGAACGTCCAAATCTAATTTTATTTAGATATCTCTCCGGGATGGGATATCCTAAAAAACCAGCCCCTAGAATAAGAAAAAGTATTCCCTGAAGAATGGGTAGAAATAAGCCTAAGACCCCCAAGATTATAAAAATAATTCCTAAAAGAATTCTAACTCCGGATAATTCCTTTTCCATAAAAATTTCAAGAAGGGGCAACTTATAAATTATCCTACAATTCCATCTTATCCAAATCTTCCGGAATACTAACTTCAATTCCACCTTTTCCAGATCCGCCGATTGCCTTCTTAACCTCTCCAAGAATAACCTTTGGAATAGCCTCATATCTCTGACTCAAATGCATCAAAGCCAATTTCTTAACTTTAGCCTTCTTAGCAATAGCAGCAGAGTCCACAGAAGTCAAGTGTGCGTGCTCAAAAGCAATTTCTTTTTCTTCCTTGGAATAAGTAGTCTCACAAATTAATAGTTCGGCATTCTTGGAAATCTTTATAGCATTTGGAGTCATTCTAGTATCCATCACAAAAGAAATTTTCCTAGAGGGTTCAACATACCGTAGCTTCTTCCCGTCAATCTTTTTATCCCCAATCTTAACAGTTTTACCCTTGGTCAATTCTCCAATCAAGGGAGAATTAGGCAACTTCAATTTCGCAAGCTTCTTCTTGTCAATTCTATTTTGTTCCTTAACCACAAAAGAATATGCATTCGCAGGAGAATCGTGATCCATCG
Source organism: archaeon (assembly GCA_018694115.1). GTDB lineage: Archaea > Nanobdellota > Nanobdellia > Pacearchaeales > GW2011-AR1 > JAGVXH01. The sequence continues at coordinate 37,035 of JABHNB010000007.1, forward strand.
AAAGAGCTTCAACAAAGAATTCTTTCTCATCTATAAAAACGCCTTCTCTCACTTCATGAACTTCTAAACTCAATTTCTCGCCCTTATGTGCAAACAAATCAAGATAAAGTCTCATCTTTCGTCTTGTTCCTGAAGGCCCATAAATCTTAAGGGTTTTATTATATCCATTAAGCATCATCGTCTGCAAAAGCCCAGGCAATCCCAGTACATGATCTCCATGCCAATGACTAATCAATATCCTAGTAATCTTACAAGGGTTAAGCTTCGCTTTCCGAAACTGCCTCTGAGTTCCTTCCCCACAATCCATCAGAATATTTTCATTCTTATACTTCAAAAGCACAGCTGGATGATTCCTCCGAGAAGTCGGAACAGCACTTCCAGTACCCAAAAAAGTTACGTCAATCTTTTCTGCCATGAATATACTAGAGAAAGAAGCTTTTTATTTCTTTTCAAGTAACCTGCAAGAATTATCTGCAACAATATGCTCCATATAAGTTTCATCATATAACATATTTTTTAAAACAGAAATAGGATTAAAAATAAAATTAGAAACAGTACCTACAAACATTGGGAAAAATGCCCGGGTTCCAGTAGGCCTAACGCCGAGAGAACAATAAGCAAAATAATTGGCTTCATCTTCTCTAATCCGCCTAGCTTCATCCAAATGACTCAAAAGAATATGTCCAAATTCATGAGCACGGGCAAATTCAGAAAAAGTTTTAGGCAAAAAAATTGAATAGGGCTGAACCACAACAGTCCTAGAAACAGCCTCCGAAAAAGGGATAACTGCTCTTTTATCTTCAAAATAATGGATATTTTCTCCCTCCGAAAGAGCATTCCAATTTATCCCATCAAACCCACAATATTTAAACAGCATTTCCCCAGCAACATCTTCAATAATATTTTTTCTACTCCTCCAAACATTTGGATAAATATCCATAATCTCATCTAGAGACATTCTACTAGCCGATTTTTTATCCATCTTCAATTTATCAGAACTCTTTTCCCAAAAGCAGAGGCCGGGATTTGCACCCAGGATCAGCGGGTTGCAGCCGCTTGCCTTACTACTTGGCTACCCCTGCACAAAAAAGGGAACTTAACCTTATTTTTAAGGTTTAGGGTATGAAAAATTATAAGCCTCCAAGTAAATTTTCTAAAGCTTTTTGTTTCTCCCTAAGCTGCTTAGGAGTAAGTTTAGGTTTATTCTTTTCACGAATACACCCCAAGATATAACCCACCTGATTTCGTGTTAATAGGGGAGTTCTAAGAACTAGATTAACATCTTTTTGAGTTTTTGTTTTAAGAACCTTTACGGCCATCTGCATCATCTGCCATCTTTGTATTGGAGTGCCGGGCATCCCCGGAAAAGTACGATAACATCCAAAATTTCCGCAGACACTTTCTTTGTGATCTTGGATCTCACAATGTGCTTTTCCCTCATCAACACTTAAATTTTCACACAAGGTATACTGTCTATCCTTATTCACTTCAGGAATTATGAATTTGTAGCAACAAACGCCACACTGACCACATTCTTCTGTCGCCCACACTGAGCGGCCAAGCCTAGATAATTGATCTTGTATTTGAACTAGCCTCTCCTCACGAGCAGTTTCAGGAAAGCTTTTGATTTCTTTAGGCAGAGGTCCTTCCATTTTATTTCTTCAGAATTCTAAGGCGATTCCTTACCATCACCTTACGGCCCTGACAGGATTCGAACCTGCGACTTCTAGCTTAGAAGGCTAGCACTCTATCCAGGCTGAGTTACAGGGCCTTAATTAATTTCCGGCAAATTTGTATTTAAAGTTATTGAATCCAGATAAATTTCATGTAGTGCCTAACAAAACATTTATATACCTAATTGTAGTACCTAACTTATGTTCATTGTAAAGAAAGAAATTAAAGGTAGAGACTACTATTATCTTAGGCAAAGCATCCGGGAGGGAGGGAAAGTCAAGGCCAAAACAATTGCCTACCTCGGAAAAACTAGGAAAGAAGCCGAGAAAAAGAAAAAGGAGATTATAGCCAATCTAAATCAAGACAATAAAATTAATAAACCCAAAGAGAAACCAGTTATTATGGAAGAGAAAAAAGAAATGAAACCGCTAACAATCGATGAGATGGCAAACTTTTGTAAGAGAAAGGGATTCATTTACCCTTCTGCAGAACTATACGGCGGGCTTGCAGGATTCTGGGACTATGGACCAATCGGATCCGAATTAAAAAACAATCTTAAAACACAATGGTGGAAGCATCACGTGCATTGCCGGGAAGATGTTGTCGGAATCGACGGTTCAATAATCACAAACCCAAAAGTTTGGGAAGCTTCAGGACACGTAGAAAACTTCACAGACATCGCAGTAGTTTGTAAAAAATGTAAAAATAAATTCAAGGTAGACGAGCAAGAACTAGCAACGGCAAAATGTGATAAGTGTGGAAGCGACGTAGAATCAAAAGGAAAGTTCGTCCCAATGTTCACAACCCAAGTCGGACCAATCGAAGAAGACTCAACACTAGCTTACTTAAGACCCGAAACAGCCCAACTAATTTTCACAAACTTCAAACTAGTCCAAGATAACGCTCGATTGAAACTCCCATTCGGAATCGCTCAAATTGGAAAAGCATTCAGAAACGAAATAGCCCCACGAAATTTCATCTTCAGAGTAAGGGAACTAGAACAAATGGAAATTGAATATTTCATTGATCCAGAAAAGAAAGAAGAATGCCCGTATGAAATCGAAGACATTGAGATAAAACTCTTTTCAGAAGAGATGCAAGAGAAAAACGAAGAACCAGTTCCAATGAAAATCAAGACCGCATTAAAAGAAAAAATAATCCAATTACCTTGGCACGCATACTGGCTTTCCTCAAGTCTAAACTGGTTCAAGTCCCTCGGAGCAAACATGGAAAACTTCAGAATCAGACAACATACCAAAGATGAAAAATCGCATTACTCAACGGACACATGGGATCTAGAATATAATTTTCCATTCGGATGGAAGGAACTACAAGGTATCGCAGACAGGGGAACATACGATCTTTCCGCACATCAAGAGAAATCAAAAAAATCTATGGAAATAATGGACGACGCATCAGGCAGAAAAATCCTACCAATGGTAGTAGCCGAGCCATCATTCGGAGTAGAAAGAGCATTCCTTGTTTTCATGAACGAAGCTTACACCGTCGGAGAAAAAGACAATGTAATCTTAAAACTTAATCCAAAACTAGCCCCAATAAAAGTTGCAATCTTCCCCCTTGTAAAGAAAGATGAGGCCCTTGTAAAAATCTCAAAAGAAATATACAAAAATCTTAGAGAAGAATGGAACGTCCTCTATGATGACTCTGGATCCGTAGGAAGAAGATACGCGCGAAACGATGAAATCGGAACACCGTTTTGCATAACTGTAGACAGCGACAGCATAAAACAAAAAGACGTAACAATCAGAAATCGAGATGACGGAAAACAAGTTCGAATCAAAATCCCAGAGCTAAAAGATACTTTAAGAAAATTAATTTCTGGAGAGATTGAATTTGAAGATTTAAAGTAAATCATGGAAGTAAAACTCGGAAGATATGAACATTTTAAGGGAAAGCAATATGAAGTTATCGGGGTAGCTAGACATAGCGAGACCTTGCAAGAATTAGTTATCTACAAATCACTTTATGATTCTGAAGAATTCGGTAACAATGCCATTTGGGCAAGACCAAAAGACAGTTTTCTAGAAACAGTTAACGTCGATGGAAAAGAAATTCCACGTTTCATGTTTATCGGATAAAAAAGTTTCAGAATCCCATTCCCAAACACATATTCTTTCACCAGCTATATTAACAACTCACCCCAACAAGACTTCCATGTTTAGAATAATGAAATAATCTGCCACCAATACTCGCACGTTCCCTAGTACTAAGATTATCTCCCCCATTAACTATTTCGGCAACCAGCCCTGCATAAAATTTAGCAGCACCTTGTTTAGATTCAATAAATCTTGCAGCCCTTCTCTGACTATCGGCTAGTTCGCCTTCAGGAACTTCTCTTAAAACTTCATCTGCAAGACCTTCTCCATTCACCATTTTTAGTAATCCGCTATTTTGTAGTCCTCGATAAGCAACACCATTATTAGTGAAGCTCTTTCCAGATACAATTCTCTTGCCATAGAACGCAGGTTCAAGGGGGTTTTGTCCCCACCCTTGAAGAAGAGTATCTCCCATTACTGCAACATCGCAGATAGAGTATAACCTATCTAAAACACCCATTTCGGTTACAAGGGTGTAATTAAGATCTTTTCCAGAAGGGGCCCCATTCATAGCATAATTAACTCCCAAGTTATCCAATTTAACTTTATCCGTAGGATTTCTTAAAACAGTCATAATTTTTATATCTGGATTCTGCCGGATTACCTTATTTGCTTGAGCAACAAAATCTTCCATCTCCACCCCGTGTATGGACCCTCCCAAGACAACCTTCCGATCACCGAGGAAGTATTTATCTCGAAGTTTAGCGATCTCTTCAGCATCTAGTAGTCTTCGTGGTTCGAATTTTAAGGGATCTATATGGAACCCAATATTCCCCCTCTTCCCAAAAACAACAGAATTAGGAGCACACACGAAAGAAACGCTAGCATCGGCATTTCCTCCATCGGGACAGTCAATAAGTACTCCCGAATCAGCCAATTCCTCAAAAGCTAGATCTTCCCTCAAGGTTCGACTCGTATTTGTCTCCCTATCAAGATTGACATAATCATTTGTTTCAATATCAATTATAGCCTCCGGTAGGGCTGTTCTCAGCTCTCGAATAAATGGTGGAAGTTGCTTAATTGCCCCCAAATAATCTGCCATAACCTGAATTCTTTTCTTAGCCATATTAACAACTCCCCCCCGCAGGACCATTAGTAGCATAATCCCTAACTCTTGCTTCTAGTTCCCGACATTTTTCACGAGTAAGATTATCTCCCCGTTCAACAACTTCTGCAACCACTTCCGCATAGAACTTTGCAGCACCCTGCCTAGATCCTATAAACTCTGCAGCCTTTTTCCTTTGAGCATCTAATTTTCTATCAGAGACATTTCTCCCAGCCTCTCTTGCAATTTTCTTCCACCGAACTCTCTTAAGTAACCCGCTATTTTTCAAGCCATCATAAGCCGCCATATTATTTTTATTATAATGTCCCGAAATAATTCTCTTACCATAGACTGCAGGTTCTAGAGGGTTTTGTCCGCCACTTCCAGTAAAGAATGTATCTCCAAGCACTGCAACGTCACAAAGAGAATATAGCCCATCTAAGATTCCCATTTCAGTTATCAGAGTGTAATTAGTATCTCTTCCGGCAGGGTCTGCATTCATAGAATAATTAACTCCACAACCATTCATCGTAGACCTGGCAGAATCTGGATTCCTAGGAACAACTATAACTTTTGTGTTCTTATTCTTCGCTATAGCCTTTTTTGACTGGCCCATAAACTCGTCCATCTCATATGTACGAATAGAGCCTCCCAAGATAACCTTTTGATCACCAATAAAATATTTAGCTTTTAATTTGGCGATCTCATCAGCATCGAGTAATTTCCTAGATTCAAATTTTAAAGGATCTATTGGAAGATTCATCGTCCCCCATAGTGAAGTATCCTCAGCCCTACAAACAAAACGAATTTTAGGTTCATCCCTCTGCGGAACTTGATTAATAGAAATCCCAGAATCCCTTATCCCTTCTCGAGCCAAATCTGCCATTAATGTTCCGCCCGTAGTGTTATCCGCAAAAATATAATCCTTAGTTTCAATATCAATCGTAACCTTTGGTAAGGCGGTTCTCAGTTCCCTAACTAGGAAAGGAAGTTGCTTTACAGCCCCCAAAAATTCCGCATTAATGTGTATTCTCTTCTTTTCCATTTTAATATCCCCACTCCCCAAAATTTCCAGAGTCATAAGCTGCAATTTTAGAGACAAGTTCTGAATGCCGTTCAGTAGGATATTCTCCCCGAACAACTCCTGCAACCAATCCCGCATAAGCTTTTGCAGCGCCTTGTTTGGATTTGATAAACTCTGCAGCTTTCTTTTGGCTAGTGGCTAATCCTTCCGGTGAATCATCCATTAAAACCGCGTATGCAATATTTTCCACTTCGACACTCTGAAGTAAACCGCTCTCTTCCAAACCCTCATAGGCAGTCCGGTTAAGCCGACTATTAGGTCCAGTGACAATCCTCTTCCCATAGAGTGCGGGTTCTAGGGGATTTTGTCCCCACCCATTCCAAGAGAAGGTATCTCCCATGACTGCGACGTCACAAGCAGAATATAATCTATCCAAAACTCCAACCTCAGTGATAAGGGTGTAATTAGTATCTCTTCCGGCAGAGCTTCTATCAAAAGCACATCCCACTCCTAGATCTTTTAAGGTTTCTATAGCATCATTAGGACATCTTGGGACAATCATGATTTTAGTATTCCTGTCCTGAGAGAGTATCCTTTCTGATTGAGCAACAAAATCTTTCAGTTCATCATCTTGGATAGATCCTCCTAAAACAACCTTTTTTGAACCGAGAAAATATTCATCCCGTATCTTAGCAATTTCCCCCCCAGTTAGTAATCTTCTAGGTTCGAATTTTAAAGGATCTATGAAAAAATGGAACCCGGTCGCAGGGGAATAACCTGCCATACCCGGATGGTATTCAAATGAAACATGCGCATCAGGCTTCTTATTCTTGCGACCATTAATATGTATCCTTGAGGCTCTAATTCCTTCAAGGGCCAGGTCATTTCTTAGTGTTCTGGCAGTATGCTTACTAGCTATTGTGTGATCTCCAGTTTCAATGTCAATTATAGCCTCCGGCAGAACCGCTTTCAGTTCTCGAATAAATGGGGGAAGTTGCTTTACAGCACCCAAATATTCTGCTTTTATTCGCACTATTCCCTTCTTTTCCATGCTGAACAAAGGGGAAAATCCTATTTAAACCTTTCTATTTGTCGTAACTGGAGAGTAGTTATTAAATAGAGAAAACCCCAAAAACGCCCCCCACACCCACCAACAATTTTATATACCATTCTAACTTAATGTTATCAATTGAGGGTGATAAAATGACTAATACGCTAGCGTTTGTTTCTATAAAGGGGGGTGTCGGTAAGACAACCTTAGCACTTGAAACAGCTTCAGCCCTAGTAAATGATTTTGGTAAAAAGGTCCTTCTTGTAGATGCAAACTTTTCTGCCCCAAATATAGGACTATATCTCGATTTGACAAATGAAGTCACACTTCATGACGCACTATTCGGGGTCGGACTTCATAATGCAATCTATGAATCTCACGGAATAGACATTGTCCCTGCATCAATGGACTATCAGGATGAAGTAGACGTCTTTAAACTTAAAAAAATCCTGAATAAATTCAAACCACGTTATGATTTCATAATAATAGATTCTTCTCCAAACTATGAAGAATTAAAACCAGTAATTGCTGCGGCAGACAAGATCTTCATTGTAACTTCCCCAGACCACGTTACACTAACAACTTCCCTTAAGGCTGCAAAACTAGCAAGAGAACAAGAAACCCCGGTTGAGGGAATGATAGTCAATAAAATAAGAAGTCCGAGACATGAATTCAACCTTAATGAAATAGAAAATATCTCAGAAGTTCCGGTAATGGCAAGGATAAGGGATCATAAAAACATGGCGATTGCATTACATCACAAAACTCCCATAACAGTACACGACAGAGAAAATATAGTCTCAAAAGAAATAAGAAAATTTGCATCAGCAATATGTGGGGAGCCAGAAAAACCTAGTGGATTCTTTCAGAGGTTTCTTCCGTTTAGGGGATTCGTTCACAAAGATGAAGTTAATAGGGAAATGCTAAGAAAGAAATTCTATGAATCCCAATTATAAATTCTAATTAACAGCTTTGTCAAATTAAGGAATCACTTTAAATCTAAGATTATGCATAATCCAGGTGAGTGCAAAAAGGATCACAACAGCAAATAAGGAATAAAGAGTGATGTCAATTGTAACTTGCTCATTAGTCTCTCGGATTAATGCGCTAAATGAATTTTCTAACTCATTAACATCTGTTGCTCTAAAAAACTTCCCTCCAGAATTAAATGCCAAAGCCTTCAAGAATTCCTCGTCCACAGTAGAAAGAGTATTCAACTCGGTCAAACCACCCTTCTCAGTTCCAACCGCGATAGTATTAACTATCAGATTATTTCGGTTCGCATAACGAGTAATCTGGGGAGCATCCCCAACATTCAACTGACCGTCACTAATTAGCACAATAGACTTCATATTACGACCCTCAAACAATTTATTAGCAGCGATCAAAGCATTATAGATATTAGTTCCCTGAATTTGTCCAATTCCCATACTATCAATCGCCATTTTAGCCCGGATTTTAGAATTATCTAAAACCTGGAGGACTTCGGCATCTCCAGAAAAACCAATAATTCCAATCTCCACCCCAATTGGAAGGGATTCAATAAAATTTTTAGCAGAAATTTTTGCAGCACCCAAACGAGTTGGAAAAATATCCGAGGTAGTCATACTTCCCGAACCATCAATTGCAATTACATATGAAAAGGCACTAGTATCTACCGAAAAAGAAACCGCAGTTCCGGCAATTGTAAAAATAAGTAATATCAGTATTGCAAGATTTAAGTAAAGTGCGAGAAAATTCTTTGAGAAAAATTCAATATCATAAAATCTCTCCATTGCCTCAAAGTTAGAAAAAACAATTGCTTTCTTTTTATTATACACTACGCTAAAGAAATATACAAATACAAAAAAAGGAACAAGTAACAGCAAAAATAAAAATTTAGGATATAAAAAAGAAACTGCAACCATTAGAAACCTCCTGCCCGCCCTTTCAAAAAGGAGGACACAGAAATCGCGAAAGGCTTTGTAGTATTTAATTCTAGTAAATCAATATTTGCCCGACGAAAAAGATCCTTTAGCATTCCTTTTTGACGAATAACTTGCTCCCGATATTTCTCTGCTGCAATAGACGGATCTAAGATCATCTGTCTTCCAGAATACGGATCCTGGACGGCAAATTGGTGTTTGATATTTGGAAGATGTTCATCCATCTGATCTCGAATCATCACAGACATAACTTCAAACCGCGAGCCCAACATTCTCAATTTTAAATCAACATTCTTCTTAACCTTAATAAAATCGGAAACCATAATAAAGACTGTATATTCTGAACGAACAGTCTTTAAAACATGATCAATAGCCATATCTAAATCAAAGCCACCCCCATAAAATTCTGAATCAGAGAGAAATTTTGCAAAAAGCGCGAATTGATTCTTACTATTAGAAGGATGCAAAATTTTTACAATTTTATCAGAAAACATAATTAGGCCCACCTGATCCCCCGCACCAATAATTAAATGACTTAAGGCTGCGATTAATTCTGCGGCATATTCTGCCTTTAATTTATTCCCAGAACCAAATAACATGCTATTACTAACATCAACGAGAAAATAAACTCCGAGATTTCTCTCCTCAATATATTTCTTAATCAAAAGATTATTGGATCTCAGGCTAGCTTTCCAATCAATCAATTCAGCATTATCCCCTTTTTCAAATCCTCGATAAGAATCAAACTCTAATCCCTTTCCCCTAAAGACCGCCCGATACAAAACCTTCTTAACCGGAAATCGATGCATTGCATTCTCAAATTCAGAGATAACTTTAGGAATATTAACCATTAGTTTTCCTTTTTTCAAAACAGGAGTAGCTTCAATCGAAACATTAGAAACATCATCTACCATAAATATCTCCCTAAGGCGCATTCACCTTTGTTAGAATATGCTTTATTACCTTATCAGAACTAATCCCCTCTGCTTCTGCCTCATAGTTCAAAATAATTCTATGTCGAAGAACCGGATAAACAACCTTTTGAACATCTGCGGGCGTTACAAAATTTCTTCCAGACATCAATGCTTCCGCCTTAGATGCGATATACAGGGCAATAGAGGCCCTAGGACTTGCACCATAGGAAATATACTTAGAAAGCTCAAAGCCCTTATCTCGAGTCTCGGAAACAATTCTAACGATATAATCTCGGATAGTATCGGAAGTAAAAACTTGCTTAACTCTCCTCTGTAAGTCGATGATTATCTGGGGAGACAATAAAGGTTGCAAACCATAATCCTCAAAATCCCGAATAGTGGTATTTTTTGAAAGAATGGAACTCTCCTCTTCAATCTTCGGATATTTGATCAACAACTTGAATAGAAACCTATCAATCTGGGCTTCAGGAAGAGAATATACTCCACTAACCTCTAAAGGATTCTCGGTTGCCATAACAAAAAATGGTTTAGGCAATTCGTAAGTCTTTCTTGCAATAGTTACGCTCTCTTCCTGCATTGCTTCAAGCAAAGCCGACTGAGTCTTTGGGGGTGCCCGATTAATTTCATCCGCAAGAATAAAATTCGTAAAAACAGGTCCCTTAATCATTTCAAATCCCCTATCTGGAGAATAACTCATAATTCCAGTAATATCTGTAGGCAAAAGATCAACAGTGAATTGGATTCTTTTCATGTCGCAACCCATAACCCTGGCCATAGCCTTAACGATTAAAGTTTTTGCAACACCAGGTACACCTTCAACAAGAACATGACCCCCACACAAAACTGCCCTAAGAATACCTCGAACAATTGCTTTCTGACCAACAACAACTTTCTCCATCTCTTTTTCAACATCCAATAAAATCTTTCCAACCCCCTTTGAAGAAATTACAGGGTTCTTAACAGCCTTAGGAATGCTTTTCAAATCCTTCTTGGACCTCACGGCCCGGATCACCTTTTTTGAATCACCAATTTTTTTTACTGCCATGTCACTTATATATATTCATTTATTTTCGATTTATTAAACCTTACTCTTTTATAGATATAGAAAACCAGGCCGATAAAGAAAATCGATAAAGTTGCAAACGAAGCATAATAGAAAGTCTGGCCAACCACCCCGTCTCCATACCTAACCTGCTCATTCGCTTTAATTGCAGTCTCGCAGGCCCCAACAACATCTTGAGATTTTTGTAAGGACAGAGCAAAATCTCCAGAATTGAATGCCTGTTCTGCGGCCTTCAGAAGTTCAGTTAATTCTAAACATTCAGAATTTTCAGCGATAAGTTTCTCAGTAAAAATCAAAATCTGCTCCGCTTCAGTTTCATTCGTCTCCCTCAAATCAATGATAAACTCTGCCCAATCAGAAAACATTGGAGATTCCACATCTGCCTGGATAGTTGCCCGGTACTTTCCAGAACGCTGAGTATTCGCATAAATCCTCATAGAAAAATTCTCCGATTGATTGATCTTTAGTTCTTCAATATATCCATCCTCAAAAGTAATAGACAGGTCATCAGAGAAAACATTCTCAAAACTAACCGTACTACTAAGATTAATGCCCACCAAATCTACCTGTCCGTTATTATCTACAGAAAAAGGAACGTCAATGTAGTTTTGCTCAGAAATAATAACATCCTGAGGAACAATCAACTTCAGAGAGTAGTGTTTGAGTTTACTAGTACCTCCCCCGCCACCCGTTCGAGTAACGGTAGTCGTAGTAGCCGGAACTACCTCCACTTGAAAATCATTACTACTCGCATTACCAATGCTGATATTTGAAGAATTGTACTCGTATGCGGTAATCCTTATAACTTCTATAGTAGCTACAGGAGAGCTAAGACTAAGAATCCAATCCGAAAATGAAGAATCTGCAGCAACATAACTTCCCCCAGAAACCGCCGTTAAAGTGAAATTAACCGTTTGATTGAGAGTCTTATCAAAATAATCTGCATCACTAAAATACTCACTTAAATTGATCTCAATTGCTGCCCCCGCACTGATAGGGCCCTGATCACTGATATAACCAGAAAAACTCACATTCTCATTAGTGTGACTAATATTTACCTTCCAGTTAATCGAATCGTTCAATTCAGGATAATCAGGATTATAAACCATTAATGTCAAATTCTTTAACATCCCATAAGTCTCATCAGAATAAGTTGGAGTAAAATTCCAACTAAAATTAGACTCCCGAACCCATGTCCAATTTGTCTCATTCCTTAAATTATCCGAAGAAATTAAAGTCAAATTTGTATAATTAAAATGAGTAAAATTAGAGTAAACGATATTATCTAAATAAAACAAATAAGTTAAATTAGTGTCATTTACACCATAACTAACATTGAAATCTAAATCTCCCGTACTATTTCCTTCTGTCCAATTAAAAACATATCCTGTAATCGGAGAGGTTATATCCGGCATTCCATAAACGTAGAGCCTAAACTCTTGAGAATCGTTCAATCCCGTAGAATCATTTACAGTAACATTAATATGATATTCTCCGGCATGAGAGGAATTAAAGGTAAAATTAAGAATTCCAGTAGTGGTATTAAATATTGTTTCATTAGTTCCGACAAAGTCTGTTCCAGAAGTAAAATTTAAACTATATGTCAAATTACCGCTCGAGTCATCACCATCCTCCTCATCAGTCGAATTAATATCAAGTAAAAGGATATCATTCACGGTCAAAGAATGATTTTCAATAGATCCCAAAATTGGAGCATCTCCTGTAGCAGTAATGTTCAAGATAAAGCTTGAAGAAGTGTAATTTCCTCCAGCGTCGGTGATATTTATTGTCACATTGTAATCCCCTACATTAACTCCATCAGGAGTAAAATTAGTTTTGAAAGTTGAAATATTAGTTCCATTAGCAGGCCCATCAAACAAACTAAAATCAAATGATATCGCACTAGTAACTGCTGTTAAATTTGTAATATTCGTATCAACAGTCAAACTCTCATCATAATAGTTTGCTCGCTGATAGTAAGGAATAAGAAAGTCATCATCATAAACATAAAATAAAATTTCCTTAAGAGAATCCTCGTCCGCATTAGTTGCAGAAAAAACTGTATCAATAACCGGAGTATCTTCAACATTCTCAATACTAAAATTAAATTCCTTAGAACGATTAATCATACCATCACTAGCAATAATTGTAACATTGTGATATCCCACATCACAATCGGTGGGAGTAAAACTAATCATCCCACTAGTAGAATTAAACGTACTGGAATTTAAAGAACAAAATTCTGCAGAATTATTGACATAGTAAAAAGTTATCGTATCATTATCTACATCGCTAACATTAACGCTAACATTATAATTAAACGCCGTATCCTCTGTAAGACTCAATTGAACAATATCGTCTAAAGAAGTATTCCAAACAGGAGGGTAATCGGTGTTTATCTCAATAATAAAGGTTTGATTGTCAGTATTCCCTGCAGTATCTGTAACATTCACAATAACTGAATAATTAAATGTCCCATTATTTTCAACATAGTCATAATTAATGTCTAAAGTCGCGATAGTGTAATTTGTCCCACTAGTAATTAAACTACCCACAGTAACCCAACTTTCATTGGTAGCAAAAGTCAAACTCTCATTATAATAATTTGCCCTCTGAGCCGAAGTAATCAATAAATCATCATCATAACCAGTCACATTAAGGGTAATATTTTCATAAACTGTCTGATTATCAATATTTCCCATAACGGGACTATCTGCAGTATTATTAATAGAAAACCAAAAAACAGTGGAGGTAGATTGGGGATTATCCGCATCAGAATCTGTAACCGAAATATTAATGGACCAATTACCCACCATACTATCATTGGCAGTAAAAGAAATATTTGCAGAAGAATTAAATCCTGTATCATTGTCACAATTTACAGAAATTTCTGAGAGAGAATTATTAAAAATAAATCCCCCGGGGGCCTGATTAATCGTAAAGTTTAACTCACTTGTTTCATCCTCATCAGTTGCATTAATCAGACAATTAAATAGTATATCTTCAGTTGCATTTCTTTCACTATCACAAGTATATGTAAAAGATGGAGCCACATTAACATTCCGAACCGTAAAATTAACCAATGTCCAATTTGTCTGATTCACAGAGGAACTATTATCAGTAACCGAAACATTAAGTGTATAATTTCCAACATCATTTTTTGCAGGGGTAAAAGTCAAATTCCATGTCCCAGTAATATTATCAAAATCCCAATAAGATGAATTGAAAAGCTCTCGCCCAGAAGCAGTATCACAATCCCGATCAGACCATTCTGCAACACTACAGGAAGTAAAATTTAGGGTTAGATTATAGGGAGTATTATTCTCCTCATCATTAACATTAAACTCATAAGTATTTTCACTTAAGGAATTAAATATCTGGTTTGAAAGACCCACAAAATAAGGAGCATCATTAACTGCAGAGATGTTGAATTCAAAATTAGTAATTGCACCCTCTCCCCCATTAGTATCATTAACTGCCTGAATTGGAATTATAAAATAACCAGTCTGATTATCATTGGTAGCATTAATAGTCAAATTCCCGGTAGTAGAATTTGTAATCGAAATCCACTCCGACACTTCACTCGGAAAAACAAGAAAAGAGCCGGTGGAATTAGTCCAATTAATCTTATTATCTATCGCAGTATCAATCGAAAAAGTTATATCATTATTAAACCCACTAATATTAGCACTAAGATCATGGTAATAGTAGGTATCCTCACTAACATTATAATTAACATCGCTTCCATCCCAAGTAACAGCCCCAACCAAAAACATCCCTAAAATCCCAAAAACAAATATTGCTATAACTCCAATAATCTTCATATCTCCTCGAGTATTCATTCCTTCAAAAGATTCAATTTCCATTTTTATCCTCCTCTAGAATCATCAATTTTTTATTAACATCGAATCTGATTAGGATCTTCTGGCCTTCATCTAGTTCCAGAGTATCCACAATCGCCTTTGGAATCTTTATCCTATAACCCTTCTGAATATGATTATCTTTAAAAATTATTTCTGCCATAAGTACTTTTAATATCCTTTTTTTATCCTTTAATTTAACAAGTTTAATACCATTAATATCCCTTTTAAAGTATTTAAAACTATCTGAAATATTATGATAGAATAACTCTTAATAAAATTCTAAGATTTACGGAATTTATATCTCACAATATTAAATCCCTTTACAATAATAAATGCAATAGCAATCAGAGAAACTGCAAGAAGGCCCAGAATCGCAAACATGGAAGTCCTTAGCGGTTGTTCTTCTGCACAAGCATAAGGGCAAGGTCCGCCACAATCTATACCTGATTCTCCCTGATTCTTTTTTCCATCTGAACAAGTTGCACAAGGTTCACAAGGTCCGCCACAATCTACCAATAGCTCACAACCCTTCCCATGACAGTTTGTTATACCATCTTCACAACTTG
The DNA here is from genome assembly GCA_018694115.1 of archaeon. GTDB lineage: Archaea > Nanobdellota > Nanobdellia > Pacearchaeales > GW2011-AR1 > JAGVXH01. Next base: position 52,298 of record JABHNB010000007.1, read on the forward strand.
GATCTTCAGTAAAATAACAAACCTGCATTTCAGAAGGCTTAGTAACCCTTGGAACAGTATTGTTATTACAAAGATTCAAATCCTTACAAGAAGTAAGTTGAAATCCGCAAAATCTTTCATCATATTTATTCTGAGAGCATATTTCTTGAACCGAAAAGTGATCTTCTAGAGATAAACTTCTAGCGTCAAAAGATCTCTTAGCATTCTGACAAACACCCCAACCTTCACAAACCCATTCTTCAGAACAGTACGCACCAATAGTGCCTCCACCGCCGCCTCCACCGCCGCCTCCACCGCCGCCTCCACCGCCAACCGGACAGGCCACAGAACTATAATCAATAATCCAACTATTTGATGCGTTCAATAGACCATCACTAACCACCACAGTTACGTTAACCTCTCCCGAGCGTCCACAACCAAGAGAATAAGCATAATCATCTGAAGACAACAACTCATTATGTTCTTTTAAAACACCATCAACATACCAGTCAATATCTGGAATGTTTGCATCAGGGTCTCTAACACTTACACTAAATGTAGTTGAAGTAGTTCCCCCAATACTAAAATTAGATTCCGCAGGAAGATAACTCGAGATTTCAGGAGCCCGATTATCATCCGTAACTGTCAATGTAAAATCATCACAAATACTCTTTATAGAACCATCCTCCGCAACTCCACATGCATCACTAATATTTACATGAGGATTAGCAATTCCAGTATCATTCGCACAAACAGTTATGCTAAAGGTCCGATTAACATGATTTATAGTGGGAGTAAAATTAACGATCCCGTAGGTCTCATTGATACTAAATAATTCTTCACCAACAAAAGAAATATTAAAGGTAAAATTCCCCGAACTTGAAGTCCCATCCTCAAGATCAGATATAAGAAATTGATAATTAAACTCGGAATCATCCCCTTCAAGATATAGCGTTCTAGAACCAAGCCCCGAACCAACCCAATTAGGAGCATTATTCATTTCGATAACAGTAATATTAATATCTGCAGTATCTACACAACAACTAAAATTAAAATCATCATCCGCGGTAACTCTAGTTAAATAAGACTTGAATCCTGCATCAACTCCTCCCGCAGAATCCTTGCTCAAAGTTGCGGAAATAATCCTTGAAGTAAAATTTGTATATTCAACAGTATTAATTGGAGAAAGGATATAAAATAAGTCATGTGAATCGTTTAACTGAATTCCCAAGGTATCCTCATCAGCATCATAAGTATCAAATTCATATCCCGCATTAGGTGCCCCAATTTTTTGGTTCTCACAAACAAAAATCTCTTCATCAATAGTTCCAATAAGAGGTGCAGAATTTGGAACCTCGACATAAAAGACCACACTCTCATTAGTCCATTCTCCACCAGTCTGCTTAGCAGAAACCGTTAACAAATTAGACCACCGAGTAGCATTAATCGTAGTATCCGGACTAAATGAGACAGTATCATTAAGTGAAACATTATGTCTAAGATCAAAAAGAGAATATGCCCAGTCATCGGGATTAAAGTTAGAAGAAGCATTAAGAATAATTTCATAAGTGGCTCCAATCGCAAAATTATAAGTATCATTAATTGGGCTAGTTATATTCAAATCCCTAGTCCCTCCAGAAACAAAAAGACTAATTGCACCATTAAGACTTTGTCCAGTAATCATCTGGCCGAGATTTGGTAGTGGATATTCGAAGTTAGAACTAATCATATAATTCCCCACAATAATTGCTGCAAAAACCAATAGCAAAGCAAATACTACAACCCCTTTCTTCTTCATTAAATAATCAACATTTCCGTATATAAAAACATTACTCCTTAATCTCTTCAAGCTCAAATCTTATCTGTCCAGAATATTCTCCCCCTAGGGCTTCCTCAGGAACTCTAAGCTCAACTGGAATTATTACACTTTCTCCAGGGAATACTACCCTAGAAGACTCAGAAAAAACAAAATCTAGAAGATCCTGACTAATTAAAATATCAATCCGAATGGGAAATGTATAATCGCTCTCCAAAGTAACCACCTTAGAAACAGTCATACCCGGAAGAATCCTCCCAAAATCCAAAAGACCTGAACTTGAAGTAATCCCCAAACTATTCCCAACTTCAAACTTTATATCTAAAGTCTCCACCTCAAGAGGGCTAGTCCACAAATAAAAAATAAATAAAATTCCGACTAAAAATACTCCTCCGTAAAAACATATCTGCCTACCTAATTTTTTTTTCTCCATCTTCTCCAAAAGTATATTGCTGCCCCACCAAAAAAAGCAAGAACTGCACCAAAAACAAAATACCAATAAGGCTCAATCTCTCCAGCAAATTTTAATTTTACAATCTTACTTGTAGTCATATTTCCATAGTGCAAGATAACATTCACCTTAAAACTAACAGATTCAACCTCAGAGCTATCAAAAAATCCCTCTAAATATCCAAATTCCCAAGCATCCAAATCAATAGTTGGCGTAATAAAATCTAAATTCAAATCTTCGTCAAGAAAAGTAACTTCAGCATAAGATCCTTCAAGGTTATTATTCCAATAATTTTTCACACCAATCTTCATTCGATTTATTTTATCCCTCTCAATTTCCCTTGTATAATTAACAATCTCTAAAATTAAATCACCGAGACTAAAGAAACCCTCTGCTTCTGCAAAGTCCCCATTATCATAATAAACAAAAGCTCTGGCAGAATAATCTCCAAAGAAATATTCAGAAGTATCAATAACACCTACAAACTCTTCGGCAGCCCCTACTTCCAAAAATTTCCCATCTAATTCGAAAGAACTCAATTTATCATCAAAATCATAAATCTCAATAATCGGGAGGATCTCAAAACTCTCCTCACCCAAATTAGTAACTTTCAAGGAAAAATTTGTGTCTTCCCCCACATTTGCATTTTTAATATCAAGATCCACTTCAACATAACTTCCAGGATAAGGAACATTGATCTTTATTATCCCTCGAACGTCTGAAGCAATAGCAACTCCCCCATTATCTCTCGCAACCTCACGAGCCCCAATTCGAATACGTTTCTGCCCAGGACTAACTTCAATATCCGAAGGAAGATCTAAAGAAGCGGTAACAATCCCACTCCCATTTATATTATTCTTATCTAAAGTAACATATTCTGCAAAATCTCCAGAAACATAAAGCTCAGAAAAGCTTTCCTCATCAAAGATAAAGTTAAACTCAAAATTCCCGCTAAGGCCCTGTTCAAAATCAAGAGTATAGCTTGAAGGGGAAACCCCAGATATAGCACCAACAAAAGACACTAAAAAGATTCCCATAAGAACCGGAATGTAAAATAATAACCTTTTCATTATACTTCCTCGATCGTCGCAGTCATCGTATCGCCACGAGTATCGATATAAGAGTCAGACGGAATTTGCAATTTAAAATCAATACGAATAGAATCACTAGAAGGACTATAACTTAAATTGCTACAAACCGCAATTTGTCCAGAACTAACTTCATTCCAAGCACCCAAAGTAAATCCAGATGCAGCAGTACAACTCGAAGCCTCCGAATTAGTAACATTAAACTTATACTCTGGACTAGTTCCTCCAAGAAAAGTAGCAGCAGTTTTTCCAAAAGAGAGATTAAAGATTACATCCACATTCCCGATATTCTCAACAACGAATCCATTAGAAACCGCAGTCCAATTTCCATCAGTAACATTTCCTGCAGCAGTATCTAAAATCGCATAGGAAGCACTATCATCCACCTGCCCAGAACTCCAATTAATAGTACTTGTAGTAAAATTAATGATAGTATAGTTAGAAACAGTTAGATTAATCGACCCCGAAGCACTAGCATAGCCAGTAATTACATTTCCAATACCTCCGGCAAAATCTCCCAGAAATTCATAATTCCCTGCAATGATTATCAAAAGAACTACTGCAGTCACGATTATCAACGTTCTAACCTCTTTTTTCTCCATCAATAAAAGACGCAATCCGGATATAAAAATGTTACCACAACAATTCTTATAAATCCTCCAAAAAGATCATTATTATGGGTAATAAACCAACTCTTTCAATCATTCTTCCAGTATATAACGAACAAACAACAATCAGAAAAATTATTGAGATAATTCAGGAACAAAAAATCCCAAAAGAGATAATTATAGTAGATGATGGTTCAACCGATAAAACAAGGGAAATTATCAATACAATAAGCAGTCCTGAAGTTAAAAAAGTATTTTTAAAAAGAAACTATGGAAAGGGTGCGGCAATAAGATGTGGAATAAAGAGGGCAGAAGGAAAAATAGTTATTATCCAAGATGCAGATCTAGAATATTCTCCAGAAGATTATGCCAAACTAATAGGCCCAATACTCCAAGATAGATCAAAGATTGTTTATGGAACCCGTTTCCCAAAAAACAGAAAACAAAAAAATATTTCTCTGTTCTACTTAGGAAATAAACTCCTAACACTAATTGCCAACATCCTATATGGAACAAAACTTACTGATGAAGCTACCTGCTACAAAGTTTTCGATACAGAGCTCCTAAAAAAAATAAAACTCAAATCAAGAAGATTTGAATTCTGCCCCGAAATCACCGCAAAACTCTCAAAGAAAGGCCACAAAATAATAGAAATCCCCGTTTCCTATAATCCTAGAACAAAAAACCATGGAAAAAAGATTAGGTATCGGGATGGGATCACTGCAATCGCCACCTTAATAAAATATAGATTCTTCAACTAATTATGAAAAAAACAAAAATCCTCCTAATCGGGGCAATCCTTATCGCAACATTCTTCTTAGTCTATTCTCCGCACCTCAACTACAAATTCCCAATCCACATTGATGAGTGGCACCACATAGCTGAAACCACAAAACTAGGAAGTGGAGAGTATCAAATCAGAGGAACAGATGGGATAAGAACAATGGGATTTGAATTGGGATTTCATGTACTACTTCTCCCCATATCTAAAATAGCAAATCTGGTACCAATCTATCAATATTTCCCCGCAATATGGATGATGATTTCTGCACTCACTCTCTTCTTTGTCGTCTATAAAAAAACAAACAAATTTCTCATAGGAATTCTCGCAATGATTTTCTTCGTCTCGATAAAAACCAATACGAATCTTGCAGGACCGTGGTTCTTCACCCCCCTAACATTCTCAATTCCGTTCATTTTCCTATATCTATATTTATTCACAGAAGGAATAGAAAAAGAAAAGAAGAAATTTATCATAACAAGCATTATAATCATGGCATTCCTTTTACCAATCCATGCGATCGCAGTTCTTTTCGCAGCACCATTCCTAATAATATATTCCCTTTTCTACTTAGATTACATAAAAAAGGAAAAGAAATTTTTCCTAGCATTTCTATTAATCCCAATCATAGGAATAATTTTCTATAGCATCATGACCAATACCGGCATCTTAGCCTCCATAATCTCAATCTTAAAAGATCTTCAATTCAAACGGGGATGGGGGGTAGTTGAAATACATAACTCATTCCTAGAGCTTTATAGTCTAATAGGATATGCTCTTGCAATATTCGGGGCAATCGGGATTTTTCTTTTCCAGACTAAACCTAAGAAATTTCTCCCTTACGTTCTCCTTCCACTCACAATCTTAATCTCAATATTTATTTACAGAATAACCGGAACATCATTTCTTTCCCCATATCAAAGGAATATGTTTTATCTAGCGATCAGCATGCCAATACTTAGTGCCCTTGGAACATTCTATCTAATTGAGCTAGCCTCACTAAAACTAGAAATAAGTAAAGAAACATCAAAAAAGATACTAACCATAGTCATAATCGCAATAATCGTAGCATTCGCTTTCCTATCCTATTTCACCGTCCCCAATAGGTTTAGATTATACCATGCAATTGAAGACGAAGATATTCCCACCCTAGAATTTATCAAAACCCTTCCCAAAGATTCCATAATCATGGCCCCAGTCTTCATTTCCACAACCCTGTACCCCGTTACCCAAAGAAATGCTGTCGCTACAATATTCTTCTATGGAGATCGTTCAAAAATAAACGAATTCTTCAAAACGCCTGATTGTAATAGAAAAGAAGAAATCCTGAAAGATCAAAATGCCACATATGTTATTTCAAAAAACCAGATCCCATGTAACTGGAATTTAATATACTTAGATAAAAACCTCATTTACCAAGTAACTTAAATTTAATTCTTCTTAAAGGCCCATAAAAGTAATCCGAAATAACTAAATGGTATAGCCGCCGCAATTCCAATCACCGAAGCTATATTCGCCTGAATCGTCCCAGAGCCCAACAACGTAACCGCAACAAAACCCCCAACAACATTAACTGTTGAAGAAATTAAATAAACAATCAGATACTTTGGAATCTGGCCCCGAACAGAGCGCCCACGAGCAGAAAACGAAACATTCCGATTCATTGTAAAATTGAAGATCATAGAAATTAAAACCCCAAAGATTCTAGAAAGAACAAATCCGGTTCCAATAAAAAAAGCCAAGTTAAAAAAAGCCAAATCTATCAAGGCACTAACTCCCCCAATAATACAAAATGTCACAAACTTCCAATATCCCTTCATGCCGCCCCTCTTCCCTTCAATCTTTTTCTAAACAAGAAGAACCATAGCAAATTAATCAAAATCAAAACTCCGATTCCAATTATCAGGATTACTATTAGGGTATTACTTCCGCCCTCACCAGAAGAAATAACATAACCAAGTCCAATAACTTCCACATAATTCTCAGCAACCTTCAATTGAACCGAGGAGATAACGCTATCATTTTCATGCCTAATCCTTACATTTGTATCATAAGTTCCAACCCTAACTCCCTTAGTGTCCCAATAGGAAACCAAAACTTCCTTAGCCAAAGCAGCAATATTATAGTTTGGAGACTTCAACTGTGCTACAACTCCACCCTCTGCATTCAGAATCTCTGTCTCAACATAAACTCCCTCCAATGGAACATCTCCCCCATTCTCGACGAGCATTTCCATCTTAGCAATATCTCCCAAACTAAAATCTCTCACTTCAATATTCTGTAATTCTAGAACACCATCACCCACATTGAAATTTTTACTGAGCATCTTTGATTCTCCATCATACATCAAAGTCACAACAGCACGATAGACTCCCCGAGGAACATTCGCATTCCATTTACTGATTAAATCCTCCTTCTGGCCGCTCGGAATAGAAACCTCCGCAGTATTAAAGCTTCCAACACTCTTATTCAAGCTATCTAATACCTCAATATTCGCACTCACCGAAACAAGATCAAACTTTCCAGCACTAACAACCGGGAGAATAAAGGTTACTTCCTTTCCTTCATTAGCTCCAACAACCTTCAAATCAGCACTTGCGTACTTCCCAGGATAAGGAACATAAAGATGAAGTTGTGTTACAACTGCAAGTGTCGCCCTAACATAAGCCCCTGCCTCCTCCGAAGTTCCAGGTAACTGCAAAACAACAATTTCCGCAGTATGAAGTCCAGGTTCCAAGTCCCCAGGCATATTAATTACATAATTCAGGGCCTTAGAACTCTCTCCAGAAGACATTGAAATTGCAGGAGTGCTAACACTGATGTAATCCTTCAACTCACCCTGAGCAGCAATTACCAAATTCATGTCTTTTCCTTCTGAATTCAAAACACTGAATGAAACAACTTTCGTAATCCCGGCCTCAAAATCCACAGTTGTCCTAGCTGGACTAAGTCCCAAAGCCGAAACGGAGCTAATCACAAAAAGACCCATCACCAAAACCAAAATACCAACAATAATCCTATTCTTTTTCATCATGCCATTCCTCCAATTAATTTAGTCCCTTCAACATTTAACTCTTCCCCATCACCAATCTCCAAACTCACCTTGTCAACTAACTCACTTCCATTATATACATCAACATTCAATCTAACGTTTCCCGCATTGACAACACCATAACTATTTTCCATCTCCTTCAACCTCAAGTCCACGACCGACTTAATCGTTAAAGTTCTAACCTCGCTCTTAACAACACCCACAGCCTTCCAATAATATTCTCCCGGCTCAAGTGTAATCTTCAAACCATCACTAACCGCAAATTCTTCAGGACTTGTAAACTCCACATTGTCATCAATAAGTAATCTCTCGGCCTTGTCAATTGAAAATAAAATTTCACTTTCCATAGTCTCATAGTCATCAATTGGAGCAATCACCATCGGACTAACATAACCAACTAAGAAAATCAATAATATCAGAGATCCAACTATCAATACCAAATCCAATTTTAAAACATTTTTTGATTCCATTATTCTGCTAAAGTTGATGTAAAGATCATTAATGAGCTTTTGTCTCCAGCCCCCTCGCTTGGAGGAACCATAACGTAGACATCAATCTCTGCGCTGTCTTTACTAGCACTATAATTTAATTCATTAATCGCAACAACACTGCCAGTTATAGGTACTTGAGTCCAACTAATTGCAGATTTTAGCCAATTAAACGCCCCTTCCTCACCACTAACATTATCAATCTTAAATCTAAAGTAGTCATTAGCACTAGCATTAGAATCCCACAAAGCAGAAGCATTAATACTAACATTCATCGAAACAGTTCCATCATTTTGGAAAATGAAAGGCAATGGGGAGTCATCCGAAGTATCATTTGTAGACGCTGCGACCATTGTTCCAAAATTAACCTCATTAGTCGTTAAACTAAACGAAATATCTGTCGTAATATTAAGTGCCCTTGTGGCAGTCCAGTCACCAAAGCCTTCACTGTCATTCGCCCTAACCTTCCAAGTATATCCATAACCATTATCCAACAAACAGATGAGATTTGTTGGAGGAATATAACTTGTGGTAGTTAGGTTCTCTTCACGATCATCACTACACGAGGCTCCACCATTATAGAGAACCTCATTGATACTTATCTCATAATCAAAGTCATCCCCATCATCATCTACCGCAGTCCAATTGAATTCAGGAGTCCTATTTGTAGTGGCAGTATTATCATCTGGCTTTGATAATGTAACTACGGGAGGGCTATTCAAAATCGTCAGATTAGAAGAATTGCTCCAATTGCTATAGAACGAAAGATCATACAATCTCATAGAACAGCTCCAATTCTCTGTCTTAGTAGTATTTCCCGAATCGAAAATATAATTAGCAATAGATCCACTAGGATAAGATCCAATATATTTATTCGTAATATTTATCACGCCATTTTTATATATATTTACATAAACATAAAGAGTATCAGCATCCAGATCACTAACTGTAGCATAACAGTTCAAATTCTGTGCAGTCTTATTTGAACCATCAGACGAATTCAAAATCGGAGTAGGGTCTGTCGGAGCAACATTTTCATCCTGAACATCAAAAGTTGTAAAGTGACTAACATTAAAGATTGCAGTAGTACCAGAATAACTCTGATTAGTACAAAGACTCGCTGGACAAGGCGCATACTCGCCATCATCTTCATAATCTACAATCATCTGAAGGGTGCTAACTGAAACATCTTCTAAGGTGATATTTGCAGAAACATTAAATCCTGATTGATTAGTAGTATTCACAAAAGCCCCATATCCCGTAATCTTAATCACCTCTGATAAATTAGGTCCAGATCCATTAATAAGTCCATAGCCGGAATAACTCGCACCATTATTATCTAAAAATTTGATCTCTCCATATCCAGTGGCAAATTTTAAATCATCTGTCACATTAAAACTAAATTGTGCCGGACTAGAATCACTGAAATTATAATCCCAAGCCACATAATTATCATACCCCATATCATTGTTGATAAAATTATTTCCACTAGAGGAATTAATATGAAATCCATCCCCATAGACATAATAATAAGGGCCAAAGTAATTATTAAAAAAGGTATTCTCATTAGAATTCCCAACATTAAACCCATCCCCATAGATATCACCATTATAATTAAAATTAAGGTACTCGAACCAATTATAATTAGAATTATCATAAACACGAACAGCGTCCGCACTTGCATCACCAAGATCAATATCACTAAAATTATTATACTTTGAATTTCCCTGAAGCGTCACAATTTCATAATCTGAATCATAATATGTTTCTCCCGTAAAAGTATTATAGTCCGAAGAATAAAGCCCCACACAACCATAACCACTAACAGTACAATCGTAAACCTGGGTAGATGTAAAATTATTATTATCTGAACTATAAAGATTAACGCATGCATTATATCCGAAAGATCCATAGCAAGTCCCAAAAGTATTAGAGCTTAACGTGTTCCAATTAGAATAATACACATTAATTCCAGAGTCATCCGAATAATAAGCGCTATTTGAATCAATAGTATTATAATCCGCATAACTTAAATAAATTCCATAATCATTATAATCCGGCCCATTATTGTAAATAGTATTATACTCACTACCCGATTCTAAAAGAATTCCATAAGTATAACTTCCGCTAATCGAATCAATATAGTCAATCGAATCAACACGATTATTATCCCCATAAACAACAATTCCATAACCTGAATTGACGCTATGTCCCCCATAATCAGAAGAAGACCCAGTCAAATTATTATAGTCCCCATAAACATAAGCCCCATAAACATAAGCAGAACTCGCACTAATACCTGAAGCAACATCATTCGTAGCAGTATTACTATTCCCATAAATATAAGTCCCATAAACATAACCAGATCCTCCATAAGAAATCCCGGTAGGGTTATAGTTCGACTGAAGAACATTCCCATCCCCATAGACATAGACCCCATAACCACTATCCCCACCTGAAATACTGCTCGTAATACTATTTGAAGAAATGGCGTTGTTAGAACCCTCCACAGAATAGAAATAATTATAAGTTGACGAAAGATCTTCATTCTGCAGAGCATTATTAGTAACATTATTCCCATTCCCTGTGATACGGTAAACATACGAATAGGAGGATCCACCAAGATCATAATCATCCATAACATTTGAGTCAATATTATTTTCATCCCCATTAACATATAACGCATAACTATCCGCAGAACCAGTACCATAACCACTTTCCCCCCGATTTCCGGAAACATTATTATAACTTCCAATAACAAGCAATCCTCCAGTATAGGACCATCCACTAAAATTATTGTTCGTAATTGTGGAGTTAGAGTTTTCTAAGTAGAAATTACTATACCCATAATTACTACCTGAACTATTAATAAAATTATTTGTTACAGTCCAATTCGTTCCAGAATAAGCATATATCCCATATCCACTAGCTGTCCTACCAACACTATTATCTGTAAAATTACAACTATCAACGACAACATGGTCCGTCGCAGTATTACCAAACTCAGGATAAAGGCCTGCATGAGTAGTATTAATTATACTAACATTTGTAATATTAAAATAATCTGCATTATTAATCTGAACCCCATAATTAAATTTGTGAATTCCTCCATTCTTCACAACAACATTTGAATTTCCCCCACTATAAACTCCCGTATGATAATCACTCGAAGAAGAAAGTAAGCCAGTGCTATTTCCACTAATATTATATCCCGCAAGATCAACAATAACATTACTTCCGATAATCTCCAAATGACGAGAGGAAGAAAGGGAGCCACTATTAGGAGTATTAAACGTAGCATTTTCATATAAATAAAGAGTCTTTCCACTACCATTCATCTGAATATTTGCATAAGTACTACCACTGGCATTGAAATCTCCTCCAACCCGATTATTATCTCCATTAACATAAAGCGGAGTATTCGAACTATCCAAAGTAATATTATTCAGATCAGAATCCACATCAACATAAACCGCATAAGTACCCCCACCGTAACCACTATCATATCCAGCCTCATTGTCCAAAGCAAAATTACTATCCGCATCATCAAACCAAATACACGAAGTCCCACATCCCTTAAGATCATTTTCAGAAACATTATTCCCCGTAGATCCTCCCAAATAAATTCCATAAACACTATTCGAAACAACAGCAACCTCAGTAATATTCCCATCATTACTATTTGTATAATTGACTCCAACACCGAATCCAGTAATCGAACCATTCTTCACCCAAGTTCGGTTATAACCATTAGATAGGACACCATAGTCCGAAGAACCATCATCTCCAGAAATATTATATCCCATAAGATCAATAGTCACATTATCTGCAGTAACATTAAGACAAGTTCCAGTGGTCGCAAGATCTCCAGTTAATTGATAAACTAAATCAGGGGTATCAAGATCAAAATCACAGTCCCCAACATCTGTTCCACTCACAACCACATTATATTCCGAAGTCGCCTGAACATTCCCCGCAATATCCACAGCATATCCCGTAAAGTTGTGCGTTTCCTCAGTCAAACCAGTAAAGTTATGATAATAATTTACGGTTGTATTGTAAAGTGCAGCTATCTCAGTAGAATCCAACGAACGACTAAACACCATAACTTCATCAACAGATCCATTAAAATATTTATCTTGACCTCCGAGATTATCATTAGAACCAATTAACAAATCCCTTGCAGGTTGATCTATAAAATAACTTGGACCTAACTGAGTTTTTTCAAGGACCCCATTCGCATACAAAGTATAATTATTCCCATTCTTAGTTACCGAAACAAAATTCCATTCATCCTGATTTATAACCGCAGAAGAAGTAACTATTGTCTGATGAGATCCATTAAAATTATCAAAATACAATTTATAATTACTATAAGTAAAAAACCTAAAGCCCGAAGCAGGATAAGACCCTCTCGCTAAAAAGGCCCCATCATAACCCGTAACAGTTCTAGGATATATCCACGCAGTCATGGTAAAATTATTTCCAGTCAAATTCAAACTCGCTGACTGACCCAAATTAATATGATCACTAGTCCCATCAAAACTAAACCCTTTCCCAAACTTCCCAGCATCAGTTTGCACAGCGTCGGCAACCGCAGTTCCATTATTCCCGTAGCTACTAGAATCAATAGGATCTCCCGAACCATTCAAGTTATCAAATCTCCACCAACCCAAAAGATCATTATCAAAATCAACAAATGAATAGTGATCATTACTTTCAGTCACACTCAAGTTCACAGCAATAGCAGTAGCACTCTGCGAAGAGTCATCAGCAGGAGTCTGATTAACAAATGATGGAACAGGCAACACGCTATCCACAAAGAAATCCTCCTCCGAAGTTCCAATATTTCCGGACAAGTCTGAAGTATATCCTCTAAACTCATGTGCACCCTGAGCCAGTCCCGTTTCGGTATAAGAAATTCTGCTAGCATTATAAAGCCCTCTGATCTCATCCGATGACAAACTCTCGTTGAAGATAAGAACCTCGTCCAGAGAACCGTTAAAAAATCCAGACACAACTGCACTATGATCAGCACCAACTCTAACATCTCCGCCACTCCCAGAAAGGTCTCCATTAAAACTCGTATTCGACCCCTCCAAAACACCATCAACATAAATCCCCATCATAGAACCATTGTAAGTCGCAGCAACATGATGCCAATCAAAGTCATTAACATTCGTCGTACTATTCACAGTATAATTCGTACTCCCAGAACCAATAAAGAACTGACCTCCGCCAATCGTACTCAAAGAATACGGAACAACCAACGTCCCAGAAGCTGCTCCCCAAGAACCAGCACTACAAGTATCATCATCCCCATCCAAATCATAATCAATAACGGTTCCACTAACAACACAACCACCCTTATACAAAGGACACTGGGTCAAATCAGTACAATTCCTCTCTCCAGTTTGATACGCCCGGACAACAGCAGTACTATATTTATTACGCAACATATAGCTCCCATTAAAATTAAAAGATGTGTAACTTGATGCTCCCTGACTAGCAGTTTGAATAGCCGAAGCAGACATGCTATCATCACTATAATCTAAATCCGTATGATAATACCACTGATCTCCAGTTGACGAAGCTATAATCAACACATCTCCAACAACAGCCATCCCAAAACCCCATGAAGCTATATCACTTGTGAAATTATTTATAACCGTCCACCCACCATTTGTAACATTCACACGATAATATTCATTTCCACCAGAGCCCATATTGTCCCCATACCATATATACTTACCATCAAAATAAACTCCCGCTGCACCATCCGTAGTGCCCGACATAGGATGGGAAGCAATACTCGTCCCATTCTCAGGCCAGAAAACAGTCACACGATCCCTTGTATATCCACTGCAATACATGCGTCCGTCCAGATCAACCGCAATCTGCAAACAATATCCATAATTCGTATCATCCGCCAATGCCACCGTTTTAATATACACTCCGGTGGTCCCATTAAACTTATACAGCGGTCCCGCGGTCCAGTCGTACCTCCAAATATCTCCATTCTGATCAAACGTCCAAGCAAACGTATTCTCAGTCGCTTCAGACCCGGTCATAGTAATATAATCATGATCATACGTTCCCATCGTCCCCGAACCAATAGGATCCGCACTAGCACTACCCGCCGTACCATTCTTCGCCAGAATATACCCCTCATCATTCGACTTAACCCACGTCGACAAAGTAAAGGTCGAAAGATCAAAAGAGCTATTCTCAGGAACACCAACATAATCCCCATCCCCATCAAAAGCAAACCCTTTCCCAAACTTACCAGCATCAGTCTGAACAGCATTAACAATAGTCCCATTATTAGAACCAACATAATCCTCAACCGAAGTAGCATTAGCATCATCCATCCTCCACC
>JABHNB010000001.1 GCA_018694115.1 archaeon
CGAATCCATGATTCTGAGCCTTCCAGTCCTCACCCATTGCGTCTTCTTAGTGGTCCCAGAGACTGCAGAAACTTTTGCTCTAGTTTGTGGAGCTAAGAGGTTAATTAGGGTTGATTTTCCAATATTTGGGTAGCCTACAATCCCTACTCTCGTACTACTTGTAGTTCTTTCATCTGCGAATTTTACTAATGCATCCTTTAGGCCTGTTACTCCAGTCCTTTTTGTTCCGGAGATGAAGAATGCTTCAGGATATTCGTTTCTTAGGGTTGTGATGTCCTTTTTTCCGATTAGATCTATCTTATTGAAGACTATTACAACTGTTTTTCCCATTTCTTGTGCCTTTTCTAGGATCTCGCTGTTTCTAGTAAGTTCTGGCATTCGAGCATCCACTAGAAGAATTACAATGTCGGAGTTCCTTAGAACGTTTAATACTACTGGCCAAAATCCCATGTTTGAATAAGGTCTTTTGGACTTATAAAATAATCTATTGGATAAATTGACTGGTACTACTTTCTAATTCTTGAGTATCATTTTTTAGTTAAACGCTATATAAAGCAAAGTGTGGCGGAATGTATATTTTGGGGCCCATAATTCTATATAAAGAAAGTTTGTTATTTTCGATTAACTAGGGAGAGTTAAAGAGGTATAAAGGAGGTGACATGGAAATAGATATTGTAATCAAGTATGACGAACTGAACCGCGATGGGTCTCGAAGAGCTGACAATATCCGAAGGGATATTCAGGAGAGATTTCCTAATGCAGTTTGGGAACGGTATGGCGAAGGCCACCGAATATTAATTTAATTTTTTTTAGTTTATTTTTTCTTGTAGTTTCGAATCAAGCCTTTCACTAACTCAACATTCCTTGCCTTTCCAGGATCCCTTAGCCTTCTAGCTATATCAGTATGGTATTTGTGACCTTCTAGGAATGCTACTTGGCCTTCAAGCCATTCTAGATTGTGGGGTTTGTCCCATTCTTCCCTTAGATTTTCGGATCTCTTTAGGAAATCAGGTCTTCCAAGTTGGCCAAGGTCTGCATCACAGATTATTCTTCCTGAAAGGTCTTTTGGATCTTGAGGCATAACTGTAGCTACGATTATTTCTCCAACCCTTGTTGTTTGGTCGATTGAATAGCCGAAATCGGGTAATCTATCTGCGGCATACATTGCGCTTTCTAGTTCATTATCTGTTCTTTCAGGAATCACAATGACATCATGTAAGACTGCGGCGGTTTCTAGGGCGAAACGTTCTTCTCCGCCTATGCCTGCCATCTTAGCGTATTGTCTTGCGGTGTTCCAGACATCCATTCCATGTGCAAAGTTGTGATAAGGTAACTCTGGATAGTCTGCTCTTGCTATCTCAATGACCTCCCCCAACATTTCTTCGTGTTTTCCTTCCATAATAACCTTAAGGATGCGTTTTATATTAAACATCTGAATGGAATTTACGCCTTTTCCGAAAGATTTATAATGAATCTTAGGTTAATCAGTATATGAGATACTTACAGAAGAATGGAAAGGTTAAGCAGGTTAAGCTTGATGTGAAGGATAAGAAGATTGTTTCACTTCTTTCTACTGATGCTAGGATGCCACTCACCCAGATTTCTAAGAAGGTGGGGCTTTCTAGGGATGCTGTGAGCTATAGAATTAAGGGGTTTGAGGATAAGGGAGTTATTCAGGGTTATAGAACGATTGTGAATATTGGAAAATTTGGCTATGACAATTATCATCTGTTCATTAAGTTGAATAATCCATCTTCTGAAGCTGAAAAGAAGGTTGTTGCTAAGTTGGTGAAGCGGCCATTTATTAGGGCGATCTTGAAGTTCAGTGGGAACTTTGATTTGGAGATTGCATTGGTGGCTAAGGGTGTTTCTGGTTTGGATGATGTTTTAGGGAAGGTTCTATCAGATTGTAATGGGATGATCCAGGATTATGAAGTTCTGGCGATCTCAAAGAATTATGTTGCGGAGACTTTTCCACCTAATTTTTCTGGGTTGGCTCCAATGAAGAAGGATGTTGTTGGGGGTAGTCGTGGTAAGTTGGATGGAGTTGATATTAAAATCTTGGATATTTTGGGAGAAGAAGCTCAGACTCCTTTGTTTGAGATCGGGGGGAAAGTTGGGCTTTCTGCCGACGCTGTTAGTTATAGGATAAAGAACATGATTGCATCAGGAGTGATCATCAAGTTTATCCCTGCGATTAATTATATCTCGCTTGGTTATAGTTTATACACCTTCTTGTTGAATATCGATGGGTTCGATGCGGAGAAAGAGAATAAGTTGAAGAGTTTCTTGGATAAAGATCGTAATACGCTTTGGGCAGTTAAGACTATTGGGAGATATAATGTTTTGATCTACCTATTGGTCAAGGATGTTGCGGATTTACAGGAGACGATCTTGAAGTTGAGAGGATTGTTTCCTAAGCAGTTGAACAGATATGAAATGCTGATTGCATATGAAGAGTATAAGTATGTTTATTTCCCGAAGGGGCTTGTTGGAAACCCTTAAAAACTTCTAACGCGATTATCTGAAAGGATGGATCAAGAAGAAGTTCAGGTGAAAAGTAGGGGGAAGATTTTGCTAGAGTCAGTTTTATGGGGGGCTGGATTTTATCTTTTAACATTTTGCATATTTCTCTTGGTTGGTTTTTTTAGTGTAAGTGGATTCAGAGAAGTCAGTCGACTCTTCGGGACCGCCCTCATGTTTCCAATTCCAATATTCATAATATTTTCAATAACTTCGTATAATACAATAAAATCAAAAGAACGTCAATCAGGGAAAATAGCCTTTTCGAGAAATTTATATTTTTTATTGATATCCTCAATTGCACTAGCGGTTCTTCTTAATGGGCTTATGATGATTCCTTGTAGGGGTATCTGCTCCGGAGAATCTGCTATGGCATATTTTATGATAACTGGCTTTATCGCAGCATATTTTGTCATTGGAATAATATTTTCTAGCTTATTTTCTTGGGTCTACTTTTCCTTACGTGGGAAAGGAACAGCAATACTTCTTGTTGCCCTGATTATCTTAGCATTATTGATTGGTTTTGGTAAATTTTACTATAATGGTTTTTGTTTAACTGGGGATGAAGGCTGCTACTTCGAGAGGGCTTTTGCTGCAGGAGATCCTACAATCTGTGAAAGAGCGTGGATAAGTGAAAGCTGTTATCTCGCATATGCTCGTACACAGGAGGATGAATCTTTTTGCGATAAATATCTTAATGATGGGCCCCTTGATGGGAGTTATGCCCGAAGCTCATGTTATAGTGATTTTGCTATAAGAAAAAATGACCCAGAGCTATGTAAGAAAGTAAATATGGATTGGGCGAGATCAGGATGCTGTAGCCAAGTTTTCAATTTGGAAGATATTAAGGATTTAACGGCAGAGCAAAAGGTTGCTTGCGGTATGGGATTGTAAGAAAAAGGCCAGGGGATTAAGTTAATCAAGGAGCCCTTATTATATCTTTAATCCATGTCCGGATAATCATCTGAATCATCGTATGCTTGATAGTGTGGATGGGGTAAATCATCGTAGTCTTCCACTTCCTTATATTTAAATAAAAATCCGCCTCGTTGCTTAATTGCTCTTCGGATATGTGGATTTTCGATATCTGTTAAACTTATTTGATGTCCCATTATTTCACATTTATCGGGTAATCTTTTTTCGTTTTTCATTTTGTTAATAACTACCTGTAGTCGTTTGCATCACAGTGTTCATTATGTCTATATTGTTCAGTATATGCTCCACTTTCCGTATGTTCTGTATGCCAGCGGGTTGGTTGATATCCTCCTTCGCAATAGTTTTTATTTTCACGATACCAAAATAAAAATCCGCCTCGTTGCTTAATTGCTCTTCGGATATGTGGATTTTTTATTTTTGAAGGATCTATCTCATGTCCCATTATTTCACCGGTTTTTTTCTTTTTGGCCATTATTGTTTACCTCCTTTCATTTCGGTCTTAGCTAATTCTTCATGTACTTTCCTTTCAATATGTTTGAACATCATTTTATATCCGGCGCAATAGGGATCTTTGCCCATCAAATCTCCCGCAACAAGGGCATTATGTGGGCATCCTCCATTACAAATTGGTACGTAGTCGCATTTTTTACATCCTGCCATATTTTCTAGTCTTCTTTCTTTAAGTCTTTTTCTTACGCTTGATTCAAGTGCCTCTGTTAATCCGTTAGGTTCGTTTACATTTCCCATCCAGTAATCTTTTAGTCCGTCAAATCTTCCGCACGGATATATATCTCCCTGGGGACCTATAGATACAAAGTTGTCTTGGCAAGAGCCCGAATAATTGCACCCCGAAGGCCTACTTGTCATAAAATTTCCTATAATTTGAGAAAATGGATCTATTCTAATGGCATCGTAGTCTTCGATCCATCTGTCGAATAATTTATTCATTGCGGTTGCATACTCAACAGGAGAGATTCCAAAAGTTGGGTCTGCTGCATCAATTATATGATTTAGTTTTAGACTAATTTTTTCTCCGTTAAAGAAATCATATATTTTGTCAAGGTGAGGCAAATTTTCTTTGTTAACTACTGTTATTGCACCGTTACCAACAAATGCCTCTCGATCTCTTGCC
Source organism: archaeon (assembly GCA_018694115.1). Taxonomy (GTDB): domain Archaea; phylum Nanobdellota; class Nanobdellia; order Pacearchaeales; family GW2011-AR1; genus JAGVXH01. The sequence continues at coordinate 4,592 of JABHNB010000001.1, forward strand.
ATTTTTATTCCGCGAAAGATATCTTCAAATGCACCTTTCCCACTTGCATGAACCCTTGTTTTGTCGTTTACTTCTTTTGGACCATCGATGCTAAATCCTAGGTAGAAATCTTTTTCTTGTTCGATAAAATCTAAAAGTTCTTCAGTTATTAATGTCCCATTTGATTGGATAGCATTAGAGATGTTTCGTCCATCTGCCTTAAGGGCATGTGAAATTTGTGCGGCTTCTCTAAAGAAATCCATTCCGGCCAATAGTGGTTCTCCACCGTGCCAAATAAAATGTGCTCCCCCTTCCCCCGATGCTTCTGCAACCTGGGCCATAGTATTTTGAAGTGTTTCTTGAGACATCATTCCCTTTTCTGCCTCATCAGTCAAATAGCAATATTTACACCTAAGATTGCAGTCGTGGGTTGGTTTCACAATGGCTGTTAATCCCATTTTGTTTTTTATCAGAACTCTTCTTCCCTTTGGGATACATTTATTGGGATTTTAGAGTTTTTAAGGTTTCCGAGTACCATTTAAGCATCTAGAAGGATGGGAGATCAAGGAGCTCTAATCTTATCCTCGAAAATGAATTCTACTCCGCCAATTGGATCACTTATACATTCATATTCCATTCCGGATCTTCTTAACTTTTCAATTGCTCTTACTATGCTATCTGCCCAGTCAGTTCTATTTTTCACACTCCCTGCATCTTTATTGTACCAATCTGTAGTTGATTGATGCGTAACAAATCTTGCTATGCCATTATTCATTGCGATCTCTCCACAAGGTTCACAAGGAGTCCACGTTGCATAAAGCGTACATCCCACAAGGGAAATACCCTTTCTATTTGCCACATAAGCTGCATCTCTTTCAGCATGAGTCAAATCACAATATTTTTCAGGTCTTTCAAGAATAACTCTTTCCTCATTCCCATCATATCTCTCATTTAAACCAAAATGTACTCTATTTGCCCCTCTGGAAATAATTTCTAATGAAGGGCTGACGATTACCGCCCCGGTCTGAAGATTTGCATCTTGCGATAAATCTCGTGCCGCCTTAAATGCCTCTCTTAAAAAATAAATGTCCCGCTCTCTCTGAGACATGGCTTGAATATCACCTTTTTCCATGATTGTATGAGGTTTGATATTGCTTATAAGGATTTATGGGGTGTGGTGTATAGTTAGGACCAATTAGTAGAAAAATAGCTTAAAGTTAGGGATCAAAAGATCGAAAAGTAGACAATTCTATTGTATGCTCCAATGTATACGCAATTATATGCAAAAATTGTTAGGGATCAAAAGATCGAAAAGTATATAAAGTCTTTTTATTGATAATTTATATGAGTTCGATTGATAAGGTGGAAGTTAAGGGGCATACTTATCTTAAATTTGTAAAAAAATCTACTTTTATGGGTAAAAAATTTGTATACAAAGAACACATCGGAAAGGGGACCTCAGCAATTACTAAGGAAAAGCATCTTTTAGAAAATTTGGATAAAATTACAAAAGAAGAATTAAATTTCAAGTTAGGTTTTTTAAAATCAATTAATAAAGAATTATCTTATGATGGCAATCTTCCCGAAAAAATAGAAGAAAAAGCAATTAAGATAAACAATTTAAAGGAGATAAAGAAACATCCGAAATCTGTCGAAACAGATTTTGCAATTAAATTTATTTTTAATTCTAATAATATTGAGGGGTCAAAAATCCCTGAACAGGCAGTTAAAAAAATTATAGAAACCGGTAATCTAGGCTATAAAAACAAAAATGAGGCACGTGAAGCACTGAATTCAATAGATGCCTTTGAATATCTAAAGGATTTTAATTTTAATCTGGAGTCAATCAAAAGATTGTATTATATTTTAACTAAAAAATTGCTAATGGATAATAGAAACCCCTATCCCCGAGGATTTAAAACAGTGGATTTAGTTGTTGGTAACTCTCCAACGAGCGATCCAAAAGATGTCAAAAGAGAACTGGAAGAATTGATTAAATGGTATAAGAAAAATAAAAAGAAAATTCACCCCCTAATATTAGCATATGATTTTCATCTGGAATATGAAAGAATTCACCCATTCAGAGATGCAAATGGAAGAACTGGAAGATTAATCCTAAATAAGATATTGATTCAAAATGGGTATCCCCCAATAATCGTTCATAAAGAGAACAAAGAATCATATTTCAATGCAATAGCTTCGGCAAGAGATGGGCGAAAGAAAAAATATTATCAATTCATGTTAAAACAAACAAATAAATCTTATGATTATCTATTGGGGATATTGGATAAGTATTAGATTGTTTTTCGTGCCTATTTAATGTTGATTGCTTATGAAGAGTATAAGTATGTTTATTTCCCGAAGGGGTTGGTGAAGGTTTGATTTAGCATCTAATCAAAGCATTTATAAGGGTATATCATCTGATATAACTATGAAACTAATGATGGAAAAGAAAACTCTTGCAAGATCTCCCCGACTAGATACGGTCTTAATGGTGGAAAAATTTATACAAGAAAGAGATGGAGAATACAAAAAGAAGCAATTATGGGGGAGGTTGCCTAAGAAAATGATGTATCAAACGTATAGTACCATAATCGATTATCTATTAATCTCTGGAAAGATCTCTGTAGATAGTGAAGGAAAAATTGGGTGGATATTTTATCCGGAAGAGGCAAAGAAGAGGCTTGAGAAGGCGCATTTGACTTGGAGGGGAGGAAAGAAAAAGTGAATAAGCCCTGCGAAGTCCAATTTGTGAACGAAAAAGTGCAAAAAACCTATGAAGAACTAGAAGAAAAACCACTAAAAGATCAATTAGAAAAGGCATTAGGCGATATAGAAGAAAATCCTTTCTGCGGAATTCAGATTCCAAAAAGATTAATCCCAAAAGATTATATTAAGAAACATGGCATCAGTAATGTGTGGAAGTATAACCTCCCAGGGGCATGGAGACTTATTTACTCTATTCGTGGGGGAGAAGCAATAATCATAACAATTATTTTAGACTGGATGGATCATAAAACCTATGAGAAAAAATTCAAATATTGAATGGATCGGAGGGATTCTCGGATGATTGGTGTTGATTATTTTCTAAACTATCTCAACGCCTCAAGCCCTTTTATCCCATTAATTTTGGTTTTGATTTCTTCTAAATCTTCTTTGGGGATATAATCATATAATTTTACTTTGACATTTTTTTCTTCTACGAATCTGGTTCTGCCTCTTTCTACTTGTTCAACTAATTTATTAAAACCAATTTCTCTGAAGAAGGGAAGCCAAAATCCCCTAAATCTCCAGTTGATCATTTTTTGGAATCCTTCCCATAATCCTTTTTCTTTTAGGATATTAACGAACTTTTCAACATCTTTAGGTTCTGCTCTAAACATATCTCCTGCCTTAATTATTGCAATAGTTGGATCTTGTTTGACGTGTTCTAAAAATTTCTTAAATAGGCCTTCATAGTCCTCAATCATCTTTCCATTTACTTTCTTTTTGGACCAACTCATTCCATCTACATAAAAAGCTATTTTTTCTCCGAATTCTTTCTTGATTTCAGATAATTTTACTTTAGTATCTTCAACAGTATCATGTAATAGTCCTGCAGAGATAATCTTGCTATCTTGTCCCCATTCTGCTAGGCGGAGTCCAACCGTTGCAGGGTGAATAAAAAAGGGTTTCTTGCCCTTCATTTGGCCTTTATGGGCTTCTTCTGCAAAAGAGTATGCTTTTTCAATTAAGATTTTGTCTTCTTCGGATAAGTCTTTCCTTTCCTGAAATATTTTCTTTAGATAGTCTTCCATGTTGATATTTTATTAGAAAAAACTACTTACCAGTTTTTTTACTGCTGTAATGTCTATCAAAGTCTCTAATGTGCTTAAAAGTTAAATCGTTACATTTCCTAAAATCTTCAGAAGTCAGGTTACGAACTCCACTCGCACCAGGTTCTGCCGGATCTCTATATTCTTCCATATCTGTTAAAATAAAAAGAAGTTTAAAAACATTTCTCTAAAAAATCTTCAACACCAACCTTCTCGAACTTCAATATTCTTCGAACACTCCTTTTTATCCCTCGCTCTAGCATCTCTTTTCTCTCAGAATGAGACTTAATATATTTAAGATACCAATTAAGGATGCCAAATAGCCTGTACTTCATGAGGAAATAGATCGCCTTTTTCTCTTCCTCGTTTAACTTCACATGCTTCTGATATTCCTTCATGAAGATCTTTATTTTACCCCGGTGGATCTGCTTACCCCTCACGCAACTATGTGCAAGAAATATGGCGATTTCATAAACTAGATAATCATAATCGGAATCATCCCAATCAATAATTGCATTCAACTTGTTATCTTTTATCAAGAGATTCACATTAGTTAGATCGCTGTGAATTCTGGCTTTTTTCAATTTAGATCTATCAATTCTTTCATTCAATTCCTTAAAGAGTTCGTTTTGGATTTTGTCTAAGCCGTGTTTCTTTATTGAACTGAGATTTCTTTTCTTGTATACATGGTCTTTCTTTCTCTGAACTCCAAACTTAGACTTCAACAAAATCTTGTGCATTTTACCAACATGTCCTGCGATGTTCTTAACAAGCTTCTTATCAAAATCCTGTTCGCAAGTTCCTTCGACAAAACCCTGAATTAGTAACCATTTCCCGCCATGTTTCGAAATTTCCCTTCCCTTCCGATCTTTAATGTTCTTCACAACAGGCAAGCCTTTAGAATATAAGAAGTCTATCAGTTCAAGTTGTTCCTTCATGTCGCCGACCTTGATATTTCTTAGAACTTTCAGAATGTATTTCCCTTTGGTCGTTTTCAGGATGTAAACGTCGTTCTCGAATACATCTTCGAGGTATTTGTGTTCTTTGTATTCTCCGATTGGGTAGGTGGAGAGAATTGTTTTGAATTGGGATTTATTTAGCATTTTTCACAACTTTTTCAGTCTTCTTAGAACTCATAAAGAACCCCACAATTATCAAAGCGAATCCGATTATTCCCATTAGATACATTGCAGTAGTCGTTGATCCTCGGAATATGTCATAAAGAAATCCCCTGATGGCATCATTTCTGTAAGCGAATGGCATGGCTATCCATAAAATAATCCCCGCCAAAACATATCTCCATTTTACCATTATAATTAATGGGATTAAGTTCTTTTAAACTTTCCTTAACTTGTTCAACATCAACTTTCAATTTCTTTTCTTAAACCAAAGGAAACTTCCCACAATCCCTGCAACAAACAAAGCCCCGCCAATTATATTGGAAGTTGAATTTGTAAGATTTCCAATTGCATTCCCAGTCATATTTGGAGAAATAAGAATAATTCCGGCAATAAGTCCCCCAATAGCGAGAATAGGGGTCAGCTTTTGTTCTAGTGAAATCTCTTTGGGATGAATCCTTTTTTCAATTCTAGAAACTTTTCTTCCAAATTTATCTGTTCCCCAATTTGATTCAAAAAATCTTGCAGGCACGTTATAATTTTCAGCTATCTCTTTTTTATAAAATTCCATCTTTTTTTCTTTATCTGCTTCCGTAGAATCTGGATTGAGGGCAATGTTCACAGATAAAATTCTCTCGGGTTTTGATTTATGGAGGGAATATGCAGGTTCACCCAGGAACTTATCTCCAGAATCAATCCCTTTATCCGAGTAAAGCTCAATACTGTAAAAATCCCCATTTGTTATTCCTTCTTCTTTGTTTGGGAGGAATTTACCCCAACTAAAACGATGTCCCTTGTTTCTTTTTGATATAACGTTACCATCATCAGCATAAGCATCAAATCCTTTTTTAAGAATCCCTTTAAGCGTTCCAAATCTGTTTGACGTACCCACACTTTTACCATCCTTCCGACCAAACCAAATTTCATGAACAAAAGGTGTGGGAGTTAAAACTATCCTTGGAGATTTTTTACCAATTACTCTGATTGTTAAGTAATCTCTCCCATCTTCTTCAGGGTTCCTTTTTGAATCCTCTATTGGTACTCCTTCCCTTTTCCGAGTTCTTTCAGGATGTTGGGATACTTCCCGAATTTCTTCAGCTAATTTACTATAATTGGCGGAAGGACCATAAAATCTTTCAAGATCGGCCCTTAATGTAGTTCCATTAACGACTCTTGCTTCTTCAATGGGGAGGGTAGCATAATTAATTTCCGTTCCCCTTTTTGTATTCTTTAGTTTTCTTATTTTCATTTTTTCAACTCCTTCAAAAATTCTTCTTTCCTTCCCATACTCATAAAGAACTCCACTCGTCTAATCCCTTCCAAGTCAAGATCCTTCTCCTTCTTCATGCCGCCAGTTTCAATATCTGCGAATTCCCAGACCCCATACTTAAAACAGCCGAACTTTAGTGCCTCGTAAATATGATCTTTTTCCCACTTGCTGAGTTTCCTTACTTTATCATAGCTTTTGATGTACTCCTTAAGCTTTTCATAGGAGAGATCCGGTTTATTGAGGGAAAAGCAAGCAACCATTGAGCTTGCAAAGTCATAGAATGCATTATCGTGTCCGATTTCCCAATCGAGAACCCATTTCAACTTATTTCCTGAGAAGATGACGTGGCCAGGATTGAACTCTGAGAAGTATCCGGTGGAGTATTCTTTCTTAGGGCATTTAAGTCCATCAATCTCATTATTCAGATATGCGAGAACAGCTTGATATCTCGGAGAATACATTCTCCTTTTCTTGTAATATTTTTTGATCAGTGCCCGGATGCTTTTGAAGTTTCCAGCATCTACTGATTTAAGTTTCATGTTTTTTGTTAGCCTGTGGAATTTGGCTAGATATTTTGCGTATTCTGTTATCTTGCTTTTGTTTAGTGGAATCCATTCCATGTTTTCCTTGATCTTAACGTATTCGAAGAAGGCTATGGGCATTCCCTTGTATTTTGTGTAAAGTTTGCCTTTCTTTGTTTTGTGAACTGAGAATACGGGGAAGTTCTTTTGGCGTAATTGGTGCATGACTTCAAGGCCTTGTTTGTTTGCGGTGGTGAATTCCCGTAATACTTTCATGAAGATCTTGCCTTTGGTTGTTTGGATGATTTGGGCAAGGGAGACTTGATCGTTTTTTACTATATTTCCTAGGGAGATGAAGGTGCCGAGGTCGTAGGCGGAGAGGATTGAGGCGAGGTCTGTTTTAGTTAACATTAATTTCTCCCCCGCATCCGGCCCCATAACATCAGAACAGAAAATGCTGCAAGACAACTAATTCCTGCGATTAATAATGCGGTGCTCAGTGAAAATTTATCTGCAAGGAAACCATATACTGGTGCGAGAACTGCGAAGAGCAAGTTCGCAACCATACTTTGAACAGATAATAGTGTTGCCCTCTTTTCAGAACTTAAATGCTTATGAGTATAATCTTGTAGAACTGGTGGAGAAAAACCTCTAACGAATTGCTGTAGGAAAATGAAGGCCATTCCGAAAATTGCAAACCAATAACTCATGAATATTAAACTCAAGAACATAGCAATTATCATAAACCATAAACTTCCTCTTTCGCCAAGCCATCCCTCTAATCTATTGGCAGATTTACTTCCTCCGATCGCAAATATATTGAAACTTGCCCAAACAATTCCGAAGTAAACAAGAGGTAAACCGGATTCATTCATGTAGGGCTGATAAAACCATAGGCTTACTCTAGCAAAAAGCGTCAAAATAGAATAGAATAGTAGAAGGAATAGTAAATTTTTGTTAGTAAATGATTCCTTTATGCTTTCCCAAGTATGTTGAAGATATGATTGAGTTTGTGCGACTTTCTTATAGTGTTTTGGCTCGGTGAAGCTTAGAGTTACAAAGAATAAGATTACCATTCCGAAAATTGTTGGTAGCCAGGTTAGTCTCAAGCTGTAAGTTGCTATGAATCCTCCAAGGATACTAGTTATTGCTGCGGCAAAATATCCCCAAGACTTGGCACTTCCCCATACTCTCTTGAAATTACTTTCTTTCTTATCTTGCTTTAAGGAATCAAAAACAAATGCTGAATCTGCCCCGGACATAAAACCCGTACCGACTGCAAGTAAAAATTCTGCCCCAAAAAATTGCCAGAAATTATATCCCAAAAAGTATGCTATAAAACCGAATATCACAAATATACTTCCTAAAGCTAGACTTTGTTTTCGTCCAACTTTATCTGCAACAACTCCTGTTGGGACTTCTAATAGAACTACAGATATCGCATATAATGATTGTAAAACCATGATTTCGGTCAGGCTTAATCCATTCGCCTGCCAGAATAGTACAACTACTGGAACCCAGAAGATCCATTCCTTAAGAAAACTAAACCAGTAGAATTTTTTTATGTTGGCTTGTGTTGGTGATTGGGGTGTGGTGTTTAGTGATGGGGATTTTTTCATTCTCAACCTCTTAAAACATCAAACAGATTCAAACTTTAAAAATCTACTCTTGTGTAAAACAACCCTAAAAACAAACACAAGTGCTCAGAGACAGAAAGGAATTATCCTTAGGTTCTTCATTAATTAATTGCTCTTTTTTATCTTTGAACTCTTGTCTAACTCTATCTCGGGTTTCTTGATCTGTGACGAGGATTAGATGTTCTAATCTTGCTGCAGCTCCACCTGTTTTTGATGAGAAGATCATATCGATGGTTTTCTTTTCAGGAGTTTTTGAGGAATCGATTACATTCCAGGTTTCTCTTACAAAATCGGTTGGATCGATCATTCCCCCATTGTACTCTATATCTCCTCGTCCGTCTTTTGTATACCAAGCTCCAACGCCCTCTGGGAGATAAAACATCATTGATGCACCGGCAGATAATATCTTTGCAGTTTTATTCAGAACTGGGACGTGATCTTTAAGATGTGTTGGATCTGAAAGGACTAATGCATCTCGGTCTGCATAGTGTTTGATAAAGAAGTCTATGTCATCTCTCCAATCTCCACTAACCTTCACTGCTTTATTCCCTCTCCATGTTTCTTCTAGCTCTCCTCTTGTTGCGGGATTGATCTCGTGGAGGAATAAATGGGGTGTTGCTCCCGATTTAACTAGTTCTGAATATGCTTTAACTGAAGAACCTTCATAAGTCATGTCTTTTTCCATCTTATATCCTCCTGCCCCTGAATGTAGTTCACAATAGGCAAAATCTGTGTTTGGCCTGGCAAGATTTCTAACAAGGCTAGAAAGGACTGCGTGTTTAATCCTGTCAGTCGTATTTCCTGGCTGATATCCTTGTCTTTTAGAGTCTTTTGCCATATTCTTCATACTCCAAGTTTTTTAGTTCGTCTTCTACCTCTTCAATCATAACTTTTCCTATATTTGACTTTCTTGTTTTGAGGAGTTTTTCGATCATTAGTCTATCTGAGGGAATAATGTTTTCTGGGAGGGTGTTTATTGGGAACCATTTTACTTCTCCTTCCTCAGTTTCGACTAAATCATCAGTTTCTGCTTCGACTTCGCAGAGAAAAATGATGAAACTGTGCTTAACTGTCCCAGAATCCTTGACTCTTTCGTGCAGTACTGAGGCTACTTTCTTGAATTTGCATGTTAGGCCTGTTTCTTCAAGGGCTTCTCTAACGGCAGTTTCTTCAATTGATTCTTCTAGGCGTACTTTTCCTCCAATCATTCCCCAATATCCTTGATAAGGTCTCTTGTTTCTTTTTAGAAGGCAAATTTCTCCCCTACGTCTTATTGCAACTGCACAAATAACTAGGGAACCTTTCTCTTTGTTTGTCAAATGAGCATAGAATGGGATGATTTTCTCTCCTTCTTTCGTAAGGCAGTACATTTCTTCTTCTTTTCCTAGCAAGCCTTCCTCAATCATTATCTTAAGATGATAATTCAGAAGGTTAGATCTGATGTCGAGCATCTTCTCGATCTCGGTGAACTTCATCTTTTTGTTTTTTATGAATATCTCGAAGATGTTTTCCCGTTCTTTTTTGTTTAAGGGGTTGTTTGTGCGGGATGATTTTGGGGATGTTGGGGTGTTTGTGTTTAGGGGATTTGGGGATGTTGGGGTGTTTGTGTTTAGGGGATTTGGGGATGTTGGGGTGTTTGTGTTCATGAAAAAATGAGGTTTGGGTGGCTTATATAGATTCCCTCAAGAATTATTGACGGGGATGGTTAGATTTTTAAGTATTGGTTGGATAGTTCTTCTATGAAAAAAGATAGAAATATATTTGAGAAACTGCCAGAGAAAGAAGCGTTAAGACAAATTGAGTTTCTTAAAAACAAGGCAGAATATCAAAAAGCAAATATCGAAATTGCGGTTTCTAAACTATTAACTTCTTCATCGATTTTTATTGCCATTCTTTTACCAATTTTATTATTTGTATATGGGGGGACTGAAGGAAATCCAATAGCCATTATTATTTCGGGAGCATTAATAACTATGATATGGGCAATTCCTACATGGCGGAGATTAAGACTAATAAAAAAAACTAAAATGAGGATATTTGCTATTGGGAGTTATATAAAGGGAATTTATAAATTAGATTTGGGAGTTGATGTTGATGGAGTTGAAAGTAGTCTTAATTTATTAACTCAAAAATTTCTCTTAGAAATGAAAGAAGGAAAATTCAAATGAATAAAGAAACAACCCAAAAACAAAGAGATTTCATAAAGAAAGTTTACAAAAAGAATGGATATTACGCTTGGAAAGATTCTGGTAAATATGTTCACAAAACAATTGCCGAGAAGGGCATTTATCATTCCAATAGGGAAAAATATCCATTGCCTTTCTCAGAATATAATATTCACCACATTGATGGAGATAAGTTGAATAATCGAATTGATAATTTGTAGATAGTTACTCGTGAAAAACATAAGGAATTGCACGGGGTAAGAAAAGGGAATTTGATTGAATGGATCCGAAGTCATCCAATATTAACAACTTTAATTCTTCTTTTTCTCGTTTTTATGGCTTATCAGATTGTTTTATTTACGAGTTATGTTGAAAATGATAATAGTAATACCAATTGCTCAGTAGATATGTACGATTGTGCGGAGTTTGATTCCTGTTTTGAAGCGATGAATATCTATACTGCTTGTAAGGATGATGTTCATTGGTTGGATGGTGATGGTGATGGTGTCCCTTGTGAAGATTTATGTGGATGAGTTAAATTTTTAAAGTTGATTTGAGTAATTATTTTATGAATCAACTAATCCATTTTATACTTAAAATTTTTGGCCTTATCTTAATTTTTGTTGGAGTTTTTATGCTTTCAACGACCTCCTCCTTCTGGGCAGGATTAATAATTGTTTTATTTGGTGTTTTTCTTATGTGGTTTAAGAATGAAAGATAATAAATAGCTAAACCCCCTCACTGCTATCTATTGTAAGGTTCATTTCTTCTTTAACTTCAATTCCTTCTTTCCTGCTTCTGCCACTAATTCATCGCCGGCTTTTAATCCAGATTCCTCTAAAATCTCGTCTGGAATGACTACGACGTACTTGTAGTAGATTTTATCGCCAATTTTTCTTCCCAAATGCTTCTGGATCTTCATGATTTGATTAAGATTAGGAGATATTTAAAGTTTGGTACCTATACTATTATATAGTTAAGACTTAGGTACCAAAAGGTTTATATAGACTAGGTACCTAAAATAGATATGAAAAGTAGTACATTTTGGATCATATATTTTGTGATAGCATTTCTCGTCGTGATTTTGTTGGCAATATGGGTTTTTACTGCCTGTTCAGCAGATTATAGTTGGTGGTCTGGAATTCATAGTTGTAGTTATGGTGGTGGAAGTAGTGTTGGTACAGTTTATGATTGGTGGGGGAGTGGGTTACGGGAGGCTTCTGCAGGGATTAGTGGTTAAGAGAGGCTGGTCGGGGATGGAGAGGTTGATGGATTGTTTTATGTGTAACTACCTCTTCCTAGAACTTTCCATACCCTAAATTTTCAACTATTCTCTCCCGAGCGGTATTACCTCTTTTTATCAAATCCCGCAACAACTCTGGAGTATTCCTTACTCTTATTTCTTTAACAATTCTTCAATTAAATGATTAATAAACTCCGAGGGCTTTTTTGCTAAATCATTAAGAATTTCTATTCCAGAGTTAGCATATTCTTCGCAAACTTTCAATGCCATTTTTGCACCTTCCTTTGTCTCAAAAACTTCAATATCCTTTAACTCTGAAAAACCAATGGATAAAAGAGTCCAAATATCTTCTTGGAGCTCACTAATTCTAAAAAGATTTCCTCCATTAAGAAGTTTTTTCCTTTTTCCATGCTTTAATCCAATAACGAGACTCAGTAAAAAAAGATCCGGATTTCCCCGAGTTCCCTTAAAGATACTAGAACTTTTCAACTTATTATAAATCTCTCTGTTTTTTTTATCTATATTTAGATAATTTAATTTGCTTATGAATTCATCAATCGCTGCCATTATTGTCTATGTCTATTTCTCCAGTTTTTTTATTATAAGTTAACGAAATTTTTGTCGAAATTTTGTCGTCAAGAAATTTCTTAAATACTGAGGTGTATTCGGAGCTAGTAACTAAGAAGATTACTTGCTTTCCCTTTAATTGTTCAGGTAAACTCTTTGCAATCTTTTCTCTATTTCCCTCATCTATTTTTCCCACCGGAGAATCGATTATTACTGGGACATCATATCCTGAATAATTCCTAAGTGCGGTCATAAAAGCAAGACCAAAACATAATGCTGCACCCTGGGAAAGTTCATTGATTAACTCTCCACGATATTTATCTCTTACCGAAAGAGAAAAATCATCTAAGATACTTACCTTTTCATAATCCTCTGCCTTCCAATGAAGATCTACGAAGTTTTTGGCAGTAGATTCTTCTATTTTATCCTTTATAGTTTTCATTATTGATTCTTTTATTTCCTTAGAGTAAGTTATAAGTTGTTTACATTTTTCTGATTTTTGGATGAGAAGTTTATCTTTAAGTTCTTTTATCTTTATGCTATTCAATTTAGAGGCATCATCTTTTTTAGAAATATTTAAAACATCTAAATCTCCCTCTGCGCGATGGATATCTCCCTCCTTACGAGTAATTTCTCTTTCCAACATTTCTTTTTCTTCTCCCTTATTACGGATTTCTTCCACGTCGGAGGATTTTAACTTTAAGGTAATTTCATCTATCTCCTTTTTACTATCTTTAATTAGTGCCTCATGCCCATACACTTTCTTTCTTTCTACCGATATATCGCCCACAAGGGATTTTATAGATTCAATCATCTGTGGGAGCTGGGCATCTCCTTGGGAGATTATTCTAACATATTCTTTAAAACTCTTGGTATCTGCGAGTTTCTTAAGTTTTTCTTCTTCTTCAGAATTTTTTGATATTTTTGTACCACAGATACATTCTCTCCTCTTAATAAGTTGTAATACATGTGAGGGATCTACCGCAGGAGGAAAATTCCCCCCCTCAATGATCTCATTAAACTTATCGCTTGTTTCTAAAAGGCTCTTTTTCCCAATTTTTAGAATATAGGCCTTGATTACCATATTATTCAATTTTTCCTCGGATTCCTTACGATCCTCATCTGCCCGCCCTATAGTTCCCCTTAAATTTTGTTCCCTTGCTCCTAGTTCCCTCACTACTGTCTCATTGTGGTTCTGGAGATAATCATCAAGTTCAGAGATTTGTTTCTTTAATGATTCTTTTTCTTTCATCCATTCTTCTAAATCGGCCTTAGTCTTTGTGATGGTGGCATCTGCCTTATCTATCCTTGCCTGTATGGCCCCATAATTCGGATCTATACCTGATTTCATACTAGAATAATTGCGATCTAAGCGTGATAAATTTTCGATTAGACCATTTATCGATTTTATGTTAGCTACTTTTTCAATGGCATCTTTTATTTTATAATTAATATCGGAAGTAAATATTGCTTTGAGCTGTTCACCATCTAAAAGAAAGAAAGGGCTTATCCCTTCAGGAATTTGGGAAGATATGAAGTTCTCAAGGTAATTAATCTTTTCAAAACCCGTTCCTTTCTTATTAATTTCCATTCCAAAAAATCTATCTTCTCCATCCTGAATAATTTTTAGATCGTTATCTTCATCCCTGGCCCTCTTAAATATCCGCTGACGAGTTATCTCCACCTTTGGACCCTTATCATCACTAAATACTAGTGTGACTGAAAAATTCAATTTTTCTCCAATTGGAGTCTCAATAATCTTTTTATTGGACATAACTCTTTGATTGCTATTTTTTGAATTATAGAATTGTTCCTTACCATAAAGACACCAATAGATAGCGTTTAAAAAAGTAGTTTTTCCGGTATCATTACGTGCTATTATCAAATCTATATGTTTTCCCTTTTCTCCATTATTAAACTCGATCTCATTTTTACCATAATAGCCCCGATAATTCTCAATTATAATTTTGTTTAACTTCATTTTATAAGTCCCTCTATAATTTTTTCATATTTATCTAATAGATCTGTAGATTTTAACCCACCAAAAGTTTCTTCAATACTTATTGCTTCTAAAAGTGCCTCCCGATCTTCTGAAAGGGGTATTTTTTCAAGAACCGCCTTATTTACTAATTTTTTTAACTCGTTCATAGGCCTAATTTAGATTTTAACTCTTTTAATTCTTTCGATACCTTTATTTCATTTCTAGCAGATTTTGCAAACTCGGTTATTCTTTTTAATTCTTTGGATATCTGATTTTTATACATCTCCGAAGAGCTAATAGCCTCCTTAGAGGGAGTTACAAAAAAATCAAAAATCTTTGCATATTTTTTATTGGGATGTTTTCTTAAAAGCCTGCCCCTCCTTTGAATAAACTCCCGGGGATTTCCAGAACTTGCCATAATAACTCCTGCCCTTGCAGCAGGCACATCTAAACCTTCATCAAGACATTTTATTGCAACTAAGGCCTGTATTTTTCCTTCTTTAAAATTTTCAAGGGCCCTAGATCTTACTTCCGTATCCTCAGAATAAGTATATTGGTGGTATTTTATTCTATTTCTGACTATCTTCAATACCTCCTCCCGTTGTTTCGGAGAAACGAAAATAATAGACTTATCTTCTTTAATTTCTTCTACTATCTCTGGAAGCTTGTCTAGTTTAGCAGAGCAATTTTTTATAATCTTTGCCCTTTTTTCTGCAAGCCTTTGAATTTCTGAGTCAAGATTTGTATTGTACTTATCTTTCGATTTCATAGAAACCTTCATAATTAATAATTTTGTCAGCTTGGAATATTGGGCCATTTCTTCTTCATTTAAAAAAACTTGAATTAAATGATACTCATACTCACAAAGCACCCCCAAGGAATAAATTGCCTCATATAATCCTATTTTGTCATAAACTACCCCTCCAAAAAAATCAAAAACTCTATTTGTTCCGTCCTCATCAAGATATCTTTTGGGAGTAGCGCTTAAGGCCAGGCGAAAATTATAATCTTCTATTAAACCCCCGGAGGTCTTCAGTGCCCCGGTAGAATGAGCTTCATCTGCAATTAAAAACTTGTTAAATTCTGTCAAAGTTCTAATTTCTTCGATAAGAACTTTGGAAGTTATTAGTGCATAGCTTCCGACTACAACAAGATTCTCAAATACTCCCAGTTTTAAATCCAAAATATTTTTCTTTAAATCTCTTTTCCAATTTGGATTATCATAAATTTTGCAAATTTTGCAAGGTTCTCCTTCAAATTCCTCTATCCATTGATTACAAATGGCCTTTGTTGGAGCAAAGATAAAAGTAGCGCTCTTTCCAGATTTTATAGCTTTTCTAAAAGCAAATAGGGCAGTTTTGGTCTTTCCACAACCAGTAGGCATTTCAATTATGCCCCTCTTGTCATTTTTCAACCACGCTTGTAATGCGGCATCTTGATGGGGATAGGGAGTGAGTGATTTTTTCTTCTTAGTGGACATATTCTTGGAAGAAATAATTTGAAGGGATTCTTTTAATTCTGCCTCGGTCCTTGGCCGAATTCTCATTAATTCGTTCTCAAAAGCTTTTGATAAAGAATAAGTTTTAGCCACAACCCCACAATTATCCCAAAACTTGTTAAATTTGGAAATAAACTCCCCTACATATTCCTCCTGCCCACTTATCCAGTCTTTGAAAAAAGTTACTTGTTCAATATTTTTTTCATAGGCAGAATATGTTTCATTTGCAGATCCAGTAAATGCCACTTTGTCACCATATTCATCTTCAAATATCCCTTGTTTGATATGCATTAAGTTATTGCCTTTTCCAAGAACAACCTTTATCTCAAGTTTCCCCTGATAGATTAACCATGCTAAAACTTTAGCGGAATTTAACTCCATTTCAGATTTCAGATTTTTAATATCTAATGCTATTCTATCTCCAATTTTCTGGTAGTCACAAGTCTTCTTTAGCTCCTGATGGTCTTCCTTACTTAATTCATAATTAATAATCAACTTCATCTTTCCGTTTTTTAAGAAGAGTTCTTCCAACCCCTCCGCTAATGAAATAAAAGATTTTGAAGAAAAATAGCTTCCGATCCTACTAT
Source organism: archaeon (assembly GCA_018694115.1). Taxonomy (GTDB): domain Archaea; phylum Nanobdellota; class Nanobdellia; order Pacearchaeales; family GW2011-AR1; genus JAGVXH01. The sequence goes on from JABHNB010000001.1 coordinate 20,973, forward strand.
ATCTAATAGATTGTTTCAAAAGAAGATTCATTATTTCAGTTATGTCTTCAGAATCGGAATCATAAATTTTCTCTATTGAATCAGATAATTCTTTTAAACCAGTCATCCAAGAAGTCTCCTAATTCTTATATTTTTCATATTTTCTTCTAAACTAAACATTTCATCCACATTTTTTTTAGCCCTACTAAAAGAATTATCTTCTTTTTCAAGTAGATCCAATTTCTTTGAAAATTCCATGAACTCTGAAGTTCCAAAGAAATTTTTTTCAAATTCCTTCTTTGCCTCTTTATTTCCAATAGGCCTATTAAGAAATAAGAAAAATAAATAATGTATCTTTCTTTGTAAATCTCTTCCCTTTAATTCAAGGTATTTTCTTGGATTTTTTTTATTCATAATGAGTTCTTCAATATATTTTACACCCGAATGTAACAAGATATTAGATCTTACAGAGTCCTCGATTAACTTCATGAGTTCATAATACTTATTAGAGATATAATTGTGATAATCCTCTTTTAAGGTCCAATATTTATTTATTAAATATTCTCCAAGTTTAGAATCATATTTTAAGAATTCCGATAAGACATGTAAGCAAATAAAAAAATCATCAACATAACCCTTTACCCCATACTCTTTCTCAGAAATAATATCTTCTGGAAGGATAAAATATGAAATAGCACTATTCATAAGCATTTTTGTGATCCCATCCGCACTCTTATCACTAGAAATATTTGAAATTAAAGAAAAAATTGCAGGATAGTCTTTGATTAACTCAAAATCTTCGTCTTTTTTGTGAGTATTTATTAAATTCTTAAATATATCTTCAAAATCTACATAGTCTTCCATTATCAGGTAATAAATATGGCCATATTTATAGTTAACTGTGTGATCATTCTTGCTTAAGGTTCAAAAATTTAAAAAGATCTTTTTCAGATAGGGCATTATTCTTTATCATTCTTGACTCTTTTAAAAAATTAATAATATCGTTGCCGCTAATTAACTTAATTGGATAATCATCTTCAAATAATTCTTCCTGCGCTTGTAATGTATAATACGATGTGGTGATGAATATCCCATATTCTCCACGAGTTAGTTTTGCTGCTAAACGAGATAATTCCTTAGGTCCAACTCCGCTAGACCTTGCAAACTTTTTAGCTTCTCCTTTAAAATTTATTTCATATTTTAGGGGGTATGGCAATGTAAATCTCCCAAAGAAATCAAACCCCTTATCCCTTACTGCCCGAGTAGTTACAATTTCATGCTTTATATCTTTTATAGATTCCAGAAGTCTTACTGTAAAAAACTCAAACTCCCGGGATAATAAACTATTTATTCTCTTTAGAATTAAATCATCATTGGAATTAATTGGAGGTAATTGTTCATTTTTGGATCTTAATCGTTTATTCCATACCTTCAGATATTTGGGTGTTTTTCCAGAAGAATAGTCCTTCCAAGCACTTGGAGAATCGGATTCTTTTTCATATATTCTGTTATGTATCCACTCAATTTTTACCTTTTCAGTATCCAATATCCGGAGTATTGCACGATAATTTCTAACAGGTTTACCCTTATCCTCAAACCAAGTTCTTTCAAGATTTTCTAACACGCACAATCCCTCAAAAAAGATTTTTCCACTTACTGGCTTTGAAAAAAGTAAAATTGGCGGAATCTTATCAAGATTACCCTCCAAAAGATTAACGTGGACCTTTTTTAGTAATTTATTTCCCATGAAGTCTTCACAAGATTTTTTTAGATCATATTTAGAATCCCCCCAGTAATATGCCTTACCTGCCAATCTATCGATTACATCCTCCCAAGGATTATGATATGAACTGCTAGCAGTTTTTGAAATTAATATTATTGCGGCAGGAAGATCTTTTTTCTTCGCATAATTTAACCACCGAATTCCTGGAGAATTCATCATTCCACTTACATTCTTAATATTTAACCAACGCATGAATTGATCTTCATCAAACTTGGGATTGCCCTTATCTATATATTCTTTTCCCAGTTTGTAACTTTTTTCTACCATTTGAAGTTAACAATAATTATCCAATAAAAATTGGACTCTTTTTGCCATTTTTTCGGCAAATTTTGGCGGAACAGCATTTGCAATTTGTTGAGATACTGAGCCCATGTTTCCTTTAAATTTATACTGTTTTGGAAAGCTATGTAAAATTGCCATTTCCCTATTTGAAAGATATCTATCTTTGATTGGGTGGATTACGTAATTATTTGTTATTGTTCTTGAAGGCTCATCCGGATGTAACCTCCGATAATAAGAGCCATATCTTTTTACTATCACTTCCTTCCCATTACGAATTTTCTTTGTTTTTAATGAGTCTGGTAAATCTTCGTAATAACCTCCTGGGGGGATATTCCTTATTTTCTCTAGAGTTTCTGGTTCATTAATCGTAAAATTGTGGTTACTTAAACTTTCATTATCTTTTATTTTAGCTAGGGCTTCTCCGGAAGTGATTATCCTATTCGATTCCTTTGGGAATCCATTATCAACATTTTCATCAAGAAATTCCATTAACCTTTTTACATTAGTGGCTAGAAAAATCACTCTTTTTCTTTTTTGAGGAACATCATACTTATCCATGGAGATAATTTTACAGTAAGTTTCATATCCAATTTCCTTGAATGCCTCCCGAATTATTTCAGAATATAATTTCCCCTCCTGATTTTTCCTATGTAGAAGGTCCCTTACATTTTCCATCAACACTATCTTTGGTTTTAGAAGTTTAACCTTTTTAATATACTCTTGAGACAGCGTTCTTCTATTGTCTTCTTTTTTTAGTTCAGATAACTTAATCAGATGATTATTATTTAATCTCGTGAAACACTGGCAAGGGGGCCCCCCAATTAATACATCAACTTGCATGTTATTAGTAACCTCTGCTAATTCTTCTTCAGTAATGTCTTGAATTGGTTTCTCAAAAAATTTAACTTGCGGATAATTTGCCCTAAATGTCGTAGCAGCATCCTCCCACGAATCATTCCCAAATAAAACTGAGAAATCATTTTTCTCAAAACCGTGATCAAAACCACCACAACCACTAAAAAAGGAAGCCACTGTATACGGTTTATCTTTTGACATTATTTAAATCACCCATTCCAATAATTTGAATATTCTCAGATTTATAAATACTATTATTTGTCATACCCTGGTCTTTTTAGCTTCTCCACAACCCCTCCATCAATCTCATCCACCACTTCAGTCCCCATCGTCAACAACCCCCAACAATTCTTTCACAATCTCAACCTCTGCCAACGTATCCAACTCACAATACTTTTCCAACGCATCCCTAACCTTCTTTCTCTCTGCATCATCAACATCCCCAAACGTAACCCGTTCATACTCTAAACTTGCAAACATCCCCTCTCCAATCTCCAAATCATCATATTTCAAATTAGTCAAACAAGGCAAAACCTTTTTTATCGAAGCACTTCCGCATTGCTTCGGATCATAATAATGGAAATTTCTGAAAACATCTAAAAGATCCTTGATTCTAGGCTCAATATTATCACCATACCATCCCTTAAATTCTGGCAACGCCTCACAGCCCTCTTTCATAACGCCCTTCTCAAACCCTTGATTATAAACTAAAATGCTCCCAGAGTCTCCCAAATTGTCTTTTAGGGTTTGCATAAACTTGGGTCTTGAGTCGCTTGTGCCTTCTGCAAGGAAAGAGATATGCTCGCATTCTCCGCCTTCTTCTTTCTGAATATGTAGGGAGAATTGGAAGGGGATTCTTTGATATGGCTTCATTCCATCAAACTTAGGGATAGCAGGATTAATTGTTTCAAAATCTAGGTAGTAAAGCGGATACTTCAAATTTCTAAGGAAATTATTTATCTCTGTTTTATCTATATGTTTAGGCCCTTCATGTGTCATGTCCTTAGGGGACGCCGCCTCACAAGCTAATCTTCTCTGTATCTGTTGTTTATCATTCAATTTTGTACTCTCTGGAACATCACTTAAGCAGACAATTCCTCCATCGTATAATTCAAAACATTTTTTCTTAAACATCCTGTAAAAATCAAATACGCTGTCTTTTGGTACATCTTTCCAGCATTCACATTTTAACGAACATTCGTAAGGATCGCTGCATGAAACTCCGATCTTACAGGAAGGTTCTTTCTTGGAATTGATAATCTTGTGCATCTCTTGGATTCTTTCTTCTATTCCTTCGGAATATTCTTCTACCTTATCATTAATTTCTGTTTGAATGAATAATTCTTCTGGCTCGATCTCCCCATCTTTGATATATTCGTTATTAATGTGCATCAAAAAACACTTTCTAATCTTTAGTCCCGCTTTTTCATAAACATGCTTTTGAAATGAAACATCGTGAATATTCACATCTTTTACTTTTGTGGCATTTTTGACTTCTATAATGTCCCATTCATCTTCTCCTACAGGGAGTAGGATGTCTGCCCGAGAGTATACGTCGTCGGTTAGAATTCCTGCCTCGTAAATGGTCTTTCTGCTTTTAATGGCTTCCTTAGTTTTTTCTATATTCTCTTTGAAATCTAAGTTAGCTAAATCTATGCCTTTTGGGAAAACCTTTGTTGCAAGAACTCCGATAATGTCTCCCATCTCAAAATTATGTTTTGCAGAATAGTCTGGCTCTGGAATTCTTTCTTTGTTGTTCTTAGTGACCCAGAGTAGTTTTGGGCATTGTAGGCCGAGGAGATAATTTGATTTTGTTAGTAGTTTATTTGCCATTTCTTTCCCTTAAAAATCTTTAGAATCCTCCAAACCCCATTCCAAATGGATTCTGCTTCTTCCTTTTTTTCACAATCCGTTTCTTAGTTTCTTTGCTCACCACTTTATGATTTATCGTATTCCCAAAGGAATCTTTTGTTTTTAGAACTTTTTTCTTGTCATGGGCTTCCCTGTGGTGAATTGGACATAGTAAAACAATATTCTGAACCCGATTGTCATCATTTTTCATATTTTTATGATGAAAATCTAAATAGGTCGAATGCCTGCATCCCTTGGCCTCACATTTATTTCCAGCCCTTTTCTTAACTGCTGTTTTAATTTTTGCGGAAACGGGTTCCCTAATTCGCTTATTAGAAATCATTCGTTGGATATCTCTTTTTCTTGGCAATACATTACGTGCAGAAGGAATTTTGGGTTTCTTTATTTTCACTGGCTTAAAGTCAAACATTCCCATATAATGTACAAATAACTATTATTAATAAATGCTTTGTATCATTTAACATAAATCCGCGTTCCCCTTACTTCCAGCCCTTCGCCTTTCGGGTCGTTGGCAACATAAGTCTTAATACATTTCTGACAACAAAAAGAAAAAGTCTCCATTCCGATTCCCATTTTTATCTCTTTTGTAGGTTTTCCACAAACAACACAGTTTTTCCGATTAATATTTCCCTTCATTTTTGCCTTTAAATCAATTATAGCCTCATCAAAGAATAGGCTCGGGCTAATATTATTCTTATCCATCCATTCTTTGTTTTCTTTTGTGGTCCGGACAGTAATAATCACGTCTTTTGGTTCAGGTTTTTGAATTTTTGATAGTTCTACCATGTAATACGTATGTAATACGGGTTTATAAAATTTTGGGAATGTTTATTATTTTTTAGAAATTTCACCCATCCACCTTTTTGCCAATTTATCTGCCTCGACCTCATTATTTTTCTTCTTGCTATGGTGGAGCCTAAGGTGTGCGATTTCATGAAAAAGAATTCTTGTTTGTTTTTCTCGGCCATAGGTCCAAAAAACTGGAAACAGAAATATGAAGGAACTAAAGTTTTTATCATAACAGTGAACAAATGCATTCTGTTTTCTCTTTTGATATCTGCCTGTATGGTACTGCGTCTCTTTTTCGACAAACGCCCCCATCCTTTTTGGCAACAGACTTTCAATTTCAGTTATTATTTTAATCTGTTTTTTGTTCATCTTTTTTCCCAATCTCTTCGGGATAGACCCAATCTCCTTTTTCATCTTTTATACATATAAGACCTTCCCCAGATAGTTCTTTATAACATTTTTCACAAACTTTTTTGCTTGTTCCCCCATACATCCTAGCATCAACATCCCAATAAATTTCTCCAGGGAATGTCATCAATCTTTCCGACTCTTCCAATTTCCTTGAGCACCGGGAACATTTTTTTATTTCGGATTCATAACTCATTTTTTATTTTCTCCTTTTTATTTTCCCATGTAATTTTGAGTGAAAAGACCGGCTCATAACGGATAAATTATCTTTTCTAAAATTATTCTTATTTTCATCTTGATGATGTACAACCTCGTGTTTTCTCAGAGGTCTACCAATTTTATTTTCGGCAACCTTTCTGTGCATCAACTTTCCGTTTCTTGTAAGGGGATACCCTTTTTTATTTTTTTTCAAATAAACCATTTTATCCTAAATATAAACCCGGCAGATTTTTCTGCCGGGATGGATGGTAAAACAACCAATCGCTAAAGCGAATATAATTTACGAAGAGATGAATTTATCTCTTCTTTTCCTCCTTTCTTCTTCCAATTCTTTAATTTCATTTGCCCAATATTCTCTTGAATGCTCATCAGTCTCTCGTTGCATAATGGCCTCTTCTAAAATTTCCTTTTCTTCACTCAAATCAAAAAGATTTTCCTTTTCTTTCTTATTTAATTGTTTTATTGGCCCTAATTTTTTAATTTCATCATTGACTATTTTAATTCTTTTTTTATCAATTATTAATTGTTTTTGAGTAAACAATTCCTCTTTCTCTACCCTAATTTTTAATTCGTGGATAGATCTCTTAATCAATGTTGTTCGATCACTATAGGATTTTTTTGAATGGGCATCAATCCAATCTAATAATTCTTTTTCAATCCTGAAATTAACCTGTGTGGTTTCTTTTTTATCTGCCATTGTATATTATTACTATACATTGCTATATATAAATGTTTCTATTACAAGTATTCCCCCAAAAACCTTAACCTTCATCTCCCCCACGCCTCCAGAAACCTCCTCTTCTCCCCCTGCCCAAACACCCTTACCTTCCCAGGATATTTCTTCATAAGGCCGTCAAAATAAATCCTACCCTTTCCACCCTTTCGATAATCTAAATAATTGGCGTAGACAAGCTTAAGCGGATTACTGGGGGAATATTCTTCTCCGCTGGCGTTCTTCTGGAAATGGCGTTTGATGATTCTGTAAGATTTACGGAGGAAACCTGCCTCGAGAATGATGATTAAATCGGCTCGCTTTTCTGCGCAGCTGACGTATGTGGTTGCTCCTGTTGCAATCATCCATTTATCTTTCTTGCAGATCTTCTTTAGCATGTCGCACTTTTCTTTGTAATCTCTTCTAACGGTAAATCTTTTTATCCAGGCCAGGTCGTCGGTATCGTAGAACTTAATGCGGGATTTTTTGGAAAGTCTCTCTCCGAACCAGTTTTTCCCGGTTCCGGAGGCTCCGAAGATTAGAATTCGTTTTGGGGTTGTGGGTTTGGGTTTTTTTGTAGTCATGGAGGTATTAAGTGCGGGATGTTTTTAGTGTTTTCTGTCTCTCTTCATTAACTGCTTCCTCATGAACTTGATCGACCATCCAGGGGAGATAATCATCAAAAGGAACTTCCGAAAAAGAATCTATATGTCCCATAGGATGAAGCACAGGTTTGTCTATATGGGAACCAGTTTCTCCATCATGGGTAGACACTTTGAACCTTAAACCCGGATCCTTACCTTCTTCGGAATTCCGTTCATATACAAAAAAATCAACGATTCTATAAACTAGTTCAAAGCCGGTATATTTTTGAATATAGTACCTCCCCCCAACTCTCGCCCATATATCTTCTAACAATGTCATAGCATTAAAATGGGGGACTACTTTTTAAGGATTACTGGGATTTATTTTCTACTTGATTCGTAAAAATCTACCCTAAGATTGCTTCTAAATTTAATTGCATTGAATAATAAAGATTTATAAATATTGTTTTATATAAAACAATAATGAAAAAGAGTACTAAGAGAGGATTTATGAAAAAAGGAGATGTTAAGGCTCACTTAAAGGGTTTGGGGACTGAATCTCAGATAGATTATTTGACTAATGTATTGGACAAAAAGGGACTTCTTGCTAAAGGAACACAAAAATCTGTAAAAGAGTTACTCGCAAAAGGGCTTGAGAAAAGAAGTGGACTTGTGGGTATGTTTCATGACGGGCCTTTAACTGCGGAGAGGCCTAAACTATTAAGGAAGGCAGCGGCAATAAGGGAGGAGCTAGGAGATTTCAAAAAAGCAATTAAAGATTATAAGGTCCTTAAAGATAATGAGGAGCTGGGAAGAATCTATGAAAGTGAAATGAATAACCCGTCAAAGGCAGCTTCATACTTCCTAAAGGATCCACAAAGCAAGGAACAAATTGAACATGGTATTTCACTACTAAGGAAATCTGGAGAATTAACCAAGGCTGCAAAAAAAAGTGAAAAACTAGGACACTATCTTCTTGCTGGAGAACTTTGGAAAGAATTGGGAAAACATGAAAGGGCTGCGGAAAATTTTGAATCTGTTGCAAATATTGAAGAACGACAAAAACATACGAGGGATACAGGGTCTGGAAGGATTAGGTTCGGCCCTCAGTTTCATGGCGATCCCAAAAAACATCAGAAAGAAGCAGCAGAACTCTACTTAAAAGCGAATAAGCCAAGGGATGCCCTAAGGGTGTACGGAGAGAAAGCGTTTGATATGTTGAAAAAGGAAGGAAACCACAAGTTACTTGCAGAAGTTTATGATGGAAAGGGAGATTCTCTAAGGACCAAGAGAATGACAAGAAAAGCTAATTCTAAAAGTAGATTAACTTCCCGATTAACTGGGGTGATTGCCATTGTGGGAGTTCTTGGAGGGATTACTTTTTTATCTCCTTCAATTACGGGTAATGCAATTGCGGGAATTGCTCCTAAGGGTAGTTCATTTTTGGGGATTGGACTCTTGGCTATTGGAATTTGTGCTGGGGTTTTTAGCATAAAAAGAAAAAGTTAAAGGATAGTGGAATTTTTTCGTTTCTGTCTTGTCAATCCCCCTCCAAAAACAAAGCTTAATAAGCTGGTTTACTAATTAAAACAATGAATTACAATCAGAAGTATGAGCCTAAGGGGAATCGAGTTATTCATGGGGCGGGGCAGAGTCCGGAGGCTTTTTCTAAATATTGGAAGGCAGTTGAGGATTACAAACCTGCGATTTACATGACTTATGCTAAAATTCAAAAGATTGAGCATTGGATAAACAAGATAAAGATTGAATTGAAAGATTACCCAAATATTATGTTACAAATTGGTTTCAAATTATTAGCAGAGGGGGACGGAGATATAACTCCAGAGATTTTAGAAGGAAAATATGATAAAGAAATTGATGATTTCCTAAATACTGTTAAAGAACTAAAAAATCCAACATTCCTTAGAATTGGTTATGAGTTTGACAAAAAGGGAAAATACAATCCTAAAAGTTTTGTAAAAGCATGGAAATATGTTGTAGAAAAAATTAGAAAAGCCAAAATTGAAAATATTGCAACAGTTTGGTGTGCTTGTCCATTTAACGGAACAGATCCAGTTGAACAATTTTATCCAGGGGATGATTATGTTGATTGGTTTGGGATCGATGTCTTTTTTGCAAGGCATATAACTGGGAAATACAAACCAGTAGAAGATTTTCTGAAGTTAGCAAAGAAGCACAAGAAACCGGTTATGGTTGGAGAATCTACTGCGGCTGGGGTCGGCGTTATAGATGGTGAAAAGAGTTGGAAAGATTGGTTTGAGCCATATTTTAAGTGGATTCATGATCATAAGCATATCAAGGCCTTTTGTTATATTAATTGGGACTGGATTAAGGATAAAACGTGGGGAAGTCCGGGTACTTGGGGAAATTGTAGAATTGAGGAGAATGAAATTGTTCGGAAGAAGTTTGTTAAGGAGTTAAGTAACCCAGTTTATGTCCATAATTCCTAATCGCTTCGCTCAAAACACTTAAATATTCACACCTCATTTTTCAAATATAAAATGGAAAAAGCAGAAGGCTGGCAATTTAATGTTGAAATCTTTGATGATCATGTGATTAAAATCCCTAAGACTGAGGAAGAAACGAGGAAAATGGCCATGAGATACCTTAAGCATATTGGAAAGGAAGAAGAGCTTGAAGAAAGAACTAAGATAGTTTTGAATTACTTAAAGGAATCAACTGAGATTCTTAAAAAATCAATTATTCCTAACCAACTTCTTGGAGATTTGGAATTTCTTGGTGATGGGACGATAAAACAAAAGAGGGCGGTAACACTAAAGGAGATCTTGAGTGGCGGGGCAGTAGATCAGAAAGAGATTATAAGAAAAGTAGTAGAATTTAACCTTGAACTTTGGAAGTATGGGATACATGAAACAACGTTCAAATTTCATTCAAATTTTGGTTTGATTGATGATGAGATTGTTTTAATAGATCCATTCGAGATAACTGATAAAAAAGAAGTTGTGGAAAAACAAATCTTAAAAAAGAAGTGGAAAAAGAAGGCAAAATATAAGGGCCGGGCTCATGAAGACGCAATCGATTATTTCTTTAAAATGGCGGATGAACTTTGGACGAAGGAAAATCTTGATAAGTTGTGGAAGAGCGCGTTATAGTTAGATTTTATTTTTCTCTTACTTAGCTAACTTTTCTTCAGTTAAATTCAGAACTAATTTCTCCAACTTTTTCAAATAAATTCCTAACTTCTTTATAAATTCTGCACGATCTTTTTTATCCTTAGTTGGTTTCATCCTAACTCTTAATGCGTCATGAATTATATGATCCTTGTCCTTAATCGATTTTGATAACTTTCTCCAATGATGTGGCGGATTCTTTCCCCTAAAAACCTGTTCATTTTCAGCTAACCAAAAGACCTGTTTTGCTAACTCAGAAAACCTTAATTTTCCTTTCTTATATCCTGGAATAAAAATATTCTTAAATGCAAAAAGCATTCCTCTTAAATGACCTTTTGGCGGGCCCTGATTAAAATTTTCTTTTTTTAACAAGGCACCATAAATCAATACGTAATGTTCCAGGTGTTTAACTGCTCTACTCGGCCTTGCTCTTAATTTCTTAACCGTTTTCACTCTCTTATTATTTCTTAATTCCCAAAGAGAATACCCAGAAAATTGTATCTTGGGAGAATATTCATTACGATATTTTTTTTCTAATTTCTGTAACTTTTTCAAATATCTACTTTCTTTTAATATAGTTATAGTATCCACATCACTTTTTTTATTCATCTCCCTCCTAACAAAACTTCCCTTTGCATAAATTGCAACAATTTGTTCCTTTGGAAGATTATCTAAAATTATTTTCCTAGCAGTTTTCAAAGATTTAATCGCAGCTTCTTCGAGTTTAGTTATCCGTTTCCAATCTTTCCAAAATTCGTTTTTCATTTGATATTCCACTCATCCCTACTGATCTCATAAACATTTGTATCATGAACCTTTCCAGTCGACTCCACAACTAAAGCTTTCTTCTTCTTCTTGACAAACTTAAGCCCCAATTTCTTAATCAATTTATTAGACCCGACATTCTCAACAGCCGCAAATAGAACTACCTTCTTTAACTTCAAATCATCAAAAGCATAATTAATAACGCGGACCGTAGCTTCAAAAACATAACCCTTTCTCCAGTACTCTTCCCCAATCCAACATCCAATATCCGCTACACCCCCCTCATTAGTTATAACGAGCCCAATACCCCCTACAACCTTATCACTCGGCTTTATCGTAATCCCAAACTGATAATCCTTCCTCGGCTTTTCTTTTCGTTTCTTCGCAGAATGACCGATCCACCAAATAGCATCTTTATCAGTATAGGGATGGGGAATCACAGACATATACCTCGATACATTAATATTATTAATATTTTCCCGAATACTCTTGAAATCAGACTTCTTCTTTTCTCTCAAAATCAATCTTTTAGTTTTTAATTCCATAAGTAACTAATAGATTCGGGATATAAAAGTCTTACCTTAGAATTGCTTTAGATAATATTATAAACATTTAAGATTAATTAAAGAAATGGGAAAAGAAGGTCCACTAACAAAAAGAGCTAAAAAATTACTTGAATCTTATGGAAGTAAGTTTACTCCGGATCAATACAAGGATGGTTTGCATTATGAGAATATGCTTAAATTCGGAGAGGAAATGAAAAAAAGTGGTCATGACTTTAACATTGATGCATATAATGCTGCAGTGTGGATTCATGACTTAGGACATTATGTCGTAGATAATAAGGAAAACTTAGGAGGGGATAATTATAATCGGGATGAGCACAAAAGACGTGGTTTAGATATTTTTAATAAAGAATTTAGAGAACACATAAATGATGAAGATCTGGAGGAAAAGATATCTGCCTGCATAGTTTATCATAGTGGGCCCCTTGACGAGCAGGGAGAAGCTTATTTATTAAAACATCCTGAACTTCAAGTTATCAGGGAAGCGGATAGAGCATCCTTTTACCACCCTAGCTTTACTTTAAACCACTTACAATGGAATCCTGACAAAGAAAAACTTAGTTCATTTGAAAAATTTATTAATGATAATTATGATGAATTTATGAACCTTGGTAAACCTACTGCGGCTGGAAAGAAGATTATTAACAAATGGCGGACTGAGGCTGATAAATTAATTTCCAGTTATCGAGCTAAAAATTCTGACTAATTTTATTATTATCTAAAACTGTTCTTCGAATTCTTTTTATTCATCATAAAACTTTTGGAAGATTTTCAGAAATGTTTTTAAAGAAGTTTAAGCTTTGCTTATTATCATGAAAAAAAGGAGGATTGCACCAATTGTCTTACTAGCTTTAGTTTGTTTGACCGTTTTTGTTTCTGCATCTGGACTTGATAATTTTCCTGGACCAACAGAAGTTCAAAAAGTTACTTCTGCTCACCCCAATTATGAAGAAATATCGCAACAATATTCCTTATCTGGACCAGAATTATATGAGGTGACTTATCATATTAAAGCGGGGTGGAATTTCGTACCCTATTCTATTCTTAACGGAAGGGATGAAGTGACTGGAAAAGCAAGTTGTTGGAAGCAAGATGACCAAAGGGGGAATCTCCAGGCGACCATTTTAGAATATGTTTACATGCATGAGCCAGACATGTCTATTTTACCTGAAAATCATGATAGTTATTATATTGGGGGAGAAACTGCAGAATGGGATTCACCCCCCCTATCCGATTATCAAAGTTCTATTTGGGGTATTTCAGAGCCAAACAAACAGATGACTCTTCCGATTAATTGGGTGTATTCTCCAGAGGATTGCGATTTTTTATTTTATTCTCGTTGGATTGACGAGCAAAATCTTGAAGAAACCTCTCAAGCACTAAAAGAAGGGAATATTCCTTGCACTTCAGAGTATTGTCCGTTGAAATTGGAAAAAGGATGGCAAGTAGTTCCCCAATTATTTCCGGGTTTTACTCTGAATGAAATAAAAGGAGATTGCATAATAGAAAGAGTTAACTTCTGGGATTCTACCGCACAAGTTTATGCAATTGGCGATGAAGACGCCGCCTCATTTTTAGAAAACATAATGAATATCAAAATAGAAATTGAAGATTATTTCAAGCCTGTTTTGATGAAGGTGGGGGACGCGTGCACAATGGGATTTGAAGCAGGGATAGATCCCTTGCAAAATTTTACTTGCGAAAATGTTCTGAATAATGGGCCTAGTGATTCCAAGGTAGATATAGTATTTATTTCAGATAGATATACGGATATTAATTCTTGGACTCAGGACGTGGACTCAATGCTAGATTTTGAAGGAATTCAAGAAGGATTGTTTTCTGTTGAACCAATGAAATCCAATAAGGAGAAGTTTAATGTTTGGAGAATTGATAAACTTGATAATGAATTCTATGATTTTGAATTTCACGGTTATAATGGGCCAGCAATAGTCGAAATGGCTGAAGAGATATGCGAGGATATCGATTTAACAATGGTAATCTTGGATAATGCCAATTATCCTAATTTTGAGGGAGGAATTGGGGGAAATTCTTTAGCAATGGTTGCTCGATATCGTATGGGTGAATTGAGCACTCGGGCCATGGTGCATGAATTTGGTCATGCCTTTGTAAACTTGGGAGATGAATATGAAAATGACTTACAAGCAGCCGATTATACCGAACGACCAAATATAGATTCGGAAGGTTGTCCTAAGTGGTGTTCTGGAGAGTTAAATGAAGAGGCTGATTGTTATGACGAGTACCTTGAGTTTAGAACTTGTTTATATAATGCTACAAACAATCTAACTGAAGAATACAGCGAAGAATGTAATTATAATAATATACTCACTAATTGTAATCTTGGTAAAGATTGTCAAGAGGGAACAGGGTGTTATTTTAATGCAAAAAGCGTAATAGCTTTTAGGTCTTCTGAAAGAAGTATAATGAAATATCCTAGCGAAGATCCTTTCGAATTTAATACTATAAGCAAAGAAGCAATTTTAAATAAAATAAATTCTTTAAGCGAATAAATAAAAATGGAAGAATATACACAACCTACTTCGGAAACAATAGAGAAAAAGAGTAAAACTTGGATTTGGATTCTAATTGTTGTAATCCTGATTGCCATAGGAGTTGGATCATATTTCTTGTTTGCGGACGATAAAAATCCGGATGTCTGCACAGATAGTGATGGCGGAGAAAATTATCAAATTAAAGGGTCAATTGATCTTCCGTCTAATGCCAGTCAAACGCCGGGAGAAGATTCCTGCCAATTAAGTACCTATAATGAGAATCTTGGACAGTGGGAATACACAGATGTCGAAGATTGCCCTCCCAACACCAATAATGATGCTCCGAATAGCAATGAAGACAGATGCATAGTACGCGAATTAGTTTGTGATTCTCCTGGCTCTTACCAATTTAAATCAAAATATTGCCCAAATGGGTGTGATGCTGGGGCTTGTGATATTGTTGAGGAATTAGTGTAAAAATGAAAAAACAAAAAAGGGGCGGAGTTGGAATGTGGATTTTGATAATCTTGATTTTGATTGCACTTGGCATCGGAGCATATTTCTTATTTGCGGGCGGTGGAGCTAGTGGTATTGGTGGAAGCTCGATACCTAGTCCTCCTGCTTTGCCTAGTTAAAATAATTATACTTATCAAAATACTATAAAGTCTTACCTTAAAACTGCCTCTCGAATTCTTTCTTATGTTTCTTTATGAATCCATAGGATTTCTTTATGAAACTCTCAAAATCATTTCGTTCATCATAAAATTTTTGGAAGATCTCCAAAAGTAATTTTCCCTCAATTTTTATTTTTTTAATGTTATCATAAACAGAAATTTCCTTATTCTTATAGATCTCTTGAATTTTTTTATCTTGTAAAATTATCCCAGGCATAACTTCACTCATCTTCCAGATAAGATGCGGATGTTCAAATTCCTTAGAATTGATTTTGGGATAAACTTTCTTTAATTTTTCAAAGAAGATAAAATGAGAAAGCTCATGTAAAAATGTATCAATGATTCTTTTTTCATTAAATCTATAATAAACATCAAAAGCATTGTATTCTAAATATCTCGGGCAAACAGGACACAATGTAATTCTCGCAGTAAAATTTGAATGTTTTTTTGTCCATTTAATTTGGTGTAAGTCTTCGAATGCCTTCATTATTTTATTATTTAATGGGGCCCATGCTTTTTTTGTCTTTTCAACTAATTTCTGCAATTTTTTCTTATTTTTCTTATTAAAACTTTCAAAAAACAATCTCAAATCTTCCTTTTCATTTTTTGATTTCTTTAAAATTTCTTTAAATTTTGGATATTGGGATAAACACCCTT
The DNA here is from genome assembly GCA_018694115.1 of archaeon. Taxonomy (GTDB): domain Archaea; phylum Nanobdellota; class Nanobdellia; order Pacearchaeales; family GW2011-AR1; genus JAGVXH01. The sequence continues at coordinate 36,780 of JABHNB010000001.1, forward strand.
TCCTAAACATATTATCAGATAGAACAAAATACTCAAGAATCCCAAGGTAGTCCTTTACTTCACCTAAAACAACTCTAACCTTTGGAATCATATGATTAGTTACTCATTGCGGTTTATAAAATCTTATCTTATCCTGCCCTCTTGCCAATCTCTGCCCCTAGTGAATTCCTCTAAAATCGAAACATTTTTATATTCTATTCGTCTAATTAAAACATATAGATGAAAGGACTCTGACGAAGACGGTCTTTGTGCCGCCAGTAGGATTGACGAGTCCCCGAGTCTATTATTCGTTGTTCTCCCTAATACTCTTTTCGTCTTTCAATATTAAGCATTGTATCAATTATCAAACTCATTTGATATTCGGGGGTACCATTTTTTAATTTGCTCTCTTGAATTATCTCTGTATTCCCCCCATCCACAACATTCAAAAGTCTCTTAAAATGTTTGAACTGAAAATCATCAATAGAAACGAAGATAATGCAATGTTTATTTTTCTTGACAAATTCCAAAACTTCAGTGAAAATTGCCACATTATCCCTAATAGAAATTATTTTAGATTTCAATATGAACGAATCAATTTTTTCTCTAGTAAATAACTTCTTCATGGCCCTTAAGTATTCCCTCTTATGCTTTAGACTTCTGTAATGTTTCAACTTAATAATCTTAGGAAGTAATTCCTTAACCTTCTCTTTTCCAATTATGTTATACCCAATAAGGTTCTCAGAGAAGTCGATAAATATATAATAATCAAACTCTTTTCTATCCCTCATTACGTTATTAGAGTTGTAGAGTTTTTAGTGTTTTCTGTCACTAATCTGGGGACCCGTAATATCTATTATCTTATCATCCTAACATCGTTCCTAGGCACACCAAAACGCCCCATCAAATATTCTCTCGCTTCTACTTCATCCGGATGAAACTCGACAGATTTATCCAACGCATTCCATATTCTAACTCTCTCAAGATATCCTTCAAAAATTGCATGATTAGGAGTAACCAACCGAACTAACTCTAATTCAGAACAATGTGAAAAATCAAAAACCTTTCTATCACCAACCAATTTAAAACCATACGGATCAACACGGTTAATACTATCTGGAATTCCCAAACCCAAATAAGGAATAGGATTTTCTTCATTAGGCGACAAATACTGGGCCAAAAGAGAATGCCCTGCGCCAGAACTACGAGCAATATCCTCCATCTTATCACTTGTAAACACCGGATTTTTCTCACAACCTCTAGCAAGAGTTTTAAGTAACCTCTCTGCAGAATCACCAGCGTTCCAGTCCTTATCCATAAACCTAATGAAATTCCATTATATATAAATATTATTATACTCTATTTCTTATCTTATCCGACCCTCTTGCCAATCCCTAAGCACTAACCTAGAAGTCCGATCAATGTCAACCTTTCCGCCCTTACCTAAGAACCCTTTCTTTTTGCCGAGTTCTTCGATTAAAACCTCTGGGTCTCCCTCAGCGTCGATACCATAGAAGCCTTCAATAATCTTGGAGTTCTTTTCGGCTTCGTCGATTACGGCTTGTTCTTTATCTGTGATTTTCTTAGGATCTTTAGGTGCTGGGGCGTTCATTAGATAATAAATTACATCTTCGGGATCTTTTACGTCGGAGTATGTTCTGCCACCTACTTTGACATCAGCTGCGAAGCTTTTTGTTTCTGTTGAGTATTTATCTGCAGGGATTACTCCGGGAGTGTCTAGAATAAGAATATCCTCTGATAGGCGGATCTTTTGCATACCTTTGGTGAAGCCTGCTTGTTTTGCGGTCTTGGCAGCACCCCTTCTTGTGATGAAATTGATTACGGAGCTCTTACCTGCATTGGGATAGCCAATTACTCCAACATGGATACGCCTTTTGCCTCCGAGGTCTTTGACTATTTCACCTTTTGTTCTTTTGGCCTTTCTATCTCGGGCTTTTTTATCTTCAATGACACTAAATTTACCCTTCTTTTCTTCTTTTGGGGCTTTGGTATCCTTTCTTGTTGCGAGGATTCTCTTAGCTTCCATCTTTATTCGGCTTTTGATATCTCTAAGTCCTGTTCCCTTGGTTGTAGAGGTAAAGACATAGGGTTTCATCCACTGTGGGATTTGTTTTTCTAGCTCTTTTTTATCTACTAGATCTACTTTGTTAAAGACATAGATTAGAAGTTTTTTCTTCCTTAGGACATCTTCCTCTACAGTTATGTTTCTGGTCTCTTCGATGTATCTTGCGTCTAGGACTTCTAGGATTATATCTGAGATTCTAACTACGTCTTTCATAACATCGGGATATTTGCTCCGCTGTTTCTTAATTTTGGCAATTCGACCAGTATGCCTGGATCCGAATGAATATCTTACTCTTACCATAATGTATTGAGGGGAAGGGAGTTTAAAAACTTGTATTAGTCGGAGGTCACATTTAAATATGGGAAATTGGGGGTGACCACAAGTAATATAAAGCGTGGTCACCTAAATATATTATGTTTATTGAAAAAAGAAAAGATGGGAAACAATATCTTGTTCATTCTTTTAGAGAAGGAAACAAAGTCAATAAAGTTAGAAAATTTTTAGGAAAAAACCTTTCTAAAAAAGAGCTTAATAAAAGAGAAGAGATTGCCAAGAGATTAATTTTAGAAGAGATTAATTTATACAAGATCATAGAGGATCCACTAAAAGTTGAACTGAGTAAGGAAGAAATTGAATTTATAAAAAATCTTCAAGAGAAAGAAAATCTAAAAGTTGTTCACTTATCCAAGGCACAATGGGAAAGGTTCTCAGAATTATTTACCTATAATACCAATGCGATCGAAGGGAGTCAATTAACAGAAAGAGAAGTTGAAAATATATTGGAAGATAATGTTGCCCCAAAAGATGCCACAAAAGAAGATGTCGAGGAAACTTATGGGGTGAACGAGGCAATAGAATTTATTAGATCAACTAAAGATCATCTATCAATTGACTTAATAAAAGAATTACATAAAATTGTTTTTAAGAAATCAAAAAGCTTTGCGGGTAATTTTAGAAAAGAAGGTGAAGATGTAGTCATAATGGATGGAAATCGGAGGATTGTTCATCATGGGGCACCTCCGGAAAGGGTTTCTTATCTTTTGAGGAAATTAATTCAATGGTATGCCAAAAATAAGAAAAAATATCCTGCACTTATTTTAGCAACTGTCGTTCATAATCAATTTGAAAACATTCACCCATTTGCAGATGGCAATGGAAGGGTTGGGAGATTACTCCTCAATAATATTTTAATAAAAAATAAGTTGCCTCCGGTAGATATTAGTTTGAAAAATAGATTTGAATACTACGAAACGCTCCAGGAATATGAGAATAAAAATAATTTAAGGCCATCAATAGATTTAATCATAAAAGAATACAAGAGGATCAAAAAGCTTTCTAAGAAATAGGTGACCACTGCTTAGTTATTGTGGTCACCTGAATTGCTGTTGCGAGACATCTTTCTTCATACGCAACTTCTTATTTTTTTAGCTCCAGAATGTTTTTGTCTTTTCTCTTTGATTTCTTTTAGTATCGCATTGATTACTTGTTTGAGGGATTTGTCGCTGGTATCAATTAAGATATCTTCTTTATCTAGATTTTTTAATCCTTCTTTTGATTGATCAATAAAATGTTTCTTTGGCATTGTATCTTTTTTTCTTGCTTTATTCCTCTTTAGTGCATTTTCTAGATTAACGTCTAAGAAGAAAGAGTAAATCTTGTAATTATGTTTCTTTAGATAATCTTTTAGATATTTCTTGACTGTGGATTGTTTGGATTCTTGCAATACGAAATTTATTGCACCAATTTTCTTTATTGCTTCTCGCATAATATGGTATGTTGCAGATTTTGCTACCTTGTTGTGCCGACGATCTTTAAGATTTAATGGTTCAAACATCTCTTTTATTTTCCAGATGTCTACGAAGGCAAAGTTTGGAAGGACTTTTGCTAGTTCAAAAGAAATGGTAGTTTTCCCAGCACCGCTCTTACCTCTGATTATCACAATCTTTTTCATATTTAAGGTATGTTGGAAGTAGTTTAAATAATTATTGAAGATCACTTGGCATATATACGAAGATTTAAAAGGATTAACTTACTAAAAAGATTAATTAAGTCCGTGGGGATAGGAAACTAACCCCATGATAGGTTCTTAACTCTTAATAAACTACTTAAATCCTCCAACCTTGGAGGAATTATGGTCTTCGAACATTCCGTAGATGAGAAGATAAGCAAGAAAAAATTCTCTTCTATGATTTCTAAATTTGATATTGAAGATATTGAGGTAACGGACCATGCATTATTTAGGTTAAATGAAAAACAAAGAAAGGTATACTCTGGGGATATTTTGAAGAAGATGATTATAGAGAAAGAGCCTATAGAAATATGTAAGCAAATGAATGATAATTTGGCAATTATTTATTTTTTTGAGAATAATAGAAAAATAAAGATCCTAATAAGAATATCTTCTAATAAGATTTATATAGTTACTTTCTATATATTAAATAGGGAACAGGAGGAGAAGGTTGGAAAATGAAAGGAATTAGAAAATTAAAGGGATCCGGGAAAATAGACTATGATCAGGTAAATGATATTCTCTTTTTTAAGGTAGATGGGAGAGAGTATTCTCATTCTGTGGAATTACTAGGATATGTTATTGATTTAGACACTGAAGGATTTGTAGTAGGCTTACAGATATTTGATGCTTCAAGGTACTTTAATATCCCCAAAATAGCCCTAAGACAAGTTAATGAATGGAATTTTGAAGCCTCACTTATTGATGGCGTTTTACAAGTTAAACTATCTTTCAATCTAGTTATTCGTAATAGAATTGTTGAAAAAAGTCCGATTTTGGTTCAAAAAATTGAGCAACCCCTTCCAAATTCTAGAATGATGTGTGTTGCTTAGAGATAACTAGGCCCAGGTTGCTGCGGTTGAAGATCACTTAGCTTGTTTCCATAGAAGTTCAAAGTGTTTCTTGTAATTGTTAACGATATCAACATTTCTTATTGCGAAGCAAAGGGGATTCTTTCCAAAAACTAATATGCCGACTTCTTCATCATTGAAATCGATTGCCACTGGAGTTGTTAATTCTTTTGGGAGAACTTTAACCTGAGTAATCTTGGATTTTGTTCTTTCTTGAGCATACATTCTTGCATCATTATTATAGAGAATTTTGTATTTTATTCCTCTTTTAATTCTTCTTTTATGCCATTCAATGTAATAGGGGTTTAGAGCTTCGTTACCTTGTATGGGGGCACCCATCGTGTAGATTGTTTGGCCCTTCTTAGAATTTTTTAATAATCTTTCAGTAAAGGTCTTGATTCCCTTAATTCCTTGTAAGATTTCTGCTTGTTGCTTTACTTCATGAGATTCAAAGATATTCTGTAGTGAAGGAAGAAGATTGTTGAGCTCTTTCTTTTTGCTTTCAAGCTCTTTTTCTTGCTCTTGGATGTTATGTTTAAGCATTTCGGGGGATTTTGCCTCAAAGCTTCTTCGATTATTCTCAATTACTACTCCAATAAGGCCTTTTTTGTTTAATCTATCTAGGATATTGTAAACTTTAGAATTGGAGACATGTGCTTCCTTGATGATATCCCCAATTGTAGATTTCCCAATTCTAAGTAGTGTTAGGTATACTCTTGATTCTCCTTCGGTTAATCCAAATTTTTCAAGTGTTTTTGCATCCATGATATTAGATGTTTTGATGTTATTTAAAGTTTATTGTTTCGCCCCACCCGGGAGGGGAGAATGTTTATATATGAAAGTAATGTTACTATTATATGGTAATGAAAGACACACAAATACAAGACATTGAAAACAAAATATTGGATTCGATAAAAAAAGTAGCAAAAGACAAATCCGTAATTATTGGATTAAGTGGGGGAATTGATTCTTCCATTGTTTGCGCTTTGGCAGTTAAGGCTCTTGGGAAAGAAAGAGTTAAAGTGCTAACTGTGAAAAATTCGCGATATTCTGCTGAAGGATTGGCTATGGCGCGTGAGCTTGCTAAGGGTTATGGGCTTGAAATTCATGAAGTAAATTCGGAAATTCTTTCTAAACAGGCTATTGGGGCCTTAGGCATAGATCCAGAGAATGTTCTTGAATCATCCACCCTGGATGCAAGGATTTGTGATATTATGATCAAGACCGTGGCAAGCAAAGAAAATCGGATATATCTTGGAACGATTAATGGGACTGAAAGGTTAACTGGATGGTATCCTAAGGGAGATTTGGTTGGAGATTTTTGTCCTATCGGGGGATTGTTGAAAGAACAAGAGAGGGAATTGGCGAATCATATGGGGCTAGGATATTTGAATGAAACAATTTCTTCTGATGCTGCGAAAGTTTGTTCCGGCTGTGGAGAACTACCCGAGTTTAAGGGTATTCCTTATGAAGTTTTGGACAAGATTTTATTGATATATGAAATCTCCAGGGGTGATGAGCTAGCAGGGAGCCTTAGAGGATCTGGAATCAAGAAGGATGTTTATTCAAAAATTATTAATCGAGTGATGTTTGCGGATCATAAAAATGATGTTTTTCCAGATTATTGTAAAATAAATTTTCCTGGAGGAGTAAAAAGATGAAAAGAATATATGACACTATAGTTATTGGCGCAGGTCCTGCAGGTACTTCAGCTGCATGCTATGCAAAAAGATATGGGTTAGACACTCTCTTGATTTCTCCAAATATTGGCGGGCAAGTGAATTTTACAAAGAAAATCTTTTCAAATACTGCCGCAGGACATGGTATTTCCTCAAGTGTTTTAGTAAAGAGATATGAAGACTCATTAAATAAAGAAAATGTTAATATTGTTTCTCAGAAAGTAATTGATATTTCAAAAGAAAATGAGTATTATGTTATAAAAACAGACGACGATCAAATTTTTTATTCAAAAACGATAATTCTTGCAATTGGAAGAGGCCCTAAGAAAATTTCTCTTCCATTTGATGAATCTGTTAAGGATAAAACTGTAAATTATTTTACTGATTTTCCATTTAGAAAGTTCGAAGATAAAAAGAAGATTCTTCTTGTTGGAGGCGGTTATTGTGGGTTGGATACTGCCGAGGAGTTGAAAGATGTTTGTGAGGAAATAATCATGATTGAAAGAACAAATAAACTTGGTGGGAACAGTAGGCGGCAGGAGGAGATTAAGAATTGCAAGAATGTTAAGATACTTATGAATACTAATTTGGAAAAGATTCATGAAATAAATGATCAGAAATTTGCGAGGTTAAATGTTGGCGGAGAGATAAAAGAAATGGGGATCGACGGCATATTTGTTGCAGTAGGAACTAGTCCTGCGACTAATTTTCTGAATAAATTTGAGAAAAACAATCAAAACGAATTGGTAATAAGTCTGTCCAAGGAAAAAGGAAAAATGTATATGACTTCTCAGGAAGGAATTTTTGCCTGCGGGGACTGTAATGATATGCCTGCTAAGGGTTTTGAACCTTTATCAGTTGGAGAAGGAATTCAGTGTGCAAAAACTGTTTGCAATTATTTGGAAAGCGCCACAATTAAACCTGGAAAATTGGAGGAATAAGATGGCAATGGAAAGAATAAAACTGCATGAAAATAAAAAATTTGTAACGGTAGAACATGAAGGATCAAAGATAGATTTTTCATTGAAACCTTATACAGGTAATTTCTATGAGGTAAAGGAGAAAATCGAAAGAGATTGGTTAAGAGTGCCCACTCTTCAAGAAATTGTTTCTCTTATGTCTGCAGCTCCAGAAGTAATTGAGGAATTAAATGGCTCTAGAATTTTTGGTTATTCTGCACTTAGATATTTTACTGGCGGAAAAAAACATGGGGATGGGGAATTTGTATATATCCAGGATGATGCTTCAAATATAACACCAAGATCTAAAAACTGCAAAAGAGGGAATTTTTTAAGATATAATCCGGAAGCAAGGGAACTAAAATATGGTAGGTGGGGGAAACACCCCGTACAGCATTATATAACCGATAATGTGTGGGATAAGGAGCAAGCCTTTTTGGAAGATCTACTTGAGGAAACAGCACATGAGAAAATTAGAAATTTTGCTAAAAAGCAAACCCACTATAAATCCATTTTAGCTAATAGCGCAATAATCAACAATCTTTATACAGAAAGCGGAAGTATTTATATTCCTCTCCTAGAGGTTGGTACTGGAGTAATTAGGGGGGAAAAGACCCATGTAGGATGGGGAATATATGATGAGGGGGAACTTTATGATGTTAAACAGTTAGAGGTATACTTGGCAGAATTGGACCCCAATGGAGATTTTTATTCAAGAATAAAATGTAAGCCCTTGAAAACACCCGTATCTTTTGGTGTCAGACCTGAGAACCAATAACTTAGGCGTTTTAATAATTAGTCCGAGGTTGCTGCGGTTGGTCCCCATTTTTCTTCAGATTCTCATGTAAATGTTTGAAGTATTCTTCACTACTAGAGTTGGCCATTCTTTCGACGATTAACTCGGGGGTTGAATGAGCTAGCCTTCCTAACACGGGATTATGATCTACGATTAGGTTGTAGTTGCTGTCGAGGCCTTTTGCTTCGATTCCATCGATTCTTGCGTTCTTGGGAAGAGTTTTCTTGATTTCATGGCCGAGATGGGTTGCTAGGACCATAAAACAGTTCTTCTTGATGAAGAACTCTGCAGTGGAAGCGATTATCTTACCTGCTACTCCCGGTTCGGTTACGGATTCTATTTCGTCGGCTAAGATTAGAGTTTGATTTCCTGGGCGAATCTTTGACATTTGGGTTAGAAGTGTTTCAAATGCTCCCTTACTTGCCGAGCCTTTGTTCTTTGCGAAATAGTATACTTCTGAGAAGGTTGGAAGTTGGATTTCTCCCCTTATTGGAAGTCCTAGTTGGAATAGGGATATATTTTGTAGAATATGTTCGATTAGAGTTGTCTTTCCACCGCTATTAGCCCCTGTAAGTATTGAGCACTTGTGGAAATTGTCGAGTTTGAAGCTAACTGGCTGAGCATTATCTAGAAACATGTTTGATGCGTTTGAGAATGTGAGATGTTCTGCATGTGCTGGGAAGGTTGTGTTTTCTTGGATGAAATTTGCTACACCAAGACAGAAGTCTTCGATTAGTAGAAGTGTGGAGAGTTTTTTTAGCTTGATTGGAATTGTCTTTAGGCTTTCTGCGTGTCGCTTTATGTTTTCTGCGAGATTTGTGAATTCGTTTGCACTCTGTCTTTTTATTTGATCATCAAGTTCCTTTTGATCTATTTCTACAGGGATCTTTATATTGAAAATATGTTGAGATAGTCCGGTCTCTTCTATTGAATCTTCGATTATTTTTTGGAAAGTTGGAGGCATTTTACCCTCGCTGAGCATTTTTAGAAGAGAATCTCCAGAGATTGTTAGTTCTTTTACCTTGTTTGATATTTTTTCATTTATATCTTCTAAGACTTTCTCTACTTCTTCTATTGAGATTATCTTTCCCATTTTGCTATCTATTAGATTGAATAGAGGTTCTAGCTCTCTGAGAATTGTTTGGACTTCTTCTGAGGGGTTGGATTGTTTTATTATGTTGAAGTTGTCTTTCCATCCCGACAAGAGTTCGAGATATCTTTCAAGGTAAACATTATCTACAGAATCTATGAAAACTGTTTGTGGGAGCTGCTCTAAGGTCCGTTTGTAGTCATCACAGTTGATTACTTGAACGATATCATAGTTTTCTAGATCTTGAACGTCCCTTTCGGAAACTAGGAGCTGAACTGGGCAACTTAGATTCTTTAGATGGACAAATGTTGATTCATCTTCTGTAACAATTATGATTTCGTATTTTGGACTCCAAGTTTGTCTTGGTTTTGAGAGGTTTCTTAGAAAGGTGTTGTCTCCTTTAGTTAGTTGTTTGAAAAAGTATTGTCTTCTAAGGATTTCTTGTATTTGATCTGTAAATTGGAAGTAGTGCCAGATGTTTGAGGTTTCTGGGAATTTGAAGTTAGATGAGATTTTTGTGAGGACTTTTTGATGGATTGCCTTCGCGTCACGTGTTTTGAATATTGAATCTTTAGAGGGTTTTAGGTAGGATTTTGAAGTGCTAAATGGGGAAAGTTCATTATCCAAGATAAATTGCATCATCTCTCTTTTCATATAGGGGTTGGGCCAAAATTGTTTATAAGTACTTATGTTGTTTAGGATATATGTTGATCAGATTAATCTCTCTTGGATTGACTTCGTCTTGTATTTCTACCGCTTCCATGGAATCCGGATCTGCCGCCATTAGATGAAGAACTTCTTCGTGGGCCGTCGGATCTTCTAGGGCCGCCAAAGCTTCTACCGCCTTCGCTTCGTCTTGGACCTGAGCTTCCGCCACTTGAGCTTCTTCGTGGACCATCACTTCTTCCCCTGCCACCAAAGCTTCTTCCGCCAGATCTTCCGAATCCTCCACTGGACCTTCCACCGCCTCGGCTATTGCCTCCTCGGCTGAATCGTCCACCTTCTCTTCGGGGTTCAATTATTAATGATACTCTTTCAATTCTTGGGTTTTCTGCTCTTTCGATCTTCATTTCTGGATGACGTCTCTGAAGATTTGCGAAGTTATCATAATCTCTGCTTCCTAAAATGCTAATTGCGCTACCTTCTGCTCCTGCTCGTGCAGTTCTACCTATTCTATGAACGTGATCTTTTGCATCGCTTGCTACATCATAATTGTATACATGTGAAACTCCGCTGATGTCTAAACCTCTTGCTGCAACATCTGTACAGACTAAAACGCTTACGTTTGAGGAATCGAATTTCTTAAGAACTTGATTTCTTCTTGCTTGTGTAAGTCCACCATGAATTACTTGTGCATCGATTTTTTGTGCCCGAAGATTTTTTGTAACAAAGTCTGCGTTTCTTCTCGTATTACAGAAGATCATAACTAAGCATGACTTTTCATTCTTTAGTAAGTGAACTAAGAGTGAGAATTTTAAATTATCTTGTACGTCGTAGAAAACTTGCTTTAGTTTTGAAGTGTCTACATAGGACTTAACTGAGATTTCTGTTGGTGAATTCATGTATTTGTCTGCGAAACTTGCAAGGTCTTGTGTGATTGTTGCTGAAAATAATAGTGTTTGTCTCTCTTTTGGGCATTCTCTTACAATTTTTGCTACATCATCTTTGAATCCCATGTCCCACATTCTGTCTGCTTCGTCAAGAATTAAGGTTTTTACCTTGGATAAATCGATTGAATTTCTTTGTAAGTGATCAAGTAATCTTCCAGGTGTTGCAACAACAATATCTGAGTATGCAAGTCTTTTGATTTGATTTTCAATTGAAACTCCTCCGTAAACAGGTGTAACTTCTAGATCTTTATGGTATGCGAAGTCCTTAATTGCTCCTGCCACTTGCTCTGCAAGCTCTCTTGTAGGGGTAAGAATAAGTCCTTTGATTCCTCCGCCCTTTTCTGTTGACTTAATTAGTCCTGAACCGAAGGCTAGAGTCTTACCCGATCCGGTTGCGGAGCCAGCAATAACGTCTTTTCCTTCCATTATTAGAGGAATTGTTTTCTCTTGTATTTCGCTGGGTTCTGTAAACTTTTTTGCTGAAATTGTTTTCAACACATGTTCACAAAGTCCCAATTTTTCGAACTTTTCCATTGTTTTTCGAATAATTTGTCAAGAATTGTTTTCTTGAACGTAAGTCCCCACGACTTTCGTCCAAGGACTTTAACAAGCGGTGTTTTCCGCTTCAAATTAAATGTTTATTATAACTATGAGGGTTTTTGAGGGTTTTTAAGGCTGCTGGTTTGCTTGGTCTTTTGATTCTGCCTCTGCCTTTCCATGATTATACGCGTCTGCGAAAGCCTCCAGAGTATCTTGATTAATGGGTCTTGGGATGCCTAACATGGGAACTCTTACGGGGAATTTATCGCTTACTTCCATCTTATTTGTTCTTGGATTAAATATTGCTACCTGATCGAATTCAATAAATCCTTGGAGAACATCTCCTACCCTTCCATATGTTCTTGCGCCATTAAACTCATAATCTAAAAGCTTTCCAATATAAACTCCATAAATTGGGTGTTCTTTCTTACTTTCGGGAGTTATAAAAAATGCGTCGATGTTTCCTCTAGGCTTTTTAGGGGCGTCACCGCCATAAAAGCTCATATCAGTAGTATCGGTTATTCTTTCTGCCATTATATATTCTAAGAATTTCATCTTTTAAATCTATCTATTCTGTAGTTACTATAGAATGATTACTATTTAGCTTAGGGGAAGATTTATATTGATTGATCTTTTTTCTTTGATATGCCAAAGAAATGTCCTGCATGTAATAGTACTCGATATGAGAATATTGAAGGGAATTCTAGATGTGCTAGGTGTGGTTTTGTTAATAAATCTACAGAAAATATTGATAGTATGTGTGTTGAGGATTAGATTTATTCTTCTTTCTTAGCTTCTTCTACTTCTTCTTTTGCTTCCTTAATTTCTTCTTTTACCTCTTCCTCTTTTTTCTCTTCTTCCTTGTTTTCTTCTTTCTCGGAATTCTTTAAGTCTTCAAGTTCTTTTTCTTCTTTTGCAAGTTTTTCCCTTGCTTCTTCTAATTTTACATTCCTATTCTTTCCGTCTTTTATTCTTTGGATTTCGCCTTCTTTCTTTTTGATCTCAGCTTCTGCTTTTCTTAATTCCTTTTCATCACGAAGATCTTCCCGGTGGGATTTGGATCCTCGCATCATAAGGGCCGTGAACAAGAGAAGAACCATGATTATTACTCCTCCGGAGATCGATGAAGTTAAGTTTATTGAACCATCTTCTTTGAATACGATTGCTTTACCTGTTGTAACAAAAAAGTTTGGTCCGTTTTCAATTGGTTCTTCAGGTTCTTCTGGCGTTTCAGTTACATTCTCGACGGTGGTGTTTGCTTCTGTTTCATTTGTAGTGTTTTCTACGAAGGCTTCTTTTTCTTTCTTCTCTCGAAGATTGATTAAAATATCTGAACCGTTTATGGAGAATGGTCCTTGTTCTACTTCCGATCTAATACTTCCATCTTTACTAAATCTTAGGTAAATGTCTACTTCTGAGAGAGATGTTTCAATTTCAAACTTAACAATTCCAACATCAGTAAAGTACTCTGAGGCATAATATTTATCGCTACTAAATTCTGAAGTTCCTGTCGACTTAATTTTCATAATTGCTCCACTAAAAGAATCTATCTCGTCCATAACTGTGATGTTTGCTTTGTAGGCACTGCTAAAAGATATTAGAAATAAAGCCAAAAATATAATACTCATCACCTTTTTCATATGGATTAATGGAACTTCTCCTTTATAAAAATTTCTATAGTAGTAAGTTTTAAAAGCGATATCTTTCTTTATCTCTTAAGCATATGGAGGCCCCATAGGCTAATGGTAGACCGTCTCGTTTACACCGAGCAGGCCCAAGTTCGATTCTTGGTGGGGCCATAGTTCGAAAAGAGTTCTGATAGTGAATTATAATGGCAAATTTGAAAAGAAGCTTGCTTAAGAGAATGACAGATATTGCGTCGGATTACTATCGTGATAGGAGCTTAGAGTTTAAGCCAGGAGTTGCGGACAGATTACTTTTTGGGAAATTAATAGATGACAATCTGGAAGTTATTGAACATGATCTGAAAACAATGCCCATCCAGACAGGTTACAGATGGATTGCATGTAACTTGCTAACGGAATATTTTGAGCTTTACAAATAACTATCAATAATTAGTAATAACATTTAAATAGACAAGTTATGAAGTTAAGATATGGGCGATAGTATTGAACATAAGAATTCTAAGGAAGAAAAATCTGTTGAGCAAAACTTGGCGGTAGATTATGTTCCTAAAGCAAAACTTGGTAATTTACCCGTATCTAATCAACTTGATGAAGAAGTTAAGAAGAAGATGGATAAGACTCGAAAAGAGATTGATGAATTCAAGGATGAAATTGCTAAGAAATTCAAATATGTCGAGGCTATTGGAATTATTCCGGCTCAGGCAGCTAAAAAGATTGAAGAAGAGTTTGAAGTTCCAGAAGAAGATTGTAAAAGAGGACTGATTCATATTTTAACAGTTATCCCTGAGAAAAACTTTAAGGAAATTGGAAAAGTAAGACTTGAAGCAATTAATTTAGCTAAGAAAATCAATGCGAAGCTTTGGGTTCATGTTGTGACTCCAGTTGACATTTGGAATCTTGGTCTTGATTCTAAGTTTGATGTTATGGAAGCTTTGGCAATGTCTTTTCCGGTAATGGATAAGGGATTACTTGGTGCTCTTCGAGTTTCGCAGATCCATAAGACTCTTGTTTTGAAGAAATTCGAGAAGTATGTAACTAGTTATGTTGTTGGTGGATCTGTTGTTCGTGGTGAAACTATTAAGACTAGTGACGTCGATGTTTTTGTTGTTATTGATGATACGGATGTTAAGAGAATGCCCCGATTGGAGCTTAAGGAAAAGTTAAGGGGAATTATTTATTCTTATATACAAGAAGCAGAAGCAATTGCAGGGGTTAAGAATAAGTTATCTCCACAGATTTATTTGCTAACTGATTTTTGGGAATCTGTAAAGGATGCTCACCCTGTAATGTTTACGTTTATCCGGGACGGTGTTCCACTATATGATCGTGGTGCGTTCTTACCTTGGAAGTCTTTGCTAAGGATGGGCCGAATTAAGCCATCTCCTGAAGCAATTGATATGTTTATGAGTTCTGGCGATAAGATGAAGGATACAATTGAGCGAAGGCTATTTGATATTGTAATTCATGAAATATTCTGGGGAATTATCACTCCGACACAAGGTCTGCTAATGTTGTATGGTCAAACACCTGGAAACCACAAGGGAACTGTTAAGGCTTTCAGAGAGACATTTGTCGAGAAAGAAAAGATGATTGAGAAGAGATATGGAGATATTCTTGAAGAAATTGTTCTAACCTATTTCAAGGGTTATGAACATGGAAAAGTTAAGCCTGGAGATGTTAGTGGTAAGGATGTTGATCGTTTGACTAAGGATGCAATAGACTTTTATGGAAGACTAAAGGAATTAAGATCTCAGATTGAGAAGAGAGTTCAGGAAAAATCTATTGAACAGATTTATACAGATATTTTCGGAATGCTTGGTTCATTGTTGAAGAAAAAGACTGAGAGTGCGATTATCAAGGAATTCGACGAGAGTTTGATCAAAGAAGGGAAATTCCCTCCAAGATTCTTAGATAGTTTGAAGTTTGTTGCTAAGGTTAAGAAAGATTTTGAGAAAGCTAAGAAGAAAGCGGCTGCTGCTAAACCTGAAAAAGAGGGTAAGAAAGGCAAGAAGACGAAGAAGGCTAAGGATGGAAGATTAGAGGATGCTAAGTTGAGACGTGAAGTTGATAAGGCTAGAAAACTTTCTACAGAAGTTGTGAATGCTTTGGTTGAATATACTCAGAGATGCGACTTTATGGCAATGGATAGAACTAGATTCTTGATTAAAGGTCGAGATATGACTGCTGAGGCTTTCTTCTTGAAAGATCTATTTGTTATTCAGGGAGCTAAGATTGAGAAGCTTTCCGGAGCAAAGTTAGTTCGATCGGATCCGGATGAATTGAAGAACCAGATAATGGCCCACAAGGACAAAGAAACAAAGATTGATTTCAAGGCCCTTGAGAATTTAAGGAAGATTTTTGGCGAGTTTGAATTAGTTTATTGAAGTTACTAACACGTAACCTTTAAATACCCAATTTCCACAATATAATTACTCTTAATAGATACCTTTATGGAGAAATGCCCTGAAGTGAGTATATTTTTAAGATGTATATATGATGGTAACAGCAAAAGTAATCCAGTTCCGAAGGGGAAGAAAGACCTTCAAACCTAGACATTTCTTAATCGAGATTCCGGGTGTTGATGATCGTGAAGCTGCTAGCAAGTTTGTTGGTAAAACAGTAGAATGGAAATCTCCGGGAAAAGAACCTACAATTATCGTCGGTAAGGTGTCTTCAGCACATGGTGGAAATGGTGTTGTTAGGGCTATCTTTGAGAAGGGTTTGCCAGGACAGGCTATTGGAACTGATGTTGAAATTGGAGGTAGTAAGTAATGGCACTTAGAAAAGCATCTGCATATTCGAAGAGATTTGCTCGACCTTTTACTAGAAAATCTAAGAAAAGAACTAAGTCGTATATCAAGACAGTTCCGAATTCTAGAATTGTAAAGTTTAAGATGGGAGATATTTCAGGATTCAATAAGGGAGAATTTCCAATTGTTTTAAATGTTATTTCCAAAGAACAAATTCAAATTAGAGACAATTCTATCGAGGCTGTTCGACAGTATTTCAATCGTTTCCTTCAACTTAGAGTTGGAAAGGAATTTTATTTAGAAGTGAAGGTTTATCCGCATCATGTTTTAAGAGAAAATAAAATGCTTACTGGGGCTGGGGCTGATCGTATGCAGACTGGTATGAGCCGAGCTTTTGGTAAGACTATTGGTCGAGCTGCTTTTGTTAAACCTGGACAAGCTATTTTTTGTATTGGTGTTAAGACTCAAAAGCATGAAATTGAAGCTAGAAAATTGATTCGGTCTGCTAAGGCTAGAATGCCATGTAAGGTTGGAACTGTTACTGTGAAGAATTAGATTTTTGGAGGGCATGATTTATAAGTTTGAATATCATTATATTTTTATGAAAACATTTTTTATTTTAGGAAGGAATCCTGAGCTATCTCGGGCTGAAGTTAATGCATTTTTAGATGCGAGGGGCAGGGAATACTCTGAAGTATTATTTGAGGAGAATTTTCTTGTTCTTGAAACTGGAGAAGGGGAGAAGTTTGATGTTCAGGAATTTGGTGGGGTGATGAAACTTGGAGAGATTCTCTTTGAAGGAAGTGAAGAGGGTTTTGAGCAATTTGTCGACGATAAAGATCTTGTTCCATCAGATAAGTTTTCTTATGCTTTGTTTGGAAATGTTGATACGGAGATATTGAAGGATAAGTTTAAGCGCGAAAAAAGAAAAGCTATGTTGAAACATGGTCGGAAGAGGATTAAATTTCAGGGTGGCGAAAATGTAGAACTACCAAATGCGGATTTTTACTTCTTTCTTCATGAATTTGATGGGAAGATTTATTTTGGAGTTATTGATCAGAGTTATGATGCTTTTAAGGTGAAAGAAAGAGATATGGGTAAACCTGTTCGTAGAGAACATCTTGCTATTTCTCCGAGATTGGCTAAGATTTTGATTAATCTTTCGCGAGCTAAGCGTGGGGAATTGATGTTGGATCCTTTTTGTGGTGTTGGAGGAATATTACAAGAGGCTTTATTGAAGAATATTAAGGTTTATGGAATTGACCACGATAAAAGTGCAATTCGAGATGCAGATGTGAATTTGAAGTGGTTAGCAGAAAATTATGATTTGGACGTTAAGTGGAAATTAAAGAATATTGATTCAAGAAAAGCTCCAGATCTGCAATTTGGGGCGATTGCTACTGAAACTCCTCTTGGAAAGATTTTGAGGAAAAAGCCAAGTTCTGGTGAAGCGAAGAAGATTATTCAGAATTTTGAGGCGTTTATTGTACCTATTTTGACTCGTTTGAAGAAGTGTAAGAAGCCCTCTGCTAGGATTGCTATTACCTTTCCGGTGGTTGGAGGGATTAGAGTTGATTCTGCTAAAATTGCTGATCGAGCAAGCCTAAAGCTTAGAGGCAAACCAATCTCCGAATTTCGAGAAGATCAGTTTATTTCTCGGGATATTGTTATCTTCTCTTAGGGTAAAATCTCGAATTCTTTTGTTTGTATCTTTGTAACTAAAGAGTAAGAACAAAACAGAAAGGTTTATAAAGTCAAAATGGTGCCATTATACCATGGTAACAGATATTCCACAGGAGCTGAGTCGAGTATATTTAGCGGAAAACCAGGGAAATACCTGGAATACGTCTGAAAACTCCGTAAACAGTGTAGGAAACATGAAAGTAGACTCGATGAAAGAAGCAGTCAGCGAGGTAGAGGAACTTATCACTGAAAGAGGAGTTCTTAGTCTTGAATTCATCAAGGAAGGTGAAAGTATGAAGACTCAAATTAATAATTTTCTTTTGGAGAATGCTCCAAAGGGTGAAGATGATTCTGAATTTACTAGAGAACGAGCAGAGCTTCGAAAGAAACAGATGGATATTTCTGAATTACAATTAAACGAGAGAGTTGGCTGTTGGAGAGATATTGCACTATTGAAGAGAGAACTTCGAGAAAGGCAGAAGGAACTTAGCGATAAGGAAGGCCGAGCAGAGATTCTTGATAAGATTTTGACTGACGAAGATGGTATGAAAGGAGGTATTAATTAAGATGAAAGGAAAACGAGTAGGAGATGTTAGAAATCATTCCGATGAAACAACTGCTAAACACGAAAAGTTCGCAGATTATGAATCTGCAGACGGATCTCAGGTAGTTGTAGAAATGGGAAAGTTTAGGGTCCACGGAATTGGAAAAGGTCCAAAACGTTGGAAAGAGAGCTATCAAACAAGGGTTAGTGTTGGCGGAGAAATGGTTAGACAGTACTTTGGTAATGAGCTTTCAGAGAGAGACCAAGGCGATGTTCAAGCTATTGCTGAAAACGCAGAGACTTATGGAATGAGCGCTGACGAAGTTATAGGACGTTTGGATGATCACTCCGCAGGACGTGCGAGTGACTTAGACAACTTAGACGAACTACAATAAAATCAAATTTTATTTTTTATTTTTTTTAATTAATACACGGAGAAAACGAAATGGAACAAGAAAAAACAGACAGGAAAGTGAACGGGAAGTTAAGGCAGCCGGAGGTCTTTGAATAAAATGATACATGAAATTATAGAAGATAAAGGCCAGTATATGAATTATGAAGTAATTCTTGGAAAGATAGAGGGCGGGATTATTCCCCAATTATCTCTTCTTAGAAGGCAGGAGGATCATCTTTCCTTAAGAGAATATGAAGGTTTAAAGACAGCTATGGAGAAGGCACTTGATGGTGGACTTTCTCCGGAAGCAAAGGCAAGACTCCCACGAGGAGACCCGGGTAAGACTCTTAGTAGACGAGTTGCAAGAATTTATTCATTTATTTCTACGAAAGTAGTTGAAGAAAAAAAGAAGGCAAGGGAGGTAAGAAGATAAAATGGCAGGACAAAAAAATAGTAAACCGACTTTTGCCCCAGAAGCTTATTGTGGGATTTGTGGCGTAGAATATCAAATTGGCCATAGATGTAGTAAGGGAACTTTGGGAGCGATTGATGCAGCAAATACACGGGCCCTTAGGCAGGAATTGATATTTGAACCATTTAAGGATACTCGTAATATGAATACTAGACTAAAAAATGGATTCGATTGGATGAATCCTGACGGAGATCTTGATTAAAATGGTATTTCAAAAAGCTATGGGCATGGAAGATATATGTAATAGACTTAGACCGATCCTTGGTAAAAAGGTTGACGAATTATACTTTCGTTATTCGGTAGCTGAAACTAGAGAAGAGCAAAATGAGATTGCTCAGTTTTTGAGAGCACTTTATCAGAAGAATTTGAACAAATTACTTGATAAGGGTGTTTTGCTTGAGCCACCTAGAAAAGAAGTTATTGATGGAGACTATAAGCTTGCTACAGTTAGTTATTCTGGGAAGAAATTGTTTCCTTTTACACTTAGAGATAGGGATTGGCCAAGGCACGTTTGTGTTACTGGAATGAGTGGTTCGGGTAAGACTACTTTGGCGTTTCATATTATTCAGAATTTTATTGATAAGAAGAAACCTTTTTTGATTTTTGATTGGAAGAAGTCTTTTAGGCCTTTGTTAAACGCAAGTCCTAACTTAATGTGTTTTACAGTTGGGGATGACAGAATTAGTAATCATTTTAAGATGAATATTAACAGACCCCCAAAGGGTGTTGCTCCAAAAGAATGGATTAATGTTCTTTGTGATCTATTAACTGAAAGTTTCTTCGTTTCGTTTGGTGTACATAAGGTTCTACTTGAGACACTTGATGAGGCATTTAAGGAATGGGGAGTTTACCAGGGATCTGAGAATTATCCTACTTGGAACCATTTGAAATGGAGACTTGAAGAAAAGCTTGGAAAGGCTGGTGGCCGAGAAGGTGGATGGATTGAGTCCGCACTTAGAATTGCTTCTCTTTTGACATTTGGAGATTTTGGTAAGACAGTTAATTATAAGGGAAATAAGGCTGTTAAGGTCGAAGAACTTTTGGATAAGGAAGTTATTTTTGAATTAAATTCACTTGGAAGTATTGAAAAGAAATTCTTCTGTGAATTTGTTTTGACTTATATCTATAAATTGAAGAAAGCTAGACAGAATGAGGTTGAAGTAGGTTTTGATCACGCTATTCTTGTTGATGAAGCACATAATATTTTCTTGAAACAACCAACTCACTTTTCAAATGAATCTGTAACTGATATGATTTATCGAGAAATGCGAGAGTATGGTACAAGTTTGATCTGTTTGGACCAGCATATTTCAAAGATTTCGGATACTGTAAAAGGTAATTCGGCTTGTCATATTGCATTCCAACAGCAGTTACCTCAGGATATTTGGGATATTGGAGACTTAATGCAGTTAAGGGAGAATAAGCAATTCTTTTCGCAGTTACCTGTGGGTAGTGCGATTGTTAAGTTATCTGAGAGATATACGTCTCCTTTCTTAGTTGAAGTTCCTATGGCAAATCTTCGTAAGGATAATATTACAAATGAGAATGTTAAGGGAAGAATGGATGCTCTTATTCAGACTAGGGCTTTTGCAGATGGAGAAGATCCTCAGTTCCAGAGATCTTTAGTTGATGCAGATATTATTGAAGATGAAGCTAAGAAGCTTAAGGCAGAGAATAAGATTGAAGTTCGAGTTGAACCAATCGTTGAGGAAGCTCCTGAAGTTGCTAACTTTACTTCTGCACAAAACTACCTTTATAGCCAAGTTTGGAAGAGATTGCTTAAGGGAGAAGGTCTTGAATCTATTGAAAAATCTTTAGAGAATAATGGTAAGTATACTAGTTCGGATATTATGAAGGTAATTAATTATGCCTTTGAGAACCAGTTTGCACTGAATATTGAGATTGAAATGGATTCTGATGAGCCTAAGAGGGATATGTTGAAGGTAGGCGAACAGAATTTTATTGACTTTTTGAGAGCTAATCCGGAGCATGAAATGAGTACTGTTGAAGTATACCGGGCAGTTGGACTTTCAGCACGAAAGGGAACTCAGACAAAGAATGCTTTGATTGAGAAGGACTTGATTAGAATTGAAGAAATTAAATATGATAAGGGTTGGAAGAAACTTATCAGGTTGAACTAGGATGGCAGCTGTTAGTATTAATTTTGATGCGGGGGAAGAACCTCAAAATGTTGGAGTTAGGCGACCGGAATTGTCTGAATTACCAGAATCTATTAGAGAAGTTAGCAGAACGCTTTATGCTGCAAAGGGTTTTACCGCTCAGAAGAATTGGGAATTAGCTAGAGATTATTGGGGCTATGCTGATGAAGCACTTAGAGCTTATCATAAAAGTGTTGGAGAAGGATATTTAAGCGAACAGGGAAAGAGAGCGCACTACGGAGTTATCCGTAAGGTTGAAGATATGGTTATGGCAGGACTTACATTTACTAATAAACAAATTACAAACAAACATACCCACTAAACATTAACCCAGTGACTACTTATTTCGGCCTTTCTGCTGAAATATCAACTTTCCAGAAACTATGTGGAAGGGAATACCTTGCGAGGCAATAAAAACTTCGCGGAATAAGGTAAATCCAAAGGATGATTCTATAGGTTTTACTATGACAACTCTAATCGAATGTGTGTTCCGACGTGGAATACCCAATATCTGCTTAAAGATTAACCCCTTATAGCGGAATATCTAACCTCATTTTGGAGGAAACTTGATTAAAAGTGAAAACTTTTTGTCAAAAGATGAAAATTTTCTAAAATTCTTAAAAGAGTTTTGGGAAAGATGAAAATTTTCTGAGCGAAAGCGAAGAAAGTGGAAAAAAGCATTCAGAAATGAATGAGAAGTATATATTGTAGTCTGAAAAGGCTGAAATCGTGGAATACGTGATGGATTTTGAAATTTAATGCCCTTAATGGGTGAAAGGATGTGAAATGGATCTAACTGGAGCGATATTTGCTGTCGTATTTCTTTTAGCGATGTGGGCAGCATTATGCGGAGGGATATCCTGCGTCGTAGGTTGATGAACCACAAACTGTGCACTGAGCACAACGGGACGAATAACTGCCCGAAATGGGTGAGAAAGGTAGGTGACGAGATGAATTTGACGAATTATGAGTATATGCTGGACATGTTGACTGGAAGGGGGATGTTCCGACCTCATGCGGTGGAAATCATCGGACTTCTGAAGAAAGAGGTCCAAGGCAGCATAGAGGTTCAGTGGGAAGAAGAGGCCGATTATGCTTCTCAACTCCTCAAAGATCTCAACGAGCTTCTGGGTCCGATCGCCATCAAGTGGATCGATGAAAACCACACTGAGCATTATTCCTTCATTCGGGATATGTTCTTGCCCGATGAGAAGAAAAAGCCCTACTTGGCTGTGGAAATCACGGACAAGGATCGGCGAGGTCATGATCGGACGTACCTGATTGAGGGGATTATCGGGAAAATTCGTGCTTGCCTCAGAAAGGCCACAGCCGAGAATCCCGTTGGAGAGGATGCAGTAATCTACGTCTCAGTAGATGTCGGAGTCAGGAAATAGGGGATTTTCTGGCCTCACTGCGATTGTTGAAACTTAATGCCCTTTAAGGGTGAAAGAAGGTTGAGATGAATCGAGCTGAACTAATTAATGTGATTCGAGGTGCAGAGATTTATGCAACTGAGAATCTGAAATTCTCTAATCCTGGATTGATCGGTCCCGTTATCGGCGCACTGATAACCAAGGCGTTGGAGTTCGAGATGGAAGCCTCCAACCTCCCAGCTCTGCTGATTGATGAAGCAGGCGGTTCGGGAACTGACCGGTTGGCCATGATGATCCGGGGCGCAGAGGCTTTTGCAACTGAAGGCCTGAATTACACCGATGTTGAAGTGGTCAGTCAGGTCGTCAGTGCACTGACAACCAAAGCGTTGGAGAAAGAGACCGCACATTATGTCAAAATTCAGCTGATTGCTGAAGCTGAAATTGCGGAGGAAAAGACGGACTGACGATCATCAGCTCTCCTGGGCTGGTTTGGAGCGTAGCTCAACTGGTAGAGCGCTTGGCTTACATCCAAGAGGTCGTAGGTTCGAATCCTGCCGCTCTCACTCGTTAATTAGTTGATAAACAACAAACCTCGCTCCAATCGTGGAGTGAAGAAAGGAAAGGTGTCATGAAGATTTATTATGAGGCGATTGATAGTGGGGGGAAGATTGTTCGAGGAACTGTTGAAGCATCGGGGGAAGCAGATGCTCTAACTAAACTCTTTCAGAGTGGGTTGGTGCCTGTGGCGATTGGCAATACCCCCGGGGGAAGAGTTAGAAGCGAATCAAAGGTTGGATTCGGTGCAGGGATTGCTCTTTTCATCAAGATGTTCTTCGAAAAGTGTGCTCCCGAGAGTCATGACTTTACCAAGGAACTTCTTGGAAGTCTTCCTGGAACGACTCCGACTGAAAAGTGCGCCTCGGCAGTTAGCCTCTTCAAGCAGATCCCCAGGGGATCCCAGTTGGAGAGAATGGTCACCGCAGTTCAAAGAGTGTATGAGGTGTTCGGAGATATTACTGGAATTCCGAATCCTCCGAGAAAGATTGACGTGATCGTCTACTGCCTCCAGGAACTTATGAACTCTCAGGAGGAAAGCTCGGATAAAGGGCATAATCCTGCAAGAGTCATCGGAAGAAGGATCGTTGAGGTCTTCGTTATAACTCTGATGATCCTAGATGCTGCCCCTGAGCATCACCCTCCTTGGATCGACCGCTCCGTCTCCGATCAGGAATTCCTGTGGAATGTCCAGGAGATAATGAGAGAAGTCGAGAAGGCTTCTGCGGCAGGAATCTATGATTCTTCGGGGAGAAGGTTTATTTGATTCCGTAAGGGCAATGGTTTGAATGCAAACAACAAAACCTCACTCTAATTGGGGAGTGAATGAAAGGAAAATGGTTATGACAAGAAGTGATGAAAAATCTGGTGGAAATGTGTTCTCGTGGGTATGGGACATCTGGAAACTCGGGCCGAGCTTCGGGCGATTTGTCGTGTTGCTCATCTTCGTGGCGTATACTGTTGGAGAGGTTCAGTCCATTGCCCAGCTTTGGGAATCAGTGGGCCTGGGAACCACTCTCAACCTCGGCACTAGGGGTAATGTGAGTCACCTGCCGATTATCCCTGCGCTCTTCAAGGGATGTCTCTTCGTGGTTCTGACTACAATGAGTCTTGCGTGGTGGATAAAGAGGGGCAATCTCCTCCCGTTCAGCCGCCAGGATGGATTGCTTTTCACAATGGCCACCTGGCTCTGGATCGCAGCGATGTGCGGAGGAGTTATCGGGATTTTTGGAGGGATTTTTGGATGGATTATTTGTGGAGGGTGGGTAAGCCCATTAATCATGTTTATTGCCTTCACTACAGTCGTTACAATTGTGGTCTTCCTTATCGGAGTGATCACAGGATTGTGTTGGGAGTTGTCCAGAAGGTAATGTCGTTAAACAACAAAACCTCACTCTAATTGTGGAGTGAATGAAAGGAACGAAAAGATGGCAAGTAGTGACGAAAAATCAGGCGGAAATGTTTTCTCGTGGCTGAGTGGAACCGGGCCGAGTTTGTGGAGATTTATCGTGTTGCTTTTCGTAATGGCATTCACCATCTACCAGGTGACTTCCCTGTTCTCCCCCGGGAACCCGCAGGGGCTGAGAATGATCCACCACAACGAAGAGTACACTGTGGCTCAACTCGATATTCTCTTTTCAATCGTCAATGTGTGTGTCTACATTACCCTGACCTCCCTGTGCCTGATCCGATGGGTACAACTCGGGAAGATCGGTAAGGGTGTTCTCTCGTGGATGAGGATATGGTCACTTGTCGGACTTGGCTTTGGGGGATTTATTGGAGGCATAGCAGGAACAATTGAGGGAAATTGTAAGGGGATTATGTCCGAAGGTATGGGTCTCGGAATTATTGTTGGGACAAGTATCTTTCTCTTCTGCTTCATGATTATGGGGGTACTCATCGGGACATTCCTGCAACTAGCTTTTGAAGACTAAACAACAAACCTCGCTCCAATTGTGGAGTGAATGAAAGGAAAATGGTTATGAAAAAGTACAGATTTAAGGCGATGCTTTGGGAGCTCCAGATTCAAGGCCCTTTAGGCCTTTTCCGTTCCGAGATGGACGCCAGAAAAAGGGCCGAAGTTCTTGGATTAAGGGAAGTAGAAGTCACGGAAATTCTTCCTGATGAAGAAGGAGTTGAAACCTATGCGAAATGGCTTCAGGAGAGGGTGGAAAAGAATCAAGGAGTTGTGAGCGACCACGAGGGTGTCAAGCTCAAGAATTTCATGAATGATCTCCCGAGGGATTCCACGAAAGGACGATGGTCATTTGCAGTCTATTTGGGAGACCAGATCTTTCTGGCCAAGGCTTATGGCCCCCTCCATGCCTACAATATTCCTGGAACTATCACCCTGCTCAAGCGATTGATTGAACTCTCGGATCGGGTTGAAGAAGAAGCCGCCTCCGAAGAGCCTGTGGGCTCCGGATGGCTTCAGGAGATGATCGATGAACTCCCCGGAGATACGGCGGACGAGAAGGCCAGGTTTATCGTGGGATCACTCATGCTTCTTCCCGGAGAATCTCCTGAAGAAAAACTCGGAGGGGTGATTCGGTGGGTGAATACGACTTTCGCAGCTTATCCGGCCTCCACCCCGCCCATGCTTCGGATCGAGATGGCCTGCCAGCTCGTCATGGGGATCATCATGGCTGAAAAGGATGAGTCCTTGACAGTAGGTGCCTAGACGACTAGACGAACTCGGATCAAGGACGTACAATCTGCGCAATTACGCGTGAAACATCCATCCATAACAAGGATGCTGGAAAGGAAATTTGAAATGGCAAAGGTAGTAGCCGCAAGACAACAAGGTTTGGAGAAATAACCTCGTAGGAGACATCCAGACAGATCTGGGTAAGCTGGAGAAGGATATGGCCCTGCTTCAAACAGCGAAAGATCTCATTGAAGAATTGGGGGGAAGGCTTCAGGAAGCAAAGGACAAGGGTACTCTGGATGAGCTGGACGGAGAGGCGATCGCGGAAGAACTGGGAAATATCGTTCACGAAATGCCGGACGATGTAGACCATCTGTTCCGTACGATCCTTTCCTCCTGGAAAGAGATCCATGGCCTGAATGGGCCCTATGTTCCTCCGATCGTGACTGATCCCAAGGAGTTGCAGGATAGCTGCGCTCCGAGGAAATTCGATCACGGAACTCCGGCCAGCAGGCGGGAAGGAAGATAACCCTCAAACCGTGCTAGACGAACGTAAACAACAAACGTGCTTAGGCACAAAACCTTACTCCAATTGTGGAGTGAATGAAAGGAAAATGAAGATGAAAACATTCAAATGTGACGCGATGTGCGGTGGTTGTGGGGCGGCTTTTAGCGGGACCCTCGAAGCCGAGAGCGAAACTCATGCCGCCACGATGCTCATCATGGCAGAGCTAATTCCTCAGAGAGTTGAGGAAGCCTCACCCGAAGAGCTCTCCGAGATGGCTCCCGATGCGCGGGATGATCTGGGAGACGTTATAGCGGAAAGGATGGCCCGGGTCCTTGATGATTTCCTTCAGAGAACGATCGAAGGATTCCGACCTGATTCCTCCCAACCGCAGATCCTGGAAGTATTCTCTCCGTTCCCCGAAGTAGACTACTTCGGCCCTGGTGGACTGGATGCCGGACTGGGCGCCGCTACCCTCATAATGTTCGGTGGAGATCCCTATCCGGAACCTCCGGCAGTGGCTTCGATCGACTTTGACGAATTCGTGAGGAGCGGGTTGGCTAGTTCCGATTCTCCGATCACCCTGGTCGAAATTCCCGGAGATGGGAATTCCATCGGAAAGTTCTTCGAAAGTCTGGAGGAAGAACCGGAATCGGATCAGGTACGGATGATCGGTGACAGGGGATTCCAGATTCCCGGAAGAGGAAGGGCGAATCCCTACGATCCCTGCCTGGATCTGGATTTTCGGAGTCCTTACGAGCGGGCCTTCGGACCAAGGATGCCCTTCCCCCCCAATCCCTATCTGCGAGGTCCCCGCACCTATCCGGTATCCCTTGGTCCGCTAGGGGCATACTTCCGTCCGCGAGATCCTCTCGGTAGGCTCGGAAATCTTATCGGAAATCGGGATGCGCAAGGTGCCCTTGCCGAGCTTCGTGACCTCACCGGCCAGGACGATCTGGAATTCGAGACGGATCTGACCTTACAGGATCTCGACGATAAAGGGATCGATGTGGATACAGGAGATCTTCCCGAGATCCAGGAGTCGGATGGACCGGATGCGGTAGTAGTTCCAGCGATCGACGAGACTGACGGAGAAGTCCCCGAAGATCAGAATCCCAGCCTGGGAGAGGATCTTTCCGGTTTGGGTGATCTCCGCGAACCTGAAACTGAGATGGTTCCGGCGGAAGCAATCGACGTCCAGGAAGACTCGGAAACGCCCCCCGCGACCGGCGCAACTGACGATGTCGATCCCGATGCCTCCACTGACGGAGACTCGCAAAGCGACGAAAAGGCAGACTAAGTAGATTTGGCGCTGTTATGGTCGGCGGTTCTCATCTCAGGAGTCGGGAGTTTTCTCTCCTTTCCTCCTGGCTCTGCTGAGCCGCCGGCCTAGCGCCTTGTTTCTGTTGAAAGGAAGTCGATAAACGTGCTTAGGCACAAAACCCCCTTCCAGAAATGGAATGGAGAAAGGACAATGACTATGTCATTCAAAACAAGATGGAAAGAGTTTTTCAGATCATCGCATTCGTCAAGTGACGAAGAAGATGACAAACTGGAAAGGCCCAAGATGTGGAAGTGGTTGTTCGTTACTGCGATCCTCATAACCCTCCTCAACTTCCTCGGGCCGATATTCGCATGGGGCCAGATCGAAACAGCTTCCAGCGTTAAGGGTGGTTTCTTCACTCAGATCGCCAGCATGAACAACTGGACGATCAATATGGTTGTCTGGCGGGGACTTACCATGATCTATGCTTCGGTTTTCCTCTGGAGCTACTGGTATAACCGGGGAGCGCACAACAGCCCGTGGCTCAAGTACGCTTTATACCTCGAGGATGGTGAAAAGGCAGATAAATGGGACAATGTGCGCTATCACGGCCTTCTGATAGTCATTCCGATAGGCATTCTCCTTGTCTCTTATCTTCTCTCCCTGGTTGTCTTGGGAATCCTAGTTACACTCCTTGGATTTCTTTGGCCGGCAATTCCGTTTGGATATTCCGGAATTAAGAGCTTCTCTGCAGTGCTGTTCACCTGCGCCATTCTCGGAATATATCTCCACCTCTTCTGGACACTTTACCGGGATGAGATACGAGTGAGCATCAAGGCACAAAACCCTGATGAACCCGAAGAAGAAGTTCCGGCTGAAGAGCAGACCGCCGAAGAAGAACCGCCAGTTGAATCCGCAGCAGGAGGCGCTCCGGAAAATAATGAAACTCCGGACACGCCGGCAGAAGACAAAGACGCGCCGACGCATACAGACGATCAGCCTGAAACTGCGGAATCTCCGGAAGCTGACAAAGCACCTGAAGATAACGCAGCCGGATCCGATGTAAAGAAATCGGATGATGATGGATCAGCTCAGCAGGATTAGTTCATCAGCCCTTCGCCAACCCACCTCGCTCCATTAGGGGGTGGGCTACGAATGGCTGATGAAAAAACAATGGAATGACTTGTACTGGTATAAACTGGTACGCAAGACAAGGAGACTATGATGTCTTTGATAATCTGTGTTGTTGCAATATTGGTTGGGGTTCCTCTCGTCTACTTCAATCTTCCAAAATTCTTCCTAAGGCCTTTATGGATGGGAAAGAGGAATAGATTCACTAAAGGGGGGATGTTTACGTTCACCTGCATAGTGTTGGCTATTGCTACATGGTTGTTGATGGTGGACCTGGAGTTATACCGGGATAGTAGTATGGGGTTCGCACGCTGTAATTCTCGAATTGATGGTCTGAAGGGAGAGATTTATGAACTCCTTGGAGCAAGGGAAATTGATCTTACGGCATCCTCGGAGAAATTTGACGAACTAAGACTCGAGATCTCCGAGAGAGACAAACATGTTGGGAAGATCAATAGTTCTCGGGAACTTTGGGGGTTTAATCCGGTTATATGGTACTATGACTGCCACTTGAAAGGTGTGGAAGTAAATGGTAAACAACAGTTGGGATCGATTCTTCGAGAGTTCCAAACTTACCTTAAGGGGAGAGGAATTGTTGGAAAATCTCCAGCTGAACTCGAAATAATACTTGAAGCGACATTCAATGAATGAAGCCACGAAGTAAGGAGACCTAGAATGAAAAAGTATTTCACAAAAAGTAGAATCCTTGGAGGGATTATACTGCTAGGGCTTTTGGCAGGATATATGGTTATCCAACCTAATCTTAGGGGAGAGGTGAAATCTGTGGGGGCCGCAATAAACTGGGAAGAAGTTTTGAAACCCCTTATTGCCGATGACTGGGCAAACCTAACCAAGTTTGTAACAGTCATGGGGATTGTTACTCTCTTACTTATATGGCCCTTGGGTCAAAGAGTAGGATTTTGGGTGTTTGTCTTGGTTAGTCCATTCCTCATTTCATGGATAACACTCTTCGGAGGGTGGATTAATGAATTGGAAGATCTCATCTATGCCCACGCTATTGTATCACTGTTCTTCTCTGTTTTCTTCATGATTCGGGATGGCATTTGGAGGAGAAGGTCTAAAGAGCAAGAGAGTTACAAACTCTCTCATGGAGAAGATGAAATCGTAATCATGACTAGAAGAAGTGATGGTAGCCGCAAGAAGCTCTGAGACAGTTCTGGACGAAAACCGACGACCAGGTAACAACATCTAGTGACAAGAACCAAGAGACAAGGAGACTCAAAATGATCAAGAAACTCAAGAACTATCCGAAGCCGAAGATCGCCGAAAAACTCATACTCATCGCATTGCTTCTGGGAGGAATGGGATGGTATACCTGGAATCAGTCAAATGCAAGTGGGTGGATGAAGCCGAGAACCGAAGCCGTAAAAACAGAAGGCGTTGAACAGGACACGGAAGGCAACCCTTCAGCCGTTGAAAGGCACTCAACAAGACATGTCCGCGGAAGGAGGGGGATAATCTACGTGGATTTGATTGTGATGACTCTATTCATTGCTCTCCTCGGATGCGTCATGTCTGCCCTCGCATGGTCACTAAATGGCCGGAGGATCCCAGTAATGGTCCCTGCGACATATGTCCTCTTCCTCATTGCATTCATAGCCTCCAGAATTTGGATGGCAGAGGGGACGGATAACCTTACCTGGATTCTCATCTTGATAACGGTGCTCTTCGCCGGAGATTCAGTCATTAAGGGGGGAAAGAAACTCAAGGAAAGGCGTAAGAGGTTGAAAAGTGAACCGGGGGAAGTGAGGGTTGAAAATTCAGCTATAAGCTGAATGAAACTGGAATCAGCGCATGGAAAGCGCGAAACAGAAAGGATGCAAGATGAAGCACATGATGTTGGTGATGGGGGCACTGGCTATTGGAAACGCTCTGGGATTCGTCATCATGCGAAAACGTAATTGTCCGAGGCGACTTATCGACCTTCTGATCTCCTCGATGGTTCCTTCTTTAATTCTGCTGACCTTTTCATTATACCATACTCAATGGCCGGTTATATGTTGGTGTAATTATCTCTTGCTGATCTTCTTGATATGGCCTGTGATAATCTCACTAATGATGAAAAATTGTGTGTTGGTTGATGCAGAGATACTTCGAGATAGGATCCGGGAGGAAGTTTCGGAGATAGATTGTTCTACAGAGGAATTCGTCAAGAAGGTACAACGGGCCGTTTATTCCTTAGTGAAACATGGGGGAGGAAGATATGTTAAATATTCTTTCCTAACGACCACCCTCCTTGACCTTCTCAAGAGGATCTTGAAGCGAAAAAATCCTCTGACTGTAGATCGAACCCGTAGAGCCGTGTTTGCACTTATTGAAGATGCCATCCATGATCCCCGTGAAATGGAGTGGAATGGTTTTCGGTGGGTGCATAAATCGTGGAGAGTCCAACCTCAAATGCCTCAGGTTAAATCAATTGAAACTATTGCGTTGAAAACGCAAAACAGAAAGGAAGTAAAATGAAAAAAACGTTTATGACATTTTGGATGATGGTGGTTGTGTTGGCAGTCTGTGGGACTTCTTTCGGAGTCGTTCAGGTATCCTCAACAGATGACGGAGGTATGGCGATTCAACCGGTTCCGGTAGTAGACGGAAGTAGTGTGGCCCCTCGGAAGGTCGGGCTTGGGGGCTATAACCAGTGGCAGTTCCTTGGACAGGCACTCGTAGTGTTTGTTGGCGGGTCGGTTATGGGATTGGCGATTATGATCCATCGTAACTCTCCTGTACCCCTTAGAAGTCTGCTTTGTTCCTCAGGGATCATGTTTGGATTCGTAGTTGGAGTGACTATCGCCCTCTTCAACTACGAGTTCCTTTCTAGAGTTTCGCTGATTTATTGCATCGCCCTGGTAAGCTCCTTTGCTATCCCGATTACTCTTGCGTCAATCCATAATAAGCACAGACGGATTGACGCCGAAGTCCTTCGGGCTGAAATCTTGAAGTACCAGCGCGAAAATAGCGATCATACTCTTTCTGATCTCCTGGGACACGTGAGGAGTGTTACTTACACTCTCGCCGATCCGGCAAAAAGAAGAAATGGGAGAATGAAGTACCAGCTCAATGCATACGCCGTCCTGAGC
This sequence comes from archaeon, assembly GCA_018694115.1. Lineage (GTDB taxonomy): Archaea > Nanobdellota > Nanobdellia > Pacearchaeales > GW2011-AR1 > JAGVXH01. Next base: position 68,599 of record JABHNB010000001.1, read on the forward strand.
CTGGTTAGGGAGTTGGAAAAGCAGGAGAAAAAGTGTTCGCCATGTGAGATCACGAGACTGTATGATCTCGTCATGAGTAAGTTCCCTCCGGAAGAATGCTGCAGGTTTACAGTCTCCACGCCTAAAGGGAAATATCCCTATCTGGTCCTGTTCTCCAGCGAAAGTGAAATGGAGCTCGGTGTACGGGAACTTGTTCCTGGCGAACTTCGAGTCATTTGTCCAGATTCAGATGTCCCGTTTGAACTGAAGATCGCAGGATCTGATGATCAGCCCAAATACTCTGGGCGGGAACCGATTCCAGGGATTGATACGCCTTTGGCGTAGGGGAAGAAGAAGACGACGACGAATAACTGAAACTCAAAGCGTTTGAAAGCGCGAAACAGAAAGGTGAATACAATGAAGCGAACGATTATGATGGCGATGATGGTTGTATTGGCAATCGGGAGTGGCACTGTTGTTGCGGCAGAAGATGTGGTTGCGGCGACTCAACCTGCAGCTTCTCCCAATGGACCTGAAAATAACCTGGGGAATCGTGCCCGTAAGATGATGGGGATCCTGCATACGAGTGAAGAAACTCGTGGGAGGTCCCGGGAATTCTACCAGGAGGTGTTGGAATCAATGGTTCTGAAAGAATTCGTAAAAGACTGGGAGAATAAGGCCCATAACCGGAAACGGGATGCCTATCTGATTTTGATCTCAAAGAGTCCGAACGAACAAGAAGAAGGGGTGAAAACTTTCCTTGCGGAATTTGATGCGGCCGACAGGGAGCTGAAGAGAGCATGGAACGCTGAACGAATAAGAGTTTCCCGCATTCTTGACTTTCTGAAGAATTCGGCAATCTGGACGGTGGTGGGACTTATCTTCGGATGTGTGATCCTGAGATTTAGAGACTGGCCTTCGGATTCTCCTCCGTTGGTGATCCTCTCTACCCTAGGTTATGTGGCTCTCCAATTCCTGATTATAATTACAGGCTCCCAGAAATATATCATCGGCCCGCTACAGCCCCTTTTCTTGGCAGCTTTCTTCGCTGCTCCGATTATCTTCTCCTTGTTGGTGGGAACTCAGAAGAAGGGTGCAAGTAGCAAAAAAGACGAATAACTGAAACTCAAAGCGTTTGAAAGCGCGAAACAGAAAGGTGAATACAATGAAGCGAACGATTATGATGGTTATGGTGGTTGTATTGGCGATCGGCGGGGTTTCTTTTGGAGGGGATGAAGTTGTGGAAACGCGACCGACAGCGTGGCCGGCAACGACTCAGCCCGCAGGATTGGTCAATGTCAGCGATGGTGCAGATTTCTACATGTTGATCGGAGTCCTCTCTACGAGCGATAAGGTCCGTGGTGTGCGTCCTCCAGAGTTCTTGGAAGACGTTATTAGGGCCGCACGTAAGTGGAATTTCTCTTCGGATAATCCCCTTGATGGACCCCTGAGTGTCAAGAGGGGAGCTTGCACTGACCTGATCCGCAGAGTAAAACGCCATGAAAAAGGCGATCTCGTAGGGGATTTCTTGAGGGGATACGATGTAGCCGACAAGAAGTTGAAGCAAGTAGCCAAAGAGGAGATTGCAAGGACGAATGAATCGACCAATAAGACATTTAGATTCTTGGGATTGTTGTTTGCCATCCTTTTCCCGGGATTCTTTGTCGGAAACATGATCCTGCAAAAACGAGATTGTCCGGTTCGTGCTTCTGGAGATCTTCAGCTCTCTGTGGTTCCCCTTGCTTTAGTACCCTTCTTCATGCTCTATCGCCCCGGAGTGATTGACAGCACGGGATTTTTCTACCTTTCAATAGGGATTTTCTTCTTTTCTCCCATAATCGTTGCGTTGGTCCTCAAGAAGCATCGATGGATTGACGCAAGGGTGCTTCAGGAGAAGATCAAGGAAAGGATTACTGGAAAGGGTTATTCTCGGACCAAGATCCTGAAGGTGGTACGGAACCTGGTTTATGATCTTGCGAGTCCCGGGGGAAATGTCGAAGAAGGAAATCATCCTATCGACGCCTCAGATATTCTCCACCACATAAAAAAGGTTAGAGGCAATAGGGGGCCGCTTACTGGGCAGAGTCTCCGATCGGTGGATATGTTCATCGATATAGCTATCCGGGATAAGATTGGACCGGATTGGGATGGTAACTGGTGGAAAGAGTCGATGGGAGATGGAAAAAGTGTGGCGATGAAAGCCTTCAGGCAAGATCCAGACGATGGTAAATGGAAGAGATAACTAAGACGAATAACTGAAACCAACGCGTTTGAAAGCGCAAAACAGAAAGGTGAATACAATGAAGCGAACGATTATGGTGGTGATGGTGGTTGTATTGGCAATCGGTGGGATTTCCTTCGGGGCTGCGGAAAAGGCAGAGACTCCCCTGACAGATCCGCATTTCAGGTTGATCAATGTCAGCAAAAGCCCTGATCTCTTCAAGTTGATCGAGATCGTCTCTTCGAGCGAGATGATTCGGAATACGCGATCTCCCGAGTTCCTTGAGGACGTTATCAAATCCGCCCGTAAGGATGAGTTCGTCTCGGACGATCCGGTGGATAGCGCCCTTGCAGATAAGAAGAATGCTTGCCACAAGTTGGTATGGCGAGTGAGACAGAATGAAGAGGGCGATGTTATCGGAAAGTTCCTGAAGGAATACGATGCGGCCGACAAGAAATTGAAGCAGGCGGTTGAAGCGAAGATAGCGAAGAAGAAGGCAATAGCAAATGCGGATTTACTGCTGATTCTATCTGGCATGATTACGTTATTCCTAGGAGTCTTTGTTGGAATGAAGATCGTGAAGAAGCGCCATTCCCCAAAGTCTCCGGTCTTCGTTTTTTGTTTCTCTGTTCTCGGGTTCATTCTCCTGTTTATCGGACTCCCCTTCCTTCTTCGCTATTGGGAGTTCACAGGATTAATGCCCCTCACACTCACTCCGATCTTCTTCCTCCTCCCAGTTGTAGTGGGGATACTGCTCAAGAAGCATGTGATGATCGATGCGGGAAAACTTTGGGAGGGTATCGAGAATTTCATAGACGATTTGGTGGATACGCCAAGCCCAAAAGAAATCCTCGGATATGCGCGTAACCTTGTCATTACTCTGGCAAGTTCCTCTAGCCCGAAGAACCTGAAGAATCCGATCGATGGCAGCAGTGTTCTGATGCTTGTCGAATCCCTGGAATTTCTGCTGAAAGAAGGCGGGACAGTAGATGAGGGAGGAATGTGTAATATGCACAAGTTGTATAATCTCATCAAAAGTGCCATCGAAGATGAACCGGTTGACGAAAGTGCGGATGGCCAGCTTGGTTGCGCGGTTGATCCCGAACCGGAAGGCCAAGGCGCAGATGGTTTCTAGCGTGATCGGCGGAGGTAGCGAGAACTAATCTCGACGATCTACCGCCAAGCCGCCCCGGTCGGCCTAAGTCAAATCTGGGCCGGGGCGGTCTACGCTAGGTCGTTAGGATTGGAAACATCATTGAAGAACAATGTGCGGAAAGCACGGGAGAAAAGAAAGGTCAGTAAAATGATCAAGAAGATAAAACGTCTAGAGTGGATGTCTTTTCTAGTCATTGCGGCATGGTTCGCAATGGGCTAAGGAAATTAATTCGAAAATCATGTGCCCAATGGTACGTAACGAAAGGAAGAGTGTCATGGCAAGGCGAAGAAAAATAAAGAGGAAGAATCCGGGCGCTAACCTCGGAATCTTGTTGGTCTTGATGTTTATTGGAGCATTTGTATTCTCTCGCTCCAAGAGCCTCATGGGTTCCGAAAACCTGGGATCTGGACAAGTTGAAGCAGCTCGTAGCGAGACGCAGGATATTGTCGAAACTCCTTCCCAGAATGAAGGAAAGAGTCCTCACTGGAAGAATGGGGTGTTTAATCCTCCTGCGAAAAGTGGTGACTCTGAGCCATACATGAAGGATTGGGAGATCGTAGAGGGGAAAATCATTCCAAAGGGTTCTACGCTTGAAAAAGAGAAGGCGCTGAAACCCTGGGAAGTAACATACTAACGCCAAGAAGGTTCTGAAAGGAGCTGATTATGCTTATTCGTACAAAAATCCAAGTCGGGGTAATAGTGTTACTGATGATGATTGCGATCTTAGTTAGCTGCATTGTCCTTAACGCCATCAACCACTCCTTGGATTCACCAACGGTTGGAAGTGGAGAGACGGAAGGATCGGCTACCACACAACAGGTAAGTGGGGAGCTGAGTGCTACAGACAAAAGGATAGGTGTAATTTTTATCCTTGTCATGGCATTGCTTTTTGGTCTCTATGGTATCTCACTCATAGTCGATTCAGAAGGAACATCAATAACCTGGGCATAATTGCCTGGGTGAAAGGAAACAGATCATGGACTGTCCAAACACAGAAAAAACTGAAAGAAAGAAAATCTCCCCTGAAAACTTTTCTCGGGTGATCCAGAGTAGTATCGGGAATGCCAGTAGTGGTGGGGATAAAAGGACAATAGTTAATGGTTTTGAACTTACTGGCCCTTTCACACTCACGCCGGAGCAGGGCATCCCCGCAGATCACGATGTCATACTCATGAACATTACTGTTCCTGAGATATTCGAAGTCAAAGGTGTGTCTCTCAACTCGTTGGGTTTCATTGACTTCGAGATAACTGGACAAAGCAAGGTGGGAAACCATGGGCTTAACATTGAAAAGGTGAACATCAAGGGTTTGGGACTCGTCAAATTCAAGGCTACGTGCCATGATATCCATACCTGTCCCGAATGTACCATTGGAGATATTCGGATGGGTTCCTCCGAATTGTCCAACTGCATTTTCTTCGGAAATCTCCGAGACTCAATGGAATTTCGGAACTCTACTCTTCATGGATGCATTAACCTCATGAACATGGAGATTCTAAATGGCGCTCAGATCCACTTTGGTGAAGGTCTGAAGATTGGCGGGGGCATGTCTTTCGTAGATCTCAATTGCCCTGGCGCCAGATTCTCCTTTGCCGGCGGGCTGTTCGATGGAGATTTCGTCGGAATAAAGGGCCGTGAGAATGGGCTGGGCATGATGGGTTCTCCAAACAGTATTGAGACACTCATAGAGAAGGTCAGAAGTGAGGGGGGAGAAGGATCATGAAAAGGACAGGACATGTCGATAACAGCCTATTAGTCACAATTGTTCTGCTTCTTCTGGGGAGTGTGGCGGCGGTCGCAATCGTTAAACATCTCCAGAGAGATGAGAAAGGGCAGAATGAGAACAGTGGCAAGACGGAGGCAGCGGCTGTGCAGCCTGCTGAAAACGAAACGACAACGCCCAAGAAAGAAGTGCAGGAAGGTGAAGATCCTGAAGCAGGAAGACCCCTGGAAATAGATCGTGTGCGGGATCTGGGGAAAAAGAACATTGTAGTTCTTATGGTGGTGATTGGCTGTCTTGCAGTCATTGCCTTCTTGGTCTTTTGCAAGATCCTCAAGTCCCTCAAACCAAACAAACACTCGGATTAAGTTCGAGTGTGAAAGGAGATGATCATGGCTGCAACGTTTTGGTCTAAGTTGTTCAGTGAGAATGCCTTCTTGAAGGCGTCCTCTTACTTGTTTCTCTTAGTGGGGCTCACGTTCCTTCTCTCTGGATTCAGTGAGGTGTTTCTCGGTCTCAAGATGTTTGGGCATGGGGAATGCGCCTTGATCTTTAGTGGGGTTCTGATTGCCAGTGCTGTCCTGATTGAATTACATCGGGTTAGCCGGCTCCCCCAGGAAGAACAAGACAAGCTGAACTCGCGAAAGACATGCCTTCCCATTGATGAGTGTTGGTGGTAAGGAAAGAGATGTTAAACTCACAACTCCGCGCAATTAGCGTGGGAAAGGAAAGAAAGATGATCAAGATTCAGTGTGATAAATGTGGTGCGAGATTCAGGGTCACGGATGAAAATGCGGGAAAGGTCGCCTTTTGCCGTAAGTGCCAGAACAAGATTCCGATTCCCGGAACCTTCCAGCCTGCTCCCGAACCGGCACCCGTTGAACAGGCCCCGGAAAAAGAGGTTCCGCAGTGGAAAAAGGATCGGATTAAAAGGGCGAAGAGGAATAAGTGGGTGGTAATTCTTCTCTTCGTCACAATGATTGTAGGGATAACAGTCGGCCTCTGGATTGTTAAACCGTGGGAAGGTGGAAGCACTGGCAGTGATTCGGCGAAGGTTGAGCCCATTGTTCAGCCGAAACCCTTCATCCCGCCGATCGTTCAGCCGCCGAAACCGGTGATAACGCCTCCGGTAACGATCAAACCGAAGCCGAAACCGGTGATAACGCCTCCTACGCCTCAGATTCCCGACCTGGAAGTCTTTGAAGAAAAGTTGGATTGGAAAGATCCCAACACCCTCTTCACCCAGATCGTGGCAAATAAGGCTGGAGAGTATCTCATCAGCTGCAGGTTCACAGATGCCGTAGGGAATTTACTGACCTACACCGAGACGGATGGAACTACGGGCATTCACGCCACCAAGTCCCCCGTCCAGGTGAAATTCGAGAAGGACGAGAAGAAGGCTGTATCTTTCCCCTTCGAGAAACCGGTCCCGCTCGACAAAGATCGGAGATTCTATTACAAGATCTCCTGGGACCCTGTTGATCCTCCGGCTGATGCGGCTACGCAGCCTAAATCGAACAACTAGTGCCTATCGCCATCTGGTGAAAGGCGCATGAAAGGAAACTCGAGATGATGAAAGAAACGAAAAAAGGTATACGTAAATACCGGACCGACGGAATTGTGATCATGATTATCGGCCTCATGGGAGTCCTTGCGGGGATGGCCATCGCCACATACGAGGTAATATTGTTCCAAGGAATATTGTTCCAAGGAGCCTCCCCCGGTCCCGGAATTCCGCCCCCCTGGTTCATTGTCCTCTCTGGAGCTGCGATTATGCTTTTTGCGGGGAGATGTATTATTTCAGGTAACAAGCTTCGCACAGCGACGTATGACTCTGAAGAAGATCCAACTGAAACCAAAGGTTCATGAAAGGAACCTATTATGCTTACTCGTACAAAAGTCCAGGTCGGAGTAATATTGGTACTGATGATGATTGCGATTTTAGTTAGCTGTATTGTCCTGAACGCCATCAACCACTCCCAGGATTCACCAACTGTTGGAAGTGGAGAGGCAGAAAGATCAGTCACCACCCAATCCCCTAAGGAAGGGATGAGTGCGACGGACAAGAGGATAGGGGTAATTTTCATCCTTTTGATGATGATAGCTTGGGGCCTCTATGGCATCTCCCTCGTAGTCGATTCAGAAGGAACATCAATAACTCGGGCATGATTGCTTGGGAGAAAGGAACCATCGCATGAGAATTACATTCGTGACAATTTGTTTGTTGGTGCTGGTTTGTTTTGGGGGCGTTGCTTTCGGTCAGGCGGATGCTCTTGGGCAATGGGCTAAAGAGCAAGCTGCTGAAGCTAAGGCAGAGACGCAACCTTCCGAGACCATCGGACCTGCGAACGGCGGACCGAATATGCTCCTGAGGGGCATAGGTATTGGCAGCCTTGTGCTGGTATTCGCCGTTCTCGGAGAGGTTTTCCCGATTAGCTTCCTGAGAAGGAACTTCTATCCCTGGAAGGGGCTCCTAGCAGGTTATGTTGTTCTAGTTACCCTGGTCGGAGCCTGTTTCTTGATCTCGGGTTATAACAACGGGATTCTTTACTTCTTCCTAGCAGCCTGGATAGTCCTCCTGATCTCCTCCTACGTCATTCGACGAATGACTCTGAAGGTGATTGTGGTATTTCTGAGGGGTTCGAGTGATCAGGAATGGACGGTTTATCTCGATGATAACCCCGGCTACCGGATCTCGCGGGAAGAAGACGGGAATTGGTCGATTGAGATTTATATCTTTACTCACTCAGACTGGTTCCCGATGGGAAATGGTTATCCCTCCTGGAATGAAGCGGCAAATGAAGTAATGGGCGATATCCGCGCATTCAATTTCAGACCGGCCAAGATCGTGAGAATTCCAGAGAACACCCCCTAAGCCTGGTCGAAATTTACAAAGTGCCTGATTAGGCGCGCAGAGAAAGGAAATTAGAGATGAATAAGACTATGAAAAAACCCGAGACGAAGAAGCCGAAAATCGCCGAGATGACCCTCCACTACAATACGAAAATGGGGACTTGGTTCGGCAGTAAGTTCGATGGGAAGTCCACGCTGGAGATTTCACACAAGGACCTCTCCGATTTCTTCGGTATCAAGGTGGCTTATGGAAAGCTGCACCTGACGGCCAGCAAAGAAGATTTCGAAGGTGCAATCCCCATCAGGATCGCAATCGAAGCCTATGAGGAAGGAGAGGTTCGGTCCGCAATGGGTGGTCTGCCAAGAACTACTATCCCTGTGAGAAAGTATTGGACACAGATCACTGCCTCGAGGACGAAAGATCCGAACCGCGACACATACGGGGCCAATGTGCGCTGGTTGTCTCGGGTCGGCGGTTTTCGCGCAGGCAACCAAAAACTCGGAGAGAGAGTAATCCACACGATCTACCTCCGGGTGGAGAAGAAAGTCCAAACGCCCGCCGAGGATCTGGTTGACGTGTTCAGTGAGAATACCGACACGATCCGACGAAACCTGGAATCGCTACTCAAATCGGGGCAAAGATTGTACTGGGCAAAGAGAGATTACGAGCTCAAAGATCTCGATCTGGCAGCGATTATCCGAGAAGGTGGCCCTCTGATGGAAACACTCGAAGCGGCCGCCCGCATCTATGAAAAGTTCGTCAAGCCCCTGAAAGATCTCCACGGCAGGGAATAGTCGAACAAACAAAAGTGCCTGAAGTTTAGGCGCGCAGAGAAAGGAAATGAAAGTGAAAAAGACGAATAAAAAATCAGAGAAGGCTGCGAAGATCATCGAAATTGACCTTAAGTACGGATATGACCCTGATGCCGAATGCAAGGTCTGGTTTGGACAAAAACACGGTAAGGAGAGCAAAGTGTGCTTCTCATTGGATAACATCTTCGATCTTTTCCAAGTTTACGAGGGAGATGAAAAGGAAGATGGAACCATACTTTTGAGGGCCAGCAAAACAAGGTTCGAGGGCGCAGTTCTCGTCCGATTTGCAGTTGAAGTCTGGAAGCCGTACCAAGAAGAACCTGATGAGAATCCTCTGGAGGGAAGGAATTTCAGTGCATGCATCGCTGCCCCCGGAACAACCGATAGAATGCCCGACTCGGAGGGAGAGCAGACGTATTGGTTGGTTGAGGCCACTGGTTTTAAACCCGGCAACATGAAGTCTGGAGATTTGGACAGAATTCATCGGTGCTGGGTTTCTGTTGAAGGGAGAGCCAAAACGCCTTTCGAAGAAGCGATAGAGTCGTTTGTCAGTGCACCGTGGAATATTCGGCAGGTGCTCGGCGACATGGACAAATTAGGCGATAAGTTGTCAGCAGCGATGGAGAGTGGTCGGCTTGAGGATCTTGATCCTTCAGAATTCATTAAGGAAGAAGGTCCCGTGGATAGAATACTCGCGACGGCGGAAGGTTTAGGGGAGTTTCTCAAGCTATGGAAAGAACGCCATGGCTTGAAGTAGCTGACGGATAAACAAAAGTGCCTGAAGTTTAGGCGCGCAGAGAGCGACGAAAGGAGAACAACGTTAAATCTTGGGACGTTTGATGTATGCGTACAGTCGTATTGTTAGTTGTTGTTGGAGGGATTGAGAGATAAGGATGTTGAGGAGTCTCTCAGTCACTGTGTACAACGACGCTGGGTGTTGTTGTTTACATGGATGACTAAACGAGCATGGATGCTCCTAATTTATCCTGCGCTGCTCAAGCGCTGGAAGGAGATTTGTAATGCTCAAGATGAACAAGACAATCTGTTTCGTAATGGTAGCCGTATTCGCGATTTCGATGATGTTGGTTAGCGGCTGTGGTGGCAAGTTCGAGGAGCTCGAGTACAAGTACAGTTTTAAAATTGGAAAGGCTCAGGCTGCCACAAAGGATCTCGGTTGGAGAAAAACCAAGGATGGAAGTGAAGTAACTCTCACAGACCCCTACGGTGATAACTCCGAGAGAAGAAGAAAAAGCCGCGGATCCGGTCGTCCGGCCCGTGACTAATTCGCGGTATTTAACGAAAGGAAACTATCATGAATAGTTACAAGGCTAGCCATATAATCGGTTTCGTTGTTGTCGTTACGCTTGGCATCGCGCTTGATCACGACAGCTATCACGCTTTACTCGCCGTTGGTTCTGGCATGTTGGCCTACTTTATGACCATGTGTCTGATTCGCCACGGAAAGGGGAAGCAGATCCTGTTCTTCGCGTTCATGACTATCGCGTTCGCGCAGACTTCTGTGACCGTCAAACGGGCGATTATGGAAGAGGGCTTCAAGAAGACTCTTGCAGATAATCCTCTTGGAGTGATTGTTGGTGATGTGGTCTATGGCGTCCAACATGTCGTTATGGTCATCGGCGATGCATGGAATGGTGTCTATGAAGCCATTCAGTTGAGCGACTATACGACTATCGAGCAGATGAATTACCGGTTCTTTACGGTTTTCGTTATGCTCCTGTTACTTGTTCCTCGGATCGGCTTTAAGAAAGACCCTGGGCAGCAAGAGTATGCCTAATGAGTCCGTAATGTTTTGTGGGTTCTGCCCAGATGCTCGATTTGATAGATCTGGGCAGGACCTTTCATTAACAGTGTATTCCCAAAGTTGGGAGAGGTGAATTTATTCTGAGCTTATTTGTGAAAAGGACTATTCCGTAACTCGTATGTGAGGTAAAGAAAATGGTTGCAATGACAACAAAAGGACGGCCCGGCGGGGAAGAACACCTTATTGGTGAGAGAATCCTGCAAGGCCCCCCTCCGGCGGTCGATCACTCAGATCTCGAAGTCTTCGAAGACGAAGAAGATGACCTGACCCCTGGTGATGACTATCAGGCCGAAGTCGACAAGTTCGGGTGGAAATAAAACCTCTAGCGAGAAAGGAGACGCTGAGGAAGACGTGGCAGTAAGATGTGGACGAAAGGTTTGTGAGGGACTTGAAGGATTGGTTTTGGCTTGTTGCCGAAGCCTGAGATGTAATCGGGACGTACAAAACAAGACGTACAAAAGGAAAGACTCATGAAGACAATCGCAACTATCGTATTGGCAGCCGTGATTTTCTGCGGTTTCGGGATGATTAACAACGTAGCGGACGGCGGTGTGATTATGGTGACCGAGACCTTTACGCCGACTGTCGAGATCGTCACGCCGACGATCGAAGAACCGACATCTACTGGTGGCGGAAGCGGTGGTTCCGGCGGCGGCATTACACTGCCCGAACTCCCGGATCGGCAGACAAACATTGGGTACAACAGCGACGGCCTTGACATCAACGTCAATACCGAGGTTGAGGAAGCGTGGGAACATCTCACCAAGTGGACGGATATGGCCGGCAATGAGTATTCGGATATGCATATCCACCCTCAACAGGTGCGCGGAGATGCAAACCTCTACCTCAACCAGGACCGTTTCACCTATCTCGGCGAAAAGATGTATGTCTATCCGTATAGCACGGAACTCCGCATCTACCGGAATGACGACAAATACTGGAATGACGAAGAAGAAGGTATTCGATTCCAGATCTCCGGCGAGATGCAGTTCCTGTTCACTAGCGACGCCGATGAAATCGCCAACTGGCCGACGCCCCCCGGATCGAATTATTACTACAACATGGGCGGCATCAACCTCAGCGCCAGCATCGAGATGCACCACCAGTATGATTATGTGCAAATCGACCAGGACAGCGATGAGTGGACAAGGATCCTCACAGACGACATCCGTGCCAGCATGGACTTCCGGCTCGAAGATGGCAAGATCGATTACGCGGGCCTTGGCATCGGCGATCTCTATTGGTGGGGCGATGACGTCCTCGGCATGAGGGTGGACATCGATTTCTCCGCCTTTTACACCGGTTCAGATGTCGAAGCGTTCAAGGCCGCGGTGCCCATGGAATCTCAGCACGCGCCCGAGCCCGCCACGATGATCCTGCTGGCTTCCGGCGGTCTGGTCATGCTGAAGCGCCGACTCCGATCCCGACGTTTGCAAAAGTCGTAAGGCGATGAAGGGACTCGGTCGCCCAGGGCTGTTGGTAGCGGATAACATTTCGTAATAATGGTGGCGGGTTTGTTGGCTTGCATTGTGCTTTAATGTGTGGTGTGAGCCAGCCCGCCGCCTTTTGTTAACAAGACGTTGAAGAAAGGTAAAAATCATGATCCATTCATTGTTCCTTATCCCCATAATTTCCCTGTTTTGGGCCTACTTTGCTAACCGGCAGAAAAAAGATTACACTCCCGGACTGGTTGCAGTGGGAGTCATCGGCCTGATCGCCCTTCTGATTCCGACTATCGCGGCTACATTCAGGGTCTATAACGCCCAGGTGAATATGCGGACGATTCAGCGAAACATCGTGGCGAAACAGGCCGAATACAAGAAAGTGGAGAACTGCGCCGATGCCAGCATAGCGAAGTATCCACTGGAGAAGGGATTGTTTGGGAGTCTCTCGCGGACATTGCTCCTCAAGATGCCTGAGATAAGGGGAGACTCTCTCCTTGTAGCAAAGCTGAAACAGATGGCAGAACTCGAAGACGAGATCTACAAGCTTAATGTGGAGCTGAATGAGAACAAAGGCTGTCTCGACTGGCACTCCGCCTGGTTCAGCATGTCGCTGATCTCGCCGTATCCCGAAAAGGACTAGTTCCTGCGAGGTTGTTGCAGTAAATGATGAAATATTCTCGGCTAGTGTAGCTGAGACTTTAAAAAAACAAGACAGAAAGGAAAAAACCATGATTTGGTTATTGATTCCAGCATTCCTGTTCGTTATGGCGATCATTGCGGGCATAAGCACAAGAGACGCAAACTATTTCTGGGGATGGACAACTGCGGCAATTATTGTTTCGGTAATCCTCCTGATCCCCACCGGGGTTTGTACCTACCATGTTCTGGATCACCGTGTTAATATCCAAAGGATTCAGGACGATATCGTGGCGAAGCGGGCCGAGTACGAAGATGTCAAGGCAGATATCGAAGCCTGCATCAAGAGCTATCCGCTGGAGAAGGGGTGGTTTGAGAATCTTTCGCGAACGTTCCTGCTTCGACTGCCCGAAGTGAAAAGCGATGTTCTCCTGGCGAAGAAAATCAGTCACCTTGCAAAACTTCGTAACGACGTCTTCCAGTTGACTCAGAACCTGAACGCTACAAAAGCTAAACTCAGGTGGCATGAATCCCGCTGGTTCAGCATGACGTTGGCCGATCCGTGCCTGAAGAAGTGATTGCGGTTGGCAGGTTTTTTGCAGTAAATGATGAAATATTCTCGGCTAGTGTAGCTGGGATTTTGCGAACAAGACGTTGAATAAAGGTAAAGATTATGAGTTTTATAACTGTTGACGAAAACTCCCGAATCGGGAAACTTCTCGCGGAGTTGATGGGCAAATTCGAAAACGTTCCCACCGAGGATCTTCCGGAAAGCATCCAGGTAGCGGTGGGGGAAGCGCGTAAGCAGATTGGCGAGCTTGAAAGTGAGAAGGCGGAGACACTCTCCCCCCTGACAGACAATCTCGAGGCAGTCCAAAGGAATATCCAAACCGCTCTCGAGCTCTCCGAAATTCAGGATGCGGTTCGGACCTATGAGAACCTCGATTTTCTTATCCAGAATGGCGGCTCACCCGATTCCTTGTCGGAGGACGTTCACGGCAGGGTAAGTTCCATTGTGGCTCTCGTCGGAGATCACATGGATCAGGTTTCCCTGCGCCGGAATCAGATCTCCGAAGCTGGAGAGCAGTACGATACAGCGATCCGGGCACTCAAAACGCAGGTGAATATGTTCATCGCCGGCGCGATAGCCAAGTCCTATGTCCAGGACATCGGACCGTATCTTGGAAAGGTCAATGGCCTCAAGGACATCGTCATCGACATTCTCGCAGACAATCGCGAGTCCATCGGCGGTCTGCTTGGCGTGTTCCACGAACTGGCCCTCGAAGTGAAGGAAGGTACGCAGGACGCGCGAATGGAGCTCGTCAAGCTGAGAGTTACGGAACAGCGCAGGAAACTGGATTCGATGTTGAAAGCCGGGCTCCCCGAAAGGGTCGCTATTGCTGTCCTCCTGAAAGAGTCCAAAGGACTTTCGACCTCTGAAGCCCGGGGTCGTTCCCTCGCCATCCAGATTCTTTCAGCAAATCTGAGTAAGCTGATTGACTCAATCACGTCATCACTCTCCTAGTGGTGCCGCCGAACCAAGATTGTATCTTATTGCTGTATCGTAAAACCTATTCTCAACTAGTGTGGTTGAGATTTAGCAAACAAGACTTTGATCAGAGGAAATGATTATGACAAGCATTATGAATATTATTGGAAGTGGAAGAGCTCAGGCAGGAGCAATGCTTCAGGGCCTGATGAGTCAACTCAGCAGCGGATCCGGAATGGAAGATCTTCCGCCCGAAGCCCTGCAGAAAATCGCGGAAATGTCGCAGCAGGCAGAGACGCTCTCCGAACAGAAGGCCGAAGCGTTGAAGGCCCTGGAAGACGGAAAGGCCGCGGACCTTCGGAAAGAAGTTAATGACGCCATCGAAGCGGAATTCCCCGGAAAGATGGAAGAAATCAAGGCCACCGCGTTTCAGGGACTGCTCAGCGAAATACCTCCCGAAACTGCGGCCATGATGGATCGCATCGAAAAGATCCAGGAAGGTTTCAAGGATCGCATCGAGGCTATCGAGACCGAGCACGCCGCTCTCGAGAAGAAGTACGACGATCAGATCGAAGCACTCCAGGACTCAATCGGAATGATCGTTGCCGGCGAGATGGGGAAAGTCCTGTTCAAGGCAACCGCCGGACCGTACCTCGAAAAGGCCATCGGCGTTAAGAGCATCGCCCTAGGCTTCCTCGCGGACAATCGCGAGTCCATCGGCGGACTGCTCGGCGTGTTCCACGAACTGGCCCTCGAAGTGAAGGAAGGTACGCAGGACGCGCGGATGAAGCTCGTTGATCTGAAATCCAGGGAGCAGAGAATCGAACTGACCGCCCTGGAAGAAGCATTCGGCTCGGAGCTCGCAGAGGTGATTTTCCTGAGCAAAATGAATGCGATTCAGGTCACCGACCCCGCCAGCCTTCCCGGCGCTATGGCTCCCCGGAGCTAAACAACCGCGAGGTAGTCTTAGAAGAATGACGTAAACTAGTTCCGGGCTCTGCTTGTGGTTGTTTTGAGCATCCCGGGGCTGGTTGTTTGTTGGGTATGGTTCTATTCATTGGTTGTTAACTCTAGTTGAAAGGAGCACTTTATGTGCCCATCGCAAGACGAGTCGAACATACAGGATGA
>JABHNB010000010.1 GCA_018694115.1 archaeon
TATCGCAGCTTGCCACGTCCTTCATCAAAATTTAAGCCAAGCTATCCATCTAATAGTTTCATAGAATCTATCTTCTTTCTAATTTGATCAATCAAATCATTTACCCCTACATATTGTAGGGGTGTCTATAGTGATTTCTTATACTGTTCTCATCGAATATAAAACGGGGGTTAACCGTCATTCTCAAACTCCCCAAACCAGCGTAGCTGAATTCGGTTCATCGTTAATTTTTTTAAAAGCTAATTTGCTTTTTCATTCTCCAAAAAGGAGGTGAATATGATATCCCTAAGGATTTATGGACCCGCCGCGAATCGAACGCGGGTATCTTCGGTGCAAGCGAAGTATTCTACCACTAGACTACGGGCCCTGTGTTTGTACTCGGGACTGTTGTCTTCGTGAACCTTTTCTGAAGGTACTCTAGACTACGGGCCCTGTATTCTCGGCACCAAAAAGTCTCCAGCACCGACACAAAATGAAACTAGATGATCAATTCTAACATGATTACTTGCTTAATAAAATTTAATATTTTAATATTTTTACGCAGAAATTTATCAAAAAATTTCAAGTAAAAATTAAAAATAGGAGGTGATCCATCTGCAGGTTCCCCTACAGATACCTTGTGACGACTTAACCTACCTTGTCGTGAAAAGGTTCTTCCCAAAACGGGCTTCACCCCTACACAACTCGGTTGGTTTGACGGGCGGTGTGTGCAAGAGACAGGGACTTATTCACCGGACAGTGCTAATATCCGATTACTACGAATTCCATCGTCATGAGGGTGGGTTGCAACCCTCAATCTGGACTGAGATATGCGTTAGGGGATTAGCTTCTCCTTTCGGAGTCGCATCCATTTGAACATACCATTGCCGCGCGCGTGTAGCCCAGGGGATTAGGGACGTACTCACCTAACGTAGCCCGCACCTTCCTCCTTGTTACCAAGGCAGTCTCGATAAGGTACCCATTTCTGTAGTAATTATCGATACGGGTCTCGCCTGTTACCTGATTTAACAGGTCACTTCACAGCACAGGCTGACGTCGGCCATGCATCTCCGCTCAGCGTGTCAGGTAAGCCCTTTAGACTGACCTTCATCCTGCTGTCGCTCCTGGTGAGGTTCACGGTGTGGAATCTAATTGAACCGCACGCGTCACTCGTTGTATGTCTCCCCGCCAATTCCTTTAAGTTTCGATCTTGCGACTATACTTCCCAGGTAGCTCACTCTTCGCCTTCGCTTCAGCACCGAAACCTCCCGAAGAGGTCCCGATGTTTAGTGAGCAGTGTTTACTGCCAGGACTACACGGGTATCTAATCCGTTTTGCGCCCCTGGCCTTCATCCCTCACTGTCAGATTCGTCCTCGTAAGGTGCCTTCGCTGATTGTTAGTCCACCGAAGATTAACATATTTTACCATTACCTCCGGCGTACTCCTTACGTCTACCGATCTCTAGCCACCCAGTATCTCCTGCAAGCCCCACGCTTGAGACGTAGGATTTCACAAGAGACTTAGATGGCAAGCTACGGATGTTTTAGACCCAATAATGTTGGATGCTACTTGAACTGCTGGTATTACCGCGGCGGCTGGCACCAGTCTTTCCCAGTCCTTATTCCCCCACATTTTTACAGTGAAGAAAAGTTTTCCTATACGGAAAACACTTTGGCTCGCTTTATCACACTTTCGTGCATTGTAAAAGATTCGCGACTGCTGCACTCCGTAGAGCTCGAAATAGTGTCTCAGATTTCGTCTCCGGGCAACTCCGCTAAGAGCCCGTAATGATCATCGCCTTGGTAGGCAATTACCCCACCAACAAGCTAATCATCCGCAGCCTCATCCTTAGGCACGAGTTTCAGAAAAATACCTTTCCAGGCCTAATTTCTTATCAAGAATTAGCCTCAGTTTCCCGAGGTTATGCTTGACCTAAGGGCAGATTAGCTACGTGTTACTGAGCAGTTCGCCGACATTGCTGTCAGACTTGCATGTCTAAGCCCAAACCAAATAGCGGCATCCTCCAGCAGGATAAACTGGAATTAAACAATTTAAGATTCTTACAAAAGTAAAAATCTAATCCTTATTGCTTTCAAAAGATTAAAGGTAACCTAATGAAATTTGCTATCAAAAAATTGATATCTAACCAAAAAAATTAATTAGAAAGATCGCTCCTTTGCTTTAAAACATAACTTAAAACTGGTTATCTTCACACCTGACTCGAGGTCGGGCACTCATTCTAGCTCCAAAATTATTAATTGAAGCTTTGGATATGATCTCCAAAGTTTTCATCTTCTATTAATCGCAAAAATTGATTTATAAAGGTTTCGGAGGATTTTCCGTCGAAAATCAATCTTCCTAAGTCAATAATTTTATAAGCTTTAGATGCTAAAACCTCGTATGGTGATAGAATACTCCCTCTTAGTTCTGGGTATAGTTTTTTTAATATTTGGGGCAAAGTTAATTATTGACGGTTCCTCGTCGCTAGCAAAGAAATTCAATATTTCTACACTAGTTATAGGATTAACAATTGTTGCATTTGGAACCTCCCTTCCAGAACTTGTCGTTAATGTTTTTGCGGCTCTTGAGGGTTCGTCGGGGGTGGCGCTTGGAAATATAATTGGAAGTAACATAGCAAATATTCTTTTAGTGCTAGGACTTGTTGTAGTCATCACCCCAGTAAAGGTTAAGTATTCGACGACATGGAAAGAAATTCCATTTTCATTTCTTGCAATCTTTGTTTTATTCCTTCTGTCTAATTATTTCTTCTTCAAAAAATCTGGATCATTCTTTATGACAAGGGCTTCTGGAGTAATCTTACTTCTCTTTTTTGCAGCCTTTATGTATTATGTTGTCAGATCAACTATGAAACATAAAGCTCAACCAAAAAATAAGGAACTTGAAATTCCAAAACATAATAATTTCACCATTACTTTAATGATTATTCTGGGATTAGTTGGATTGTATTATGGGGGACAATGGGTTGTGGGGGGTGCAGTTTTCATAGCTAAACAATTTGGATTAAGTGAGTTCTTAATCTCAGCTACAGTTATCGCAATTGGGACCTCTCTTCCAGAACTTGTTACTGGGGTGACTGCCGCCCTAAAACATGATCTTGATTTAGCTGTTGGAAATAGTATTGGTTCAAATATCTTTAATGTTCTATGGATTCTGGGTATCACTGCACTAATCGCACCAGTTTTAATTCCCAAGTTCATTAACTTCGATATGATTTTTCTAATGGGGATCACGGCATTATTATTTCTATTTATGTTCATCGGAAAGAAACGTGAACTCGGAAGATTTAAGGGAATAACAATGATTATTCTTTATATCTCATATCTGGTAATTATTTCTACGAGAGGTTAGTTATTTTCTAGCTTTGATTAGTTTCCACGCTTCGAAAACCACCAATCCGCTCAAACCTGCAGCTATTGAAATCCCCAACTGTGCACCTGTCAAGCTGACAAATCCGAACACACCTCCAAGAAGAGTATAGATTGCTAAGAATTGTAATGCAGCAGAAGTTAAAACAGCATAAATTAACATTTTATTATTCAATATTCCTGTCTTGAACAAACTCTTTTTTGATTTACAAGAGAAAGCAAAGAACAGCTCAAAGAAAATCGCAGTTGTGATTGCCATAGTTCGAGCAACATCAACTCCAAAGCTTCCATTCGCCCATCCAAATAACCAAATCACAGAAATAAAGTTTAAAACTCCTGCAATTAAAATCCAATTCCAAATGCCTGAGAGCAAGCCATCACTTCGAGGATTCCTTTTCATAACTTCTCCTTCCGCAGGTTCAACAGCTAAGGCTAACGCCGGAAGAGAGTCTGTTACAAGATTCATCCATAGGATGGCCAGAGGCAAGAATGGTAACGGCATTCCTATAACTAGTGCAAAAAGGATAATGAAAATATCCGCAGCATTAGCAGACAAAAGAAACTTAATTGACTTTTTCAAATTGTCAAAAACTCGCCTACCCTGTTTAACCGCATTAACAATTGAAGCAAAATTATCATCTAACAAAACCATATCTGAAGAATCTCGTGCAACATCTGATCCTCTCATCCCCATAGAAACCCCAATATCTGCCCTCTTCAAAGCAAGAATATCATTGACCCCATCTCCAGTGACTGCAACAATCTCCCCCTGTGCCTTAAGAATATCTACAATCTTCAATTTTTGTTGGGGTGTAACTCGGGCGAAAATTGTTTTAGTCCTCACAACTTCATCCCATTTATCTTCGGGCAACCTATTCAATTCCCTACTCTCAATAATTTCTCCTTTCAATCCTATCTTAGAAGCAATCGCCCGCGTAGTCAATGCGGAGTCTCCTGTAATAACCTTTATTTTTATCCCGGCGTCCATTGCTAACTTGATTGCTTCTCGAACCTCTTTTCTTGGGGGGTCAAGCATTCCTTGAAAACCTGCAAGTACCAAACCCTCCTCGGCTACAGATTGATCAATCTTTGCCACCCTCTTAAATGCGAAACCTAGAACCCGCAGGCCTTCACTTTCCATTTTTCTATAAACTCTTCTTAACTCATTTTTTCGTTTATCATTCAATAGCCTTGCCTTTCCATTTATCAATTCGTGGGTACACCGGTTAAGGATGATGCCTGGAGCTCCCTTAGAATAGCTGATCTTTACATTCCCATTCTTTCGAACAATCGACATCATCTTTCTTTCAGAAGAAAATGGATATTCCTTTATCCGAGGGTTTTTCTCAGTTTCTTTAATCTTATCTAATCCAAATCTCTTTGCAACCTTTATCAAAGCAACCTCTGTAGGATCTCCAAGAACTCCGTCTTCTTCATCACGAGCATTATTACACAAAATTCCCACTCTCAATAATTTGGTTAGCATTAAATCTTTTTTATCTAATTTCTTAGAGGAAAACATCTTCCCACAATATAATTTTTCCACATTTAACTCTTCTTCAGTAAGAGTTCCAGTTTTATCAGTACAGATCACCGTCGCTCTCCCAAGAGTTTCAGCAGCAGGTAGTCTCCTAATCAAGGTATTTGACTTATGCATTTGTTTTATCGCTACCGCCAAGGTGATTGCAATAATTGCCGGGAGTCCTTCCGGAATCGCACCAATAGCAAGACTAACTGAAATTAAGAACATTTCAACCAATTCAAATCCTATCGAAATTCCAACGATAAATGCAATAGCAACAAAGATTAGTATCGCGATTGAAATTTGTTTAGAAAATTTATTCAGCTTCTTTTCCAAGGGCATTTCTTCATCCTTAGTTGTCTGAACCAGTTCGGCAAGCTTTCCAAATTCAGTTCCTTTTCCTGTTGAAACAATAATCGCGGTTGCATTTCCTCGAACAATATTTGTCCCCGCATAAAGCATATTTGCCCTCTCTGCAAGAACAATGTCCTTGGTCAATGGTTTAAAAGATTTCTCAGAAGGAAAACTTTCTCCAGTAAGGACCGATTCATTCGCTTGCAAATTCTCAGAACGGATAATTCTACAATCTGCAAGAATTCGGTCACCCGGGCTCAAGATCACGATATCTCCGGGAACTAAGAACCTGGAATCTACTTCCTTTCGAACCCCCCCACGTAAGACAAGCGCCTTATATCTAAGACTTTTCTTAAGTTTCTCAATAATCTCTTCGGCCTTGTATTCTTGGAAATACCCAATACCTGCATTAAGAATAATAATTGCTCCAATGATTACTGCGTCAGTAATATGTCCAATCAAAGCAGAAACAATTGCTGCCAGAAGTAGTATGTAAACCAAAAATGAATTTAATTGTCCCAAAAAAACCATGAACCTACTTTTCTTCTTGAATTTCCTAAGCGTATTCTTCCCATATCTCGCAAGTCGACTTTTAGCTTCAAGTTCCGTCAGTCCCTTATCAGAACTCTTTAAATTTTTTAATACCTCTTCCGAGGATCGTGCATGCCAATCCATAATTTACCGAGGGAAAACTTGGTTATAAAATTATCTAAATGCCTTGGCCATTTTCTATGCAACCCCTACAACCTCTGGCCCCCCCTTAACATAGGGCGCATAACGGGTTCGATGTTTTTTTTCGTCCATATAAATGTCCTTATAATTTTTTGGAAGGAACCCATTTACGATTACAAGTTCCAATGATTTAGGGTTTCTATCCGAAACGAATTTCGCAACTTCTCCAATACTTGTCCCAGAACCAGTAGACCCTTCGACAACAACTACCCTTTTTTTCTTAATTATTTTGTTACAATCTTCTGGAGAATAAATACTCGGTATGACTGGCTCTTTATCATCCATTTTAAAATGAGAATATCTTATTGGAAAGATGCTAGACGTTCCATAAATATCTGCAAGCAAGAGTGCAGGCTCAAACCCCTCCGATGCAACAGGAACAATCAAATCAACTTTTTTTATGTATTTAGGCATAGAGTGTCCAAATTCGAATACTCTTTCTTCATCTCCATTCAAGTGTCCGCCCCTAGCAAGAACATTATCTCCAAGACCAATTATCTCTTCCGAATGTGGAAGAATCATTTTCCTAACTTTATCTTTACGATCGATCCTTCGGTAAAATCCTCCGACACAAACAATTCCTCCCACAATAAGCTTTTCCATCGTGGCCTTCCTTTTTTTTAATGCGGAGCTACTTGAAGCAGGATGGCTAATCATCCTATCAAAAAATAATTGCATAATTCCCAGATAATTATTCTTAAACATTCCGGGAGAACAATTTTTATATCTAATTCCTCCCAAAAGTTCTTGGATATTTTTTCCAAATGGAGAATAACATTCGCTTCCAGGCTTATTTGAGGGATTTAATCTTTTCATTCATCATCCTATCGCCTATTTCTCCAGAACTATACTACCCAGGATTAAACGCCTTCTTTCGCGCCTTCACTAACCTTAATGACTTTTCCTTCTTCAGCTTCTGCTGCCATTTCGCCCTTTGCTTCTTCATCAGCTTTTTCAGCAAGTGCTTTCATCTTCTCTTCAATCTTCTCAGCATCAGTCTTCAATTCCTTCTCTTTCTTTTCTCTAGCAAGTCTTTTCTTCTTTGGTTCTTCAAGTACAAGAGCTTCACCAACGAAATCCTCTAATGTTGGCAATGGTTTGTCAATATTATGTGCTTTCATATATTCTCTTGCCATTAACCAGAAAATAAGGCCCAAGGACTTGTTAGATTTATTATTCGCAATAACGATTACATCAACATCTGCAGTATGATTATTTGTATCACAAATACCTACCACTGGAAGCCTGACATTCTTTGCATCAGCTAGAGCATTCTTATCTAACCAAGGATCACAAATCATAATCATTTTTGTTTCAATAAAATTATCAAGAACAGTATTAGTCAAAACTCCTGCAGGATATTTCTTAGTGAAAAGCTTTACACCAGTTAATTCAGAGAACATCTTAGCCGCCCTCCAACCTGCCTCTCTCTTACAAACTAAAACCCAGTCCTCTGGCTTATATTGTTTAATAAAGTCAATTGCATCTGCCAACTTCTTATCAACAAGCAATGTATTCAAAATTGCAAGACCATCAAGTCTTCTTCGGTAAACATACTTCCTCATCGAAGGAGTAATAACTTTAGTCCCAAGATATGAAGCAGTTTTAATATAATCTTCAAGAGGAGTCAAGATAGTTTGATCCTTAGCACCGCCATCTTCAACCTTAACAGTCTTAATAGTTTCTTTCTCAACAACAGTTTCTTCTTTATTAACCATTTTGTATTTTGTGTATAATAAGATTCGGGAGTGTAATGCTACTACCCATTTTCATGGGGCCCGCACCCGATCAGTAATTAAGGAGAGGATTTTGGGTTTTTAAAGTTTAGTATTTCCAGTTTTCTCAATTAGTGTACTTTTTCATCCAAATCTTCTTAAAAAAAGAAAGTGTCAATGTAGACAATAAAAATCCTGCGGAAGGAACAATCGAATTGATGAAGGGTTTAGGCAATTCCGCAAAATAAAAGAATAGGACAATAACAAAATAAGTCAAAACAGCGATGAGGATTCTCCGGGTAAAACTCGTTTCCCATGCTTTATCTCCTTCAACTCTTTTGTTTCTAGCTTTAACATTCCCTATTTCCTTCTCTAAATCCTTTAGCTTCATTTATTCAACCCCTTCTCAATATCCATCACCCTCTTCAACTTGATCAATCTCTCTCGACCATAAATCCCGCACTTGATGAAATGCGCTCCGAAGCCAACCGCGAAATCAGCCAATGCGTTATCCATTGTTTCACCGGATCGATGCGAGAAAATCATTTTGATTTTATGTCGCTTGCAAAACTCTACTACCTTCTTCACTTCGATCATAGATCCAATTTGGTTTGGCTTGATTATCATTGCATTAATTGATTTTCCGGCTACTGCTCTCCGCACCCTTGCAAGATTTGTGGTCGTCAAATCATCTCCAACAACTAATGCTCCCTTTCTTGCCGCACTAAGAGTTTCCCTAAATCCTCCGAAATCTTCTTCCTGCATTCCATCTTCCATATAGAAAACTCCAAACTTCTTAGCAAGTCGTTCCATGTAATCTGCTTGATCCACCTTATCTCGAATAAGATTTTTATTCTTGTAAAGATAATAACCCTTGTCATAAAATGTTGATGCTGCAATATCCATTCCAATCCGAACGCCATACTTCTTTCCGACTTTTTTTAGAATATCCAATACCTCTTCATTTGTCTTATCTGTTCTCCAAGCCCCTTCATCACCACGCTTTTGCGCTTTCAACAATCCCTTAGCATAAAGATATGCATGAAAATTCTTAGTCACCGCCTTAGAAAAACTTGCTTCTTTTGGAATGAGTAAAAACTCTTGAAAATCTGGACGCTTACCTCGAGTCAGCTTAGAATGCAATCCCCCACCAATACAATTTCCAACAGGCATAGGCATCTTTGGCTTAAGACCATTATTTACTTCATCATTAATAAATTCCCAAAGCTCTTTGTTCTTGTCTGCTGCAGCTGCCTTCAAAAAAACTGCATCAAGAGTATAGGTCACGTTTCCTCCCATTCTCCCAAACCGTGCCTCAAATTTTCCAATCGCACTCCTCAGTTTCTTCAAATCATCAATCTTCTTCAACAAATAATTCTTTCCAGTTATTCTCTTACAAAATGCCTTTAGAAGAACTCTGCTTCTTCCAATACCTTTAGAATTATACGATGGAACCTCATGCTTTCCTGTAGACTTTCCAGAGGGCGCTGAAGCAATAAATTTCCCTTCGTAGGTAGTTAGCTCAATTTGGATAGTTTTCTCATTACGCGAATTTCTAATTATCCTTGGCACCACCCTTTTTATGAACATAATAATGAAAACGAAGCAGAAGTTATAAAGGTTATGATATCGTTAATAAAATTCAGAAAATAATTATGCTAGATCTTCCGGGATAACTGCACTCTCTCTTGGGGCAGAACCAGTATCTTCTCGCTCTTCTTCAGGATTAGCAAGGCCCATCATCTCTCCACCTTCAGCAATCTCCTTCTCTTCTTCCTGCTCAGCTTTGATCTTCTCAGCATCCGAAAGAGTCTTTGTTTCGATCTTTACCTTTTCAATATCTTCTTCATGCCTCTCAGGCATTGGCTTATTGATAGAAATTGGCAAAATTCCAGATTCAAGTTCAAGCTCTGCAATCTTTAATGGATCATAGTTCAAATTACCAAGTGCCTCGTCATCAATCTTTACTAAAATTGGCGCATCCATAGAAATCTGCAAGCCTCTAGCTCCGATAATTCTTGCTCTTTCATATTTTGAAAATTCTTGTTTGTTTTCTTCTGCCATGTTATTTATTCCCCTGAGAATCGCTCATCACGATCCCGAATACTTTTTCTTGCGAACCCAAATACCTCTTTAGCATCTTGTTCCCCGAGACCAGTACTAACTCGGCCACCCGCGTTTACTGGTTCAGAATCCTTATCTTTACTTTCACTAACAAAATTATACGGTCTGTTTCTACACATTTTATTTACCCCAAACTAATTCCTTTACTTTTGGGAACATCTCTTTCCATTTAGACTCAACTAGGTTTAAAATGGTTTCCATATCCTTAGAATTGATTGCTCCAGGCTTTCCTTTTTGCATTGCAGTGATTCTTGGCTCTCCACCATTGTCACCAACCGCGATACTCAACCTTAACTTAGAAATTGCTTCTTCTTCCTTGCTTACATCAGCAACAATTGTCTCTCCAACCTTGTGGAATGTCATATTAAAGGACATAGCTTCCTTACTCAATGGGATTCCTTCATCACTAAAATCATGTTCAACTTTTCCTTCTTCTGCATTATAAACCGGCATTTTTGCTCGACCAAGAGCGATCAAAGCAGCTAATCCAGCAACATCCAATAAGTTTCCATCGTCGTTAATCGCAACGATATCAACAAATACTTGCCAAACTTTCTCACCTTTCTCAATACAAAGTTTCTCGAAATCAATAAATCCAGACTCTCTAATTCCTCTGTCAATAACTCTAGCAAGTTCAATTGCAGTAATTCCAGGCCTACCAATATCAAACTGTTGCGAAGCCATAGGGTGCAATTCAGCACTAGTCATGAAAGTTCCTGCATCTGGAGAGTCAGGATAAGGAGTAGTTACGCCTAAATGGACTCCAACTAAAACTTCAGTCTTTCCAACCTTTACTCTAATTGCGGATGCCGCAGAAGGGCTAACTCCATCTTCAACAATAATTTCTCTATAATCTTCTGCCTTTCGACCATCAAATCTCTTACCTTCAGCTAAATAAGCTTCGATCTTATCTCTCTGTAAATTGGGCATTATGAATTTACTCATTGTCTTCTCCCCCATTTAAATTTTTAAGTGCTTCCATCTGAACCTTCAAAATATCATCACATGCTTTCTTACCCATTTCAATAGCTTCTTTCAATTCGCTAGGTGAAATCTTTCCGTCTAATTGCAATAGAGCAACTTCTTTTCCTCTTGAAGTAACTGCCAAAGGAATATCTGTAGCACCTTCTCCGTCGTGGAAATCCTCTTCTGCCTTGTCAACATCAACTAACAAAGTCTTATCTGCCTTACCAACTGCAATAGCTGTAAGCATTTCTTTCATAGGGATTCCAGCGTGAGCAAGAGCCATAGCTGCAGCGTTTAAACCAGCAACTCGAGTTCCAGCATCTGCTTTAGGAACTTGAATAAAAACATCAACAACTGTGTTTGGGAATCCAGATAAATCAACAACAGAACTTAATGCCCATTCACAGACTTTGGAGATCTCTTCACTTCGTCTTGATGGTCCGGGTCTAATTCTATCCCATACTGAGAATGGCATCATACCATAACTAACTCTTAAGACTCCTTTTTGAGCATTTTGCATATGTTGTGGGTGTAATGTTCTAGGGCCTCGAACAACTGCCATAGCCTTTGTTCCTCCAGTCTCAAAACTAGCGGATCCATCTGCGGAAGGAACAACTCCCACCTTAGCGATCATGGGTCTAACTTCATCGAACTTTCGACCATCAATTCGCTTTTTATATAATCCTTCTACTGCCATTTTATTCTTTGCCTTCCTCGGAAGGTACACTTGAGAGTGCGTCCCCCTCAACATTTTCTTCTGAATCTGTATTTTCTTCTACAACTTCTACGCCATCATTAGGTTTAGCCGGAGCACTGGATACTTGCAATCCGAGTTCCTTAATAAATGCTTCAACCCTCTCAGTTAAACCAACAATTGTAGCATTTTCTGCAATAAAATCAATAATCTTCTTTGTTGCAACTTCGCTATCTGTATCCTTTCCAGAAACCCAAACCTTTCCATTTTGTCCAACTGTAACGTCACATCCAGTCGCGCTCTTAATCATTTTAACCATACTTCCTTCTCTTCCAATAACTCTTGGAACCTTATTTGGGCTGATAGAAACAATCATTCCACCTTCAATCATTCCATAACCTCGCATCTTCATAGAAGCATCAACGCCCCGAGATTTAACGTCCCAAACCTTAACAACAACAGATTCACCGAAATCAAGGAATTCCCTAAGTTCATTTCGGTTGATATATCTTGGAACTTCAGAAACACCCAAAAATGCATTCTGTGCTCCGCCAAAATCAATTAACCATCCATTAAATGTAATATCTACAACAGTTCCAATAATTGTATTTCCTCTCTTAGGATAATAAGCTCCAGAAATAGGAATCACCCTAACATGTTTATCTTGAACATCCGCAAGTCCGTGTCTTCCAGCAACAACGTCAGTACCATCTCTCCAAGCACCATCGCCAGGTAAGAATTCATTTCCGGATGCTATTGTTTCTCCGGGTACCACAATTTGTCTTTCTTCCATCATATTTTTCGAGAATTTTTATAATCTGCAATCCATTTTTCTTTCTCGTTCAATCAAATTTAGAAATATGGCTTTTTAAAGTTTTCCACAAAAAATAATTAGAAGATTTACTTGATTTCTTCCGCCAAAGCCGCCCCATGAGTGACTCCGTTCAACTTATCATAGAAATCCATCACTAACCCCGACGGGATTTTCAAAACAGCTACCAAATCACCATTCCCTTGCCAATCTTCACTCTCCTTAAACTCTGCAATAGCTCCATATGCCTTCCCAGTATGCATTGCCGGGATAACAACTTTGATCTTTTTTGTTTCAATCTTTATTGGTAAAATCTTTGATAGCCCATCGACGATATCTCCAACCTGAGAATCAATTGGCTTATTCTTAACATTAATACGTGCCTCATGAAGTGCTTTCATAATCCTATCCGGAGTATATGGCCTGCCTTCAGGAGATGTAGCATTTCGAACTAAAAAGTCAACAACCTGCTTATATTTTTTATCAAGTTCCTCATTCTTAAAACCTGCAGATAAAACAACTTCCCCGCTCTTGATTATCTTTTCAGCAACGGCCATAATGTCTGTAGAACCAAAATTCTTATCAAGATCTCTCTCCGAGGCATGTTCCCCAGATTTAAGATTATGAAATACTGCATCAGTTAAAACTGCTCGAGCGATGTCTGCTCCTTCTTCTCCTTTCTTGACCTTAAGGGCTTCATCCAAATCTACAAGAATTTCGTAATGCTTCCCATCTTTTTTTATTCGTGCTGTTGTATCTGTCATGTTAAATAAAAATATCCAAAGTTTATATAATTTGCTTAAGCAAAATCTTCGCCACTCTTCTTAGTCAGCCTCTTATCACTTCCAATTATTCCAATATCAAACCGATTAACATTAAATTCCTCGCCCTGAATATCTCTGAAAATTCCCAATGCCAATCTTATCCCTTCTTCAACACTCATTCCATCCCGGTAATTCTCTCGTAGCTTATCTCGGATCTTCTCATCATTCTCTCCGATTGCATTTGCCTTATATTTAAGATAATTTCCAGTAACATCTGTTGTAAAAAGCTGTGGCTCACCATTAAAACCTGCGAACATCATTGCAACACCAAAGGGCCTAGCACCGCCGTACTGGGTGAACTGTTGTTTTACATCTGCAATATCCTTAACAATGGATTCAGTATTTGGAGCAGAGTCATAAGTAACCCTATGCTGTTGAGCCAAAACTCTTGCTTTATCTACCAAAACTCTTGCATCTGAGATAATTCCTGCAGCCACCGCCATAATATGGTCATCAATTTCAAAAATCTTATTCGCGGACTTTTCAATAATCAACTTATCCTTTTGCCTTCGGTCTGAAACAATAACAACTCCATCAGTACAAACAATTCCCATAGAAGCAGAGCCAAGTCTGATTGTTTTCCCCGCATATTCTACTTGCAAGATATGTCCGTCAGGAGCAAACATAGTTGCCACACGATCATATCCCATTTGTTGGTGCTGCATATCTTCCATTTTTGTTTTCTCGAAAATGGCATGAAGATCTTTTGATCTACTTCCATTTTATAAATAGTGAACGCTCTTAGTTAATAAGTTTTATCGTGATATCCCTTATAAGGTTTATTGTGGTACAAATAGGTATTAGGAGACCCTTCTACTGCCACTCTGCGCCTCAGAACACGCATTCCACAAGGCATCAAAATATTCAGTACTTTTTACAACTCCGTCCTTACCGCCGAATTGAACTCTTGCAGCCATTTCTGGACGAGATCCACTAAACTTAGTATTTCCATGGTATTGGTGTGGCGCAAACGCATAAACAACCGAATCATCGACAATAAAACGGGGAGTAATCTGATCTCCTAGCTCTCTAGTTCCCGTAGTCATTAAATCAAAATGCCATGAGAGTTTCTCTAATTCCCTAATTCTTGCTTCCACTTCTCCCCCCACATTTGGAAGATCCCAGATTAAGACCTTAATGTCTCCCCCACAACTAATATAATCATGTAGGGATTCTACCACCTTCTGATCATGAAATGCGGAGTTAAAACTTCTAGCAAGATACCTGATTGACTTTTTTTCATCAAGGGCTCTTTCAAATAATGCCTGTTTCATGGCAGTATGATGTTTAGGATGTCTAACTGCGATAAGATCCCAACTATTCTCCTTAGAAAGCTTTCTCAATTGTTCCAAACTTTGATTTCCTATAATGCCCATAAATAGTCAACTAGTTCATCCTTTTTAAGAACTATTATTGTCGAATAAAAGTCTATAATAAACTGCTTTTATCCCTGAACGCCCAATCCCTTCAACGTCCCACTAACTTTTTCAATCTTAATCTCCGTCATTGCCAATGCTGTTCGAACATCATCTAATGCGCTGGCTAAACAACTTGCAACAACCTTGCTCTTGTACTTCTTAACATATAGGTAAGCTGCTCTCGCAAAACCCAGAACTCCGATATACTCCAGAATTGAAGATTCTATTTCTACTCTCGATTCCTTGCTAATCAAAAGATACCTTCTCTTATCTCGTGCTGAAGGTTTAAGCTTCAGTCTCTTCGTTTTTGTCTTTGCCATTTTTCTTCTTACTTCCTCTTTTCTTCCTATCCTTCTTAGGCTTTTCACCTTTTAATTTCTTCCGATTACCTCGAATGATAAATGCAATTACCGCTAAAGCAAGAACAACAATTAACGCAGCCACAACCCAGAAATAATCCTTTATCAGAAGAATCTCAGTTTCAACAATCTTTCCTTCGCCCCCAACTTCAACAATCTTCTCTTCAATTGGCTCATTAATCAACTGTATCATTAATTCTGCCTCTCCATTAACAATCCGATTCAGTTTAACAAGTAGATCATAATAAACTGGAGAAGTCAAGTTTAACTTTGCTGATTGTCCAATTCCAAGGGTTAGATTAATTGGATCACTTTCAATGGTAAGATTAACATGATCAATTCCAACAGCATTTACTATCAAAAGATGCCTTCCACCTTCTGCATCAAAAATACTAAAATTAACTTTTTCATCTTTTCCGAGGGTTTGAGTATATCCTGCAGAAACTTCCGCACTAGTCACATTAAATACTCCATTATCTGCTGCAGTAACAGTGTCTGTCCCACCACCTCCGCCTCCGCCCGTACTTGGAGTAACAACTGCTGGAGAACTAGTCGTAAAGTTGTTTGAAGAAGTCTCACAGTTTCCAGATAAATCACAGCTGGTTATATTATAGTAATACAGACTAGCAGAACTTAATCCCGATAAGGTAATTGAGTGGCTTAAATCAAAATCTGAATCACTAGAAAAAGTGCCCAAGGAAAGAGAAAGACCATAGTTGATAGAAGAATTAGAACTTTCATCCGTAGTCCAATTGATGGTTGCACCTGTTAATGAAACAGAACTAGATACTCCGGAGATGACTGGGGAAGTAATATCTGCATTAGAGATCATAGAATCACACCCATTATTAATTATGTCCGTATAGTTGGATGTGGGGAGCCTAAAGTAGTCCAGGACTGTAGGAACAATCTCACACTGTTCCCTAATTCCATCAGAAGTATTGCCCAGGACCATCGTTGCATTATTTGTTATTAAAGGAATCATAACAGTATTCACATCTGCAGTACTATGACTTGTAGTACCTTCATTCCACCCATGATCTGCCGTTATAATTATCTGAACACTTCCATTAATCCCATTGGACTCTAGAGAATCCAAAAGAACGCCCAATCCTTCATCAACATTTAGAAAGGAGTTATTATAATTAATTGAATTATCTCCTCCAACATGTCCCGAACAATCCGGAACTCCAAAATATACAAAAAGATAAAACGAAGAATTGGAGTAATTTCCTATAAACTCTGTAGCCTTTGTTGCAACGTCATTACTATTGTCACAAGCAGTTCCATCCGACCAAGCAGACGGAGAGTAAGTTGATCTGTTTTGCCACCAATCAATGTCTGAAATAGTATTTCCCAAAACTCCTCCCGGAATGTAGCATGTAGTTTTTCCATATATGGAACCCGTAACAATCTCTGAGTCAAAACTTTCTAATCTCTCAAAAATACTGGTTCCTTCCGGAACGGGATTAGCACAAGTATTATCTGTCACTCCGGTGAGCGTTTCATTAAGTCCTGTTTGAAGTTCAGCATTTCCTGGGGCTGTGGAGGTAGTTGCATGCCCTGTGATGTTGTGGGTCCCATTCCATCCGCTGTCCCCCATCAATCGAGAAAAATTGGTCAATACTCCTGCAGCATACAAATCAACATAATGATTGTATTGGAAACCATCAATACCTATTACAATTACCTTGGGACTATCAATTGTCAAACTAAAATTTGCCACAGAATAATTAGAATTTCCCAGAACATCCGATGCCAAACAATTCCAGGAATAATCCCCAGTAGGCATATCTGTCAAATTAAAATCAGAACTATTTGAGGTTCCAGAAATATTCACCGTTTCACTATAATAAAGCGCACTAGAATTCCAAACCTTCAAAGTGATATTTGCTAATTGCCAATCCGTAGCATTACAATTGAATGTATTGTTGGTAGAGGAATTAGTTAACGTATCTGCGGGAGAAACAAGAGTTACCGCAGGAGCTGTTATATCTAGCGAGAGAATTGCAGAATAAACATTTATTCTAGAAAAATTCAAACCACTACCTGCAGAATCCTCAATAGTCTCCCCGGTATCATTAAGTGCATCTTCAATTTCTGCAGGAGTTTTTGTCTGCCCGCTCAAATTTAAGTATTGATTAATTAAAGCAATCGCACCTGCGACCATTGGGGCTGCCATTGAGGTTCCTCCCCTTTCAACATAATCTCCATCATTGTCTGTTGAATTAATCATCGCTCCTGGAGCGAATAATTTAACCAATGAATTTCGATTAGCATGACAAACAATCTGATCAAGAACTGCCGGAGCATCTGTACATCCACTAACCCAGGCCACAGAAGCATAACCTCCATCATATACGTTCCCAATAGCACTTGCATTAGTTAAACAAGCTGGTGAGGAGATGTGAGTAGTATTTTCATCATTCCCCGAAGCTGCAATAACTGAGATATTTTGGGCAACTGCCGCATCAATAGAATCTCTCCAGTTCCCAAATCCTCCAACAGCGTCGCAAACTGAATTATAAAGGGAAGTTGTACCAAGGCTCATAGTAATCACTGAAACATTTTGGGCAACGCACCAATCAATTGCATTATTAAGATCCGCATTATTGCCACTACCGTCTCCGTTAGAGTCTAAAATTTTCACCCCAATTAAGCTCACGTTGGGAGCAACCCCTGTGATTCCTCCCGAGGATGCAACAATCCCTGCAACATGAGTTCCATGCCCATTATCATCACTTACCGAACAATCCTCTGCACACGCCTGATTAAAACAGTCAACCACACAACTAACATTCTTTCCGGTTAGATCTGAATGAGAAAAATTAACTCCCGAATCAATTACACAAACCGTTTGGTTAGTTCCCGTTAGGTTTAATCCTCCAATTCCAAGATTATTGGTACCCGTCGAATTAATAATTTCCACTGCCTCTTGAAGGAATGCATGCAGATGGTCTTTTGGAAAAATCTTATCGACCCTTCCCAGTTTTTCTAACTCTCTCAATTCTTTCTGGGAAACTAACTTATAAATCGATTTCGGATTAACTTTTTCAGAACCCATGCTTCTTAGATTTGCAGAGGGCAGTTCTCTCATTTTTACAACTACTTCAGAATCATCAATCTTTTTCCAATCTTTTCCTTCAACAAATCCTCCAATACAAAAAGAAAAAGCCAAAAGTAAAACTAAACATAAAATGCCTAATCGTTTCATTCCCCAGAACACTCTCCCTCTACGCATCCACAACTTTCAATCTCACAATTATATACTGCTGAGCAAAGCTGGGTCTCTGAACAGTTTTCGAGATTTTTTTCATACATTTCAACTTCAGATTTAGGCACGCAGAGTTCTTTGCCCCCCATATTACATGGGCAACACGTTGTCTGAACCTTTACGCAATCTTCTGGGACTTCACACGTTTCTTCAAAGCATTCTTCATCAATGCCGCACACCTGATCCTCCGATGTTTCGAAGTTTCTAACAAACCAAAAAAAGCCCACAACTAACAAAACAA
>JABHNB010000011.1 GCA_018694115.1 archaeon
GGCGGAGGATCGGTTCCGGCTAAATTGTCTGGAGTTGAGGTAGACCCTGCCGAGTTTAATATTAAGAAGGTTGTTGGTATTTTTGACAAGAGAGAAGTTACGCTTTCGAATACTGGAGAGGAGGAGTTGGAGATTATGCCGCTTCTTGTTGGCTTGGAAGGAATTGTTGGTTTTGATAATAATAATTTTACAATTGCTGCTGGGAAGAGTGAGGTGTTTGAATTTGATGTTAATGTTCCTGAAGAAGTTGGGATTTATGTTGGGAAGTTGGTGTTTAAGGCGGGGTATAAAATATTGGAAGTTCCTTTTGTTTTGAATGCGAACCCAGAGAAGAGCTTGTTTGATATTGGTGTTGATATTCCTGATGAATATAAGCGTATTGATGAGGGTGAGAAGTTGAAGGTGCAGATTACCTTGTTGCAGGCGGCGTTGCAGGAGCAGATGGACGTTACTTTGGACTATGTGATTAAGGATTATGATGGGGGAGTTTATTTGAGAGAGAGTGAGACTGTTGCGGTATTTGCGCAGAAGTCGTTTACGAAAGAATTCCAGGTTCAGGATTTCCCCGAAGGTAAGTATGTTATTGGGGCGACGGTTACTTATCCTGACGGTTCTACCGAGTTAGTTGCCACTGCCAGTTCTCAATTTGATATTAACCAGGAGTTCTTTTCTGTTAATCTTGATTATGTTGTGATTGCGATTCTTGTCGCGGTTATTCTTATTTTTGTCTTTTTGGTAATTTTAATCACAAAGTATAAAAGAGAGATTCACCGTCATAGAACTAAGAAAGGCGGTAATAAAAAGGGGAAGAAAAATGGAAAGTAAATATTTGTTAATTTTTATTGTATTAGTCGTGGGAATGAGCTTTGTGGGGGCAGGAACTCTTCCGCCAGGAGAAGACTTTCAGGTGGATAGCATATTTCTTAAGAACATGATTAAGCAGAGTGAGAGTGTTAGTAATAATTTGAGGGTGACTAGTTTGGGGGAATCAGGGAACTCTTTTAATTTGAGGGTCGAGGGGATTGAGGAATTGGTTAATTTGAGTGAAAGGAATTTTGAGCTTGCTTCTGGGGAGAGTAAGGATGTTAAGGTCGGTTTTTATGGAAATGGGTTTGAGCCAGGAGTCTATGTTGGGAGAGTAGTTGTTGAGTCGGATTTGGATAAGGCAATCCCCGTTATTCTTGAAATTCAAAGTGAGAATGTTTTGTTTGCTACTAATTTGGATGTTGCTGCAAGGTACAAAGAGGTTTTTCCGGGAGGAGACATTTCTGTTTCTACTAAGCTGTTTAATTTGAATGATACTCTTTTGCATGATGTTGAGATGAGTTATATGGTTAAGAGCTTTGGAGGAGAGGTGATTGTTTCAGAGGTTGAGACTACTGTGGTTGGAACCGAGGTTTCCGTTTCGAAAAATATTATTTTGCCCACCGACATTGAATTGGGAGATTATGCCTTTATTGTTGTTTCTAGGTTTGGAGATTCTGTGAGTACCTCCAGTTACTTGTTTAGTGTTGTTGAAGATGAAGAAGAGAATACTTTTGTAATGGGCAATCTTGCATACCTTTCAATTGTAGTTGCGGCTTTCTTATTTGGAATCATTATTTTGATTTTTTACCTAATTTATGAGAGAAATCAGATGTTTAAAGAGTTGAAGAGTCAGAATCGGGCCGAGATGAAAATGTGTATGAATGCAATTGAGCTTCGGAAAGGTGCTTCTCTGGCGAAGGCTAGTGGTGTTGTTGCTAAGCGGGCGATCAAGAAGCGTTTTGCAAGAGTAAAGGTTATGGCTGTTGGAGAGTTGAAGAGGCGGCATAGGAAACAGAAAAGGTCTCTTAAGAAGATGATCCGACACAAGGAGAAAAATCTAATGAAAAAGAAGATGAAAAGTTGGAAAGATCAGGGATTCAAATTTGGTAATGAAATAAGTAAGATGAAATTTTCAGAAAAAGGACGAGAAAAGCAGTTGGATAAATGGAAAGACCAGGGATTCAAGATTTAGTAGAGTTTAAAAATAACTGAATCTTAGTAATAAAAAGTAAAGATGGTTCAAAGAACCATCATGTTTTTGCTTTGAAAACAAAAAAAGATGGTGAAGAAGAAAAAGGTGACTAAAAAGAAGGCAGTTCGGGTTAGGCCCGGGAAAAAGATTTCTAAAAGAATGCCTAAGAAAGAGGTTTCAGTAAGTAAAACTGATTTTGATGTTTTTGCTAAGGGTGTTGAGAGGTTAAAAGAGTTGAAGACAGAATTAGATAGATTGGATACTCGTGGATTTGCTAGGGACGAGCAGATGATTAGGACTAGACTGAAAACAGTTTCCGAAATTCCTTCAATTGAACAGGATTTGAAAAAGTTGAGGATGAAAATAAATAATAAGTATAAGCCGAAGAAGAAGCGGAGCGTTCCTAAAACAAGTAAGGATATTGGCGAGATCAAGGAAGATCTTCCAAAGATTGAGAGACGGATTAGGGAGCTTGGTACTAAAATTGATAAGATCGGGGTGAAAAAGCGACCTGTTGATTCGGGTGTTGGCGAGTTGGTAGAGGTTGGGTTTGATAATTTCCTTAAGGACTTGAAGGGGGGATTGAGTGAGAGGGTTAGGACAAAAGAGAAGCAAGTGGAATTTAGTTTGAGAAAGGATTTGAAGGAACATGATAGGCAGTTTAGGAAAAAACATTCTGAAATGGTGAGAGATTTTCACGAGAAGAAAAAGAGATTAGAGACAGATTACAAGAAGAAGATGAGTTCTGGCCATGAGAAACTGAATGTAGAATTTAAGAAAAAAGTTGCGGAGAATAGAAAAAATGCTGACGAAGGCAAGAAAAAATTGGCTATTGCATTAAGAAAGTTGGTTGAAGAAGAAAATCAATTCAAAAAGAAGAAGAATGCAGAGATCTTAAAAATAAAAGCAGGACTTGCAAAGAGTAAGGCTGATTTTTCTAAGAGTAAAAGCGATGAACTTGTTAAGAGAAGAATTATTCTTGCGAAAGAGAAGAAAAATATTGAGAAGGGGAGATTTGGAATAGAGAAAAGAAAGAAGGAAATAGAAAAAAAGAGGATTGAGGACGCTAGAAAACTTGAACGAAAAAGGATGGAAGGTCTTCGAATGTTAGATAAGAAGAGGGCTGAGAATATTTCAATACTTGAGCAGAGAACAAAAGCTGAAATTGCTAAGAAGAATAGGGAGTTTATCCGAATGCAAGATGAGATTAAGAAGAAAAAGGGAGATTTGGAGAGAGAAAGAATTCTTGCAGAAAATAATCTTGATCAGAAAATGAAGAATGAAGAGATTCTTAGGAAAAGAGAATTCGCAAAGAAGCAGGCAAAGATTGAGAAAAGAAAGAAGGAGATAGAGAAGAAGAGAATTGAAGATGCCAAGCAACTTGTGGAGAACATGCATGAAGAACTTGAAAAACAAAAGATCACATTAGCGACAAAATACCAGAAGATGTTTAAGGGTTTCTTTGAGCAGAAATCTTCTGCAGCGCTAAAGGAAGATAGGGAAAAACTGAAGAAGAGGTTTACTAAGGCCGGAGTTAAGGAAAGATCAAAATTGAAAATTGCATTTCATGAGAAGTTGGAAAAAGATGTTGCGATAAGGACTGGAGAGATTCGTAAAAAGTTAAAAGAAGAGTTTGAAAAGAATCTTAGTCGAAAGATAAAGGCACATGATATGGAGTTAAAGAAAAAAATTAAGGAACATGATATGCAGTTGGAGAAGGATCGTGCGAATTTACAGAACGAGATTAAGAAAAAAATGGCACGAATTCTTGGCTAGATGATTTTTATTTAGATATTTTGTTAATTAGTTTTTACTTTTTTGAATGTTGAGAGAAAATATAGTGTTAAACGGGAATCTGGCTTTATATGATTATTGGTGTCTAAAATATCTTTTTGAGTTTGTTATTTTTTTAAAAGGGGATTTTTGGTTATGTATTTTTAATGGAAGGGGGGACATTTGAAGAGCGAGCAGGGATAGTTGTTAGAGACTTTGCTTCTAATTATAAGACTTCTAGAAATCCTGGCGGAAAGGAGCTTGTTCAGGTTTGTGGAGGTATTTGGTGGCAGAGGGATGCTGTTGCGGAGGCTTTGAATAGGAATATGCCTCGGGGGTTAGAAGCTTATATTGTTAAGGAGCCAGAGAGGGTTGAGGATGACATATCTTATTATGTCGACGCTGAGAAATTCTGTGAAGGTGTTAAAATTCCAGAAGCCGTTTAAAGATCCCGATTTTTGATTCATCCCATGAAGTTATTAATTTTAGCTGTTCTGTTGATGCATTGAAGATTTTTTGGAGGGAGGAGAATTCTTTGATTAGTTGTTTTGAAATTGTTGGGCCGATTCCAGGAAATCCTTCAAGGATGAATTGTTTTCTTTCCTCGAGTGATTTGAATGTTTTTGAAGGTCTTATTGTGGTCTTGGATTTTTGTTTTTCATATTTCCTTGCAGTGAGAATAAGGAATCTGGCAGTATCTTCTTCGTTTTCTGTGAAAATTATGGGTATCTGGAAGTCTATTGCGACTGAAATGAACATCCCCCTTATTGCATTTTCGTGTATTTGGGAATGATCTTGAGAGTAGTTATAATAAAATCCTTCGATTATTAGAAATTGCTTTGGATATTTTTTAAGGTTGGTCAGTTGTTCGGGAAGTCTTTTATTTAGTGTTGACGAAATGAAATCTTGGATGGTTTTTCTCTCAATCGCAACTTGGCCATTTGCGATTAGGTAGTCTCCCACTTCAAGTTTTTCGAATTTAATATTTGCTTTTTTTTCTACGAGATTTGCCGTGATTAGGGACTGCTTTTCTCTTGTATCGATGATTATTGGAATTATTGGATTTGGACACTTTAATTGGTCAGAAATTGTTTGAGATCTTGAAAAGATATTTTCTATCTCTTTTTTGACTTTCATCATATATATTCTAGTATAACTTTATTTATAAAATAGTTTGGGTCTTTTTTTATATGAGAAAAGGGGTTTATTATCTGGCGCATCCACGGGTTCAGCGGGAGGAGGTTCGGAAGTGGGAAAAAGGCTTCGAGAGAAGGACAGGCATAGAGTTAGTTAATCCTTTTTATGATCATGAGGGGGCAGATAAGGAGAGAAATGATCTTGGGAAGGAAAAGTATGATCTTATTGAGAATCCCTGGGATATTGTTCGGGGGGATTTGTCTGCGATTGCGGATCCAAAATGTGACGGGGTAATTGCATTAATTGATAGTAAGGACAGCTGGGGGACGCCGATGGAGATGAGGGCTGCGCATGCAGAATATGGTAAGAGCGTTTATAGCGTTGTTACAAACGGGGACCATAACCATCCTTGGTTAAGGGCACATTCGGATAAGGTTTTTAGAACACGAGATGCATTGGAAAATCATCTTGTTGATCTTTGGAGGGATGCGGATGTGTTGACTCGAGTTTTTTCTAGGAATCCAAAGACTGTTAGATTTAAACAGGAGGCTTATGCTCTTTTTCTCGGTGGCTTTTTCGGGAATAAACCTCAGACCTGGGAAAATTATTCTCGTTTAATGGAAGATGATTTTAGGGGAAAAGTTTCTATTAGATCTCGGGCGGGGATGGGCAGGTCTCGAGTGCAATATGGTGTTCCGACGGAGAATGTTTCTGAGATCGTTGATGGCTTGATGAAGGGGGGGATTTGTCGGGATGATTTAACTTTTAATGAGTCTATGCCGGATGAACATTTGACGATTCAGGGAGAGGTTACTAGGGCCCCTGCGGGCTTGTGGTTACATTATAGTACTGCTAAGGACAGAATGAATACTGCTTTGGCCGAGGCCCCAAAACATGCTAATGGATTTACTGCTCAGCAATTATTGAAGGATGGGATGATTGGAAGAGACTATATGCATCTTATGGATTTGATGAGTGAGTATCCTAACGATGTTGTGGAATTTAGTTCATATTCTGTTCCAGTTGGTGAAGAGAAAACTAATTCTGTTATCTGGGAAGTTAGGGGATTTTAGGAGAATTATTTTTTATTCAGGAATAGTTTGTGAAGTTTAACAGAGATTTTGTGATGATATGCATGGATGACTATTGCGATTAGAACGATCACCCCCAGGATTGAAAGGTTTCTTAGATTAATCATGTCTGTTGATATTTTAGTTCCTAGGAATGAGATTATAATTGTTGTAGGTATGAATCCAATCAATGAAGCTATTATGAACTTTGATAGTTTCATTTTTGAGGTCCCAGATACGAATGAGATAACGTCTGTCGGGAAAATGAAAAACCACCGTCCTATGGAGGCCATTTTTGTTCCATTTTTTTCAAAGATTCTGTCAAAGTGTTTAACTTTCTTTTTTGAGATCCATTGCCCTTCTATATCATCACCATATTTTTTTGCAATTAGGAATGTGGAAATTGCTCCGAGAGTTAGTCCAATTAGTGAGTAGATTGGTCCCAAAACCATCCCATAGATGATACTTGCTACGAATACCAGGATTGCTGAGGGAAAGATAGAAATAACTCCCTGGATTATTAGGGCGGCTATTAATATTAACGGTCCCCAGATTCCCCATGATTGAATTGTGGAGATTATCTTTTCTTGATGAGATGGGAGATCTCGGAGATAGTAGATTGCTAGTGCAATTAGGAGGACTATCGCAATCCCCATTAATTTTTTTATTAAGCTCTTTTTCATGATCTTTGTTGGGATGGGAGATTTAAAACAATTTCTCTTGACTGTTATCTGAGAGTTTCCCATTTCTCTCGAATGTTTTCTTTATTTCATCGATTGCGCTATGCATTCTTTTTTCTTTATGATGTGCTGCATAATGATAGATCTGATCTCGGGTGTTTTTTGTGATAAGGATTTTCAAAGATCCTTTTGATAGCCTCGCTGTTCGACCCGCCCTTTGAATCTTTCTTATTGCGCTAGGTACGGGTTCATAGAAGATAACTTCATCTACTTCTGGAATGTCTAGACCTTCTTCGGCGATGGATGTTGCTAGGAGGATATTAAATTCTCCTTCCTTGAATTTGTTGATCATTGCCTTTTGCTCTTTTTGTTTGAGCCCTGTCGTTTTCCCTTTCCCATGTTTTTTTATTGCCTGTCCTACGAAAACACAAGGTTTTACGTTTTGGATTTTTTCAAGAGTTTCTGCGATTTTTAGGAGGGTCTCCCTAAATTGGGCGAAGATAATAATCTTTGATTTTGGATTTTCTTCGAATTGGCTTTGGATTATTTCACTTAGTTTCCCCAGTTTAGGATGTTCAATGCTTGATGTGGTGGCTAAAGTATATGCTTTTGCGAATCGTGGGTCTTTGACTAGGTATTGCACTCCTTTTGATTTTTTTTCTGCAGCTTGCTGAAAGAGGCCCTTTAGATACGAAATAAATGATGATAATGTCTGTGTTTCTAGGAGTTCTACTGCATGAGAAATTTTTAGGGCTTGGGCACATACTGAGACTGCGGCCATTTTGTTCGGATCTTTTTTTCTACGGAGTTCCATGATTAATCTGGATTGTAATTTTAGAAGCATGGTTTTGCTTGCGTATCCAAAAAGGACTCTCCTATTTTTTAGTTCTTGGACTTTCCGATCATAAATTCCTTTCATGAGAAGATTAATTTCCTGAAGCTCTGTTGGAAAATCTACTTCAATTTTTTCGAATTCAAGTTCTTGTAAGTAGGGTCTGACATCCGGACTATCTCTTGTTCTGATCTCGACTGCTTCTATTCCGAGATTTTTGCAGACATCTGTGATCGTTTTCTTATCTGATCCGGGAGAGGCAGTTAGTCCAAGAACTCTCCGGTTTGTGGCGTGATTCTTATACTTCTGAGCAACCCTATTGTAGGCATAATTTTTTAGACAACGGTGGCATTCGTCGACGATGAGAAGAGAAACTTCGTCCAATTTGTAAAGCATTTTGTCAAGATCATTTGCAATACACTGGGGTGTTGAGAAAATGAATTCTGCAGTTTGCCATATCTCTTTTCTCTTTTTTGAAGGGGTTTTTCCGGTAAAGAGCTGCATGTCTGCCCAGTTTTCAGGAAGTTGTTTCTTGAAAGATTCAAAATGTTGTTCGATCAATGGCCTCGTTGGTGCAAGGATAACTACTTTCTCTAGGGGGGATCCAATAAATCTTTGAATCGCTAACATGATTGCTATGTGTGTTTTCCCAGTTCCTGTGGGAAGAACTACGAGGCAGTCATTGTCTTTACAGGTCTCGAAGATTGATTTTTGATATTCTCTGGGCTCTAATTTTATCACGTCTTTGTATGGCATTTTTTGGGAACGGAGGATGAGTTTTTATTCTTTGTTGTGAATAGATGAGATCTTAAGAAGATTGTTGTGGAAGATATATATTCTTAAAAAGTGAGGGTGATTTATTTTATTATGATTTATGATGGTGAATATGCAAGGACTTGGATTGAGTTTGAAGAGAGTTCGGCAGAATCGGAATTTAGGAAAGTGTTTTTGGCCCCTTATTTTGACAAATTCATAAATAATCTTCCTTATCGGGCAAAGGTTCTTGATGTGGGATGTGGTTGGGGTGCGATGACGAAGTTTGCTCGCCCTTCCAATGAATACTGGGGGGTCGATCCTGTTAAAGAATTCTTTCCTTACATTATGGAGAAATATTCTTCAAGGGGGGGGAGGGATTTTGATATTAATTTAAGACAAGGCCGTTTACCCAATAAACTTCCGGTTCCCGATTCTTATTTCGATGCAGTTATTTGCTCTTTAGCATTACATACTCACCCTACCCTGAGATCTTCGGTTAGTGCATTATTTTCTAAAGCTAAGCCTGCAGGGAGAGTGAACATTGTTGACTTTAGCGACGATGGATCTCTTTTTGTTGCGAATGAATGTTTTTCAGAAGAGAATACTGAGATGTCTAATGCGTATGGCATTCATGGTTGGGGCCACCTTCATGCTATAGGAAAGAATGTTAGGACTAGTGTTTATTATCACAACGAAGGAGATATTGAAGCTGCTATCGAGAAATGTGGAAAGATTCAAAAGAAAGAGATGATTGGGCCCCTTTTTGTTGGATATGATTGTATAAGAAATTAGGTAAAATTCTTCTTTAGATTATCGATAATCCCCATCCTAGAAATACTGCTAGGATAACGAACATTGTGAACCACAAGCCTCTGCTTCCGAAGAGGATTTTTGTTCCGTCAAGGTTTGAGATTGGAACAAGTGACCATGCTGCGTAAAAGATGCTAAGTTTTGCGAAAAGTTCAAATCCTGCGACGTATCCAATCACTCCAAGCACAAGATTAGTAATGATTCCTACTGTTGCGATTAGGGCCAAATGCCCTCCTGTCATCTCGGTAAATCGGTAAAGTCCGTGTCTCCTAGATACTCTTTCTGTTCTTGGTTTGACATCGAACTCTAAAATTGCCATCCACCAGATTAGTCCTTGAGATATAAGGGAGAGTAGGAGTGGAAGCCATGCCATTGGAAGTGGTTTTTTGAAGTGGGATCCTTTTTTTAATCCATATTGATACCATGACCAGAATTTTATTTTTACGTCGGCTTCAAGAAGATAAGCTGTGATTTTTTTTGCAATAATGTTCGCTAAAATGATTACTGCGAAACTGAGAAAGGCGGCATACATGATTGTAGTGTCCCTAAATGAAATGCTCACTGCAAGTAAGACTATTGCAAGGATGATCACGAAAATTTCCCTTCCCCGTTCTTTCCATTCCATGATTTAATGAAGTAAAGTTTTTTTATAAGGTTGTTGGTGGTTTATTTTGGGCAGGGAAGAGGATTTGACGAAGGGAGCCTCTTTTAACTATATTCTTAATCACCAAAATCTATTTAAATGAAGAGTTTGTATTTGGTTTATGTTAAGGATAAAAAGATTAAGTGAAGTTGTCGGACGAAGAGTATATACTGACTCAGGCGATTTATTTGGAATGGTTGAAGAGGTTAATCTAATTGATAACAAGATTGATGGTTGGAGGATCGTTGTTGCTAGAGAATCTGGAATGATGGCTATGCTTGGCGGTGCTCGGGGAATTATTGTTCCACATCAGTTTATCAAGGCGATTGGAGATATTCTAATTATCAATAAGAATGCAGTTCCTATTCAATCTGAGGAAGAGAGTTTGCCTCTTGAAGAAGAAGATTTGGTTTAGTTCTAATAACATTTAAATAGTTCTTGTCCGATGTTCTCTTAAGATGATATTTGATAGTCCATTCATGGTTGAAGCGGTGTTGCCTTTCTTACTTGTGTTTGTAATTATGTTCGCGATCCTTCAGAAATCGAAGATTCTTGGAGAGGGCAAATCTCAGATTGATGCCCTTGTTTCTTTAGTGATTGGATTGATATTGATTGGAGTTCCGGGTCCTAGGGGGATTATTGTTGCCTTGATGCCTTGGTTGGCTGTGGGAGTCTCAGTGATACTTGTATTCTTAATCTTATATGGGTTCGTTGTTGGGGATTTATCTGGGAACAATGTTAAACCTTGGATGAAGATAACTTTTGGAATCTTGGCAGGGATTTTTACAGTGGGCGTGGTGGTGTATGTTACTGGACTCTGGAAGTGGATTTCTAGTGCGGTTAGTGGTGCTTCTGGTAGTGGCATGGCCTTACAGATCGTTATGATTGTGATTATAGGGGTAGCGATTGCAGTGGTTTTATCTGGTAGCGGAAAGGGTAGTGACGATTAACTTTTCTTTAGTCACATAAAAAGTTTTATAAAGAATGATGGACTGTGTTTGTCATGGCTATTGGAACTTCAATTGCAGATATTTTAAATCAGTGGGATGCTATGGGAATATTCTCCTATGCTCTGCCCTTTTTACTTTTATTTGCTGTAGTTTTTGGAATTCTTGAAAAATCTAAGATTTTTGCTAAAGATGGTACTTCAAACAAGGGCGTTGATGCAATTATTGCTTTGGCGATTGCATTGCTTTCATTGCAGTTTGATTTCGTTTCTACATTCTTTGCAACGATTTTTCCTCGATTTGGTGTTGGAATCGCAATCTTTCTGGTATTAATTCTTTTGGCAGGGTTGTTCTATAAGGAGCAAAATGATCGAAAGACATTTTTTACAATTGGAATGATAATTGCTGCGGCAGTTATTTTATGGGCAATTACTAGTTGGAATT
This sequence comes from archaeon, assembly GCA_018694115.1. Taxonomy (GTDB): domain Archaea; phylum Nanobdellota; class Nanobdellia; order Pacearchaeales; family GW2011-AR1; genus JAGVXH01. The sequence continues at coordinate 11,092 of JABHNB010000011.1, forward strand.
TCTGGGGAGATCCTTTTGGAATCAGTTGGTGGTTTGAGGAATACTTTTGGGCAATTGTTATAGGGGTCTTAATTATTGTTGGAATCGGAGCGGTTATTGGATTTGGGGGAAGTAGTTCTTCTTCGGACAAGCCTGCGGGGAGAGGATAAATGGTAGCACTTTCTACTCTAGGGTATTTCTTACCTATTTTCGCTTTTTTACTTGTATTTATCGTGGTTTATGCTTTGATGAAGAAGACGGAGGTTCTTGGGGAAAATGAGCCAGTTATGTTATTTGTCTCATTAATTTTGGCGACATTCTTTATTGTTGAGGTTTCCTTAGTTGAGCTTGTTAAGATGAGTGCTGCATGGTTTGCAGTATTCTTTGTTGTGATCTTCCTGATTCTCATGCTTTTATCATTTACACATGGGCCTAAGTTTATTTCTGACAACAAAAATATTGCATGGGTCTTACTTGCGGCTTTGATTGTTTTCTTTGTTATCTCTTCTGCTTATACTTTTAGTTGGGCCGTTAATTGGGATAGATTATCTGACTGGGTTTACACTGATTGGTTCGGATTTGTTCTATTGGCGATAATTGCAGCAGTTGTTTCTTGGGTGCTTACAAAGAAGGCAGGAAACTAATTGAGTTTTTTGATTGAAAAGAATTACTATTTACCTGCAAGTTTTTTGAGTTCTTGGTAATTATCAACTAGGGGATTCATTAATTTTGAAACTGTTCCATGGAGGTTATCTAGGTCTTTATGGATTGCTGCTGCGTCTTCTCCAAATTCTCCAATTTTCCCAATGACCGCTTGTTGAAGCTTAGTGATATTATCTTCAATTCTTTTTAACCTTTCATCTATGTCGTCGACTTTGTCTTGAATCGTATTTTTGAATGAAGCAACATCCCCGGTTTTTTTCTTATACTCTTCGAATTTTTCTATGAAAACTTGTTCTGCAATCTCTGAAATTGTTTCTGTATCTGTCGTTTGTTGAGGGGCGTAGTATCCTTGGTCGGAATATGCCTGGGGGGTTTCTTGGTAATACTGATCTTGAGGAGCTTCTTGTGCAGGGGGCATTGGTGCTTGCATTTGTCCTTCTGCTGCAGGCATTGGTGCAGGCATTTCCTGAGTTACTGGTCCTGCGACTGCCGGGGCTTGTTGCTCTGGTGCAACCATTTGGTTGGGATCTTGTGCTGGTGCTTGCATAATTGATTGCTGCATTTCTGGAGGTTGAGCAGGATTTGCTGCCATTCCTGGCGCTTGTCCCTCTGGAGGCGAGACAGCATTCTTTATTCTTGCCTGGTTAATAGCATCATTTATCTCTGAGGGAGAAATACCCTCTTGTTGAAGTTGTTTAGAAATCTCTGTTTCCGATTTCCCTCCTTTTTGTAAGTCCATGACTTTGTCAAGTGTGGCCATATTATTCTTTAGATTTTGTAGTTTTTATTTGTTTGGTAGCTTTTAGCTTCTCTTCGATAAGTTCTTCGATGTCATTCTTTCGTAGAAATTCGAGAGGTTGAAAATCTTTAAGCATTCTTTCAATAACTAAGATCTCATTTCTCTTTACGAATTTACTAGTTTCATCTATTAAATTCTTAGAAATTTGCTTTAGTTTTTCAAGATCTTTTTTTATAACTAAATTTTCTTTCTTTATTGCTTTTAGTTCTTCATCCAAACCTTGTTTTGAAGAGATTAAATTCTTTCCAAGAAGTAAAACTCTCTCTCGGATAAGCTTATTCCTTTCATCTGAATCTCTGAGTCTCGTGTTGAAATCAGATAATAGGAACTGAACTTGATCACCTTGATTTTGGTCCTCTGCCATGTATTCTTGTGTGGATAGAAGTTTATATTTGTTGTGATGGATTACATAAGGCTTTTGGGATAACAACAATTTTTATATAGATTGATTTGGTTTGTTTTTGGAAGGAGGAGATAAAAAATGATGTTTAAGGGTGATGCTGCGTTGTATTCTTATGAAGTTATTCGGGAATCTGGAGAGAATGTGATGTATATTAATTATCTTGGAGCGAACTATGTTCCTTCTTTGGTGGGATCTTCGGATGTGATGGCTAGGACCCTGGACAACCTTAAGGAGGATCCAAACGTTTCTAGGATTGTTTTCGTTCAACAAAGGAATTATTCTCACGATTTTTCTCAGATCAAATTACTTCTTGAAATTTCTAATCTTCATGAGTTTCTAACTAAGCAGGAGAATATCCTTGCTGTAGAAAAGCTTTCTCAACTAGGAGTTTCTTATCATGATGCTTATGCGCTTCTTACCCGATTGATGGGTTTGTTGAAACATGATCCTGTTACGGCCTATAGGGAATTGAAAGGGGCATTATTTGAGCAACGAGCTTTATTCGAAGCCGGCAAAGACAATTTGGATTATGTTCGATTATTGGAGAAAACGGTTGGATTTTTTGATAATCTGATTTTGATTCAGAAACTGAAACCTTTCTTCGATTCTTATCATATTTCTGATCGGGAAATATATGGGGAATTATTTAGGGCAGATATAATGCCAAACTTTACATTTACTCGAATGGTTGCGAGAATTCCTGATGATGTAGAGATTGTTAAGCAATATAATATTGCAGAAGGTCATGATAAGAGTTTGGTTACAATCTATCGGCAGCCAAATGTGGCAAAATTGGTTTATCATTTATCTCCTCCAGAATATCTCTTGGATGAAGATCACCATATGCTTTTGAATCTGGCTCGAAATGTTTTGGTAGAGCATCGACCCACTTCCGAAGAATTTAACGATCCAGAAAGAACCCGGCAGGTTTTCTTCAATGTTGCTAGGGATCTTTTACAGGATCTTTCAAATAGTAAGGGAATAAAACTGAGTTTCGCTGATTTGAGTAAGTTGGCTACAATCTTGGTTAGACACACTATAGGATTTGGGATCATTGAAGTTCTTTTGCAGGACGAGAACCTCCAGGATATTGTTGTGAATGCTCCTGTTTCCCTGAGTCCGATTTTTGCTAGGCATAATGAGTTTGATGAATGTTCAACTAATTTGATTCCTTCTCAGGAGGATGCGGATTCTTGGGCGGCAAAGTTTAGAATGACTTCCGGACGAGCACTTGATGAGGCTAATCCTATCTTGGATACCAATTTAGAGTTGCAAGGTGTTGGGGCCAGAGTCGCTATTATCCAACAACCTTTGTCTGCTGGAGGACTTGCTTATGCAATCCGAAGACATAGAACAAAGCCATGGACCTTACCACTTTTTATAAAAAATAAGATGATTGATGGTCTTGGTGCGGGACTTTTGAGTTTTATGATTGATGGTGCAAGAACATTACTTGTTGCTGGAACTCGGTCTTCTGGTAAGACTTCCTTGTTGGGGAGTTTGCTTCTGGAGATAATGTCTAATCACCGGATAATTACGGTTGAGGATACTTTGGAATTACCAGTTTCAGCTATGAGGAAATTGAATTATGATATTTTGTCTATGAAGGTTAGGTCGGCTCTTGCTGGAGAGTCTACGGAGGTTGCTGCTGAGGAAGGTATTCGGGCTTCGCTACGTCTTGGAGATTCTTCTTTGATTGTTGGAGAAATTCGATCGGAAGAAGCTAAGGCATTGTATGAGGCAATGAGAGTTGGTGCTTTGGCGAATGTTGTTGCGGGTACGATTCACGGTGGTTCGCCGTATTCTGTTTTTGATAGGGTTGTTAACGATCTAGGAGTCCCGGTAACTTCATTCAAGGCAACTGATTTGATTGTTGTTGCTAATCCAATTAAGTCTCCTGACGGATTGCATTCGTGGAGAAGGGTTTTGCAGATTGCTGAAGTTAGAAAGCATTGGGAAAAGGATCCTTTGAAAGAAGGGGGATTTGTCGATTTGATGAAATATGATGTTAAGGAAGATAAGTTGAAGCCTTCTGATGATTTGATCAACGGGGATTCTGAGATTATGAAGGAGATAGCGTCGAATGTTAAGGGTTGGGCTGGAGATTGGGATGCTGTCTGGGATAATGTGGTTCTACGACAAAAGATTAAGGAAGAGACTGTTTCATTTGCAGAAAGAATGAAAAATCCTGATTTGCTTGAAGCTGAATTCACAGTCAAATCAAATAACGCCTTTCACCAGATTTCTGATAAGGTTGGTGAAGAAATTGGACTTCCTACGAGCGAGCGAGTTTTCCCCGAATGGAAGAAGTGGCTGGAGAAGGAAAGTAAGAAGTTGGGGCTTTGATTTTTTTGATGGGGCAATGTTTAAATAGATTTATTCTGTGATATTCTTAAGATGTGTTTTGCTCCATGGGTATCGCTTGCAACTGCTATTATAGAATTCATAGTTGCTACATTTATTTTGATTAGATATAGGAATTATGTTGTGCCTGTTTTTTCTGCGGTTCTTGTTTATGTTTTAGGACTTTATCAATTTAGTGAGTTTATGCTTTGTTTTACGGCGAGTCCTATTTTTTGGGCGACGATTGGTTTTATTGTTTATACTTTTTTGCCAGCGATTGGATTGCATATGACCTTTAGGTTTATTGGGGCTAGATTTGCTAAGTGGACACTTTATGTTCTGCCTGTTGGTTTCTCTCTTGCCGCATTACTGAATAATAATTTTGTTTGGGAGGCTACCTGCTTTAAGGTTTATGTTATAGTTAAGAGTGTTTTGTTCTCTAATGGTAATAATGTGTTTACTATAATCTACTTGCTTTACTATTTTGGGTTTATTGCTTTGATGTTCTTTATTTTGTTTAAACATTTGAATGATCGTGATTTATCTAAGATTTATCTATTATGGCTTATTGTGGGAATTATTACCTTGGCTGCTCCGATATTCTTAATTGTAATTTTTCCGACATTGTATTCTGCGTTCCCTTCGATTTATTGTGAGTTTGGTCTGGGCCTTACTATTGCCGCAGTTGCTAGTTCTGAGCTTTACTCTCGAAAAAGGAAAAAGGAAAAGTTTTGATTGTCTGGTTTGAATAATGTTGATTTTTGGGTAGTTTTATATAGTTACTTTTGGTTACTAATAGTAACTCTATGGGGAAAAAGAACAGTGATTCAGTTGTAAAAATAGATTCTAGCTTATTGGCAGATGTCGAAGCGTTTATTAACAAAAAAGACAATATGTATAGGTATGCGAATCGAAAGCAGTTTATTGATTTGGCTGTTTTTGAGAAGCTGAAGAGAGAGGTGAAGAAATGAAAGTAACTTTGTTTATGTTGATGTCGTTAGATGGGAAGATCTCTACTGGAAGTAGTGATAAAAGGGATGTTGACAAAGATTTCCTTAAAATAAATGGGGTTAAGGAAGGACTAAGCCAATATTATGAATTGGAGCAAAAGACTGACCTGCATTCCCTGAATACTGGGAAGGTAATGGCTAAACTTGGGATTAATAAGGCGAAACATATTGAGAAAACGCCGGTTAGTTTCATAATCGTCGATAACAAAAATTTAACTAAGAGAGGTGTTCTAAATCTTATAAAAAAGTCTAAAATACTATATCTAGTAACTGCTAATAAGAATCATCCTGCTTTAAAGATAAAAAGAAGGGACGCACCAAGTTTAGAGACCCTTTATTATAAAAGTAAAAAGGGAATCAATTTTCCACATCTATTTGAAACCTTGGAGAAAAATTTTAATGTTAGCAAGGTTACTGTTCAGTCGGGCGGAACTTTAAATTCTATTTTAATTAGGGAGGGTTTAATTGATCGGATTTCTGTTGTTGTCACTCCTTGTGTTATTGGGGGCAAGGAAACTTCCACACTAGTTGATGGAAAGTCAATTATTAATAATTCTGATTTGAAGTTGATAAAATCTCTTGAACTAGTCAAGGTAAAGAAGTTGAAGAATTCTTATTTAAATTTAATTTATGATGTGAAGAATGGCAAATAACCCGAGTAAAGATGACATTATGAAGAAGTATGGGGCGAAGATAGAGAAGCAGATGGGGAGGTTTAATGAGGCTGTTTCTGTTGAAGGGGGAAAGCAAACTGGCTTTTCACAATCATATACGAGATTTAGGGAAGCTATGGCTCCAGAGTATTCCAGATATGAGAAATGGTGTAAGACTTTTGGAAATATATTCACCTTGAAGGTGGGGGAGAAAGATAAGACGAAGATTGATAAGGCGATTGAGAGTGCGCATTTGAATGTAAATGCTTCTGAAGTCATTGTGCTTGCTACGATGATACTTTTTATGACGCTGTTTGGCGGAATATTATTCTTTGTGGGGATTTGGCTATTGACTGGAGCATTCTCCCTGATGTTTTTATTTTTGGTTTTTGTATTAGCAATATTTTTATTCTTTTATTTTTCTAAGGCTCCCGAACGGTTAGCGATGGGATGGCGGCTGAAAGCATCTTCGCAAATGGTTCCGGCCATATTGTATATTGTAATCTATATGAAACATACTTCTAATTTTGAGAAGGCGGTGGCTTTTGCTTCTGAACATTTGCAGGCCCCCCTATCTTTAGACTTTAGGAAAGTTTTTTGGGATGTTGAAGTTGGAAAGTACTCTACGATAAAGGACTCGGTAGACCATTATCTTGAAAGTTGGAAAGATTATAGCTTAGAATTTGTTGAAGCATTCCACCTGATTGAATCAAGCTTGTACGAGCCTGATGAGGGAAGAAGAGTTGAAGTTCTTGAGAAGAGTTTGCAGGTTATTCTTGATGGAGTTTATGATAAAATGCTCAAATATACCCATAACGTAAAATCTCCTCTGACAAATGTTTACATGTTGGGAATTGTTCTTCCAACTTTGGCACTTGCAATTTTACCTCTTGCTTCGACGATGTTACAAGGGGCCATAAAATGGTATCATGTGCTTTTGCTTTTCAACGTTATTGTTCCTTTCATGGTTATTTATCTTACTGGAAATGTTATGATGCAGCGTCCTGGAGGTTATGGTGAAACAAGTTTGTTAGAGAAACATCCACTGTATCCCAAATATAAAAGTAAGCGTCCGTACGTTATTGGGGCATTGATCGGTCTTCCTTTCTTGATAATTGGTTTGATACCGTTCTTCTGGAGATATACAAATCTTCCCATTTGGTTAAACATGGCTAGGGATTATTCATGGAAAGAAATTGGTATTGGTTTTATGGGGAACTCTGGAATCTTTGGAATAATCGATAATGGTGCGGGAGGATTGGCTGGGCCGCATGGTGCACTCGCTTTAGTATTGAGTTTATTTGTTCCGCTTTCCATTTCAATTATGTTTATTATTGCTGCCAGAAAAAAGACGGAGGAAATTATCAAGTCTCGAGACCAGTATAAGGATGTCGAGAAGGAATTTACTTCTTCACTATTCCAGTTAGGTAATCGGATTGGTGATGGATTGCCTGCAGAAATTGCATTTTCTAAGGTTGCAGAGTCTACGAAGGGAACTGCGACGGAGGGATTCTTTAAGATTGTTAATGAGAACATTCAACAATTAGGAATGAGTTTGGAGCGGGCATTATTTGATCCTAAGAGGGGGGCAGTTATTTTCTATCCTTCACAATTAGTTGCTACTTCTATGAAGATTTTAGTTGAGTCCGCTAAGAAAGGATTACAGGTTGCTGCTAGATCGTTGATGTCCATCTCAGAGTATGTAAAGAATATTAAGAAGATTAATATGAGGCTGAATGATCTTCTGGCAGATATCATTTCTGATATGAAATCTAATATGACTTTCCTTGCACCGTTACTGTCTGGAATTATTATTGGTTTGTCTGGAATGATCACAACCATCTTGGGAAGTTTGGCTGCGATGTTTGAGGGGGATGTGGGGGGAAGTGTGGCCATTGAGGCAGCAGGCGGAATTGGAGGACTTCTATCGATCTTTGATATTACTCAGATGATTCCGACCTATTGGTTACAGGTCGTCGTCGGGATTTATTTAATTCAAATTGTGTTTATTCTAACTTCGACATTGGTTACGATTAAGTCCGGAAAGGATCAATTACAGGTAACCTCTGAGACTGGAAAGAATCTAAAGCGATCAATTACACTTTATTTTATTGTGGCCCTTGCATCAATAGTTGGATTGAGTTTAATTGGGGCTGTGGCTTTGGCAGGATTAACTTAAATTTATAAAATGGAAATGATTAGATTAGTTATGAAAAAGAATGCGATGCAAATGGCAATTAGCACGATTATTTTGATCATACTTGGAATTGCAATTCTGGTAGGGTTGATTTTTATGCTTGTTACGCAGACCGGAATATTTTCTGATTATCTTGGAACTGTCCAAAGTGAGACTAATGTCGATACTGTTGCTTCTGCATGTGACAATCTTGTTTTAAGTAATCAGAATTACGCTTATTGCTGCGAGGTGAAGGAAGTCGTGACGACAACAGAGGATCTAAGGTTGACTTGTGATGAATTTGTTGGAAGAAACTTTGTTAGTGACTCTAGGTCATTAAACTGTTCGGCAGTTAGTTGTTGATCGCAAACATTTATAAAGAAAAGATACGATAATAATTTATGAGAAAGATTGGTGATGATAAAA
>JABHNB010000013.1 GCA_018694115.1 archaeon
AACAACATTCCCGGTTAGAAAGCCGGCTTCAACAGTTTCGTTAGTCTCCTCCGCAACAACCTCTTCTTCTTCAATAATCTCGGTTTCATTTACGGACTCTTCCTCAACCACTTCGGTTACATTTTCAGATTCAGTAGTTTCGTTTCCCTCCACGATAGTTTCATTAGCAACAGTCTCGTTAGCTTCCCCAACAACTTCTTCATCAGTTTCATTTACAATACTTTCATTTAAAGTCGTTTCATTCATGTAACCCAAAGCAATCGCATCCTCTTCAGTTGCGTACCAATATACCTTAAGCCTAGAATCATTAATCGTAATATTCATATCATCAATCACACTATATGCCAAAATCTCACTATAATTCAACTCATCAGGGGCGTGTACAATAACTCTCTTCTCCATTGTCACATTAGAAATTAAACTCTCATTCGCCTGAGGAGCTTCAGTATAATATTCCACTGCAACTTCTCCTGCACCAGAACCAACAATACTTCCCACATCAACAAGGGTAGAATTAGCAGTCTCCACAATATCTCCACCAGCATCAAGTTCATCCTCAAGAACAACATTTCCAGAAATAGTAAATCCTGTCAACCAATTCCAGAATTGGATCAGCCATCCCTTGCCCTCAGAAATCTCAAGAGCCACATTTCCGGTCATTAGCCCAGAGACAATCTCTTCTCTCTCAGCCTCTTCAACTATATTCCCATAATCCTCGATCTCCGCCTCAGCCTCAGCAATCTCTTCATCAGTAAGCACCGAAATATTCTCAGCATTCTTATGAATCTCAACCCTGTAATCTCCATCACTTTCATTCACCTTAAATTTCTTTAGCCATTTTACCGGCCGATTAATAACTGCCTTATATTGAAGTGTCGTTACATTCTCCAGAAGCGTAACATTCACTAGGGTTTCGTTCAAGATCGTTTCGTTCAGAGTTTCATTCAAAAGCGTTTCGTTCAGAATTGTTTCATTGAGTAAAGTTTCGTTTAGAATTGTCTCATTAGCTAATGTCTCGTTCAAAACTGTTTCATTAGCTAGCGTCTGATTATCGACCGTCTCATTCAGGATTGTTTCATTAACAATAGTTTCGTTTGAATCGGTCTCATTCAAATCTCCTCCAACCCCCCCTTCTCCACCAACATCTTCCACCCCATCGTTATCCTCTTCTTCAGGAACTTCAGTTTCATTGCTTTCTTCTTCATCTTCTTCATCTTCTAAACTTTCATTAGTAGCTTCATCTTCTTCCTCTTCCTCGATCTCTTCTTCTACTTCCTCGTCCGCTTCTTCCTCCCCTTCTTCATCAGTTGAATCTTCAGAATCTACAACATCTTCATCTATCACCAAATTATCTGCCACAACACTCTCTTTCGAAGTATCTTTCTTATCAACTTTCTTTTCCTTTTTTTCTTTGGGCTCACCAGAGTCATCCTTTGAGGACTTATCTTTCTTACCTTCATCAGAACTTGAACTCTCAGTTACAGAATCTCCAGAATCGCTACTAGCACTACTGCTCTCTCCACTATCCGAACTTCCGGAATCACCGGAATCACCGCCATCACTCCCGCCACTATCTCCATCAGAATCACCGCCACTATCTCCCCCACTATCTCCCCCACTATCTCCACCATCATCAACTGCAAATCCAGTCACACGACCCCAAGCACTACCTGCAAATCTTCCAGTTTGTTCCACAAATTTCTTAGAAAAATCTCCGTCGTTCGCAAGATAATCTGTGGAATAACCCACGATAATCAGCGTCGACAAAATCATGAAGCCCAACAAAAACAAAAACTTTTTAGAAACCTTTTTTTCTTCTACTTTTCCAAGGTATCTTTTCTTAACTTTTCCAGTTACAGGATCTCGATAACTCTGGTAAATGTACGGCCCGTAGCTCTTCCCCTTTTTCTTAACCACCCTTTTATAACTCATAGTATCATAATAGATAAATATCTGTGGAATAACTAACTTTTAAAGGTTTTGAAATATAAAAATTCCGAATAAAATGAGAAATTTTGTGGAATAACAAAACATTTTGGAAGAAACACAAAAAACCTCAAAATTTGTCATTAATTTTTGTGGAATAACTCCCAAAATCATGAAAAATTTGCTAGAAAAATGATTCAAAAAAGATAAAATACACAAATAATCCAATAAATCTCCCAACCGCAACCTATTTAAATCAAATTTTTTTTCATACAACATGAAAGCAGGAAGAAAAGCAAGCGGTGGCCGATACAAGAAGCCAAAGAAACGAAAGTTAACTGGGCGACAAGGCCAAACAAGAATCGTAAAACTCGGAGAGAAAAAGACAAAGCTACTTAGTGGAAGAGGAACTACAAAGAAACTTGTCTCTTTCCATGGTAACGAAGCAAACATAATGGTAAACGGAAAAGCAAAGAAGGCAGGAATCAAGAATGTTCTTGAGACTCCAGCAAATCATTTTCTCGCAAGACAGAACATTCTAGTAAAAGGTTCAATTATCGAAACAGAACTTGGTAAGGCAAGGATAACTAACCGTCCAAGCCAAGAAGGAATGATCCAAGCAGTTATCGTCGAGTAATTATTCTAAGAAATATTAAGAACCGAAACGCTTTTAAAGGCAATCCATTTATAAGCTTTACTATGGCTGGTGCGAAGAAATGTCCGGAGTGTAGCAGTTCTAATCTAGTTTACGATGAAACCAGAGGAGAAGTTTTCTGTAATAATTGTGGGACAGTTACCGAGGAGAAAATGGTTGATACATCACATGAGCTTCGAGCCTTCGACAAATCGGAGAAAAAGTCTCGTGGAGGAGCACCGATTTCTATTCAAAAATTCGATAAGGGTCTTACAACCAATGTTGGTGAAATCTCAGATATCTACAAGTTAGATTCTACACAACAAACAAGGAAATATCTAAGATTAAAGAAATGGCAAGAAAGAGTTTCAACCTCTATTGAAAGAAATTTAAGACTTGCAATGTCAGAACTACGAAGGGTTGCATCATTTCTTGATTTACCTTCAGTTGTTCGAGACGAAGCAGCTAGAATCTACAATTTCGTTCTTCAAAGAGGACTTGTTCGGGGAAGATCGATGGAGTCAGTGATCGCAGCGTGTATTTACGCAGCTTGCCGTTCTTATAACATCCCAAGAACACTTGATGAGATTTCGGGAGCATCAGAAGTAGAAAGAAAAGAGATCGGACGAACATATCGATTCATTATCCGAAAGATTGGTCTTAAGGTAACTCCTTCAAGTCCTAATGACTACATCTCAAGATTCTCTTCAACACTTCATCTTTCTCCAGCAGCACAAAATGAAGCCCTTAAGATCTTACAGAAAGCGGAAGTTTCAGAATTAACATCGGGAAGAGGCCCTGCAGGGATTGCAGCAGCAGCACTTTACGTTGCAGCACTAATCAACGACGAGAAAAAGACTCAAAGAGAAGTTGCAGATGTCGCAGGAATAACTGAAGTAACCATCAGAAACAGATACAAAGAGCTTCTAGAGAGACTTGATCTCGAAGATAAGCTCAAGATCAAAGAGAACGAATCTAAGAAGAAAAAGAAAACAGAGCAAGCAACTCAATAATCTTTTAAACTACCATTTCTTATCAAATTCATCACACGGGGAAGATGCCAGAAAGTAGCAAGTGAATTGCTTCATATCCAACATCATCTTTGTGGGGAGATGCCGGAGTGGTCAAACGGGCTTGGCTTAGGACCAAGTGGCTTTTTGCCTACGGGGGTTCGAATCCTCCTCTCCCCATTTATTCTAAACCTCCGTACGGGGGTTGAGTGATTTGCTCTAGGACAAATTTATACATTATCTAGAGTAAATTACGAACAGAATCCTCCTCTCCCCATTCTTAAGAATTAATTAATATCTATAAAAAAGGAAACCATTCTTCGTCCCAGTAATAAATCTGAGCGCCCACATTGTCCCCAATTTTATCTTCCAGGTATAACTGAGATTGCCTTATTCTAATCTCTCCCCCACTAGAATCTTCTCCAATAGGATAATTAACCTCTCCTTCAATAACTATGTCTCCACCACTCATTGAATCTCCAACAGAACTTCTAGCATCTCCCCCAATAGTTATGTCTCCAAGAGTCATAGAAGTTCCCACCGGACCTTCAGCATCTTCCTCAATAATTATTTCTCCGCCATCCAATAAAGTTCCCACCGGACCTTCCGCAGTTCCTTCAACAGTTATTCTTCCCCCACCCATAAAATTTCCAACATAACCTTCAACGTTTCCTTCAATAACTATTTCTCCACGATTCATTGAATCTCCCAAATCTCCAAGTATCCTCCCAGTAACAGTTATTTTATCATATTCCCCATCATTCAATTTGTCAACATCGTCGTTATCGTTATATAAAATAACGTCCAAAGTAACCACCTTACTACTCTCCCCGCCTTCTTCAGAGGTATCACTCTCTTCATCGGAATAACCCTTAAGGGTGTTTACTATCCCCTCAAGTACTCCAAGCCTATAAAATTCTAAATCCTCATTTAACCCATATTTCTTCAAGTTACTCGCATGAACGATAACCTTTTCAGATTTTGCATTCTTTATTTTTCCAAAACTAATTCTCCCCTCAATAATCTTCCCAATTTCTTGGTCACTATCAATTTCAAAAATCACGTAATGTCGGTCCCCAGTTTTTTCCTCAACATACATTCCAGTAGGAATTCCTTCAAAGAAAATACCAGGCCCATAAAAACTGAATCCTTTCTTTTTCTCCGCCCCATTGACCTCTTCTGCAGCATTGCCTTCCACCGTAGTCGATTCTTCCTCACCCTCCCCTGCAGTCAACTCCCCTGCCAAATCAACAGGGATATCAGTTACCCCCACCCCTTTCTTAGCTGCCGCGACAACTTCCTTACTGTTCACCTTACCACGACCATTGAACTCAACAATCATTCGGTAAATGGCCGCCCTCCAGGACAAAGCCTCTGCCCTATTCGCATTAGTTCCCTGGGGGAAAATATCTCCAACGCCAATAATTGTATTCAATCTTCTAATATAACCAACAACCCGAGGAGTTTCATCACTTGCCAGATCTCCATCAACTAATTTTGGAATATTTTCTCTAAGAAACGCCAACTCCTTCTGAACATCTTGATAACTCTGTCTTGTATTATTCAACAATCCTCGACTCTCGTCCAAAATTGAAAGAGTACTATTATCAATTGCTTCAATAGACTTCAAATCATTCTCCACACTATTAATATCCAACCAACAAGTTAAATCTGGCGTACCACAAGTCCCTACAGCCTTCCAACGCGAACTATTTGCATTTGTAGACGTAACACCTGCCTCAGGATTAGCAGAAGCACAGATCCTTACAATTCCTCTCAAAGCAATTTCTGGTTGAATCGCTTCTTCTGCACCTGCCTGGATATTCGGATTAATTAGAGGTATTGCCGATTTAGTTCCCGAGATACATTCTTTTTCGGTATTAATGTTAGTCTCACTAGCTTGCTCCTCAACATACTTCTTCTGAATATAATCTAAACCAAAATCAGTCGTAACTTGCTTAAAGCCACACTCTTCCTTAGCATCCACAACTACGCACAATTCCTTATATCCTGAAGGGGCCGTAAAGTCAATAGATTCATCAGCTTCTTCACCCCGAGGAATAAATCCATTCTTAACATGAACTGACGGGTTTGTTCGATAATATGTGGACTGGGGAGGATTCTTCAAGTAAATCTGATATTGTACTCCCTTATCATTTCCAGCATAAATATGGTAATACAGTTTGTAATGCGAAGTTGCAGGAACCGTAGCCTCTGAAAAAGTTCTTTCAGAGAAATGTGCATAAAATTGAGTTGGACTCTCCGGTTCAAGTAAATTATTCAGTCCCTCTGCAGAGGTTGGAATTGTAGTTCCTACAAAAGCTCTACAAACTTCTCCTCCGGCCTCCTGAACATTCCTAACTCTAAACGCCTTGAAGGCATTTTGAGCATAATCGTTTTGAAAGAAATCTATTCCCTTCTGAAGATTATCCCAAGAGTGTTGAACAGTCAAATATTCTCCTCCCCCCCGAGTACCTTGGAATCCACCATAAAGTCCCTCGACAAATCGCGGAATTAATAAATCCATCACAGGGGAAAGTTGTCTCCAGAAAAACTCACAAAGATAAATCGAAGTAATCTCATCACAAATACCTACGTGTTCACCAGTTTCAAGACTAAGCTCCAAACAATCTCTTTCCGATTTCAAAATAGAAACATAAGAGTCAAGTCCTGCATGAATACCCGTAAGACAAACCGGTACAAAAATACCTTCCTGGGCATTTGGTAAACAAAGCGCAATACTTCCAATAATTCCTGTCTGAACAACATCTGAAACAGGCATCTTTCCGCCAAGATCACATCGAGAAGTTGGGCAAATAACTGGATCACACGTATTAAACATCCACTGACAATCTTCAGGGCTCATAAAGTCTTGACACTCAAAATCTCCGGTATCACTCATCGGAGGACCAAGATCAATACTCTGTCCAAGAATATTGATAATTCTCTGACCTGCCTGACTAGAAGCCTGCCTTATTGCCTCTCGTGCTTTAGAATAAAGTTCCTTAACTTTCTCCGGTTTCAATGAAGGACAAGGAATAAACCGATCCACACTTCCCGCAGAATTGGCATCAAAACTTTGACAAACATCATCAGGGTACTGGCCATTCTCCATCAATCCATTCGGACCAACATTACAGATCTTAAAATATTTTACATCTCCTGCAGCAGTATAACCCTGAGGTGAATTATCGATAAATGTTCCTGCAGAATTAGGCACCATTACATACCACCCCTTCTTTAAGTCAAATGGAATAATTGCGGGGAGGTTTTCATTATTTCCCGATTTGTAATACTTTACAGTGGGTTTCCTATAAACATATGAACATTCTCCTGCCTCTCCACCAGCCTTAGTAAAAACATATCCCCTCATCTTTCTAATTTCAGCATCACTAGCTTTGACCCACTGATCTCCATCCAATCGGTAAGACTCATTAACTGCCATATTTCCCGTCAGGCTTTGTCCCATCTTCAAAACATAATTCCTACCATCCAAATTAAGATACTGAATCTTATCCTTTGCTCCCCAGCCTTCAACTCCATTCAAACTACCATAACTACCGTAAGTCTCACCGCCCCAACTTAATGTCTTAACGTTCTTACTTAAAACAGTCTGAACAACAGGGTTCTTTCCAGAACCGACCGCCCCACTAATCTTAGCTGCAGCCGCAGCCTTTGTTTCAGCAGCTTGCTGCTGCAATACCGCACTATTCAGAGCGCCATACATCTCAGCCTGAGAAACCTCTCCAGCGACACCATTACCTGCCAACTGCCTACTTAAAAGAACAGACCTAATTTGAGAAGTAGTAGTCAAACTTGAAGGATCAACCTCAAATGTCTCATTATTCTTTACTACAGTTATCTTATCACTACCCAGAAGTCCCCGAAGGTCCGTAAGGTAAGCCTCATCATTCTTAATCCCCCCCTTTTCAAAAACTCCCGCTTCAGTAGAATGTGCCTCAATCTTTGGATCCATTTGACCATTCACCACATTCAATCCGTCTTTCATCGCACTAACATCTCTATCGATATCACTAGCAAGATCATTATAACATTTGGTCCTAGAAACTCCTGCGTGGTCACGATCACATATTTCCTTGTATCTCTTCATAACCTTTTGTCTTGCCAAACTTTCCCCATCAAAGCCATTAAACATATTTTTCATCATCAGAACGGCAGAAGTAGCAAAACACGCCCCCTTCCATCCCTTAATCACACTACCAAGATTCTCAATAATGTTTTCCCAATCCTCAATGGTCTTATTCAAATTCTTAATCATCTCCCGAGTTTTAGCAGGACTTAATTGTATTCCCCGTTTCTCAATCCCAATCCGATAAGTAAAATTAGCTTCAGTTCTATCATTCTTAACTTCAGGAATCAGAGAAACATAAGCAATTTCAGTAACATCTACACTTCGAACATTGATTGATCGTCCACCAAGAGAAGCCGAATCTCCCTCGGGGATTATTGCACTTTCCTTCTTTTTCTTGGCATCTTTTTTGTTATTGTAATAATCTATATCTACCTTCCCAGGCAAAATCTCATCGATAATCAAATATTCATCGGAAGAAAAATTAATTCTTTGATCTTCAACAACATTTTGTGTTGCACTTCCAATCTTTATAGTTGCCTTCTTCTTTCCCTCATCCACTTTCTTAAAATCTTCAAGCGAAATAAAGTAATACTTGTTATTCACAAGGGCTGTATGATAAGCATTACTGTAATTCCATTTTCCTAATCTCATAAGATCTTGCTTCACCTTAGATATAGCACTAGAAGTCGGATATGAATCAATAAACAGCGTCATCAAAGCTTCTTGAGTTTTATATTTCCCATTTTTCTGAGCCATCAAAATCTGTTCAAATAAGGCTTCTTCCCCATAGGGTTCCCCATTTTCTTTCTCTTCAGCCCGATATTCCTCGATTAATTCATTGACGGTGTCATTAGCTTTCTTGAAATAATTATCAATCCTTGAATCAGATGCCTCAGTCAATCCCGTTTTATTATCCTTTTCTTGTAAACTCAATGTAAACTTTTGACCAGGGCAAGAAAGTTTAACAGTTACATTGTTAGTTTTATTTCCGATAGTCAAATCCTGAACAGTACACTGATTATTAAGAATCTTGCTACCTTTCCTTACCCAAATTTCATTGCCATCCACATCCAGCTTAACCATATTCTCTGGAGCGACAACCTTATTCAGCTTAACCTTCAATCCAGCCTTACAATAATATCCTGGAAAGTAGATCAGGTTACTGGTCTCTCCTTCTTTCAAATTAAATGTTCTAAAAACATTATCCTTATCAGTTAACAGTTCAATTTGTGCAACTCCCTGACCAACCCCCTTAACCCGAACATAGCCTCGACCATTCCAAAAAGAAGATGCCTCAAAGTTCTGCTCCCACTCAGAACGGCTCATTGCAGGAAGATAATAATCTGACGCCCCAACACCATAGGCCCCTTCAGAATCATAACGGATAGTAGCAGTTAAATTGCCTGCGATCCACTCTTCCATATCCTCTTCTACACGATTCTGTTTCAAAACAATAACAACATATCCAATATTATTCAACATTGGATCTCCCAATAAGGTCTTATAAGATCTAACTGCTGCACGAGCAGGATGAAAACTAATTCCTGCAATTCCTTCAGGTTTATCTCCCTTAAACGAAATAGATTTGATAGAAGATACTTTAATCAACGGATTGATTCTAAGAGCATCAAGCTTACAAAAAACCGGAACGTTTTGTTCCTCTAATAAATCAGATCTAACAACTGCAGGCGAACATCCCCCTGGGGGAATTCCAATAAGAAAATCTGTTGTAGCCTCACACTGGCCACTCTCCATTCGACTCAAAATAGGCCAATACTCCCTCATTTGACTAGAACTATAGATATTATTAAACGTAGGCTGATTAGCCTGCCAGTTATTATTGAGTCCACTAAAACCCCCCGAGCCATAACCTCCCCCGAATGCTGCAGCAGAAACTCCCAGAGTCATAAAGATTCCGATTAATAACATTCCAATAATCAATTCAGTACGCCGTACCATTATTCGAATTCGAGATAGATTATCTCATCCTCCACTTTATCATAATTGGTTCTTAATCCATCCAAACTCTTCGGGGTTTCAAATAATGGAATCCTAATATTCAATTCTTCGGAATCTCTCAGTTGACCTTCCGTGAAGTAATCTTGATTCTTTCCACCACCAACAACTGCAAAACTAACTTCGGTCTCAGGCAAGTTTACATCAAAACATTTTTCCTCTTGCGCTCCAAATAATCCCCCAAGGCCCTCCTGGGGAACATCAACACATCGAGTATCATCAATCTTAGGAAATTTCAAGCTAGAATTCTTATAAACATATACGCTGATGTTATATGAACCATCAATCAGTTCCACACTAGTCATATCGGGGTACAAGACTGTTTGAGAATAATCCTCAGAATCAAATGACAATAAAGCCATTTCAACTTCCTTTCCAAGATCCAATGAAACATTATACTTCCTATCCAAAACAATATCTGCAAAATCTTCAGCATTGGTAGAAATTTGATATTGTTCATCAGCAAACCCGTCAGCACTAGCAAGGATAAATCCATTCACACAAGAAGGAACCTCTGCAGCTAAAACTGCTGCGCCACCTTCAATCTCAGTATCTCCAATTTCACAACGAGAGTTCAGACACTTAAATCTAATCCGGGCCTCAATAGGATTCAACTCGGAATCATAAGTTCGAATATCAACATTTTGATTTCTAAATTCGCATACTTCAGATTCAAGTGATTCCCCATAAACGGAAGGTAAAGCCTCCCTAGCCTGATTTTTGCTGATTACAACAGCAATAGGGAACTGGAAAAGTTCAGCATTATCATAGAACTGAATCAAAACAGGGAAATCAATATCGTAAACTAGTTTGTAAGGAACGTAACAAAAGCCCATTATTCCTAATCCCTCTTGGAGACCCACCGGTTCAACGACTCGGTCACCGAAAATCTCAATTCGAGTAGGCCAATCAGAAGAATAAATAAAATTCACATTCTCATCGATATTTCGTCCAATGTCCGTCACGAAATAATCATTCTCTTGTGATGCAAGATCATAATAACTTCCGCCCAACTTCAACGCAGGAACATTCGCCATAAGCCCCTCAACCAAATCGTTCTGGATCTGTTCATCGACAAAAAGCTTAGGTGCACAGGTAATTTCAACGCCAGTCACAGGAGCATAAAGCCTCATCACATCTAAGGCATAGGCCTCAAGAAAAGCATTTTCCTTTTCAAAGTTGTAAACATCCATTGCCAAATCAAAGAACTTACCCAACTTACTCTTAACACTAATATCATGGTTTCCCACCACCGTAGACTGGCCATCAAAAAGGATTGTTAGGCCATTTGCAAAACTAACATCAACATCAAGATTATTTATTGAAACATCCATAATAGAACCTTCTTCGATAAAAACAGTATAACCCTGTAAGGAAAAGTCGGAAAAGTCACAATCCACTAGCCTCTCTGCAATATATTTTTCTAATTCTTCTTCCATTCCAGATTTAGTAGGTACTTGTTCACGAAGAATATTATTTCCAGAGACATACATCCAATATGGGACCGGTTGTCCAAGAAAATCAAGTTGAGACGAGAAAGGCATGTATTGTGAACCTGGCACGAACTCCGGAGTCTCGATATATCCTCCCTGTTCTCCAAGCAAACTAATTCCTTCAGCAGTAATATCCTCCACACAACTTAGATAATAATCATATACTGGCCTCATATTTTGAGGAACACTTGTCCCAAAAGAATCTCGCAAGGTAAAATAAGCAATAACTCCCCCGACAATAACAATCGCCAAAATAATAAAAATAGTAACCTGCCCCCTAACTCCGATATTTGGAGTACCTCGTGAGAGGTTCTTGTGCCGGGAACCGCGTGAGGCGGTACACCGGGCGGTGAGTCCAGACTTATTCTTTCCACCCCTCAATTTATTCATTTTTTACCACCATTTTTTACTTTTCCCTCAATCAACTTCATAATTTCGCTATTAATATCCTTTTGTATACTTGATTTAAACTTCTTCCAAAGCTCTTCGTCCTCTACTAAAAGTAAATATTTCTTCATTCCCTCAATCAACCTCTATCCGAACAAGAAACAATCACTTATAAATCTTTCTTAGTAAGTTACTAAGTAAGTTAGTTACTAAGTAAAACAAAACACACTCCAAAAGATTAAGAATTCAAAAAAATCTCTTTCCCCTAAGCTATACAAGCCCCATTGGAACAGCCATTTACACAATCAACCTGGATAAGCTTCTTCTCCGCACCATTACAATAATATTCATTCAATAAGTTTCCCTCACAAAAATCAGAAGACATAACTCCTTCGGAAGAAGCCGTTGTTTCTCCAAAAGTTCCATAAAAAATTCCCCCATCAGAATCTTCACAATAAGCTTCTTCAGCAGCAAAATCAGAAACATGCTCCGGACCATATAACTTAAAATTCCTGAGTTTTATCGCACCACCATTATAGGAGCTAACCCAACCCGCCCAAAGCCTAACAAAGGGATCAACATAAGTACCATATACCGGGACAGATTCCCAATTACCATTATCAACCCTTGCAAAAAGAGTGTTCTCTGGAGTAAAGTACCAATCAATCTTTACAAACCGATCTTCAAAACCATCCCAACCGTCCTCGATGAAAAAGGTCTTACCCCGATAAATAATACCGGAATTCCTACCATGGTATGCCGCAATATAAATGGCAGGAGTATACTTCCCAGGATAATCCGGAGATTTAGTTCTATTTTCAATCTGAATAACAAAATTCCGGTCAACAGTAGCATCCCTATATCCTCCAACAATAGCCAAGGGAGTAAGTCTCCATCCCTGTATTAAATTTTCATTGAAAACTATATCCTTAAAATTAACCTCTATCGATCCTGCCCAGGAATCAAATGTGGGTAAATCCTTAGAAACAATTCGCTGATGTTTGTGAACCCCATATAGTCCCTCCGCCCTAAGGGTATTGCCACCCTCCCCATCAGGATCAACCCCCAAATATCCTCCATTCCGATAACTATCCCATGCCCCATAAGAACCATCCGCCTGTAAGTCTCCCTCGCCCAAGAGAGTATCCCCATCAGACCAAGTCGCAACCATAAAGGAAGAATCCTCCCAAGTCTCACACTCCCTCCCAAAAGACTCCCTCAAGATAACAAAATCATCAAGATCCGCATCCCCATCACCATCAAAATCTGCATCTCCCCAGGTCATCCCCTCCATATAACCCCAATGAGCAATAAAGATCTCCAAATCCAACCCATCAACAACGCAATCACAATTAGCATCTCCCATAATACATTCCTCCTCCGCAGCGGCAGCAGCAGATTCAAAGTTTTCTAGAACTTCCGCATTTGAAATAATGATACTATCCCCCTCAGCAATAACTTTTCCCTTCTTCAAACCTCTTGATTTAGCCACATTCCCAGTAATCAGTAAAGAAGAAACAACACCAATATTGACTCTCAAATCTCCGGAATCCACAATTGGAAAAACATCTACAGATTCCGGCTCGCCATAATTAGTTAGATTAAACCTAAACAACTTTGTCGTCCCCGGAGCAGTCACATTATCTGTCAAAATAGTATAATCTACTGAGCTCCCATTCACAGAAAACAAAACATCTATTCCCAAAAGTTCAACTTCATCATTTCCCCGTTTTATCTGAACGCTCGCAAGCCCCGTCTCAGAATCAAAAACAGTATAACCCTCCCCAGTCACAATACTGAGTTCCACTTCTTCCTTCCCAGAGTCAATCTCCCTCGCAAGGGGTATGATAAACTTCCAAATAATCGCAACAGCAGCAACCACAATTAATACAATAAGAATAGTCGCAACAATTCCACTAATCCCTTTTTTCCGATTTCCAAGAGTTAGACATGAGAGTTTCCGATTCACTTCTTTTTGCATCAAATAATAACATTTTCAAATTATATAAATATTCCGAAGACAAAAATTCATAAAAAGGAAATGACCCGGCCTGCGCGCTTCGCAAGTACCCTTCGGGTTAATCAAACTAAGTTCAAATGGCCCCGCCAAGAATCGAACTTGGGCTTTATCGAAGTCAACGATGCGTTCTACCATTAGACTACGGGGCCATAGACAACGAGGCCTATAAAATTATTGAGTATTAGCTACTTTTAAGCTTTTTCCGCTTCCCTTTCCGTCCCCCAATAACCTGTCCCCAACTTCCACTAACAAACTCCACCCCCAAATCATCCGGATCAGTCTTAGCCAAATGACATAAATCTCTAAAAAAGTCCTCGGGCATAAGCCTAACCCCTGAATAATAGTTCTTTAACGTAGAATAAGGAACATCAAATCCGAACTGCAAGATTCCCCGAACAGAAGGAGAACTCATACCTGCCACCACCCGATCAAAGAACTTTTTCTGCATTCCTTTTCTGAATTTTACCCTTCTCAAAACCATATTTAACCAAGTCAACCCCCATTTATAAAAATAACTGTGGGACCATACCTCCCCAAAACTTTAAAAGGCAATTTTTCACCCTAATTAACATGAAGAAGCCGAAAAAGACAAATAGATACTGTCCATTCTGTAAAAAGAAGACAGAGCAGAAGGTAAAAGAACCTAGCTCAGGCAAGGCCTCAACACTTAAGAGAGGAGCAAAGCAAAGGGCAAGACTTAGGGGATCAAACCGAGGAATCGGAAATAAAGGCCGTTTCAGTCGTATGAAGAATCAAGCAAAAGGAAAGAGAAAGACAACTAAGAAAACTAATATTATGTACACTTGTACAGTATGCAAAAAATCTAAATACCAGAAGAAAGGTAAAAGAACCTCAAAAATCGTAATAGAATAAAATGGCAGAAAGAAAAAGATTCATCAACGTTGAAATTCCAATCCTAGAGACAACAATACAAGTTCTTGGAACATTAGAAAATCTTGATAAGAAAACAATCAAACTAGATTTAACTAGACAACTTAGAGGAAAAGGTCTTGAAATCGTACTTAGGATATTCAACCACGATGGAAAACTTATCGCAGTTCCAAAGAAACTTGAATTAATGAAAGCATATATTCGAAGAATGATGAGAAAGAGAGCAGATTATGTGGAAGATTCATTCGCAGCACAATGTGCAGATATAAAAACCACTATCAAACCATTCTTAATAACAAGAAAAAGAGTTTCAAGAGCAGTACGAAAGAATCTAAGAAACACTGCAAAAGAGTTCATTCTGGATTATGTTAAGGATAAAACATATAACGAATTAGCTGAAGAAGTTTTAGAAGGAATCTTCCAAAAAGCAATGCTTCCAAAGTTAAAGAAAGTTTATCCACTTTCATTCTGTGAATTTAGAATCTTCGAAACAAAAGATCTAGAAAAAATTGATCTTTCAACGATAAAACCTAAAGAAGTAGAAACTCCAGCCGAGGAAGTAGTAGAACCAACCGAAGAAACTACAGAAGAAAAAGAAGTTGAAAAAGTAGAGAATAAAGAAGAAGTTGAAGAAAAAACAGAAGAAAAGCCAGTTAATAAGAAAGCTGTAAAGAAAGAAGAAGTAAAAGAGGCAGAAAAGGAAGTTGCACCAAAGAAAGCAACCAAGAAAGCTGCAAAGAAAGAATAATGGCAGAAGAATCCTGTTTAGTTCTGGTAAAGCCTGATGGATTAATAAAAAGTTTAACAGGAAACATTATCACCTCGCTATCTGAAACAAAATTAAAGATTATTGGGGCAAAGATTGTTTCAGTAAAGAGAGAACTTGCAGAAACCCATTACCATAAGTTAAAAGAAGAGAAGGGAGAAGAAATCTTCGAAGAAGTTTTGAAATATATCATGGGAGAATACCATACCCCAAGAGTTCTTGCATTAATCTACAAGGGAGAAAACGCAATCGAAAAGATTAGAACCATTGCAGGAAAGACTAATCCCGAAGAAGCAGATCCAACATCCATTCGAGGAAGATACGGAAGAGTTCATTCGAAAACGGGAGTATTTGAAAACGGCATCCATGCCTCTGATTCTCCAGAAAGCGCAGAAAAAGAAATCAAACTTTGGTTCGCTCCAGAGGAAATTGTAGAAGATATTTATCCCATAAAAGAAGAAAAAGAAGAATGTGAAGTTAAGAAGTGGGCTTAATCTAATTAATTGCTCTCACCAAAAGAAATTTCTTCAGGAGAGTTTAATTCTGCCCGAGAAACCCTTACCAGATAATCAATAGCTGCGGGAGGGACCTCTCCGCCTTCACCTTCGAAACAGTGTGCAACTGATTCCCCCGAAAGAGAATATAGAAAAAGAACATTGGAATTCTTTTTATTCGGATTAGCACCACGCTCACCCATTATTAACTCTTTTTGGGAAACTCGAACGATATAATCAATAGCTGCGGGAGGGACCTCTCCGCCGCAATCACCATCACAATTTGCAATTGGTTTTCCAGATAAAGAAAATAAAAAGAGAGTATCTGATTTCTTTTTCTTATCTCGAGCAGTATCCTCCACAGGATCGTCCATTGAAACTTCTTCTAAGATTTCAGTTAGGTCATCTGACATGTTAAATCATGGCTAAGAAACTATAAATATCTTCCGAATAAAAGAAACTAATGTAATGATCCCAATAAAGTTTGAACTTCGTCAGATTCCAAAGTCTGCATTATTTCCTCTATCTCCTCTGGAGACTTCCCAATAGTATTAACATAGCCAAATCCTGCTCGATTACAACGCTCATCAAATGCCTTACGACGTGCTAATGTTGCTGCATCTGCCGGCACAAAATGTTTCTTCGCAAATGCCCTAAAACGATCCCGATGTTGCTCAGTAGTTTCATTCGGAACATACAAGACCCTATACTCTTTAATAAACTCACTCTCAACTGACATGCAATATAACAATCAACGAACTTTAAATAACTTTCTGAAATTTAAGAACGATCTCCAAACCTAGTCGGAAGGCTGCTTCTTCCATCATAGAACTCTTGGGAATGAATTGAAAGACTAAGGCCAAACATTATACTAGGACGAGCTTCTTTCAAAAGCTGTTCTGCTAAGGCCCTATAGTCTACCTTCTCATTTTCACTATTTTCCATAAGCCTGCGAAGGGAGTCAAACCCTCGACCCTCTGCTTACAAGGCAGATGCTCTATCACTGAGCTACGCAGGCATAGTTTGATGAGAAGATTTTGGTTTTTAAGATTATTGGTCATAGCGTCCCAAACACTTAAAAACTCAATTCATTAAGAAAAAATATGCCATCAAGAAATAAACCAAAGCGACTTGACCGAAATAGAAGTTGGAGAGTTGCAAGAAGAAAGAAGAAAAGGGACGAGTTAGTCAACCCTAAAAAGAGAACTAGAGTGAGAACTAAGCCAAAACAAAAGAAAGTGTCCCAAGAGTAGGGTACTCCGAGCGGAGAAGAAGAATAAAATTCTAATAATTAATTACGTCGCTCTCTTTTTTCTATAGTATGTCCACATTTTGAACATTTCCACTTCTCAAAGACATCTTCCTTGTACGAAAAGGGCAATAAATACCCCGATTCACAAGAAGGACACTTTGGAAAAATACAATTATCTTCCGCCATCATTTCCTCCGCCATTTTAGATATTAACTACTAACAAGAATCACTTATAAATTTAATCTTCCTCGAGAATTTCTACCCGCTTATCTTTCTCCAAAATCTCAACAATTTCATTATCTAAATTTGCAATCTCTCCCTTCTCAAATGGCCCAACATCTCCCCCATTAAGATCCAAAAACTCAGGAACATCTTCTAAGAACCTAACCAGTTTGTACTTCATCTCATCATTTTTTGTCCCAGACATCCCCTCACCCAAATTCTTCTCAGCCTTCTCAAGACTCTTAACGACTATCTCAAACAATTCCTTCTCAAAACTCATCAAATTCTCGAAATCTTTCTTCGAGATCCCAACTTCAGAAGCCACAAAGGCCAAATTCAATATTTTCTTCTTCCTCAACCTAATCAAGTCCCTAAAACTCGACATCGCATTCTCAAGTTTCTTCTTATTTTTAATGGCCATCTCAGAAAATGAATCATCCTCTTTGTCTAAAAACTCCCTTTTCTCCTTAAAATACTCTGCAACTTCTGCCAAAAACTTCTTAGGAAGTAACTGTAATTGTTCAGAATATTTCTCCTTTCTCAAGGCCTCATAAAGATCATTAAATGTTATCATATCCTCGAGAAGAGCGAGCCGTTTAAAAGAATTGTTATACTCTAAAATCCCAGGCGAAACCCAAACTTTAATAATCCCCCAACCACTAAAACAATTATGTTCGGATCACTAAAAAATAAGCTAAAAGGATGGCTAACTAAGGCGAAACCAGAAGAAGAAAGCGAGAAGCCTAAAGAAGCAAAGAAGAAAGAAAAACCAGAAAAGAAAACTAAGAAAATCAAGGTAAAGTCACCAAGCGGCGAAATAGAAAAGAAGGTAGAAAAAGAAGTTAAGAAAGCAAAGAAAAAGGCGGCAAAGAAGAAAGAGAAAACAATTCAACCTGTAGAAGAACCCAAAATTGAAGAATCAGCCCCAGAAACCCCAATTGAAGAAGAACTAGAAGAATCCCTACAAGAAACAATCGATGCCCCAGTAGAAGAAAAAGGCTTTTTCTCGAGATTCAAAAAGAAACTGACAGAAGAAAAGTTCGAAGAACTATTCCAGGAACTTGAAATGATTCTTTTACAAAATAATGTTGCATATGATGCAGTTTCAGCAATAAAAGATGCCCTTGAAGAAAAACTCGTTGGAAAATCACTAAAAGAAGTAAATCTTGAAGAAGAACTAAAGGCATCAATAGAATCAGTTCTAATTAATCCTCCAAATTTCATAGAAGAAATCAAAAGCTCCTTAGAAGTAAAGAAACCATTTGTAATCCTATTCGCAGGAATCAACGGATCAGGTAAAACAACTACAATAGCGAAGGTAGCAAACCTTCTAAAGAAAGAAAAATTATCGGTCTGTCTCGCAGCAGCAGATACTTTCAGAGCAGCAGCAATCCAACAGCTAGAAGAGCACGCAAACAAACTCAAGGTCCCAATAATCAAAAAAGATTATGGGGTAGATCCCGCATCAGTAGGATTCGATGCAATCGCCTATGCAAAAAAACACAAAATTGATGTAGTCCTAATCGACACAGCAGGAAGAATGCAAAACAAAGATTCCTTAATGAGTGAAATAGAAAAAATCTCAAGAGTTAACAAGCCAGATATGAAAATCTTCCTCGGAGAATCAATCACCGGTAATGACGCAACAGAGCAAGCCAAAGCATTCAACGATGCAGTAGACCTAACAGGAATCATCCTAAGCAAAGCAGATGTAGATGAAAAGGGCGGCACAGCAATCTCAGTTAGCCATGTAACAAAAAAACCAGTTCTATTTCTAGGCACAGGTCAAACTTACGACGATCTAGAAGTCTTCGATAAAAAAGAACTGATCAAAAAACTCGGCCTATAGAAATCTCAACCATCACATAAATGTTTTTATAATCCTTCAACATAACATAACCATGGATAAGGCAGAGATCCAAGGAATTATTGAGAGTCGAAGAAGGGAATTGAAAAGTTGGGAAGAAGGGATAAAAAAAGATAAGACAAGAATTAATTCTGGAAAGTTTGAGGATGTTTATGTCCAATGTAGAAGGGCATTAGAGGGTAACCCTTGGGACTCGGGAGCATTTAGGGCTCTCGGAAAGGCAGCATCCGCAGTTAAAAACTATGAACTTGCAGTTTATGCATTTGAACAAATAATAGAATGTGAACCTGGAAATCCAAAGGACGAAGCAAATTTAGGAATTCTTTATTTCAACCATGGAAGAGAGTTACATGGACAGGAAAACTATGAAGCCGCAAGAGAAAACCTAGAAAAATCAAAGAAAATGCTTGAGGGATATGTTGGAAAGGATGAAACAATCCAATATATTCTAAAAAATATTGATACGGAAATCAGAATT
Organism: archaeon; assembly: GCA_018694115.1. GTDB lineage: Archaea > Nanobdellota > Nanobdellia > Pacearchaeales > GW2011-AR1 > JAGVXH01. Next base: position 19,550 of record JABHNB010000013.1, read on the forward strand.
TACAGAGGAAAAGAAAGTTTTGAAAAAAGAGAGGGAAAAGATTCTGAAGAGGGATTATTAGAGGCAAATGTAGGTCAATCAGCAAAATTAGATAAAGAAGATAGTGGAAGAGCAATAAACCGAAGAGATCTCGAAGCTAAGTTAGACGACCCAAAGGAAAACAAGGCAAATAGAGTTTCTGCAGCGAGGAAATTATCAGATCATTTTAGGAAAAAGGGCAAATACAAAACTGCTCTCAAATACCTAGAAAAAGCACTGCCTCTCGACGGTCAAAGCGATACTAAAAAGGCAATAGCGAGATTAAAATATGAAGGGTATAGAAAATCGGATTCAAAGGATCTTAAGGAATTAACTAAGATAAGAAAAGAATACGAAGCACTAATAAAAAAAGGGGCAACAGATGATGGGGTAACCCTGGACTTAGGAACAATAAATTTCACACTAAAAAGATGGGCGGAATGTATAACTGCCCTCCAAGGGAATATTCCAAGTGTAGAAAAAGATAAAAATTTGGCAGAAATCCTAATCGGAAGCTCTCTTTCCAACATGCACCTACATCAGGCCGCAGAGTTACAATTTGAAGAAACTGCTTCAAGAACAAGAGGGCAAAAAGGATCACGATATGTGGAAGCTATGTATGGTCTGGGGATCTCCCAAAAGGCCCTAAGAAAGGTGGAAGAAGCTATCAAAAGTTTTAGTGAGGTAATTCGATTAGATCTCCGATATGAAGATGCACTAGATCACCTTAAAAGTTTAACAGACAAGAATTCTCAAAAGCCAAAATCCTAAACCCCATATTAGAAAACATATTTCCTACAACATATATCCTTAAAAAGAAAGCCACACATTTTCCTACAAGAGGAAAAATGGAAAAAGACCCAATAAAAAGAGCGTTAGAATTGAGGACTACATTAATTAAAGGTGATAAGGTTCTTGTTGCAGACTTAAAGGATACGCTACAAGGAAGAGATACATCTAAAGTTGTTGATCTTATGCCGATTGTGGGAACAGTTAATTATCCATTCAGAACTAAAGTTAATATCAAACAATTAGACCCATTAGCTTCGGAAGAATATGGCACAGAATTCTTTGACGTAACAAAGCACACCTCAGAAGAAATTGAAGCATTCACAAGACAGCAAGAATTTGATTTTCCGCTGTGGTTCAAAAACGATGATAATTTTAACATGAAACAAGTTCAACATTACAATCTCCCATTTATTCTCCAGGTAGCCGGATGTAATTTCCACGACGGAAGTGCATCTGGGGGTTGTACATATTGCTTCGTAGACAACGAGAGTAACGATGGCCAACCAGGAAAAGGAAAGGTGTTTCTAGGAATCAATGAGACTATTGACAGCATGGTCAGTGCAAGAAAAAAGATTCAGAGTCAATACGCAGATGTAGGATTTGATATGGATCTTAAAGTTCTAAGAACCTCTGGGGGAGAACCAACCATTGCACTAGATTGGATACTTAACACATGGAGAGAGATTGGAAACAGGGACCTAGATTATGTGGGGCAGATGGATAGTAATCTTTCAACAGGAAGATTAGTTGATGATTTTGAAAGAAGGGGCATCTTTGAACCAAATACTCTAGAAAAACTAGCAAAATATCCTGTGAAAATTCTTACAGCCCTTAAGGGGGTAGATAATGAGAATATTCAGAATAACGTTCAGTCATCAACACAATTAGCAGACCAAGAATATTCTCTTAGAAAAATTGTTGGGGCAGGATTTGACATATTCCCACAAATGTATAATCCAAATCCAGAAACCCTTCCGGCATATCTTGAAAGAATGGATGAAATTATTGAAAACCTCTCCCTAAGAATTCATATCGGGCCATTGAAAGCTTATGGACCAACTACTAAGAGACTAACTCTTGGAGCAGAGAAACTTGGAAAAGATCCGACAGAATTTATCGACGCACAAAAGAAAACTTGGGATTCCAATTATGAAAAAGGTTGTGAAGTTCTTGATACATATCTCAGAAAGAGACACGGCGTAGGATACAAGGAAGTAACTAGGGCAGACGTTCCAGTTAAGCTAAAATAAATTCTCTTCGTAAGGCGAAACTTTAATAATCCCCATTATGCTCCTTTAATCATGGTACTTGATAAGCTAGGATCAGTCCTAAAATCAGGAATAAAGAAAATCTCATCAGCGATTTTCATAGACAAAAAGCTCGTAGATGCAATCATAAAGGACATTCAGAGAGCATTAATCGAAGCAGATGTTAATGTTGAACTAGTTTTTCAGATTTCTCAGAAAATCAAGAAGATTGCTTATGATGAATCGATCAAAGGAATTGATAAAAAAGAACAATTAGTCAAGCTAATTCATGACGAAGTCCTAATAATTCTTGGTGGAGAGAAAAAAGAACTCAAACTTCCAAAACAAGCATCAATCATGTTCCTAGGATTATACGGTGCAGGTAAAACCACAACAATTGCAAAACTTGGATTCTATTACGCTAAGCGAGGACGAAAGGTCGCACTTCTAGGACTTGATACCCAAAGACCTGCAGCAATGGATCAGCTTGAGCAAATGGCCAAAAAAGCCAAACTTCCTGCCTTCGTAGATAAAAAAGAAAAAGATCCAATCAAAATCATAAAGAAGTACGAAAAAGACCTGAAAAAATACGATCTAGTCCTAATTGATACTGCAGGACGAGATGGACTCAACAAAGAACTAATAAAAGAGATAGAAAAACTCAATAAAAAGTTAAAACCAGATTACAGAATCCTAGTAATGCCTGCAGATGTTGGACAGACTGCAAAAACACAAGCTCAAGAGTTCCAAAAAGCCCTGAATGTTGATGGAGTTATCATCACAAGGATGGACGGAACCTCAAAAGCCGGGGGTGCACTAACTGCCTGTGCAGAAACAAACGCACCAGTCTTCTTTATCGGTGTCGGAGAGCAAATTCATGAAGTAGAAACCTTCGACCCAGAATCATTCATCCAAAGACTTCTAGGAATGGGAGATCTTCAAGGCCTTTTAGAAAAGGTCCGTTCAGCAACAGATGAAAAACAAACAAAGAGAATCCAAGAAAGACTTGAAGCAGGTAAATTCACCCTCCTAGATCTATACAATCAACTAGAATCAATGAATCAGATGGGAAGTATGGATAAAATCATGAGCATGGTGCCCGGAATGGGGAGTGCAATGAAGAAAGTTCCAAAAGATCAACTAAAGAAACAAGAAGATAAAATGGTCCACTGGAAGAACGCAATCAACTCGATGACTGAAGAAGAGATTGAGAATCCAGAAGTTCTAGAAAAGCAAACTAGCCGAATCAAACGAATCGCCCAAGGATCCGGAACAACAACCAGCGAAATCAGAGCCCTCCTAAAACAATATAAAATGCTCAAAGAGATGATGGGCATGCAGAATCAAATGGCCGACGGCAAGATCGACCAAAAGATGATGCAGAAGATGGCCAAGAAGATGCGAGGGAAGGGCAAGTTTTAGAGAATGAAAAAACTAATCTCCCAAGGCGCAGAGGCAAAAATCTTCGTAGATTACATCTCCTCTCACTTCTTCGATAGTCCAACCATTCACAAAATCCGAACCCCAAAATCATATCGTCATCCCCAACTAGATACCAAAATCCGAACACGAAGAACCCGCTCAGAAGCAAAGATCATTAACAAAGCAGCATCATTCGGGATAAACGTCCCAAAAATCGACTCCATAGACAAAGAAACTCAAACAATTTTCATGACATATATTGAAGGAGATCGCTTATCCGAAACCTTAAATTCTTATCCTGAAAAAAAGCAATTCACAACAATGCAAAAACTCGGGAAACAGACGGCCCTCCTTCACAAAAACAATATCATCCATGGAGATCTCACGACATCCAACACAATCCTATCAGAAGATAAACTATTCATTATAGACTTTGGCCTGGGATTCATTTCAACAAAGATCGAAGATAAGGCAGTCGACCTCCACCTCATCAAACAAGCCCTAGAAGCAAAACACTTCCAAAATCATACAGATCTCTTCACCAATTTTCTCAAAACATACAAGGATGAGGAAGTCATTAAGAGATTAGAAGTAGTCGAGAAGCGTGGAAGATACAAGCACTAAATCTAAAAAATAGCCCCACCAGGATTCGAACCTGGGTCTCAGGGATCAAAACCCTGTATCCTTGACCAACTAGACTATGGGGCTAAATTAAACATCCCAATCTTCTTGGAATGCCTTGGATTTGAAAATCCGATCAGTTTTAAAAACTTTTGCAATTCAGATTTTTTTGTAATATAAACTCTTCTTCCTGAAACAATTTTCGAAGGGACTATTCCAAGCTTTATTAACGAGTCTCTAACATCATTCAAAAGAGTAAAATTATGGTTAGTAAATGCTATTTGGCATGTCTTCTGATCATTCAGTTGATACATTCCCCCATCAGTATCAAACAATCCCCGAAGACATGCCCTCAAAAAATCATCGTTTTTCTTTATCCAGTCAGGGATATTTAGTTTATTTTTTATTTTATCTCCCGGCTTGAATCCTTTATTTTCCAAGAAATCAACAAGAAGTTTACTGTAAATTGTAATATGGATCGCACCATTTCCATATCCTCCAATTCGTACCACCAATCCAAAAAGTTCTTCCATTAAGGGTTTTAAATAATTTATATGATACTCATAATCTAACTTTCGATCCCCAACAATTCGTGCCATATAAGTTCCAACCCTATAACCCTTAGTCCTATTCAGATTTCCATCACCAAGCATTGCCCCATAGAACTCTGCAAATTTTTCAGACTCCACCGGAAAATCGATATTTTTGATAGTTTTGCCACTAGACAATCTACCGCCCTTAACCCTCCCCCAATTATTATGGAGTTTATCAACTATAAAATCATCAAAATTTGCTTCTGCAATTTTGCACAATTTTTTATACGTCAAATCAGACAAAAGCCTTTTTTCCTTTTTCAAATAATGCCGAACATATACTTCGCTTAGTCCTAACATTTTAGCTAGAGTATTCCAAGTTTTTGCCACTTTAGCCAAACTAACCAGCTCGGATTGTTTTCCCCTTACTAATTTTATTCTCATAAAAAAGAAAAGTAAAAGATAATTATAAATCTATTGTTTGACCACAGAGTTACGACAAAATATTACCTGCCCAAATCTTTAAAAACCAACATTTCTCTCTTTAAACATGGAAAAGATGAAAAAACCTACATGGGTAAAAATGAAAGAACCTGAATTGAAAAAGATTATAGCAGAGCTTGCAGAGAAGCATGCACCATCCAAAATCGGATTAATTCTTAGAGATCAATATGGAATCCCAACAACGAAGGTATTTGGTAAGAAACTTAAAGCATATATGAAAGAATTAGGAATTGAAAGGAATGAAGATCTTGAAAACGCAGAAAAAAAGGTAGACAATATGAAAGAGCACCTAAAGGATAACATCACCGACAGACACGCTAAGCACAAATTACAACACGCTCAGTCCAGATTGAACATTATCAGAAAATATTTCGGAATCTCGGTAAGAGACCGAAAGAAAAAGAAATAATTCTTACTTCAGCACCCTAAATTCTCGTCAACGATTCCATCACAATCATTATCTTTCTCATCACAGATCTCCTTTGCTGAATTCGTATAAACACAGTCTCCAGCAACCTTGTTTCTAGCCATCTCTGCATAGAAGGCCATCTCATTTAGCATTGCCCTCAAGGTAACCTCCGACTTTTCCCCTTGCTCAAAAATTCTTTGTAATCCTGCATCAAAAGCTCCAAGTCCAATCCATCCTGGAGCGAGATTACTCCCCATATGGTATTGCCCATAAACATTTTCCTCACCAACAGTTCCCCCCGGAGTCACAGTTCCAATTGGAAGCTCAAGGCTTCCATCAACAAAATCTCTATATTTTGGATCAGAGATATTCTGATCCCAAATCCTATTCATGAAAGTATATCTAAGGGCATCAATATCTTCCCTAGTAAAAACAATCCCTGCACGATGCAATTCTATCGCAGTAAAAACAAAAGATTCTCCGTGACTCACATCAGAAGGAGAACAATAATTAGTTCCAAGAGAATCTTTACAAATAATCCTTGAAGAACCTGCCCCCCGCACAATATAACAATAATCAGAATAATTCAAATCAATACATGCCGTCTGCCCCCAAGCTACCGCTCTTGAATCTTCAGGATGAGGGAATAAAGAATTTCTTAATGCATTCGCACGAACATTCAAAGCATCCAAATAACCCACCGCCTCGTCCCCTAGATAATCCACATTTCCCTCAATAAGGTACAATTCCAAGAGTACTGCCGTTGAATGAGATACTAAATGATGAACCATTGAATATCCGGGCTCAAAACGATAACTACATTCAGGATTATTTATCATATCATGTTTAATGATATCTAACGCCGCATCAGCCCGGACCCCATAAATATCATTAAGGGAATCCCCATTTTTGATTATCCTTATTAATCTTGCAAACTGCTTAAGAGAACGTTCAGTATGAAGACAGTAGGTTCGGTTCACAGTACTTAGATTGTCATCATGATCATAATTAGACTCATAGGTCCACTCCCGATAACCATCCCCATCAACATCAACCAAATTAGAATTAAGATTCTCAACATTAGCCAGGGCATACTCTAGATACGCTTCATCTTGGGTTGCCTCATACATCGAAATCAATCCAGCTAAATAATGACTCAATGCATAAGGAGACGTTGCAATTATGCCAGTGGGATATTTTCCAAAGAATACCTCATCAAACTTCTCTTGCAGTTCACTAATACTAAAAGTCTCCCATTCCGCATCCACTAAAACTTCGGAAATATCACTAGAATTAATACACCCCGGATCTTCCAAATCGATCAAACCGTCATTATCGTTATCCGCCCCATCCCCACAATCCGATGCTTCATCTAAGGTAGAAATAACTAAGTCCTCGCTGTTTCCATCATCAGAAATAGGGACTCCGGGGATTGCAGTACCTTCTTTCTCAGTACCTCCAGTAAGATAAATGGGAACGAGATCAACATGATCTGGCCGACCATATTCAGAAAGATTGAAACACTTAGTAACCATTTCATTTAGATTAGGAATTTCATGCCCAAATAAAGCTCCCCGATGACTCTCCCCACCAACAGAGAAAAGGATATCAATTTGAGAAATATTAGCATCATCAACCCCCCTCTTAACCTGGACGCAAGCAGACTGATTTTCTTCATCCCAAAAGGTAAATCCTCCAGAGGTTGCAATACTCAATGCTGCTTGCTCGTCAAACATAATGTTTTCCTGAATATAAGGTAAAACAAACATCCAGATTATTGAAATTGCAGCGATCACAATTAAAATTATTAGTATAGTCGCCACGAGAGTTGACACTCCCCTTTTTCCCACTTTCATATACAATAACCCAAAATAAAATATATATACCTTTCCAAAGCAAATCTGACCAGTACCCCTTCCCAGAACACACAAATCTTTTTAAGCACTTAAGAATTATTTGAATCATGTTAAAAGAGGTTGATAGAGTTGCGAAAGAATTTTTAGAACTTTCAAAGAATAAACCTATTAGGATAGTCAGCCATTATGATAGTGATGGAATCACTTCTGCAGCAATTCTTGCAAAAGCTTTCAAACGATTAGATAAAAAATTCTCAATAAAAATCGTTAAGGGACTTGAAGAAGATATCATCAGAAAAGAATTATCTAGACAACCAAAAGAACTAATCGTCTTCAGTGATCTAGCCTCGGGAAGCCTTGAATACTTTCAAAAGCTCCAAGAACCAATCTTTATCTTAGATCATCATGAGATTCACAAAGAACAACTTAACGATAAAATAAAAATTATTAACCCCCATCTTTTCGAAAACGTAGAAGACAATTCATGTACCGGGGCCGGAGTCTGCTATCTTTTTGCAAAGGCACTATCCCCAAAAAATGCAGATCTTTCAAGCCTAGCAATAATCGGAATGATTGGAGATAGGCATGAATCAAATTTGTCTAAAATTAATCAACAGATAATAAATGATACCACCGATCTAACAATTAGAAAAGGACTCGTCCTATATCCTGCAACTCGCCCACTAAGAAGAGCACTAGAATATTCGACATCCCCATACATCCCCGGAGTCACAGGAAATGGGGAAGGAGTTATCGAGATCTTAAGAGAAACAGGAATCGGAATGGGCAAGAGCCTTCTTGAACTGGATGATAACGAAATGTCAAAGCTAATCACTGCAGTAATGATTCGTAGAGCCCAGCATAATAAGGCAGATGACATTCTAGGAAATCTTTACATCCTAAAATTCTTCAATACAAAGGAAGATGTTCGAGAAATTTCCACACTAGTAAATGCTTGTTCGCGTCTAGGATATCATGATACCGCAATTGCCTACTGCATGGAAAATGAAAAAGCAAAGTTACGAGCATTAGATATTTACACAGAATACAAACAAGAATTAGTCTCGGGATTAAGACTCGCAGAAAAGATGGACAAGATAAAAGGAAAAGGATTTGTAATCCTAAATGCAAAAGATAAGATCAAAGATGCAATTGTGGGAACAATCTGCTCAATGCTTTCATCATCTCCAACATATGAGGAGGGCACAGTTCTAATAGGAATGGCATATAACGAAGATAAAATAAAAGTATCTGCAAGAATCGTTGGAAGAGAGGGAAGAAATCTAAAGGAAGTTCTAGAAAAAACAGTAATTACATTCAAAGGTCAGAATCCAGAAACAATTGCCGAAGTTGGAGGCCACCATTTCGCTGCAGGTTGTCTGGTAGAAAAAGAAAAAGAACAGCTATTCATAGAGGCCCTTAAGAAAAATCTAGAGATAGAAATAGTAAAAATCTAGCCCAAAAACCCATATCAAAACCTTTAAAAGTCAATTCTCGTACAGTTTATCATGGCAGATAGAAAAGGAAAATTTGTTAGAGTAAAATGCTCAAAATGTAAGGCATCCCAAACAATATTTGGAAAAGCCTCAACGAAAGTTAGATGTTTAGAGTGTAGTACAGTACTTGCTATACCTTCAGGCGGAAATGCAAAGATCCGTTCAAGGGTAGAGGAAGTTTTGTAATTCTATAAATTTAAATAAGCAACTTATCTCATTTTATTATGGAACTAGAAGAAGGAAACATTGTTCTCGGCACTGTTGAGAAAGTAACCAATACCATTACATTCGTAAGACTGCCAGAGGGAAAAGAAGGAACCCTTGTTTCCTCAGAAATTGCGCCTGGGAGAATTAAGCATATGAGGGCTTATGTTGTTCCAAATAAAAAGATTGTATGTAAAATTCTAAAGATCTCTGGAGATAGAATCGAACTATCCCTTAGAAGAGTTAATTCAAAAGAAAAGAAAGAAGTAATGCAAGCATTCAAGCAAGAACAGGCAATAAGATCCGCATTCAGACAAATTTTCAAAGAAGAAGCTGAAAAGATTGAAGAGAAAATAAAGGAAGAATTTTCCACGCTTCCAGAGTTCGTTGATGCAGCGAGAGAAGATAAAAAGTTAATTGAAAAATATATCCCAAAAGATAACCAAGAAGCATTCATAAAAATTACAGAAAAAAGAAAGAAAACTGTAGATCTAAAACAGATTATTACAATTAAATGTCTTGAAGATGACGGCGTAAAAAGAATCAAAGAAATCTTCTCAACAGATAACCCTGATGTAAAAATTACATACATTTCAGCAGGAGAATTCAAACTAAGCCTAAGTGCTCCAGATTTTAAATCTGGAAAAAAAGTAATGAGTGAACTTCTAGAATCTCTTGAGAATAAAGCAAAAGAAAATAATTGTGAATTCGAATCAAAAGAAGAGAAAAAATGATGCCCCCGAAACCCACAACGACTAATTCTAGCAAAGGCCTAAAAAAATGTCCCAAATGCGAAAGTTATACGATGAAAGATGAGTGTCCCAAATGTAATGATTCAAAGGAAAAAACCGAAAGTATATCCTACAGATTTCCAAAAATTCGAGATGCGCCCCCTTCAAAAGATTTCAGAAGAAGATAATTCCTAAACTTTTCTAAATGAAGGTTTAGAATCTTTTTTTACAAAAGTTAATTTCTTAAATCTCTTATCGTCTTGTTCAGGAAAGTCTTCCCTAAAATGAGACGCTCGACTCTCTTCTCTCAGTAAAGCACCATCCAAGATTATAATTGCCACGTCGATAATGTTTCTGATCTCTAAAAAATCTGAAGACAGTTTATACTTCCAATAAAAATCATTTATATCTTCATGAAGTTGTCCAAGTACTTCCCTCGCCGTACTCATTCTTTCCTTATTCCTAGAAATTCCGCAAAGAGAAGTCATTGTCATTCGAATTATATCCCAATAATAACTAAGGGTAATTTTATCTTTAACCTCCACTGCATTTCCCTCATCCCATGAAGGAACCTTCTTACCTCCGGCTTTCTTCCCTCCTTCCAAAAAGTATTTGGCAGCGGTCCTTCCAAACAGAATACATTCGGGTGCCGAATTGCTTGCAAGTCTAGTTGCACCATTTAGTCCAGTATATGCAACTTCTCCAACAACATAACATCCATTAATCTCAGTAGTCCCATTCATATCAGTCATAACTCCCCCATTAGAATAATGCACTGCATAAACTATCGGAACAGATTCCTTAGATAGATCAATACCTTTTGATAAACAGAACTCATAGGAATTTTTGAATTCTTTTTTCAACTTATCCTTAGACATATTTGTACAGTCAAGCCAAAGATGTTTAAGCCCATGTTTTCTCATTTCAGCATCCTCTGCCCGAGTTACAATATCTCGTGTAGCCTTAGATCCTAAAGGATGATGTTTCAAAATACAATCTTTCTTAGAATCTTTGCTAATCTTTATGATCGCGCCAGAACCACGAAGAGCCTCCGTAAGAAGAAACCGTCTTTCTTTTTCATCCTGCATAGAAGGATCATAATAAACGCTAGGGTGAAATTGAATAAATTCCATATTAATGAGGGGTAAACCTGCACGATAACACATAGCAAATCCATCTCCGGTAGCAATATCTTTATTTGAAGTATATGAAAAAACCTTTCCGAGTCCGCCAGTAGCAACAAAAACAGAATCACAAGAAATACTCTTCACATATTTGTTATCAATATCATAAACATAAAAACCTAAACAGGTTGTTTTCTTTCCCTTTTTACTGGTTGCCAAATCAATAGCCATATGATTCTCGTGAATAACAATATTCTTGTGGGCCCTCGTAAGTTTCCCCAGAACTCTCATTATCTCAATCCCCGTAGTATCCTTAAAATGAAATACTCTATTTTCAGAATGGCCTCCTTCAGCATGTAAACTATACTCGTAACCCTTCTCAGACTTATCAAATTTTACTCCCTTGTCGATTAACCACTGAATAACTTCGGAGAAAAAATGTTCTGCACAAAACTTCACAACTTTTTTATCATTAAGACCTTTTCCAGCCCCAAGCGTCTCCTTCTCGTGTTTTTCAAAAGAATCGCTACCCAAAGGCACATTGTTTACTAACGGAACCGCAGCCAGACCTCCCGCAGTCAAATAACTATTACAATCCTCCATCAAATTTCCTTTAACAAATAGATGTACCTTCTTTCCACCATCAGCCAACTCTAATGCAGCACTACACCCCGCAAATCCCCCACCAATAACTCCGCAATCAATCTTCATAATATCAATAAAACTCCCAGATTTATAAACTATTCTCAACTCCAGAAATCTCTGCTTTCACAATCTCTAAATCAGCTTCCCAAAGGGGAGTCAGCTTATTACGATTATAGATTATTGCTGCAGGATGAAATAGCGGAATCAGTTTGATCTTCAATCCGTCTATCTCAATCTCCTGAATCTTCCCATGAACCTGAGTAATACCTGGCTGCTTCTTCATCAAATCAACATTTCCCAAACTTAGAAAGAACTTCGTTGCATAATTCCCCAAGGAACACACAACTCTAGGCTTCATCTCTCGGATCTGTTTCAACAACCAAGGAGTATGTGCTTTAATCTCCCCAGGTAATGGATCCCTATTCTCCGGAGGACGGCACTTCAAGATATTAGCAACATAAATGTCATCTAATGAAAGCCCCACCTTCTCCAACAGAGCGTCCAAATTCTTCCCTGCAGCCCCTACAAACGGTAATCCTTGCAAATCCTCATTCCTACCCGGTGCCTCCCCAACAAACAGTATATCGGCCTCACAATTGCCTTTTCCAACCACAATATTAGTGCAATCCTTAAACAAATCTGTCCGTTTAACCATCGCAGCTTCCAAAAAATTAAACTCCGAAGATTTTTTATTAGATTCTACTTCCATAATATTCCTAGAATAATGTAATTCTTAAAGATTTTCCTTACTTCTCTCGTCTTTTCCAATAGAGAACTCCAAGAACTGCTACCACGATAATTACAGCACTAACAGCCCATATCCAATTCTTACCCTTGGTTATATTATCAAAGGCTTCCGCAACCTTATCTGCTATCTTTCCAACAGCACCCTTTTCTTCTTCATCCGCCGAACCATCATCAGTATCATCTGCAGTATCATTCGCCGCAGGCGTAGCATCTCCACCTCCACCACCTCCGCCTCCACCGCCATCCCCCCCGTCTCCGCCAGCATCCGGAACAACAATATTATAACCTGCGCCAAAGACAAAGCTAATCATCATAAGTCCCATAAGGAAAACCAAAATAATACTAAATTCTCTTTTCATCTTAAAATCCTAACGAAACAGGAACCTGGCATGCAGTCACACCAGTGCCACCTGAAGCACAATTTACATAATCATCAACATCCTGGGCACCCGCTCCCGCGTCATCAACAAAGTTAAACGTATTCGCCGCAGCATATTCTACAGGAACATTCATTTGAATATAATCGTTTGCACCCCCAAGATGCATCTCATCAATCAACTTATTCCACTTTTTCAAACTAGAATTCATTCCCATCATATTAGTAGCAGCATCACAAACAAAAGCACCAGTCATATCAATCTTCACAGGCTCATAAACATTCACCCCATAGAATCCAATACTCAAATCATCATCACAATTACTATGTACTGTGAAATTCATATTCTTGGTCACAGAAGTATTAGTCTTAATACCCACATCAAAGGTTGTTGGAACACCATTGATATCAAAGGTCTCAGTAAAATTATATCCAGTCTTATTCAAGGCAGGAATATCTACAGTATAACCTGTAGGGAGGTCAAGCTTAAAGATAAATTCTTTATCAACCTGGCTTGTCTTAGTAGTAAAGTTAGAACAAGCAGAAATAGCACAATTGCTAGAAGGATCACAAGTCTTAACCTTATAATAATACATAGTACCATTTGCCAAACTAAAACCTAGACTAGTCGTTTCATTTATTAAATCCATAGCATGGAACGGCTTAAAATTAGCATTCTGTTGATAAGTCTCCACACCAATATCATTAATCGTCGTGTTCAATATCTTACAAGTAGAATCATTAAGATAAAACATCACACTCATATTTGATGCTTCATTTGTATCTATCTTCATAAATGCCCCATCAGACAATTCATCAACCTCATTATATATCACCGTAGGTGCTTCTTTATCACTCACATCAGTTGTAAATGAAAATGCGGTCCCACTTGCACACTTAGGAGTAAATACACAAACCGGATCATCACAATCTGCTAACCCATCCTCGTTATCATCAATCCCATTCATACATTCCTCAAAAACATTATATCCAAACTTCTGCGCATTCTTACATTTAGCATCTTTAGTAGAAGGATCCGAACAATCTACAAATCCAAAATCAATACTCCCGGGCTTATAATATCCCGGACCCACATAATCTGAAGGGCTCGATTTTGAATCGGTACTATTCGCACTAGCCATATAAATCCTCATATTTGCAGTGCCATCATATTCAGAGAAAGACTCCAGATCTTGAGAACTAACAGCAATCATAACTCCCCCAATTTCCCCACAGCTCATCTGTTTATTAGTCGTAACAAGGGCATTAGTAGCCGTCCATGAACCACTACTACATCTCATTAATTGCTTAGTCTCAGTAATTCCGGTAGTACTATCATTTCTAGCAACATAACTAATTCTAAATTCATAACCAGGATAGCTAGTATCTCCCACAGCATTACATCCTCCAGTCTCACTACCATCGGTGTCTAAGTACCAATAAAATTCTCCAGAGCTATTTCCTGCACCCAAAGTCCCCACAGCAACTGTCCCATCCGTATTCATTCCTGCACCAACATTACGGCCATTACATATAATCGAATCACTAATATTAAATATTCCCGCACCAAAGTTCAATCCTTCATCTGTAACTCTCATTCCCATCCCCATAATATCAACCTCCCCACTCACCCCAGCTTCTGCTGCCCCCATAACATTTCCAGCATCCTCAGCAAGGTGGTGGATATCTCCTCCATCCATATTACCAAATTGCTGATACTCCCCCTTATCCATACACCATCCTGAAGGTTCACTCGCAGATAGATTATTATTAGAATAAGAATCATTCTTATATGTACAAGTAATATTCGCTACATTACATCCCGTCTCATTACCATCATGTTGCCAACAACCAGTCTGCCCCCCAGTTCCAGCAGTCCCCATCATCATAAACATCTCTGGCTGGCAAGTAGCACTCATATCTCTCCACTCACATAATCCTCCCCCAATAGCCCCACAAGCACCCTCATCCAAGGTCCAGTCAAAGCAAGCAACCTCACACCAACCACCCTGCATAGAATACTCATCACTCTTCCAGGTACAATTAGAAGCAGTACCACAAGAACTTTCATTCAGGTCCATACAATCCGCAAACGGCTTATAATCACAAGAACCAGCACCAGGATTTTCTTGACACCACGTATCCCCAGAATTCTCCGCACACCAAGTACTATTTTTCCACTGACAGGATGCAGACCCACCAGCACAATCCGCCTCAACAGAATGCTGCCAGCAATTAGCAGTATCCATCTTAGTCATATTAATATCACACATATTATCAGCTCCCATCATTCCGACAGATTCATTAGTACATCCTTCAGTCGCTCCACATGTCTCCAAGTCCCCACCAAACTTCCAACAATTAGCCCCAGGCATATCACACCATCCTCCGGTATTACAATCATCAGTTAACCAGGTGCAATTCCAGCCACTAAAGGCAGCAGTCTGATTACAAGTCCCCTCGGTTGATTGAGCAAAACAAGCCCCTCCAATCGCACCTCCACCACAAAAATTATCACCACCACAATCCGGATCCCCACAATCAATCATCTGGTCATTATCATTATCAATCGTATCAAAACAAATCTCTTTGTTTGCAAAACAGTCAGAATTACATAAATTGGAAACCGTATCCCACGAACAACTAATTGGACTAGATTGACAAGAGGCTACATCATAACATGAAGCACAATCACCACTGCAATCCTTCTTAGATTTATCTACACAATACCCAGCATCAACGATTACACCATCCACACTCTCATTAACCCACTTACAACCTTCCCCCTCGTTTGCAACACTGCCCCCACAAGCAGAATACGGAGCATTCATGAAATCGCAATCCTCACAATTAGTATTACAATCAGTCGCAGCTCCAGATTCCATTTCCTGCGGATAATCACACCAGCCCAATCCATTAAACGCCGAAGTTCCTGCGGTATCATTTGCCCAATCACAATAACCTAACGCAGAACCAATACAAGCCGCCTCGGCATCGGCAACGTTCGACCATGCAGTCCCATTACCCTGAAATTCACAGGCCCAACACGAAGTATCACAATTCGCCTTATTCGCTTCCTGTCCCCCATCATCAATATCAAAAAATCCCGTCATCTCACACCAAGAATCCTGCTTCAAAATATCGCTCTCTATATAATACTCTGTCTGCCAAGTCCCACCAGAAGCAGTGCAAGAAGTCTCACTACCAATTCCTCCAAGGTCCGTCTCTCCTCCAGAACCAAACACAGCGCTAGGATTAAAGGTACAATTCTTCACAATCGTAGAAGCATTATCCCAAGTACATGGCATCATAAACTCTTCAATTAACTGAGAACACATAGTATAATTATTCTTAGAATCTGGGTGTTCACAAAATCCAACTGGAGGAGCAGTCTTCACTATCGAACTCGCACCCGCACTACAATACTCTCCAGTTATCTCAGAACTATTACCCCAAACACAATTAGGCAAAGGTCCATAATTACAAGCAGATCTTATCTGAATATCTGAACAAACCAAATTAGCGCTATTGTTAGCATTGGCATATAATGTATCTCCAGCCACGCGCCCCTCACACCATCCAGCATTAACTCCATTACCACAAATATTATTCGAAGAAGAATTATCAACTCCATAATCCCCGCTACCCGCAACACAATAAGCACACCCCGTTATATTCCCACAAACGTTCGGCTGATTATCAGCAAACCAACAATGAGCTCCACCACCAAACATAAAACCTCCGCCGCCGCCCATCGTACCGCCATCGGTAGGCATCACACAACCGCCAGTAGAATTATACCAACCACCAATATTAGAACACGAATCACTATCATCAAAAAACGAAAAACCGCCGCCGCCCATATTTTCACAAACACCCCCTCCACCATTCCAAACACAGGGCATCATCATCTGCGTCTTAGACATATTGCAAAGAGTTGCATTGTCTCCAATTTCACCACACCCCTTTGTATAACAACAACCATCGGCATTAGGACACCCAGAATCATCGGTTTTATTCACATAAGTACAAAGCCCTGCAAATGCCCCACCATTACATTGACTCTCGTCGCCATTCAAACTCCAACAACCCTTCTGCTCACAACACCCGATATCATTAGCAGTTGCAAGGGAATTCTGCGTCAAAGCATCTCCCAAAGTTTTTATCCAGCACTGAGGATTTTGATTTTGATCATTTTCATTCCACACACAACTAGCAGTGTTAGCGCTGCTGGCACATTGCCCCCTATCTCCAGAATACTGCCAACATCCCTCAGAAGCCCCCCCAAAATCATCCATCCCCATAGCATTATAATCTCCATAACAAGTTCCATTTATTTCAAAAGACGTTCCATTTTCATAAATCATTGTAGCAGGAAAACCATTCCAGGTACAATTTAAATTTCCATCATTAGTTGCACAAATCGATTCACTCGTCGCATCCCACTGCCAACACATTTTTTCTAAACAACAATGTGCACCATGAGAAGAACCACACATATGATCGGTGACAACATCTCCTTCAAAACCTGAAACCAATCCGGTCTCAGAAGTCACAACGCACCCATCAACAGCAGCACAAGAAGCAGCCGTAGCTCCAGTCTCTGCACTATATGGATAACAATCAACCCAAGCAACAACAAAATTCAAACTAAACAAGATACCGGAGACTAATAGAATTGAAAATACGAGCAGCTTCGAAAATTTCATCACCATCTTTATCTAATCTTGTGGAACAACTACTTTATATAACTTTCTGAATCGTCCACGGAGTTAACAAAAGTAAAAATCAGCATCCACAAAAAATCTTAAATCGCAATATCCTTCAATCCGTCTCCTTCAATCATAAAAACAGTTTCATTATCCGGCAAATCAGGGCTATCAATTAACTTAGCGACTCTGGAATCCTTCTTTCCTCTCCGAATATACATTCGATAAGTACACGCATGTCCAACAATATTTCCACCAACAGCCTTTGTTGGATCTCCAAACATCTGTGCAGGGTTAGACATAACTTGATTAGTAACATATACTGCTAAGTTATGCTGTTCAGCCAATCTCATTAAATTGTGTAAGTACCTATTCAACTTTTGCTGCCTATCTGCTAATTGGCCCCGTCCAGAAAACTCTGCCCTAAAGTGTGCAGTTAAGGAATCAACAATAAGTAACCTAATTGGCTCTCCATCCTTAATCATTTCAGAAATCTTCTCTAATAATAGCATCTGATGATCCGAATTAAATGCCCTAGCAACAAGGATATTCTTCAAAACCTTATCAGAATTCGCACCAATCCCTTCAGCGAACTGCCTAACTCTCTCGGGCCTAAATGTTCCTTCTGTGTCTATATATACCGCTTTCCCGTTTGCTCCACCCTGTTCCTCAGGCAATTGCACGCCAACAGCAATAGATAAAGCCAACTGAGTCTTCCCAGAGCCAAAAGCTCCGAAAGCCTCAGTAATAGACTTCGTCTGAATCCCTTTTCCTCCCAGAAGGTTATCTAAATTTTTAGAGCCAGTAGTAATGTATAATATCTCTTTTCTTTTCTCTGCAAAAGCCAATCCATCAGAGAAACCAAGGTCCATCATCTGCCTAGCAGCCTGAATAGCCTTTCGTGCAGCTGCCTCTCCCATTCCGGCCATATCCGATAAACTAGGTGGAGTCAGAACCGCGAGCCCCATTAAATCAAAAATTCCCGCAGCTTCAAGCTTAGCCACCGCACCAGGACCCACGCCAGGCAGATCCATCAAAGTAAGTTTCTTCTCTTCTTTCTCAACCTTCTTGGTAGTTTTCTTAGTAGCCTTCTTCTCAGATTCTTCAGCAACCTCAACAATCTCCTCAGAATTCTCCATCGCCTCTTTAATTTTTGCAGCATCAGATTTTATCGCCATAACCCAAAAAATCCAACTTCTTTTATAAAGATTTATGTGATTCAAAATAGTACTTCAAAAACTATTTTACCGACGATAAAATATTACCCCAAAGTAATAAAATTAACAAAAAGATTATATCAAATCATGAAAGAACAATCCACACCCAAACCAACCACAAATTCAATAACAAAAGTAATACAAAAATCACATCTTCAGCGACCCCGCCACTCCTGACCCATCCAAAACTTATTTTTTTATTATACACTGGCCAAAAAACTTTCACTCCAGACCGAGTAAAACAATCCATAAATAAATGGGAAACATACCCTACAAAAAACCCAACACCGGCCCATGAATGGACTGCAGCGATAATCACAGAAATCAATAGCCCAAACAACAAACTGTGAAAAATCCCACGATGTTTAACAATCCATTGAATCGGTCTAAAATAAAATCTCTTTCCCATCTTAGAATTCCGAGAATCAATATCAACAAACATCGTGGCCAAAATCAAAAAGATCCCGAAAACGATCGGAGATCCAATTGCCAAATATCTAACAATAATCAGATAAACTAAAACAGAAAACACAATATGGGTTCTAAATAACATCCCCTAAAAACAAATCGAACCTTCTTAACCTTTTTTACTAACCCTTGGCCTCTAACTCCACAATCAACTTTTCTACATCAACCTTTTCAACCCCAGAAGCAACAATTTCTAAATTATTAAAGAACTGATTTCTCTTAACGTTTCCAGAAACATATAATTCAGTTCCAAGAAGATCATCTCTGAAAGCGATAGCCTTCTCAGGATCCTTCAAATCCTCTTCAGGAATCAATAAATTAATCTGGTCAGAAAACATAACTACCCTTACAGTTTCGGTTCCATCATCAAGAACAAAGTTCAATATTGCTCGATCTTTTGGTTGAACCTTTCCATGCTCATTGCAAGAAAACCCTTCGGCATCCTGTGCAACCTTTTTGTTACACTCCGGACAAACAGAATAGAACCTTGGCTGAAAGATCTGAACAATAGTTCCGCGAATCTTAACACTCTGACCCTGTTGAATCTCTTCAACAGTCTTCTCACTTGTCATCTTCTCAGTCTGAACCTCTCCCATAACCTTATCACTTTTCTTAAACTCAGAAAAACCAGAAAGATGAATCTCATTATCCCTTGTAGCACCATTCCTTATCTCTACAACATCATCTTGTTTTATCGTCCCATCTTCAATTAGAGAAATATGATTAGTGTCCCAAAGAACAACACGCGTATTCCCTGTATCGTCTGCAATAATAATATTTGCTACCTTTCCTGAACGCCCATTCTTTTCAAACTCCCTTACTGGAAACAAGTTAATAACTTTTCCAACAACATTCGCCTTTCTCATTCCAGGCATTAATTCAGAGATCTTTAATTCCTGGTCTTCAAAGCTTATTCCTAGCTCCGCTGCAATAATCTGTGCAGCTCCCTCTTTAGAAATCAATCCGGAAAGCTTAGCTTTTTTCGCCTCCACTCTTCGCTCAACCTCTTCCTTGTCAAGTCCCGCAGACTTAGCAACTCTCTCAATTAGTAAATCATAATTTTGCATAATCTAATTCGGCCTAAAGACTATTTAAGTATTATTGGGATGAACAAATATAATCAGGTAGTCAAGAGACCAACAACAAACTTTAAAAACCAAAATCATCATCATTAATCATGAAAGAATGTACAAGCTGTGGAAAAGAAACACAAGGAAGCATAAAATTCCCTTGTCCTAAGTGTAAAAACGATATTCAAAGATGTAATAAATGTAGAAGTTTATCCATCGAGTATAAATGTGACTGCGGTCACAAGGGACCTTAAAAATGGGAATAGCAGCAGTTCAATTTAAAATAATGCCAGAAAGTCCAGATACAGATCTAAATGCAATTACCGAAAAAGTTAAGTCTATTTTAGAAGAAAATGAGGGAATTTTTAGTAATGCTGAGGAAGAACCTATCGCATTTGGCCTAAAAGCACTAGTCATTTCGTTTGCATACCCTGAAGAAAAGGAAATTGATGAAATTGGAAACAAATTTGGAGAAATTGAAGGAGTTTCCTCAGCAGAAATGGCAGACTATCGAAGAGCACTTGGATAAGTTTATAATCTTAAAACCTTTCTATAAATTATGGCACTAACAGATGAACAAGTTAGACAAGTTAAAGATCAACTTCTCGAACAGTTAGATAATTTTCCCGAGGATAAAAGGGCCCAGATAAAGGAACAGATTGACTCCATGAATCCTGATCAAGTAGAAGAATTTGTAAAACAAAATCAACTCTCACATATGCCTGGGGGAGACTGTGTATTCTGTTCGATTATTGAAGGAAAAATGCCTTCTATCAAAATTGCAGAAAACGAGGAAAATATCGCGATTCTTGAAATCAATCCAATAAACAAAGGACATACGCTTATTGTCCCAAGGGAGCATCTTGACAAGGTAAAAGATTCGACAAACGCTCTTGCGGATCAAGTTTCAAAAAGAATCACAGAAAAGTTTAATCCAGTAGAGATTAGAATTAATGAAAAAGAGATTATGGGCCATCAGATGCTTGAAGTCGTCCCCGTATATACCGGTGACGAAGGAAAACCCATGGAAAGGGCAAAAGCCTCAGAAGAAGAATTAAAAAAAGTCCAAGAAGAACTCTCCTCAGCAGAATCTACCGCAACCCCCACGGCAGAACCAGAAACAGCAGAACCAGAAACTCCCGAAGAACCTGAAGAATTACCCAAACTTAAGCCAAGAATCCCTTAACCCACCAATAATCCAAAAACCCAGCCCTTCAAAAAGTAATAGGCCAAAAATGCCATTAAAAATGCTGGAACAAAAGGAAGCCCCTCCTTAATCTCAATCTTTTTCTTCTTTGATTTTTTAATAAGCGCTATATCCTCTAAACTCAATCCTCCCCAATCCGCCTCAATAACTCTCCTTCCAACCTTAAGATCCTCCGCCAACCAATCTCCTTCCCTAAGCTTAGATGGACTAATCTTTTTTATCATCACAACACTTTCTAGAGACTTAGCAAAAACAAAAAGCACGGGGCCAATCAAAAGAAATATTGCAGGAATGAAAAAAAGCCAGTCAATATAACTCAATACAAATAAAATAATTCCTGCA
>JABHNB010000012.1 GCA_018694115.1 archaeon
AACAACATTCCCGGTTAGAAAGCCGGCTTCAACAGTTTCGTTAGTCTCCTCCGCAACAACCTCTTCTTCTTCAATAATCTCGGTTTCATTTACGGACTCTTCCTCAACCACTTCGGTTACATTTTCAGATTCAGTAGTTTCATTAGCCACCGTCTCATTAACTTCCTCAATAATCTCCGTCACATTTTCTAATTCCTCAGAATCATTTTCTGAAGAATCTTCAACAGTCTCATTAGAACTCGCATTAGTCTCATTTAGAATAGTCTCATTCATATAACCCGAGGCGATCGCATCCTCTTCAGTTGCATACCAATATACCTTAAGCCGAGAATCATTAATACTAATATTCATATCACCAATCACACTATATGCCAAAATATCGGTATAATTCAACTCATCATCAGCACTAACAACGACCCTCTTCCCCCCATCAATCAAACTCTCACTAGCCAAAGGCGCCTCTGTATAATATTCAACAGCAACGTCAACCGCGTCAGCCGCATTCACAACTTTCTCAACATCAACAACCGTAGAATTAACAGTCTCCACAATATCACCCCCAGCATCAAGCTCTTCCTCTAAAACAACATTACCCGAAATCGTAAACCCAGTTATCCAACTCCACAACTTAGTCAATAAGCCTTCATTATCAGAAACCGTCAAAGCAACATTCCCCGTCATCACTCCAGTTACAATCTCCTCTCTCTCGGCCTCATTAACAACATTCTCATAATCCTCAGCTTCTGCCTCCGCCTCGACAATCTCATCATCAGTCAAAACCGAAATATTCTCAGCAGCCCTATGTATCTCAATCTTCATACCCCCTGAACTCTTATTCACCCTCGCCTTCCGTAGCCACTTCACCGGCCGATTAATCACAGCCCTATATTGTAAGGTTGTCACGTCTTCCATCACCAAAACAACCCCAACAGTCTCATTCAAAACAGTTTCATCAATTACACTCTCATTAGAAACACTTTCATTCAAAACAGTCTCGTTAACAACTCCTCCTCCAATTCCCCCGTCAACAGTTTCATTAACAGCAGGCGACTCAACCTCTTCATCAGCACTTTCATTAACATCCTCCACAGTCTCATTCACGCCCAAAACATCATCATCAGCCTCATCCTCCTCATCAACCGTTTCATTCTCAACAACCTCTTCAGCAACTTCATCAGAACCAGAATCACCATCATCCGAAACCTCCTCGACAACTTCTTCCTCAACCTCTTCTTCAACCTCTTCTTCAACCTCTTCTTCAACTTCCTCACCTTCCTCAACATCCTCCGCAACAACCTGACTATCACCAACAACAGAACTCACACCCCCAGCAACCTTCCCAATCTTCCTCTCTTTCTTCTCAACCTTCACTTTCTTTGCTTCCTTCTCAACCTTCACTTTCTTCACTTTTTTCTCACTTTTTTCCTTCTTCTCGCTCTTCGCTTTCTTTTCCTTCTTCCCTCCACTATCAGAATCGGAACTACTCACATCCGAACCCCCAGAGTCTCCACCATCACTACTACTTTCACTCGCCCCAGAATCTCCCCCACTATCAGATCCTCCAGACTCCTCACCAACAACAAATCCTATTATCCCTCCCCAAACATCATCGCCAAAACCAGAAACCTCTCCAGTAATCCTCTCCCTAATTTCAGAATTAAATGAAACAAAACCAACAGCAAAAACCAACAGCAAAACAGGCAACAAAAACAACCACTTCTTTTTTACTCCACCACCAACTTCCAATTTTTTCCTATCAATTTTAATATATCGCTTCTTAGATTCCCCAGTTTTCGGATCCCGATAAGATTCATAATAGTACGGACCATACTTCTTCCCTTTAATAGTAATATACTTCTCCTGCACCATCTTTTTAATATAACAATGTGGAGTAAAAAGCGTATTTAAACTTTATGCGAACCCAGCACTACCAAGAATAAGGTGGAGTAAAACAATTATTTCCTCTCGCTGCCCAAAAACTCATCAATAATCTTCGCCGAAACTTTCACAGTCCGAAAATCATACTTCTCATCCTTCACAACATCAACCTCAACAACATCAATCGCCCGCAAACTCTTAATGCAAAAAATTCTCCTAAGCAAATAAAACAATTCCCTCGACGACAAACCATTCGGCTCAGCATAACTAACCCCAGGAGCAACTGCAGGATCTAAAACATCAACATCAATCGAAACATAAACATCCTTCCCCATGGCATTCTCTGTAACATAATCCCCAATCGCCTCAATATCATAAACCTCAGAAAAAACCTTAATCCCCTTCTCCCTCAAAAACTTCTTTTCAACATCCCACATCTTCCTAGCACCAACCAAAACAATATTTTCCGGTTTAAACCCAGCTTCCACAACTCCCCTCAACCACTCCTCATGCGTCGGCTCTTTCGCACAATAATCACAATCAGCATGCGCATCAAACACAATCAAAAAAGCATCATTAAACTTCTCACCAAACGCCTTCACAATCGGATACGAAATAGAATGATCTCCACCAACAAACACTGCTCTCTCTCCTTCTAGATTAGCAAAAATTCCACTAGCCCCCCCATAAATTGCCTTCTCAGAAGCCTCAACATTAGAATTATCAACGTCAACAGAAGAAACATCTAACTTCAGCTTATTCTTCTCAAGTTCTGCTACAATCAAGTCGGGAGCCCCAGTAGGGCCTTCATAACCGAGCGCATTTACTCGTGGAACCTTAATTAACTTCATAAAAAGGAATAAAATTAGAGACTATTAAAGTTATTGATTAATCGAGACAGTAGACCGGATCTCCAGTGTAGGGGGACCCATCCCAACAAGCGGAAGTAGAATAATCACAATAGCCATCACAATTATTATCTTGCCCGTCATTACAATTTTCCATTACTCCAGGCTTCACGTTCTCATCCTTATCATTACAATCCTCTCCCCCACAGAGACTATTTGTGTATCCATCGCCATCATTATCTGGGCAAACACCTGGACAGAAATCATAGTCTGATTCATAAGGCCAACTAGTACAATCAGTACTAATACTTCCAAAAAGATTCATAGATCCCGTCCCACTATAACTTGCGCCAGAATCACAGTATAAATCTTTATCAGAATTACCACACACTATAGTATCCTTAATTTCGAAATTGCTTCCATCACCAATATTAATCCCCCAGTAATTATTACTTATATTGTTTGGAGATGCACTACCTCCAGTTCCTAAAACCCAATTGTTGACATAAACCATCTTAATTCCATAGCCAGAATTCTCAACAAGCCCATTTCCACTAATTCGATTAGAATCAACATTGGCATAATCATTTGTACTCTCGGACCACCCATTCGTTACAATCCCCCCATACTGATTATCATTTATCTCATTATTATAAATTCTCAAATAATCTCCATTCTCAATTTCCACCCCATAATTACCATTATCGCTGATATTGTTTCCCTCTATCTTGAAATAGTTATTTTCGTCACTACTATCTCCATAACTATTATAAATATAAATTCCCGGATAAGAATTATCAGTTATATTGTTCCCAGAAATAACCCCATAATTAGAATAATCATAATAAACAACCCCATAATAATTGTCCCCGATGTCATTAGATATCACCTCGACAGCAGGGCTATTAAAGATACCGATCCCGTAACCGGAATATCTTTCCCTATTTCCTTTAATAGTATTATTTTGAATATAATCATAATAACCGCCCCCCTTATCTCCATCTCCCCCCTCAATAACAATTCCGTAACCAGAATTGTCAATCATATGACTATTCTGAATATAGTTATAATAACTGCTTCCAGGACCCATTGCCGCAGATTTAGAGTAGATCCCCCAATGATTCCCTTCAACTCGAACGCGGTCTATATTTTCTCCCTTACTCTGATAAGCATAAATTCCCTCGGTAAATCCAGAAATCGTCCCCCCCACCCCATTGATATAGAAAGTATTTACATTACTAACATAAATACCGGAGTCAGATCCAGAACTTTCAGAGCTACTAGGACTTCCCGAACCTTCAATATTAAATCCATTCAGATTTAGGATAACGTTATCTGCAGTAATAGTAAGACAAGTACCTGAAACACCACCCGTATCTATATTTTGATCCAAGTCATACGTGGCAGAAGGCGTAGACAATGTCTCTCCACAAGAACTAATTGGATTAGAATATTGTGGAGATTGGCATACCCCCGCAGAACAAGTTCCCCCACTAGCCCCACAATCTTGAAGGACGACATCACCAGAACTCTCTGCACAACTTCCCCCAACACAACTATAACTTGTAGATCGGTTCACAACATTGTTGCTCCCATCACAAACCGTAGAATAAGTTGTACTTGGACAAGGCACCGTCGCAGAACACTCCGTACTCGTATAAACTCCTTCCTTAAAAGAATCAATTTTGGAAGTTGGATCTCCGATAATCTCCTTATTTCCAGAAATAAAAACAGGAGCGATGCTTGCAGAATCAGGGACTCCTCCCTGATTACTCAGATTAAAGCAACTCGTCTTTGCCTCGTTAGTTGAAGGAATTTCGGTTCCAGAGAAATTGTATGGATCTTCCAAGCTAGTTCCATTATAGACAAATTCTACCTCAATCCTACTCAAATTGACTTCGTCGCCTCCTCGCCTAACTTGAAGACAAAGCATCCCCTTATCAGAATCATAAAAAGTATATCCTCCTTCAGTCTCAATTACTAAGTTTATATCAAAAGTCTGAAAAACCGCATTATCTCTAATCATTGGAACCACGGCCACCCAAATAATTGCAACCGCCGCAACAGTTACTAAAACAATTAAAATTATAGCAACAGTCGCAGATATACCTCTCTTATCACCCATGAAAAATTTAAGGAACAATTCTTTATAAAACTACTGACTCAAAACAAAACTAGAATACTCTGTCTTCGCTGCAAGAGCCTTAATATCTTTCAAGCTTACTTTTTCAATCTTCTTAGAATAATCGTAGTAATCTTCAGCATTTCCAGAAGCTTCTTCTAAAATTAAATTAACCGCAGTCTCGTTAGAACCCTCAGACTCAACGGCCCTATCTCCAATAACTCTAACCTTAGCCGCAGCCAACTCCTCCTCAGTTAGATTTTTCATTCCATGGAATTCCTTTAAACTGATGTCGATAACCTCACCAACCTTTTCCTTATCAGTTCCTGCCCAAATTATCATATACCCATAATTCTCCCCTAAATCCAATTCAGATTTCACACCATAAACCAATCCCCTCTTCTCCCTAACTTCACTAAATAACCTACTAGACATTCCACTTCCCAATACTGATGAAAAAATCTCTGCAGCATATCTTTCATTATCCGAGGACACGGGGAAATGGAAACCCAGGGCAAGGTTCGCTTGGTGTAAATCTGACCGAGTTTCACTTTCTTTGGAAATTTTTGGAATTATCTTCTCAACCTTTGCAATTTTGCCATCCCCATCAACAGCAAATTCCTCTGCCAACTCCAAAACTTCTTCAAAACTATTGTTTCCCACAACACACATAATGGAATTGCCTGGAACATAAACCTCCCGATGCTTCTTCATAAGCTGATCCCTCGTCATCCCCTTCACAGTTTTCTCACTCCCACCAATAAAGATTCCAAAAGGATCTTCATACAAACATCGCTTAATATTATCTAAAACATGGGCCCGAGGGTTATCTCTATACATCTTAATCTCCTCACAGATGACATTTGCCTCTTTCTCGACTTCAGATTCTGGAAACGCTGCATTGAAGAAAATATCAAAGATAACGTCTGTTGCAACCCTTAGGTGTTCTGAAGGTAACTTAACATGATATGCAGTAATTTCCTCATGGGTAAACGCATTCAACTCACCCCCAACACCCTCAACTTCAGTTGCAATCTCTTTAACTGTCCGCTTCTCGGTTCCCTTAAAACATAAGTGTTCAATGAAGTGCGCTATCCCCTTCTCTTCAACAGATTCATATGCTGCTCCAAATTTCGTAGCCAACATCACAGTAGTCACGGGAACATCTCGCTTCTCATGTAACACTGTCAACCCATTTTTCAAAACCTTCTTATTAAATTCAACCATACAAAAGATGGGAAAAAGAGCTTTTTAATTATTGTTATGGCCCAAAAACACTAAATTTCGCTCAAAGAAAACTATATAAATCACCTTTCCGTCGATAATATAACTAAAAAGAGGCAATCAAATGGATAAAATATTTTCAGTACTGGTAACAATTATCGGTATCCTTTTAGTACTTCCTTTGATAACAGTAACAGCACTACAAGGTCCAATCACAAACTGGATCATTGCAATTGCAGTTCTTATCATCGGCCTAAAAGACCTTATTAAGAAATAAGCCCCAAAAAAATTTATTTTTTATAATTAGAAATCTCTCCCCATTAGTCTCGAAACTATCAATTGTTTCGAAATTCTCCCCAATAAAGTCCAATATCCACTTTCTTCTAGCCTGGAATCTGGTCCGTCCACTCAAACTTCTAACAGGAAGACTCAAAACAATTCGCTCACTCTCTTCCCCAATAGCCAACAAGAACTTCTTTGAAAAGTCCTTCTCAAGATTCTCTAGGGCATCCACCACTTGAAACAGAAAAATGGCACGAGGTTTAGGCATCTGCTTCAAGGTCTTTAATATAAATTCCAAATCAAATAAATCTCGATGAAGCACGTGTGCACTTTCAAACCCCCCCTCCTTAAAATAACGATTCGCAGAGTCAACTAACTGCCCAACGGCCTCAACCCCAACATAATTAATCCCTTTTGGCATTAATTCATAAGAAAAGCAATTGGCACCACAACCTAGATCCACAACAGCCCCAACATCTCCCATCTTCCCAAAGATCAATTCATACAAAGGCCCATATTCCCTATGCATACTCGACTTATGACTTTTCAAAATCTCAATTCCCTTTCCCTTCAAAACTTTATTCGTCAGAAAAACTCCAAAATACTTCCTAAGCAAGGATCTAACTTCCTTAATATCTTCACCAGCGACGCTGATTGCCCGTTCAACAACAGAATCAGGCAATTGAGAAAACTCTCGCTTCTTCTTAACCTCTAAAATAAATTCTTTATCCATTGTTAACAAACTCCAAGATCATTTCTTTCTGCCTAACCTCGGGGTGGAACAAAACACCGTAAACTTCCTTCTTCTTGTGCTTAACTGCTTGAACAACCTTGCCATCGACAAATGAGCCGAAATCTTCAGAAAATTGAACATAATTATTATGTAAGTGATAAACTTCATGGTCTCCTTCCAAACCAAGAAATTTCTTCTTGAAATTTTCATGAAAAAATCCAATCTCAGTTTTTTTCTTTAAGATATGGCTAAAATCACTCAGAACATTCAACTTACCAACTTGTTCATCTAAATCCTGGGCCAATCCAATAATCTGCATCCCTGCACAAATTCCTAAGACGGGCTTTCTAAAATTTTCATCCCTCAAGAAATGAAAGTGTCCTAGAGACTCCAAATATTCTTCATCCTTCAAACTAGTCCCACAAATAATAACTTTCCTTGCATTCATTAGATCTCCCTTCTGAAGCTTCAAGTAATGACGAGTAAAAAATTTAATTTCCTCCTTCTTCAAAATGTCTTCAATAGGCTTCACAAACTCCAAATCATGCAACTTCTCCCTACAAACATTAATCACTAGAATCATTCTAAGGTAACCTCCATTCTCCAGCTATGGCCCTCACCAATATCTTCTCTCTCCTTAATCTTCAGGCCCCTATCAAATAATGGACATTTCAAAACCAGTGTCTCAAACTCTCCCCCCTCTCCAGCAGGATTAATTTTTAATTCTTCGTGGATTTTCCTTAACTCTCCCAGCAATTTCTTATCTACTTTTCTTCCCAACCAGGATTCATCGAAGGGATAGGCAAAAACACCGACGACAATAACTTCAAACTTTTCTTTCATCAAGTCTTCCATAAGCTCCCACTGATCCTTCTGCCAAAGAGGGTTAAAACATTCTATTCCCAACCGATTACAAATTTCTTGGACCCTAGAGGCTTGATAAACACTTTCTACTGCCCCCGTAACTATTCCCCCAACCCCATAATCCTTGATTGCTTGTTTTATGGCCTTCTCCATATCTTTCAACTCAATTTCCTTCTCTCCTTTTGTCTTCTGAAGTATCAGAGGCACATTCATCCTTTCAGCCTGTATCTTAACTTGAGAGATAGAAGGCACATGAAACATGAAACTCTCTTTATTTTCACTCTGAATAGAAATCAAACAAGTCAAATCATACCCATATTTTTTAGCCAGCCAAGCTGCATAAGTAGAATCCTTCCCACCAGAAAAAAGCACGGCCAATTTCATCTTATCCATAATCTAATTTAGAAAAAAAGCGTTATAAGGTTAACTAATTAATTTACCCAATAGGAACAGTGCCTTATAGCTCTCCTAGGCCTTCTATGTCTCCAATAGCTTCTGAGGGAACAACATCATTAACATCCCCATCATAGTTAGCTGCCCAAAGAGTATAATCTCCAATGTCCACCTTTCCATTACCACTAAAATCCGCAGATAACCCTTTACCAGATTTGTATTCTTTTGCCCAAATAGCATAATCTACTTCATCTACATCTCCGTCGTGATTTGCATCTCCAACCTTAAATTCAACTGCATCAAATCCTTCTCCCAAATAATTATAGATACATTGTTCATAATCTTCGATTGCAAAAATCCCTGCAAACCTACAAAGTAATTTCACCCCGATGGATTTGAACCCCGTAACACTCTGAATCATTTGATTAATCCCAGTACATTCTCCCCCAGAACAAAGATTACTCTCACATTCATAACTGTTTTGACAAGCCGTCCAATCCTCTCGCTGAGGCTTTATCTTTCCATCAATATCACAATAAGAACTAAGTCCGAATTTATCCTCAAATGTTTGCCGGATAGCTAACCTAAATCCATAAGGAATACATTCATTATTATTGAAACATCCAGAACAGATTCCGGGACTACAACTAGTTTCATATTCGGTTCTAGTTTGACATCCATTAAGATCCCTACACTTATTCTTTTGCTTACCATGCGCAGGACAAACAACCGGAGAAATATCACACACCCAATCGGAGACACAGCTCAGTTCTTCATCTTCTAAAGAACTAGGATACTTAACAAGATAATCCTTCAATAGTCTCCCCGACATGGTTGGCCAATCACTAAAGGCCACATTTCCCTCGAAGGTCACATGTTTTCCACCAAGGGCCTTTAGAACATCCTCAGAAGAGATATCTACTCCCGAAGCACCTAAACTAAACACCATTACAGTATTATTCCCACTTCTCCAAAAGGCACCAACAATTCCCTTTCCCTGTTCACGTGCACGAATCATATAAACCCACTGTCTTCCAACATTAACAGTATTCAAGTTAAATCCCGTTTCATCAACAATCTCCTCAAAAATCTCGTCCATCTGATTTTCAGCCCCAGTTTCCGTAGATAGTAAGTCTACAGTAGCTCCAGCATATTCTTCATCAACAAGGGATGCGCCCCCATATTCTACAGTTAATCTTACTCCGCCCCCATGTAAACTCCTAAATTCTCCCCAAGGCACGCCAGGATTATATTTACTAGTCAAAACAAGATTCTTTGAAAGATAGCCCCTAGGAACCACCATCCCGAGTTCAAACCTTCCCCCATTTGCAGAGACAAATGAATAATCTCCTACGCTCTCTCCAACAACTTCTCCCCAGAAATTAAGAGAACATACTCTAAGACCGTATGCTTCCTCATAATAACAGAATTTATCATCAAGAATTGGTTCCACTTTTCCATCCTTACGAGTATAATTATAATTTCTAGATAAATTAATAGTAATGTCTCCTTCAGGAGTTCCAATTACAAATTCTAATTCCATTGGAACATTATCCAACTGATTCTCAGGAACCTGTATACTCCGGTGAATGCTAAATTTCCCCCCAACTTCAACTAAATTGGGACCTCGGTTTCCAAAACTATCTCCATAAATCATATATCCCTCCTCAGAAACACACGCACCATCAGAGCAACCATTAGGGCAAGGCTCACAAGAAAGCCCTTCCGATCCAAGAAGAGGCATACAAACACCAAGGCTCGGTACACATCCCATCCTTACAGAATTGGTACATTTAGTATTCCTATCAGAGCAATAAACTTCATCTTCAGAAACACACTCAGAATCACTCGTACATGTTTGTTCATCAGAAATACACGCACCTTCAGAGCAACCATTAGGACACTCATAATCCACAGAAGTACCCGAAGAATCTCCAGTACAAATAAATTCTTCTAGCCTGTCTCCATTACAATTATCTATCTTATAATCTCTGCTTGTCCCTGTTGTTCCCTTAACAAAATAATCTGTTCCCCCATCGCTGTCAGTACAGACTTCAGGTTCATCACCATCAATACAGGCCCCATCAGAGCAACCATTAGGGCAATCATAGTTAATCTCATAATATCCGGTGTCTGTATCGCCTCCAATTCCAATAATATTTGGGTTCAGAGGGTCTCTGTTAAGATCGCAAGAATACTCTCTCGAAACATTAAAATATTCTTCCTCAATACTTGAATTATCATTCCAACAATAATCAGTTTTTGTCACATCGTCCCTTTCCAAAGTCCCTTTCTCAAAATAATTCTCTCCTCCATCACTATCTGTACAACTATCAGTAGCAGGAGTAGCTGGAATCGTAGGACATCCATTATCGACAACCCCATCACAATCATTATCCCTATTATCCCCACAAATTTCCTTCTTTTTAACACATGTAGGGGGTGCACAATTTACCTTCATAGATTTCTTTTCAGTTTCCCAACAAGCATCATCGCCACTACAGGGGCCCTTAACATAAAAAATGTGCTCCTTAGCTACACCTCGTGGAACAGAAACGCTCTTTGCATAATATTTCCTTCCAGTTCCAGGATATCCCCTAATACCACTATTACAATCATAACTTTTGCTAATAAAATCAGGGTCATTCCCATCTAAGGTCTTAGTGGTAAGTCTTATATCTCCCCAAGTACAAACACTAAAGAAAAGATCCACCTTACAAGTGTCGTTATCTACATATCTCACATTCCCATAACTCCCACTCTTGATTATATCCCTAACTCCTCCTCCTGCAGAAACAATTCCTAAACTAAATACTAATAATGCAACAACACATAAAGCACCAACACCCTTTTTCATAAATTGTTAACATCCTTTACCTATTTAAAGATTATGCAAATCTCAGGCTACTTTTTCCTACCTTAAACAACAAGATTATTTCAAAGACATATGCCACAATCAAAACTAAGACTCCAACACCAATAATCAGCGTCGACCAACCAATAATATTCAAAATCCCAGTTACCTTAGCAAAAGGAACCTTATCTCCAAGTTTCATCACCCCAATACCAAAAATTATTCCCAAGGCAACAAGACTCAATAAGATTATCACTGCAAAAATCAATACACCTATCATCACCTCTAGAATAGACCCAACAATATCTTCCAGTCCATTTGGAGAAACATCTCCTATGAAAAGATCCCTCATAAATGTGGGGGAGAAAAAACCAATCGTTTGAAATATTAAAAAGATGACCACAAACCCTATGAGGATCCAACTTGCCACCCCCAGTAGCATCCCATCGTGTCTTCTACCCAAAAGGATAAATCCCGATAAAAACAGGATCAAAGAGAAGACAATACCCAAGGTCAATCCCAATCCCACAATGCTTCTTAAATCAGAAAAAAAGGCCAACAAAACCAGGAAAGTAATTGCCAATATGCCAAAGATCC
Organism: archaeon; assembly: GCA_018694115.1. Taxonomy (GTDB): domain Archaea; phylum Nanobdellota; class Nanobdellia; order Pacearchaeales; family GW2011-AR1; genus JAGVXH01. The sequence goes on from JABHNB010000012.1 coordinate 11,796, forward strand.
CCGCAATTCTGAACCATTTAGAATTCTTCACCAAATTCTTTTCCTCTATCTGGGCCTCTTCGACCCTTGAAAGTGCAGGCGCAATATTCGGGGCATTCTTACTAGATAAAAAAGAACTCTCTGCCTCATTAACGTCCTTCTGAGTATAACCTGCAGATAATAATTTCTTCTTCAAAACAGGAATCTCAAATTTCCCAGAATTCTTCTTCAAATAATCAAGAACGACCTTATTCACCATTAAAGAAGGTACACTCCAACATTTAAAAAACTTCTTAAACTCTCACATATATATCCCCCTATGGCATCAACAAACCAATCCCCATTCTATCAAAGGGCAGAACAAGAATTTCATGAAGCAACAACCGACGAAGAAAGAATTGCCTGCCTCGAAGTCATGATGAAAGAAGTTCCTAAGCATAAGTCCTCAGAAAATATGCGAAAGAACCTAACCAACCGTTATAAAAAATTAAAGGCAAGCGTCGCCAAGCAGAAAAAATCGGGAAAGTCGTCCCAACAAGGGATAAAAAAAGCAGACATGCAATGTGTCTTGGCAGGATTTCCAAACACCGGAAAGTCTCAACTTTTCACACTCCTAACAAACCAAGAAGCGAAAATCTCTCCTCACGAATTCACCACATACAAACCCCAATTAGGGACATTCAAATTCGAAGAAGCCCAAATCCAAATTATAGATCAGCCCTCATTTCCAAACCATAGTAAAAACCTAGTCAACTCCACAGACACAATCCTCCTCCTAGTTGAGAGTCTCGACCAAATAAAAAAAGCCGAGGAGTTTCTTTACAGGTCCAAGGCAAAAATTATTCTCATCTTCAACAAATCAGATCTCTTAAATGAAAATGAAAAAAGAAAAGTCAAAGCAAACCTTAAATCCAAACATAAAAAGCTAGATTCAGTCCTTTTCTCGTCGATAAATCCAAAAAAAGAAGATATCGAAAAACTAAAAAAGAAAATCTTTGAAACCTTCCCAATCATTAGAGTCTATACCAAAGAACCAAAGAAAGAAGCAACAAAAGAACCAATGATCATGAAACCCGGGTCAACACTTAAGGACGCAGCAGAAAAAATCCTTAAAGGCCTCTCAAGGAAGATCAAACGTGCAAGAGTTTGGGGCCCCTCATCAAAGTTCGGAGGACAGGTCATTGGGATCGACCACAAACTCAAGGATAAAGATGTAGTCGAATTTCAAGTAAGATAACTATTCAAACAAATCCATAAACCAATTAATAATTCTCCTTATTACTCCTGCTGAAACACATTCTCCATCGGCACATACATTACTTTCACAATCCGAATCTTCATCACAAAGATTACTCTCCTCCGCACTCACAGATCCCCCATTCCCATTTCCCTCACTACTCGCTCTTCCGCCACTGCTCCCCCCATTGCTTATGTTGCTTAAATTATTTACTCTGCCACTGCTTCCGCCACTGCTTCCGCCACTGCTTCCGCCACTGCTTCCGCCACTGCTTCCGCCACTGCTTCCGCCGCCGCCACGAACTATCTCAACAACCTCTTCCTCATCAATAATCTCCTCTGCCTCTGCCTCAAAACTCTCACCTAAATAATCAAAAATACATTGCTCATAGTTCTCTATAGCAAAGATATCTGCAAACTTACAAAGCAATCTCACACCAATCGACTTAAATCCTGCCACACTCTGGATCATCTGATTAATCCCAGTACATTCATGACCTGAACAAAGATTACTAGTACATTCATAACTATTCTGACATCGAGTCCAATCATCCTTCTGTATTTTCATTCGACCATCTAAATCACAATAAAAATTAAGATAATTAGAAATATGTTTTTGTCGAGTATGATTTCCCGAAACATAAAATGTAACCTGAATATAGCTCTCATTGTAATCTTCAGAATCAAAGAAAATCTCATCAACGACAAAATAATATTTTTCTACATCCATATAAGGATCCCCAACATTGCTTAAATCAATCTCCGCACCTACTTCTAAATAATAGGATCTGTTTCCCCACTCATTAACCCTCAATGAAGCAGTTCCATTCTTATAAACATCTAATTGAAGTTCAGCATTCCCATCTCTGTCTCTATCCTGATTAGCCTCTCGTACACTTAATCCTTCTACACCACTATCCGAAAAAGACTCTGTAACTTCTTCAATAGTCCAGCCATTCTCTTTTTCCTTCCTCATACCATAAGGAATACAAATATTATCTGAACCTTCATTATCATTACCCCATTCAAACCATCTAGGAACTTGACATCCTGCACAAATTCCTGGAGAACAAGAAAGCTCAGCAGTTCTAACTTCCTCTTCCTCTAAATTATTATTCCATCTAGTACATGTCTCTTTCTGCTCTCCATGTGGGGGACAAATAGCAGGAGATAGTTGGCATCTCCAAGACCCCACAGATTCCTCTTCCTCTTCAATTTGAGAACCACAAGCATCTAAAAAATATTGAATAAGATCATTACCCGGATAATTAATATATAATCCTGAAACATACTCTGCCCTATTATCCATGAGTTTTTCCAAAAAGTCTATCACATTTTCTTGTTGCCTTCTATGTCTTTCTTGCTCCCTTTCCTGACAACTTTCATGCGAGTCGCAAAAGTCATAATCATAGCTTGAAAGATAAGCCCTAAATAATTTATTTTCATTAAACCAAATAACATTCACATCATTCTGATACGAAGTATCCCTTAGATCTCTCTCCTCATACGCCACGGACCAAACACCCTTACAAACATAAACAATCTGATAGTTCTCTTCTTCCTCCCAATAATTATTATCTTCCCATATCTTTTCCTGCCTACACAATTCATTTTCAATAGCATTCTTCAACCCACGCTCAACATTCTCCTTATTCATTAGTTCCTCTACCGCAATATGTGCATAAGCACTCCTATAGTCATCACGATACTTAAATGAAGCATCATAAGAACGTCCATAACCTGGATAACTCCAAGAATTATTATATCTTAACTCCCATTTATTCCATTCATCAATCGTAATATCACTAGGATTTTCCATGAAGTCCATCACACCAGAACAAGTTTCGAATTTCTTTTCTATACATGCCCCATCAACACAACCATTAGGACATGAAAAATTATCATGCCGACAAAGCAACCCTTCCCCACACCTAAACTCAGTTAATATCTCGGGATAATAAATATCATCTATTGATGCCCCACAAACATCGGTATGAGTCCTAGTGAAGTTACCTGTTCTCCCCTTATCCACACAAGTTCCTTTAGTGTAATAATCTATTCCTCCATCGGAATCAGAGCAAGAAAGTTCGCCAAGGCAAGTCTCCCAAGTCCACTCACTCATTGAATCACCATCAGACTGATCAATAATACCATCATTATTAAAATCAAAAAAGGATCAGTCAATGGTGGCATTTGGATCGTATGACTCAGAATCAGGATTACATTGATTGTATTTCAAAATATCTGTCGCATCAACATCTCCATCACCATCATAATCAGCTTCAGAACATTCAATTTCCACAGGACATGTCTTTTCGTACCATGTCCTAAAAGAAGATAAATCTGCTGCCCCAACATACCCATCATTATTAAAATCCCAAAAAGAACAATTTTCAGTATAATTTATATTATAGCATTCCCTAAACTTAAATAAATCTTCAAATCCAACATCCCCATCACCATCATAATCAGCTTCAGAACATTCAATAATCTTCACGGACTCGATAGTCGCATTAGATTCTTCTTCCGCAATAACAATACCCAAACTAAATACTAACAAAAAAACAAAACATAAAACACCAATACTCTTTTTCATATAACTTTCTAGAAATAATACCTATTTAAACATTACTCTCTTGTTAACAACATGAACCCTCAAAAGTCCCTTTTCATCGCAACCATAATCGGAATCCTAATTCTCTTAGCCATCTCCCAATTTTCATCCCAAATAACAATTCAAGGAAAAATTCAATCAATCAAATATGGAAACAATAAAATTACAATCAAACTCAACAACACGCCCGAACAAATCATAATCTTCGAAAATAAAATCCTTCCACTAAAATCCGGAGATCAAGTGCATATAGAAGGCAAACAAGATACCTACAAAAACCAATCCCAAATTATAGTGGATAAAATAGTAAGAAATTAATCGTACGAAAGTTGCTCAACAATATTCCAGAAAAAATCATAATCTTCGAAAATAAATTAAACTTACTTAATCAATGCCCTTAACTCTTCGTTTTCAAGCTTCAACTCATAAATAGCCTGTCTCAACAACTCAATCTCCATAACAATATCTACACCTTCCTCAATCTTTGTATGTGGATAAACAGTCTTTAAAACTTCAACAATCTCACAAGGTCTTCCTTTATTCCCACAAACCTCTTCATCGACCAATTCCTCTTCTGGCCTAGAAAAATCAGTAACCTCATACTCTACATGCCCATAAAACTCACTATGATCAATCTCCTCTCCCTCCTTTAAATCACTAGCATCTTTAATCTTATCCAAAGCTTTCCCTTTAGATTTATCATAAACCTGCGTTCGCGTCATGAAACCAGTTGCAGAAACATTATCCGAAAACCAAGCCAAACCACTTCCAACCTCGCTTGTATTAAATATCAAATTAACCCCATCATATCAATTACTCATCCTTATTCTTTATAAATCTTATGTCAAATTTTTGAGATTTCACTAAAAAATTAAAACGCATCCATATATACCTCTAATCTCTTAAGTAATATGCTCCAACTCATTGCAGCAATTCTCCTAGGCACGCTCGCAGGAACTTTCACAGGCCTCATCCCTGGAGTCCACACAAACCTCATAGCGACGTTAACACTTTCAGCCTTGGCTTTTCTCCTAACTTATTTTCAGCCAATTACAATAATTACCTTCATCGCCTCGATGGCAATCGCTCATACATTCATAGATTTTATTCCATCAATATTCTTCGGAGCTCCTGATGAAGATACAGGCCTTAGCGTTCTCCCAGGTCATGACCTCCTTCTCAAAGGACATGGACATGCGGCAGTAAATCTTACCCTACTTGGTTCTGCTCTCTCAATAATACTTCTAATAATAATAGTACCAATCTTCATCATCACCGTTCCACCTGTTTATCCATTCATTCAAAGAATGATGGCATGGTTTCTAATCTTAATTTCTATATTCCTTATCTCAAAAGAGAAAGAATCAAAGATATGGGCACTAATAATCTTCATCTTAGCCGGATTCCTCGGAATAGCTACACTAAACTCTCCAATGGATCAGCCACTTCTCCCCCTCTTGACCGGGCTTTTTGGATCATCGACCCTCATTTATTCAATATCTAAAAAGATTACAATTCCCGAACAAAAAACTTCAACATTTATTCTTCCAAAAAAGAAGTTTATCAAACCTGCGATTGCAACGGCCTTAGTCTCACCAATCTGTTCTTTCCTTCCAGGCCTTGGGAGCAGTCAAGCAGCAATAATTGGATCTGAAATTACTGGAGAAATCTCACAGAAACAATTCCTCATTCTTCTAGGATCAATTAATACATTAGTAATGTCAATTTCATTCGTCACCCTTTTCCTTACTCAAAAAACTAGGACAGGTGCAGCAAATGCAATCTCACAAATTGCCCAAATCACACCAACAGAGTTAACAATAATCCTCCTCGCAATACTAATCTCTGCAACAATTTCATTCTTCACGGCTTCAATAATATCAAAATTTTTCGCAAGACATATCCACAAGTTCAACTATACATTAATCTCCACATTAATTCTAGTCTTTCTAACTTCAATCATTTCCATCACATCAGGAAAATTAGGAATGTTCACCCTCGTAGTATCTACTCTTCTAGGATTAACATGCATCTATGCTGGGATCAGAAGAGGTTTTTTAATGGGGGCGCTACTTATTCCCACCATACTCTTCTATCTCCCATTTTAAGGTTCCTCAAAAACATTTAAAACTACCAGTATATATACTACTAACATGGCAAAAAGCGCAATATATCTTGGAATCGCGTGGCTTATCTTCGCTGCATGGCTTTTCTATGTCTCCAGATCTTGGATTGCACTAGGAGTTAACGCAGCAATAGGAATAGCATTAATTCTCCTCCATAAGGAAGAAGATAAAATCGAAGAACGAAAAGATATAAATAAACCAAAGGCTAAAAAAGAACAAGTAACACTTAGATAATCAAATGGCAAAGATAATCACAACCACAACAGCAGAAATTCCTGGAAAAAAAGTTAAACAAATCATTGGAGTTGTAAAAGGAAATACAATTAGAGCACGACATCTTGGACGAGATATTATGGCAGGACTCAAAACAATTGTTGGAGGAGAAATAAAATCCTACACAGAGATGACAACCCAAGCAAGAGAAGAAGCATTCAATAGAATGGTTAATGAGGCTGTAGAACTCAAAGCCGACGCAATTATCAATATTAGATTCACAACTTCAGTAGTAATGCAAGGTGCAGCAGAAATGTTAGCCTATGGCACGGCAGTGAAACTGCAGTAAAGTTAAATTAGGATAATTCTAATATCTCTCATTACATAAAACGACTACAGTGAGTAAGATCATAGAGAACAGTAGCTCTAACTTCTGCAGGAGCACTATCTATAGTATCAGGAGTATATTGGGTATTAACTGGTCTCCTCATTGAGATCTTTGTAAGTCCTCTTGCCCTCATCATATCACCAAGATCTATATCTTTTTCCATATCATATTTAATATCCCAATCTTTTTAATCTTTTCCAATAAAATTCATCAATTAAGAATAATAACAAAACTACTTCTTCTCATCAGTTGCCCATCGACTCATGAACATCAAAAAGAGAACTCCAACAACTGTTAATATCAAAGCAGAAATCACATTATAAAAAATAAGGCCAGATGCGCCCATATTCTTTGCTAGAAGATCTACCAGATTTGTAATGGGTTCTCTCCAGGAAAACGCCATCAGAAATCCAAATGCCGCAGAAACTGCAACTAACAATTGTTTCTTGAACTCCTTCTTAAATTCAGAAGCATGTTTCTTAGCCCTAATATATAATCTATGTCTAACTTCTTTTTCTACTGCTTTCTTTTCCTTCTTATTCAAAACTATCTCTGCCATCACAAAATATCAAAAAATGAATATATAAAGCTAACCAATTCTAAACCATTTCTTCAACTCAACTTGCTTTTTTCCGATACTCAAGAGGAAAACATACAAGTTGAACTAGAACCACTTTTTTAGTTCAACCTGCTTCTCATTATCTTTCCCAAAGATACTCTCTATGTACATCTTAGTCAACTCAATACCTTCCTTAGTATATGCTGCAATATTATAATTCTCTGCTAGATCTAATGCGGGATCAAGATATTTCTTAATCGAACCCTCACTTATTGTAAAGATTATCTTCCCCTTACAATTTGTACATATCCCTGAAAGAGGGGGTCGTCTAAACTTTTCATTACAAGCAACACACCTAAACTGCTGCTGAGCAAACTTTCTCAAATTACCTCGAATATCCCTAATGAAATGTCTCTCAATAATCAATCTAGCAACATCTTCAGTATCCACCGCACGAATCTTCCCCACCAATTCCATCTGACTTCCAACCTTATCTTTCATCGTAGGTAGAATCTTATACGCCCCGTTCAAAACACCCAAATTAAAATTACTAGAATCATGTGTGAATCCTGTACAAGTAAATGGACTAGTCCCTGCAACCAATCTATCCTGAACTGTTTCAATCTTACATTCACTAGAATGTTTTCTCTGTTCAGCCAATTCATAAACTTCCAAAGGATAGTGGTCAGACAATTCAAATGTCAAAATCTGATCATCCACCTCTCCAGCACGAATATGTGCATTCAAAACTAAGGGGGCATCCTGGGTTCCACCACGATGAGAAGGTAAAAATTTCCTAGAGAAATTCAAAAGAACGTCCATCAACATCATCACCGCAGCCTCATCCCCATCACAATCTCTACGCATTGCTGCGTGCATATAGGGAGAAGCAGTCAATCCTTGCAAATGGTTAAATCCTACAATCCTTCCAATCACCCCAGCACAATTATGGGGAGCCATACATGCAACTAACTGCCCAACCAAATCTTCTTTAGATTTCAAATTATAATATCTGGGAAGCCCATAAAATTTTTCTAATTCTTCATCAACAAAATTAGCAATATTAAAGAAAACATCATCTGCTTTTTCATCATGAGTTACAGGACAAGACGGCAAAACAACATCATGAGGCCGAAGTTCCAAAATCTGATCTTCCATTTCCAGAATCTCTCCATAAATATCTTGCACATATCCTAACTCTTTCAACTTCTCAACAGAAGTTCCAATCTCTACAGGTTTAAAATGAGTAAGGGGAATCTCAGTCCCATCATATCTTATAGTTCCATCCTTATTCACACAAAGATTATACTTAGACCTAAGAATTCCCTTAGCCAAGTTTTCAAAATCATGATCTTCAGAAGAAGTTCCTCTAATTCCCTTGATTAATGGAGGTACTTCATAGGATTTATATCCAATTAATTCCATTGCTTTTTTGAAATAGTGTTTACTATCAATACTCCGGAAAGTATAGGCATTACTCCCATGTTCTTCACAGGGTTCATCCATCACCTTAGAACAATCCCTACAATAATATTTTCTAACAGTCTTCTTCCCACATTTATCACAAGTAGAATAAATAGATTCATTTCCACACTCACAATGAAATAAAGGCCACTGAGATTTTATATATCCTACATTGACTGCCGCTTGAACACTTCGAAGTCGGCCACCCTGGTCAGAGATTGGAAAAAGTACACTCGGGCTTCCAGTTAACTTTCTAAGCTTTGCTTTTTCAGGACGACCCATCCTAGTCCCAATAAAATCTCCTGCCTTATCTTTAATTAGATATTTAGAAAGAGAATCTACAATCTCCAATACATCTTCTTTGGACAAACTTTCCTTATTGCTAATAATTCTTCCAACCTCTTCCTTCAAAACAGTTCCATCCCCAATAAACTCAAATCCTAAATTAACCAATAAAGCTTCGGCATCTCTTGAAATAACAACATTGTCAAAGACTACATCGTGTTCTATTCCTAAAATTTCCAAAGCTCTTTTAGCCTCAGAAAATTTCTCACGAACCGAACTTTCCCACGGAAGAACCAACTTACCATTCTCTCCACTCCCTCTCCAAATAGCATTCTGTAACCAATCCATTAACCAATAAAAGTCATCTACAGAAATTTGATTCCAATAAAAGATATGCATAGGATGTAGGGGTAAGGAATATCTTTCAGAAATTTCCATAGCTTTTCTCAAAGGAACTTTTCGAATATGATTATAAAAATTTGAAATCTTTTCACCAGTAACATCTAATTTTTTCTTCAATTCTAATTCCCACCACTCTTCAACATAACCAGGTTTCAATAACTCCGCATTACGATCTATAACATCACTTAAGGGAAATAAAATATCTCCAAGATAAATAATCTCTTCAACTTCATCATATATATCTTTAGATTTTTCAAAATCATTAATTCGTTTCACAGAACCATTTTTCAATTTAACAATAGGGCCATCAATAGAATCGCATGAAGTAATAATGCATCCCTTAGTAGGTTTTTCAATTTTCAATTGAGTTCCATGAGATAAAAATCCATTTGTAATTCCCATAGTAGCAGGATGGATTGAAACTGCAGAAAACCCTGCAACCCTAGACCTACCATATCTAAACCTGAATCCTCCCGCACGAGAAGGATGGCCATAAACTGGACGTCCAGCAACTAAATCCTTAATATATGTCGCAACAACATCTCCACTTCCCTTCTCTCTCTTTGCATGAATCTCTAAATATTCATCAAGAAAATCAAATCCTTCACATTTCATCCCCGCTTTCTTTGGAGATTGTAATCTCTTAACACCCTTAGCTGCCTTCTGGGCAAGCCCTTCAGAGAAAGTTAAACACATTCCACCACGAATAAAATTAGAGGGGACTCTCTCAAGATCCTTATAGTTAGAAACCTCTCTTTTCTCAGTAGGATCTCCAGAAATTTGGATGGGAAGGTTCTTTGCAAGAAAAGTCATTTCTTCTTCAGTAGGAAAATATTGTAAATTGGTAACTCTCTCATGATAATCTGTATTCTCAGTCACATATCTCTTAATTTCCTGATCACTAGGATCATATTTAGCATAACCAAAGTGATCCCTGAGATAATCTATTAACATCAATACAACACATGTGGCAGTAGTTCCTGCAGAACGAATAGGTCCTGAAAAATTAGCAATAAAATATTCTTTCCCATCGCGAGTCTTACCAATATCTATACCAGTATAACCTTCAATTGGAGAAGCTACAACACCTAAAGTAATATACGCAAAGCCCACACGGATCCCTGCATCAATCGCTTCGAGTTGATCCTTAAACTTACAAAACTTTTCTTCAGCAATTTCCCTAGCAATAGCAAAACTAACCGAAGTATCTAACTGCCCAAACTCTTCTTCCAACTCAAGCATCCTTTTAGTGATCTCAACAATCGGCAAATCTGGATAAATAGTAGTAATCAATCCAACAGACTTCTCTGCCATAGTCATTGCCAGAGGAATCTCAACATGATCTTCAGGATCAAGACCTTTAGCCCGGGCAGCATTAGCCACCCCATATTCTTTCTTCACCCCCTCACTGATTTTATCAAAATATCCCTCAACATTCCAATTACATTTCTCACTAATTTCCATTTTGAATTAAACTCCCTTCATATTTTTTTATTTCTGCAACAACATCTCCCCAACCATAACAACGAATAACATTCTCATGAGAAAGTTTTTGATTCCATGGCTGATTAAATAAAAGGACCTGTAGACCCTTCCCTGCATAACATTCAGAATGAAATGCATTATCTTCAACAATTACTCCAATTTCTAAATCCCCACAAATTTTATCTTTGGATTTTGAAGACTGTCCTGGATAAAATTCTCCAGAGAATATTAATTGAGAAAAATGTCCGGAGTAATTATTTCCTAAAAATTCTTCAGTATCTTCTTTCATCCAAGAAGGACAAGCAGTAATAGCAAATAGCTCATGATATCTTTTCAATAAAGCAACTGCATCTGAAGAGCCTTCAATAGCCTTAACCATTTTAAAATCCTCTGAAAGACAATAATCATCCAACAATTTACCTGCTTCTTCATAACTAACACCTATAATCTCACCAAGATTATATACTCCTTGTTCACATGATTTGAAGTCTGTTGAATTTTCCCGGTTATAATACTCCCAAAATCCTCCCATCAAATCTCTCAACACTCCATCAATATCAACTGCAATTTTCATTCCATTTCACCTCCATAAATAAGACCCTCGCTATCCCCTTCACTAACCGTTCCTTCCTTACCATTTACATTACATACTAAATTATCTCCACTCTCCCATTTAATCTCTTTTTGTCCATCAGAAAAATCAAGTATCTTAATTTCCCTATTTTTTAAATTGAATAGAGGGACCTTACAAGGATCCGGAACATTACCTACTTTCTCTTCAAAAGGAGTAATAGACTGCCAACAAGAGCTTGCAATAAGTAAAACATTATTATGTATTGAAATTTCAGGACGATGTTGATCTGCAGTTGCAAGGATATCGGGAATAATATCTATTACCATTGGATCTCCCTTCTCACAAGGAATATAATCCATCCCACCATGCATTGGGGCAAGATGTCTTCGTCTTAACATTTCCTTTACAACACGAGTAGGAGATCTATGTCCAAAATTGGTTCGAATCTCAGGAATTTCATCAATAAATCTGTTTATACTTGCACCATGATACATTAAAATTTTAAATCCTCCATCGACTTCCACTAAAGAAGGGTTTGGAACGAGGTGGACATTCTCCATTTTATGTAATCCTTCTGCAAAACGTTCTCCAATTATTGGTTGAGGCTCCCCTACCCAAACAGAATCATGCTGACCTGGACAAATAATAATTTGTATATCACTTCTTATTAATTTTAAAATCTCTTCTACCTTTTCATACTGTCCTCTAGAGGTTTTTTGAATCAAATGTTTCTCCTGGCCAGGATAATGACTAACACCATCCACATTATCTCCTGTCAAAAATAAATATTTAACTTTTTTAGCTAGAGCTCGCTGCCTATCATCTCCTTCTTCACCATTTAACCATTTTACAAATCTCAATAGATTATCTTCTAAGAACATTGTAGATCCAGCATGAAAATCTCCACTAAATGCAACATATTCATCAAAATCTGAAGTCCTCTTTTCCTTTAGTCCACCCTCGGGGAAATTAAGATCATTTGCAAATAACATTTCACTAGAACCTGAAACATTAATTGCAACAATGTCATCAGGAAGTAAGTCTCTAGCCTTATCAAATACCTCTTGCTTATTATGATTGACTAAAACTCTAGAAACTCCAGTCATATCTTCCACTTCTAACATCATATTTTTATTTTTAGTCATCCTTTTTCCTAAAATAGAAACAATAATAGTATAACTCCCCCTTTCATTCCCAATCTTCCTTATAGAAGTCAAATCATCAAAATCCCTAGCTTCCAAGTATCCCTTTATTGATTCGTAACGTGATCTAAAATGTTTAACAAAATCCTTAACGGTAATCTTTTTTTGAGGAAATGCAGGAGCAGATAATAATTTCACCTTACCTACTTTCGCCTCACTAGCTGTTAAATCAGTTCCAGCCTCATCATTTTCATTTTTCTCATTCCCAAAACTTTCCCCCTTATACCCCATTCCTATAAAGAAATGGTCCATTTCATCATCTCCAGAATAATTAACTAAAGCATCCCTAATCTTTTTAAAGTGACTAGTAAAAATGGTTTTAGTTATCACTCTCTCTTCAATCCCTAAATTACTAAGAGTTTCTATAACTTTTTGGGAACCCTCCTCTTTCAGCTCAGAAAGCATTTCAAGCATTTCCTTATCTAAAAGAAAACCTTTCGCCATACACATTTTTAATATTTCGCTTGCCATTTTTAATCGAACTTTGTTCGTAAAATTGAGGAACTACATTCCTGTGGGAATTGTCCTCAGTATTTATTTAAGTATTTATATGCCAAGACTATCTACTAACATAGCCTCAACTTTATCAAATAAATTTGATGGAATCGATAATTTAATCTCTCTCGTCCTTCCATGCCTCCCTTTAGAGATCACTTTAGCATTAATTAATCCTAACATATCTATTTCTGCCAATATATCTGAGATTCTTCTTTGAGTCAACGGATCAGTTTTTGTATCTCCACATAACTCTTGATAATAATTATATACGTCTCCTGTAAAAAATTTATCCCCGTCTTCCCCTTTAGCCTTTTTAGTAAGTTGTATTATAGAATATAAAACCAATTGAAATTGTTTTGGTTCCGAATCAACAATATCTAAAATTTTATCCCTCTCCATCTTATTATTTGCAAGATCTATATAGTCTTCTTCAACTAATTTTTTTCCTTCCCTCTCCGACAATTCTCCAGCAATTCTAAGTAAATCAAGAGCCCTACGTGCATCCCCATGTTCCCTTGCAGCATACGCAGCACATTTAGCAACAACACCATCTGCTATAGCTCCCTCCTTAAATGCCTTCTCACAACGATTATTCAAAATCTCTTGTAATTGTATCGCATTATATGGTGGAAAAACAAACTCCTCCTCACCTAGGGAAGACCTAACCCTTGGATCAATATTCTCTAAGAAAGTTACATCATTAGAAATCCCTATCAAAGATATCTGAGCATTACTTAATTCAGAATTAAGACGTGTTAACGAATATAAAAATCCGTCAGAGATTTTCTTAACTGCAGAATCTATCTCATCAAAAATAAATACTATCAATTGTTTCTTTGAATCAACCAATTCAATAAATTTTGACCAAACCTGATCTGTAGGTAAACCTGTGGTGGGAATTGTCCCCCCTAATTGACGAATCAATGCCGCCAGAATCCTATACTCTGTATCTGCAACCTTCTTCAATTTACAATTCAAATATTCAAACTTAATTTCTACCCCCAATTCCTCAGCTTTCTTCATCAATTCATCCTGGACATATTGGATAGATAGAGTCTTTCCAGTCCCAGTTTTCCCATAAACAAACAAATTACTCGGTCTCTCTCCCCTCAATGTAGAAGCTAAAATACTTGCAATTGATTTTATTTGTTCATCCCTATGGGGAATTGATTCAGGAGTATATCTTACTTGAAGAACCCCTTTGTTTTGAAACAAACTATTATTAATCGCCGAATCAAAAATATTCCCTAATTCAACACCCATTTTTATCCCCCATTATCACCATAATTAAAATATAGGTTGAGACTTTTTAAACTTTCATATACTTGAAAATATGCCTTCCCACCCTTTATTTCAGATGGAGAATATTTTGTTAAATTTATTTCTCTATCTCTCTCCACCACAGACTTAAATAAAAAAAAGAATAATCTTCCGTCGCTGATAACTTATTTACATTAAATTATCTAAAATACATGATTCTACCCCCTACCCCTTCATTTCCCCTCCAAAAGAAATTCAAAAAATAAAATAAATACCTTATTCAATTCCCCAATAATAATTACCCACTACAATATTCTCCCCACATATCCCTTCTTTCATCTAAATAATTGTTCCTTCCAAAAATATAATCAATCTAACATAACTATCCTAATATACCATATTACAATATAATTATTACCATATACTATAATCAAATATACACTATTAGAACATATATAATACAATATAGGTATATATAATATATATAATATATAATATAAATATTTATAAATAAAAATTATAAAAAACAACAATTTAAAAGCCATAATACTTATAAAATAACTTCCAAATGAAATGAAGGGGTAGCAGAGTTATACATAAAAAAGGAGTAATAAGTGCGCACAATCCAATGATTAATAGAATAATCTCAATTTTTACTAAAAAATACACCTTTATTTCAAATAGATTTTATTATTTATTTCTCTTAACAATCTTTTGAATTTTTTAATGATTATTGATCCAAATTAATAAATTAATAAAACAAATTTTAAATTCTACCAATAAATTATATCACTCAATCACACAAACATTTATAAATAATTTTCATTTCAACAAGCCATGGATAAGAAACCTTTCAAAGCACTTCTTGGAAAACAGATCGTAACCAAGGAAGGAAAGAAACTTGGTGTCGTTAAGGATATTACTTTTGAGGCAAGAACAGGAGAATTAATACACCTTGTTCTAAAGGATTTAACAACTTATACTTCAAATCTTTCATTAGAAAGAACAAAAGATAGAGAGGCATTGGTACCTTACAATTCAGTAATTGCCGTCGGTGATTTCATTGTTGTAAGTGAAGAAGATTTAATGTAGAAATATAGTAACTTTCTTAGTACAATAAACTTTATAAACCAAATTTATCAAAATATAACATGGCAGAAAAAACAAAAACAATGAACATTGTAGGATCTAACTTAACTAAAGTTAGTGGTGAAAGGAATCCTGACTTTAAGGGAAAGCTAGAATTGAATACTAATATTAATTTAAGGTCTGTTGAAAAATTCAAATCCTCCCAGGCAAAACAAGAGGTTCTAAAGGTAGATTATCAATTTGAGATTAAATATGGTGAACTCGGAGGAGTATCTATAGAAGGAATACTATTCATCTCTGCAGACCCTAAAACCATAAAAGAAGCAATAAAGGATAAAGCGGACAATAATTACAATTCTCCTACCCAAATGGCTATTATGAACATTATTATTCAAAAATCTTCAATAAAAGCCTTCGAAATTGAGGAAGAACTCGGACTTCCAATACACATTCGGCTTCCTACACTACAGGCATCCGAAAACAAAAACTAAATCTTTCCCTTTTCTAAAATGCCTTTAAGAAATCTACCTTCCAAAATTCGTGCAGAACTTGACCAATTTTCAATTGGTGGACACGTTCAAGCAGAGGCAGCAATAGATAACATGAAATCTTATGATCCTACCCAAATTAGTGGAGATCCACACTCTACATACCATGTAGGTAAGAATAAAGAAGCCTCTGTGAGGAAGTATTTATGCCCCTTTTCCAAAGATACTGTTATCCAAACACAACATGATGGCAAAATCCAAACAGTTTCAGTACCCGAAGAGCATCGTAGGACTGCATTACTACTACAATTAATAGCTTTAAACAATTTATTATCTAATAATTCTTAAAAAATTTGATTTTTTTACATAAACTTTTTCAAAAACTAAAAAATTTACCAATTTATTTTATCATTTCTCAATTCTTTTTGTTAACAATGGGTAACTTAGTGAAAACCTATAACAAAATATATAAAACCATTAAACTTTTACAGATTATATTAAAAAAGAGATAATAAAAATATAAAATGCCTACAATTTCTCAAGAAAAACGCGAAAGAATTTCAGAACAGATACTTCATTATCTATTTGGGATCTTTCCTAAACAAGTTTTTACTTCAGATATAGCAAAAGAACTTGCACGTGATGAAGAATTTATAAAATCATTACTAATTGAGTTACAAAAAAAAGATTTAGTGATAAAAATAGACAAAAATCCTGAAGGAATAAAATATTCTCGCAGACTTCGATGGAGAATCTCTAATAAGGCACACGAAATTTATAAAAAAATGCAGTAGTTAGAAATTTTCTAAATTTTTCATCACTTTCCCTAAATTTTTCACATAATTTTCTAAAATTTCTAACTAAAAAATTTACCAATTTATTTTATCATAAACTATTATTTATTTTTCATTATAAACCAAAAATTTATTGAATTATTTTTTTATTTGTGAAATATATGAATAAAAATTATTTTTTATCAGTTCTTTTCTAAAATTTTCTAAACGGACAACATTAATTATTTTTTAAGCCAATTTACTCAATGTTCCCTCCTTAAATCCAAAATATATTTTGCAAAACAACTATCATTATAAACTCTCCAACATAAATGAGAGTATGGATCCTCTCAAAGAAGCATTTCAGAAGATAAAGGAAGACATTCTACTCATAAAAACAGAGCTTTTAGACCTCCAAGAACAGCTATTTGACCTCAAAAACAGACAAATAGAGTCTCAAGAACGTCCAATTTCTCCACCAATTCAGACAATTCAGACACAAAATCCTTCTCAAATAGTCCAACAGACAGACAGACAGACACAAAACATGCCTTTAGAGCCTCTCTCCTACCCAAATTCACCTGTTTCCATAGGAAATAGGGGGGTTCCAACAGACAGACAGACAAACCAACAGACAGACAGACAGACACAAAATCCCCCACAAATGTCCAATTATATGAATAATTCTGACCCTATCGATGATTTTGAGCGTGCAAGCAAAATTCTTGATTCCCTAGATAGTATAAAGAAAGAAATAAGGCTTAAATTTAAACGCCTAACCCCTCAAGAAATGCTTGTTTTTTCCACATTATACAGCCTAGAAGACCAGAAAACACCTGAAATTACGTATAAATTACTCGCAAAACAACTAAATCTTAGCGAGTCTTCAATTAGAGATTACATAAATAAACTTACAAAAAAAGGCGTTCCAATTCAAAAAATACGTCAAAATAACAAGACAATTACACTTGAAATCTCCCAAGATCTAAAAAACATTGCTAATTTAGCCACTATAGTCAATCTAAGAGCACTCTAATCACCGTCGATAAAATTAAAATAATAGAAATATTTAAATAGTTATTCTCCCAGGTGATAAAAGATGATATCTAAAGATTGGTTTATAGGATTTATTGAAGGCGAAGGAAATTTTAATATATCTCTTTCAAAGGCCCTAATGAAAAAGTCAAAAAGTTACCTATTTGAATTTTATCCAATTTTACAATTCAGAATATTTCTTCGAGAAGACGACAAAGAAGCACTAGAAAAAATAAAAAACTTCGTCGGTGTAGGCAAAATTTATAAAAAAAGTTACAAATATTCCCGAAAAAAAGGCGTAAACTCTCAGGATCAGTATGTTTATATGATAACCTCTATTAAAAATCTACTTGTCCTAAAAGAGCTCCTTATTTCTTCTAATTTTCATACTAAAAAGAAAAAAGATATGGAAATTTTCTTTAAAGTTTTAGATTTAAAAATTGAAAAAAAACACTTAACTCTCGACGGTTACAACGAAATTATGGCCTTAGTTGCTAATCTAAATAGTCTGAATAGGGAAAACTTTCGAGTTAAACCGGTAACCGAATAACTTCCTATGTTTTATCAGCCCTGAATCTTTCATACTCAGGTTAGCCTTACCCCCACTTATACTCACATTTCTCCATTTAACCCCAAAAACTCACATTTTAGCAAAATATTAACCATCAAGACTCAGATCACTTTGATCTTTACCCTAATAACTCTCATTTTCCTCTCTTTTTAACAAAATTCAAGGTTACTTTAACCTCACTTTTCATCTAAAAGGCCCTTTTCATTGATTTTCTGGATCTTCCTTTTGGTAACTATTAATCCTTTATCACAAACACTCACATTTCCTCCAAAAACCTGCTGTTTTTTGGAGTATTAAACCATATTTAACTCTCACTTTTCGACTTTTTCACTAATTTTTGCCCTTTTTAGCCCCTTTTACCTTCACTTTTACGCTTTTTACGATTAATGCCCTCATTTTCTCTGGAATGAACAATCTCTTCTTACCATTTGCCTCTCTTGCCTCTTCGATTAGGCCTTCACTTTTCTGTTTTATAGTGTTTATTTGGCCCCGAATAGTACTCTTATCTTTCCCTAACAATGCTGCTAGATCCTCATAACTTAGTCTCATATCTGCATTTAGAAGTGCCCAAACAATAGCTCTTTCCATTACAGTTAAATTGTCTAAAACGCCTGTTTGAACAGCCGTTTGGACAGGTGTTTGGACAGCCCGCGCCAAGGGGTGTTTATGGACAACTGTTTGAGGTTGTTTGGACAAACCCTTGGACAGTTGCGGTCCAAAGAAAGAAATGAAGTCTTTTATCTCTTCAAGATCACTTTGGATAGAAAAAATCTGAGCCTTTAGTTGACCCAATTCACTAACCTGGTTCTCATGTTTTCCGTCGAGATGTTTAATCCAATCCCCTACTTTTGAGAAGTCTTTCTTAACATGATTGAAAGAATCACTAACTTCTTTCTTCAATTTCTCCATTCTCTTTTTGTGTCCAAATAAACCAAACATCTTATTTATATTTAAGAAACATGACTTATAAATGTTTCGCCCTGTCCAAACAACAAACACCAAAATTACTCCATTTTTACTTCAAAAAGCCTGGTTGTCCAAGAAAAATGGGCTTTGTCCAATTCTTAAACGACCCCCTCTTATCGTCGCTGTACCCTCTTTCTTCCCCTATAATCGCTTAAACAGCCGTCCAAACACCCTTATTTATTTGTTTAAACACCCACGCCCCGTGGCAGCTGTCCAAACAGCCACAAAAAATGAGATAAATTCATTTAATCTAGTTCCAAATAAACAAATCTCTTTCCATAGAAGAGAAAAGGCGAAGCCTTTTCGCAGCAGATTTTTGACATATCTCAAGAATTGGCTGTCCAAACAGCCACAAAAAAAGAAACAAAATAATAAAAAATAAATATCTCAGACACCCTTACCTCAACTAAAAAAGATTGATAATCTCATAATGAAACCTACCAAAAATCCAGAAAATCCCCCCAAAAACAAACGGAAAAGTCTCCAAGAAACCTTTATAAAATCTAATAACCTTGTTAAAACATGCAATTTAAAACGAAGGTGATATATTCTACAGTCTTCGCAGCATTACTTTTAATAGCGTCGATAGTAATGCCGATAGTTCCATGTAGGACTGCACCAGTTGTTCCAAACCCTACATACAAATGGGCAATGTGTTCCTTAAATCCTGATTCAGTAATTTCTATAAACTCTATCAGAGAGTACTTTGGATATACGACCTCCATTACAAACTCTTACTTCATGCTAATCATAATCTCTTTCGTGGCGGCAATGGTATTCTTCCATTTCACCACCAAAAAGAAAAAAGATTAAATAAACACGGAGGTGAATATGGCACAAAACGAAACAGGAATCCTGTCAATTATTACATGGATCGTAGGGATCATTGTATCTTTAGCAGTAGGTTTCGCACTTATCGATGGCGTTATTGCAGTTCCTATGCTTGGAATTGTTAATGTTATTGCAGGTTGGGTAGTTGTTGTTGGCGCAATCATTAGCGTCATAATGGCAATTTTCAGTAAGTAAGCCAACTTTTTTTTATTTTTCCTTCTTGTTTGGGGGGCCCAATAAAACGGCCCACCCAAAACATTTTTTTATTAAACTATTGCCTTTTTAATTAAGGTAACCAAAGTGCACAACCGCCTGGCGGAGACAGAAATAAGTAAGCCCTAGACAACTCATTTGTCAAAAAAACCACACAAAAATGGAAACCCTTCAAAGAAAAAATCAACCCACACTCCAGGAAGGCTTGTATCAAATGAGTCCTCTAATGCTTCCCTGTTATGTTCACTCGGATGGAAGAGTCGAATTTCCCGGAGCAGAACAGATAAAATTTAGGCTAGGGCAACCAAGCGGGTTATCTTCAGATGATCATCCCAGAATCAACCCATCAAGCCTTGTCCCAATAACCGATCCCGAAAAATATATCCGGACAAAAGAAATCGAATTAAGGTCCCTAATAGGTTTCATAAGATCAAAAAGCCAGGGGATTTGATTACAAAAGAAAAATAACGATTCGTTTAATTGATGTGAACTAAGCTAGCCAAAGTGAACACCAAAAACATAATTAGAAATAAAAAGACCCAAAACCTCAAAAAAACATTTCCCTAAAATAAGTAAAATATCAAACCCTCAAAAATCCACAAAAAAGACCCTAAAAAAGACCCAAAACCTCAAAAGTACACACAAGATACCTTGTGCGTACCCGTTTATGAGGGAATTTATACGTAAAATCCATATAAAACCTCCCTAAGGGCACTTTTTTTAAAAAAGAGACATAACCTTCCAAAAACTCAAAAAAATTTGTCAAAAAAATCCACGAAAAATCAGCAAACTAAATAATAAAAATTTGGAGTAGAATAATTTAATTATTATCAATACTTATACAAAGTCAACCAAAGTGCAAAGAACTCAAAATAAATTCGTTTTAAAATTTATCAAATTATAATTTATCAATTAAATCGTTTTCACTAACCTTTCCAAAGTGCAAACCTAAAACTATATTATTCACAAACCTGCCTTAATTCAATCTCCCAAAAATATTAATCAAAAATCTGACATTTTGGCCCTTTCTTCATCAGATAAAATTTCTCCCATTTTAATCCTCGGATTAAAAATCTTTTCAAGAGCAGCAATATGCCTATAGATATTGTTCCCTCTTTTTTCTCCGGAAGTTTTTCCAGTTAATCCGATCTCTTCTTCAAGCGCCTGATCATACTCCCAATTCTCCTTAGTTTGATCCCATAAAAGCTCCCATGCCAGAGGTTTATCCCATTTTCCCAAATTTGCCGCATTTACAAAATCGGATAACTCATTACTATCATAAAATTGGCCAAGTACCCGTGCTTGATACATTCTGCGATTCCATTCAGGATCATTCATAAAAATATCTCTTTTAGAGTTTTATAACCATTTAGGTGCTCTGCCATATACCTTTATCTTAACTCCACCACATAAATCTTTATAAAAATAACTGGCCCAAAAAACATATGGCAAGGGTGATAGGAACAGGACTTTCTTATGATGACGTACTAATTGTTCCAAAATATAATAAAATTTCTTCAAGAAAAGACGTAGAATTTAGGACAAGAGTTACAAGGAATCATTTTATTGATATTCCTCTTATTGCTGCTAACATGGACACTGTTTGTGATAGTAGGATGGCAATCGCAATAGGAAAGATCGGGGGGCTTGGGGTAATTCACAGATTCATGAGTGTTGAAGAACAAGCAAATCAGGTCAGAAAAGTAAAGGAGGAGAGGCTTCTAGCAGCTGCTGCAATAGGGGTAAAAGATGTTGAAGAGAGAGTGAGAGATTTAGTAAGGGCTAAGGTAGATATTCTTGTTTTAGACATAGCCCATGGGCATTCCAAATATGCGGGGAAAACGATAGATTTCATAAAAGCAAACTATCCTGGCGTTGATGTAATGGCGGGAAATATAGCCTCTAAAGACGCCGCGGAATACTTTTTGAGTAAGGGTGCCGATGCAATTAAAGTAGGTATTGGTCCCGGATCCGTTTGTACGACAAGGATTATGGCAGGGGCAGGAGTGCCACAAATTACTGCAATTATGGATGCATTCGAAGCAACTAAAGGAGAAATCCCTATTTGTGCTGATGGAGGAATAAGATTTCCCGGAGATGTTGTTAAAGCACTTGGTGCAGGAGCAAATACTGTGATGCTCGGATTTACATTGGCAGGGACAGAAGAATCTCCAGGAAATATTGTAAAACAGAAAGGAAAAAAGTTCAAAATCTACCGGGGAATGGCAAGTTATGATGCAACAATAAGAAAATTACAACTCAACAAAGAAAAACAAAGAGAAGTAATCAGCGTCGAGGGAGAGAAAACACCCATACCTTTCAAAGGCCCCGTGGAACCAATTCTAAAAAGATACATTGGGGGTTTAGCGTCGGGAATGACTTACTTAGGTGCAAAAGAGATGAAAAACCTCGTCGGTAAAGCAGATTTCATCAGAATAACTGGTGCAGGAAGGAAAAAAAGTCGTGCACATGCCATAGAGAAATAATATATATCATACCACATATATCTTTTTAAACACAACAAAAGTTATGGTATCATGGCAAAAAGTGGCAAAAAAGAATCCCCTTCTGTAAAACGTTATTTTATTACTGCTGCACAAGCTTCCTATGAGGAAAAAGAAAATAAGGAAGGAGAAATAGAGTATTTTCAAAGGGGCGATGTAGCGGATTTAAACAAACCTCTGATGAGGAATATTGAAAGAATGTGTGATGATTACGGTGCAGAACCAATAATTCTTAAAATGAGTGGAAAGAGCGTAAAAGAAGATGTAATGCATGAGTCTCTTGATGGTCTTCCTGAACCCTACAGAGGAAACAGGGCATTAAACAATAATATTAAAATTTCGGATATGGTTGTACCTCCACAGAACGTGGATCCGTCGACTGGAAGACTTAGATTTGCACAAAAAGATACAACCCTGGTTTATGCTCACTCTAAACAAAGATTAAGGGCAGTTCCTTCGAGTAATGCAAAGCTTCCAAAACTTCTTATTACAACCGGAGCAATCACCAACCCAAATTATAAAAGAACAAACCATAAGGGGGATGTTGCGTTTAGAGATCATGCATTCGGAGGAGTAATGGTTGAAGTGATCGGTGACGAAACTTATAATGTCCGGCACGTCCGAGCAATGAAAAACGGGACATTAGTAGATATGGGTAGAAAATATGCGGCAGGCCGAGCAGCCACAACTGCTAAAACCGAAGCACTTGTTCTAGGAGACATTCATATGGGAGATCATGATCCAAAAACAATGGCTGCAAATTACGAGATGATAGATCACTTCCAACCCCAGAGGCTCTTGCTACATGATCTCTTAAATGGAAATAGTGTAAATCCCCACGAGAAAGACAACCTAATTACCCGGGCTAAGCAATGGAAAGACGGTCAGCTTTCAATAGAAAAAGAACTAAAACTCTGTAATGCCGAGTTAAACCGCTTTGCGAATGCTATGGGAACCGGAAAGGTGTATGTTGTAGCCTCCAATCATAACTTTTTCCTAGACAGATATCTTGAATCAGGACGGATAGAGGAAGAACCGTGGAATACAGAAATTGCCCTAAAATTAGCAAGCAAAATGGTCGAAGGAGAAGATCCAGTTAAAGCAGGAATAGAAATGATGGGCCCGCTACCCTCTAATGTTCACTTCCTGGATCTTGAAGATGATCTTAAGGTTAGGGGATATCAATTAGCAAGTCATGGACACAAAGGTAATTCTGGAGCAAGAGGAGGAAACGCCGCTTCAAGAGAACTGGCTCATGGAAGGAGCATATCTGGACATTCTCATACTCCAGAACACCTTAGAGATACCATTATCGTCGGAACAAGCACCAAATTGAGTCTACCCTATACAAGAGGTTCTGCGAGTTCTTGGATGGGTGCTAATGCCGTTGTCTACGATAATGGTCTTGCACAACTTCTTCCGATAATCCAAGGTAAGTGGAAAGCTAAGGGATTTGAGTATTAAATCAAAAGGGATATAAACCATGTTCGCACAATCTTTACAGGTGATGCATGGATAATCAAGAATTTCTTAAGAAAATTGAAGTAGAATTAAAAATTTCGAAAAATTCAATATACACCATTCGTAATTATCTTCGTGCGAACAATGATCTCCTATCCTTTGTAGACAAAACTCCAGACCAGATTACCGAAGACGATGTCAAGATGTTCATGGCCGAGAATCTTTCAGATAAGGCTTCTTCTTCAATTATATTGTTCTTGGCGGCAGTAAAATATGCTTATGTTTCAATATTAAAAAAGGACATAACTTCCTCGATAAGACGTCCAAAGAAAGAAAGAAGGATTCCAACAGTGCTTAGTAAGGAGGAAATTAAAAAACTATTCGGGGCAATTAGCACTGCAAAATCAAAGCTCATGATATCTCTAATGTATGCTTGTGGGTTCAGAGTATCTGAATTAACAAGCTTAAAGATTAAGGATTTAGATTTTGAAGAAAGAATAGGGCACGTTCGTCAAGCAAAAGGAAGGAAGGACAGAATTTTTAATATCCCTGTTTTCCTCTTTAGCGATATAAAAAAATTGGCAGAGTATCAGGAAGAATCCGGGAACGAACACCTTTTTACAAATCCTACAACCGGAAAAGGCCTTTCAACAAGAAACCTACAGAAAATGGTATCTTCTGCAGCTAAAAGGGCGGGGATAAAAAAAGATGTTCACTGCCATACTCTCCGCCACAGTTTTGCTACACACCTTCTAGAAAATAATGTAGATATAAGAAAGATACAGGAGCTTCTTGGACATGCAGATTTATCCACAACCCAAATATATACCCACATATCTACTGAAGAGCTCAAAAAAATCCCCAGCCCCTTGGATGGCCTGATGAATTAACAAGCGAATACAATCTATATTCTAGACCTTCCAAGTTCTTTTAAATGGAAGAATCCCCTAAATTCTATGTCCAAAAGGAAAATAAGAAATGTCCTGAAATCTCAAATGGTTGATGCGCTAGGATTTGCCATCGACGAATCAAATCATGGGGTGGACCATGAAGTATTTGTAATGCTTTGCTCAGATTTTGGAAAAGATTTTGAGCCTTATAAGACAAGTAAAAAAAGAAGAGTTACGGGGGGACCTACAGAAAGAAGATTATTAGAAGATCTAGAGCTTCGGGACTTTAGATACCTCTTTGTGGACCGTGTGGACTATGAGACTTATGGCAATCTAAACCTATTTGTAACTGTAGCAAGGAGATTGGCTTCCCAATTTACTGATCGAGGGAGAGAGAAAAAGAGTCTTGCACTCTATGTTGATGGAAAACTTAAGCCGTCTCAAATAGCAAATTTGAGTAAGGGAGTTTCTATAGATTATGGCCTTCCCCTAAGATCTGTAGGCGTATTGCCAATGCCAAAGAAAAAAAGGAAAAGAGGAAAACCCCTACCCTCTTATCCCATCGTTCCCTTATTGAGCATGGCAGATACGGCCGCAAATTATATCATGACAAAGGATTCAAGGAGAAGTGACCTTGGAGATCTTTTTTCTAATAGAAGAATTGATTTAGAGTAGCTCTCCAATACATTTAAATTTACGGCCCTCTTCAAAAACCTATGACTTGTGAAAAATGCGGATATCAGGATAAAAGAGAGGTAGATATTTTTGGAAGAAAGCTTTGCGGAGTTTGTGCCCATTTTTCTCCAGAAGATAAGGGGGACTGCTTCAATTACATTGCAGAAAAGATAGATTGGAAGATATTAGACACTTTTAGGAAATATAAACAGCTTCCTGGAGGGAAACAAAAATCTGGAATGTCCCGGAAAGCGGAACAGGGAAGGCCAGTAACAAGAGCTCCGTTAGGATATAATATCGTAGGAGGAAAACTGACCACAAACCAAGATTCTGCAAGAGTTCATTCATTATTCAAAACATTTCTCAGCAGAGAGTACTCTCTAAATTCTTTATCCAAAAACTTTGGTCTATCTATAAATGGTCTTAAAAAAGTTCTAACAAATAGAACATATCTCGGAGAAATAAAATTTGATGGTAATCTCCATAAGGGAGATCACAAACAATTAATCTCTCCAGAAATTTTTTATGCCGTTCAGAGAAAGTTAAAAGATTATTTGAAACCACGAAAAGGAAATTTTACTAACAAATCTGCTTAATCTTTTTCATTAGATCTTGCTTCTTTTTCATTATCTACCTTTAATAAATTCCCGATTCTTTTTACCATCTCCTCTTCAAAAGAATAAGCACATTCTCCAGAAAGAAATGCTTCTTCTCCCTCAATTGCTTTCCTCAATCCCTCTTTGTCTTCTTCGCTTTGAGCCCATACTCCCCTCTCTTCAAAAGTTTCCATCAAGGCATAGATTGCACAGACGGCACCATAGAATCGAAGCCGCTTACCATAAAATTCCCGGATATTTCTTAAATAATTTGATGCCATTTCAGAATCCAACCGCCCTAATCGATCCGATTTCTCAATATATTCTTTCTCTCCCCAAATATCTTCCAACTCAACTAACTCTTGAAGATCAAAACATTTCCTAAGAAGTCCTTTGCAAATTTCTCTTGCCTCATCTTGCCCGATGTATCCAGGAATATTCATTTTTTGTTTCACAATGAAGATAAACTATCTCTTAGAACTCTGTCGCATACTTCGAGCCTTAGAATCTCCTGGTTTGCAAGCTTCCTTCCTTCGGGTATCTGCAACTAAAAGATTTCTATCATATGCAAGGAAAGAATTCCTAACATTTTTATCTCCAGTAAATTGTACAATTGCCTTCGCAATAGCTAATCTTGCAGCCTCAACTTGGCAGGAAAGTCCTCCTCCACTAACATTCAAAGCAATATCAAATTTCAAATCTCCAAGAACATCCTCAGCTAAAATAAGTGGTTCACTAATCTCTAACTGTTGCAATTCAGGTAAGAATGTCAAGGGTTTTTTATTAAATGTAACATTTCCTGTTCCTTCAACTATTGTTGCTTTAGCGACTGCAGTTTTCCTTTTCCCAGAAACGACTAATCCGTTCATCTTAATGCCCTCACTATTTCTTTAATTGTAGAATACTTATTTGGTCTTTTATGTTCTATCTTTTTGACTTCCTGACCTTCTTTAACTTCTCCGGATCCAACATAACATTTTAATCTTTTATGGGCCTCTCTTCCCTTTGCTCGATCCCAAGGCAGCATTCCCCTTATCATTCTCTTCAATAATCTATCTGCCTGACGAATATATTTTGGACCCTTTAGTGAACCCCCCCTTCCCATTTCTCTTTTCAACTGGATCTTTTTAACAATAACATCCTTACTTCCCGAAACGATAACTCCCTCTGAGTTAATAACATCTACAGAATTTCCCTTAAGTAATTCTTTAGCTACGAAGGAACCAAGTCTTCCCAAAATCGCATCCTTTCCATCAACAATTATTTTTACCATTTTAATTTAAAATCTTCAAACCATTTAATTTAGGATTCTTTTTCATCTCATCTGTGATAAAAACAAATTCTGCCTTTGCATCTTTGATCTTCTCAAGAGCTTTATCCGAAGCCCCCCATGCAACAATCTTTTTTGCCGCATCTAACTCTCCAGCGCTCAAAACCTTTCCTGCAATAATTACATCTCCCTCAATCATAGAAATTTCTTTCAAATTAACTGCAGGCCATCTTCTTTTTGGTCGTGCTAGTTCCTTAGCAACAACAGGGTTTGTTTTCTTAAGTGTTATAATAGTCTCGACTAAGGTTGGATCCATCTTTGATCTCATCCTTTTCTCGATTTTTGTTTTACTCAATTTTATTTCCATTTTTTATTACATCTCCTCGCGATGGGGAGAGGAGGATTCGAACCCCCGTAAGCACTAAGCTAACACGCCCTTAACGTGTCCCGTTTGACCGCTCCGGCATCTCCCCACAAGATCCCTTAACTTACGATCATTATTTTAATACTTTAGAGACTTCAGAAAGATTAGCTTTCAAAGCCTTCGCAGCCTCGATAAAAATATCTTTGGCTTCAATTTGTCCCCAGGATTCTATAGAGAACAATAATTCATCACCAAACTTAATCTCAACGCCAGGAAAGTTTTTCATATCTTCTTGATCTAACTCGCACTCTGAGGCATCGTTAACTTTCAATTTGTCTCCTTCAAGTTTGAAGACCTTAGGATATAGCTTTGCTAATTCCTTCTGTCCTTCACCTTCCTTAGAGATTGTAATTGCAGGCATTTGTCCATAGAAAACTAATCCGGGAACAAATCTAGCATGATCTTTTCCTTTTCCAGTTGTAGCTCTAGCAACAAGTTCAATTTCTTGACCCTCTTCAAGGAGCACAATAGGCATATCTTCATAGATAACTTCTGAACCAAGTTCTCCAGAAAGAACTTCAGTTCCTTCTTTCTTCCCCTTTGTCTTAAGCTTCATTTCAATAGATTGTCCTTCCTTCAGCTTTTGATTTTTCAAGGGGATTAATCCCAGTCGGTGTGCAATAACCTCATCATATAATGCCGAATCGTTTTTGTAAATGTCTGCTTCGCTAATCGCTAAAATTGAAATTTCGTTAACGCTTCTTCGGATAGCATTAGCTAGACTTATGTTCATATCTGTAACAAACTTCATTTTTCCTGTTTCTTCCGTAATTATTTTCATTGCCATGTTTTTTTATCTGATTTTTAGTTTATAAGTTTATACTCTTCGTCCCCTTCGGCCACCTTTCTTCTTTGGGCCGCCCCGAGGGATACTTGTGGTCTCAGCTATACTGATAATCTTAAATCCTTCTTTAGTTAAAGTTCGAACAATCGCATGAGCTCCCGGACCAATACCTGTAGCTCCAGTCTTCCCCTTCATTCTAACATAAAGAGTTTTTATCTTATAATCCTTACACATATCCTGAACTCTCTTAGCAATAAACATTGCGATAGTCGGATTTGCCTTCATACGGTCATGCTTAGTAATCTGTCCACCAGAAATCTTACCTATCGTATTTCCCGCTAGATCTGTTACTGTTGCAATGGTATTGTTAAAACTAGCATAAATATTCAAAATTGCAGTGTTGTCATCTTTCTTAGTTGCCATTATTATTTGCCTTCCTCCGAAGGTACACTCGGGAGTGCAGCCTCTTCAGATTTACTTTCTTCAACTTTCTCTTCTTCAACTTTCTCTTCTTCAACTTTCTCTGTTTCCGCAGGAGCTACCTCTTCCTTGCCCTCTTCAGAAGGTACTTCTTCAGATACCTTAGCTTCGGCCTTTGGTGCCTTCGCTTTCCTTTCTTTAATAGAAATTTTATCTTCTAAATCCTTAGTAACTAAAAACGAAGGAGAGTTAACTACATTCCCATCAACTAAAACATTTTTGTGAACGATTAACTGTCTTGCTTGTTTGACAGTGTTTGCTAACTTTTTCTTGAATGCCATTGTTTGTAATCTCCTGTCCAATAAATTCTCTTCTGTTAAAGCAAGAACATCCGAAACGTCTCCAATTCCAAGCCCCATCCTGTTTAACTTATCAAAGAATTCTTTTTGTGTTTCTATATCTGATCCAATCAGTGTTTTTGCTCTCTTCCTAAATTTTGAAACCGTGGACTTAGCTTTCCAAATCTCTCTTTTATTCTTTAGTCCATATTTCTTTATCAAAACATTTTCTTCATCCATTCTCGTTCGGTCAAACAACTGTTTAGGCCTGCTGAATAATTTTCTTTTCTTCTTTATGTCTCCCATCTTATTTCTTCTTTACTCCAACAGCACCAGATTTCTTTCTGTTTCTCCTGAAGTTCGATTTAGTTCTCTGACCCCTAACTGGCAACTTAAGTGCATGCCTATTTCCTCGGTAAGATCTAATTTTCTTAAGTCTCTTAACATCAAATTCCTTCCTTAGATCAAGATCGGATCCCTGTAAATGTAAATCCTCTCCACCATCAAAATCCTTCTGCCTATTTTTCAAAAATGCCGGGATTTTTGGATTTTTTACAAATTCCTCAAGCTTTTCTGTTTCTTCAGTTTCAAGATCTTGAATTTGTTTGTTTTTATCTAATCCTAATATCTTACAAATCGCACTAGCAAATGCCCATGAGATTCCTTTAATCTTAGTCAAACCAACAAGGAGCTTTTTGTCCCCCGGAAGATCTTTCCCTAAAATTCTAATTAAGGTAACTTCTTTCTCTTCGTGATTTCTTTTATCTTTTTCCATTTTTTTTCAATTTATCCTATGAAAAGATTATGTCTTTTCAATTCAGTCAGTTCTTCCATAATCCGTTTCTCAACGACTCTTGCCGGATCTGGCATATTGTGAACCCTTTTCTTAATATCCTCAAAGGATTCAAATGATTTCTCGTCCCTCGCCTCTAGAATGGCCTGGGTATGTTTCTTTCCTAGGCCTGGGAGTAACTCAAATTGATGAAGTCGAGTGTTCATCGCTTGTGCACTGTTGAAAAAGTCAACGAATTTTTGTTCGTTTTCTTTAACCGATTTCTCGACAAATTCTTCTAACTGAATTTTAGCAGTCTCAGTTAGCTTCTCTCTTGGACATCTTCCAAGGATGTACTGTACTTTTTCTCTTTTACCTTCTCCGATATAGGCTATTTCTCCTATCTCAAATTTTTCCCCTCTCCGAGGAACCAATTGTAAAAGAGTAAAATGACTAGTCCCAATAGCTTGAGCCAAGGGCATCATTTTGTTTTCTAACGGGTAACCGTATGGAAGAAAATCTAATACTACTGCATTTTCTTCTTTCGTCTGAGTACGAGCATTTCCAAATCTTGATTCCATAGTTAATATTTTTTGACAACATCTAAAATTTTATTTATTTCCTCTTGATCCAAGGAAACTTCACTGACAACCTTGTTTAATTCCGAAGCATCTTCTGGCATAAAATCTACTATCTTTACAATATAAGCATCTTTTAGCTTGATTAAGTCTAGGGCTTTTAACTCATCACTCATTTCTTTTGCCTTCTTAGCGTCCATCTTTACAAACTTTTTAATAAAAACCTTGATTTCTTTTTCTCTATCTGAATCTCCAGCTAATGCCGCAACTTCTGCCATTGTTATTGGGGTTTCTTCTGTGATTACCATTATATCTTTTTTAGGTGTGCAGGGTGGATTATAAACGTTTTCATCTTGTTTCCATCCTTTATTTCAACTAATTTAAACTTCCCTCTTGAACCACTAACCTTTCCACTTTGTCCTTTCAGTCTTTCTGGAAACGAAACCCTGATTCCCTTATCAGTTACTATCGCAACGGTTTCCCCGTCGCTAATTTTCTTAAAGTACTGACTAAGTCTTAATTTCCCTTTTTGTCTGATTCGTTTTCCTTTCATTTTTATTTCCTTAAGAAAGTACTCTGCAGAAATACTGCGCTGTACTTACAACTCGGGCATTGACTACCCTGGTAAATGAAGAAAATTTCCCTTTAAAAATGTTTTCACTAAGAAATAAATCTCTCTGCATCACTGGGAGGTAAAAATTCAACAGAATCTTCTTCATGGATCTCTTCAGGAATGATTAATTCATTATCTTGGAGAGTATTTCCCGTATCAAAATTAGTTTCTGCCTGCGGAACTTCCACGATCACTTCTTCAAAAACTTCACTCACCTCCAAAGGTTCTTCAATAGCTCCCTCACCAACTCTCCCCAAATCTAAGTTTCCTGCAGCCCTTTCCTTTTCCATGTTCTCAACAATTGCCTTTGCCATCTTTTCTCCCCAAACCTGGTACATACATGGCTTACACATATCGACGACAGAACCTTCTTCAACTGCGTCAGAACAATAAATACATCTCTTCATTTTCACCTCTTCTCATTCTCCTGCCAAAACGACTTTTTAAATTTATATGTACCCAAACAAAATTTCCAAGATAAATACACAAAACTTAAAAACTAAACTAGACAATTGATTATATGAGAAAAGAAGCGATGTTGGTTTTATGTATTGTACTATTTTCTATCTCATTCGTGGCTTCAGCGGGGTGTGATCCTAGCATCTCACTAATAAACCAAGACCCATATCCCGCAGTCCCAGGAGATTCGGTAAAGTTAGTTTTTCAAGTGGACAATGTTGACAATCCAGAATGTGGAGACATTGAGTTTAAACTCCTTGAAGAATACCCCTTCACATTAGATCAGGGATCAAAATCTGTCTACAATATTAATCCAACTTACGTTCAAGAGCACACAACCTACCTAATGGCCCCATTCACAATAAGAGTTGACGAAAATGCTTTAGACGGGGATACTCCCATCGAAGTAGGACTATCATTCACTGGACCTACTTTTGGAGAATTATCTGAAAAGTTCGATGTATCTATAGAAGATGTAAAAGCAGATTTTGAAATAACTATTAAGAATTACGAAGCCACAACAAATACTCTTACACTAGAAATTTTGAATATTGGGAAGTCAGACATCGAAGCCCTTACACTAGAAATTCCAGAACAAGAAAACATCATAGTTAAGGGTTCATATAGAAATATTGTAGGAGATCTTGATTCAAATGATTATACAACCGCGGATTTTGAATCAATTCCCGCAGATGGTGAAATAATGGTGAGCGTCCTATACACGGACTCAATTAATGTAAGGAGAAATTTACAAAAAACAATAACTTTCAATTCACAATATTTTGAAGACAGAAATGGCACAGGCAACGGAACTTCAATATGGACTTACATAATTATTCTAATTGTCATCGGAGCAGTCTTCTGGTGGTGGAGAAGACGAAAGAAGAAGCAAGCTGCTCACAGCCATAGGCATTGAAATTCTAAACTTCCTTACTCATACCTAAGAGCATCAACGGGATTAATCTTGGATGCCCTAATGGCAGGAATAACACCAGATATAGCTCCAGTTAATGTAGCAAACAAAATTAGTCCCACAAACAACAAAACAGAAAAATGAGGGCTAAGAAAACCCCACCCCAAATTATCCAACAGAATCCCTCCACCATAACTCACAATCCATCCCAATCCAACCCCGATTACTCCCGCAACAAAACCTAAAAATGCAGATTCAAATAAAAATATTTTGAAGACCTCAGAGTTTCTCCCCCCAATAGATTTGATTATCCCAATCTCTTTTATTCTCTCAAGAACCGAAGTAATCATTGTATTAGCGGTATTAACCGCACTCACCACAACAGAAATTAACGCAATCAAAACAACAAACCCGATTATGATATTCAACGCACTTCCAAAGGCCTCAATCATATCCTGAAAAGATTGGACATGAAAATCTTCCTTCCCTTTATCCAAACCCCTCTCTTTCCGGAGATTCTTTTCGATTCTTTCAATAATTTGATCAATGTTATCTACGTCGACCCTTGCAATAATCCAGCCGTAAGATAGTTCTTCTCCCGGATAAAGTTCCTCCATATAATCATTTGTAATATATATTTGTGCATCATCAGGAGGGCTTCCGACAGATTCATAGAACCCTACAATCTTCATCTTCTCGCCATTAACTTCAAGATTATCATTAACCTCATAAGCTTTTGAAAAGATAGCATCCGGAACTTGGTAACTATAGCCTGCCATAAGTTTCCCCTTTTCACCCTTGTTTAAATCGCGCCCAAAACCAACCTCAATGTTTGAAAATTCCATCATAAGTGGTTTTTCAGGATCATATGAAATCAAAAAGGTATATTTCTTCACCGTGCCTTGTTGTACTTCAGCTACCTTAAATCGCAGGCCAGTAACCTCCTCAACTCCTGAAGTTTTCTCAATCGCCTCTAAATCATCATCTGTTAATTTGAAAGTATCATCAAGCCCAGGAATCCCCGCTCCTCCTTTTGCTTGGATAATTAGTTTATCCGCAGATGAGCTAGAGCTTAATTCCCCAATATAATCATAAAGCCCCCACCCATAACTAATAAAAATAAAAATCGTTGCGATTCCAATAAAAATAGATAAAATTGTAAGGAAGCTTCTAGCCTTCCGGTGTTTCAAATTCCTCAACGAATATTTTATGCTTTCTTCACTAATTACCATGTTATCTCCTTAAGAATCTCATTTTTATTTTGATTGAACCATTGAGCAACTTTAGAATATAGTTTTAATCTGTAAAGTTTTGCTCTTTCAGGGTCATGAATCAACATCCAATAAGAATAAGAAAAATCTTCAATTGCCCCTGCAATAATTATCTCCGGAATAAAACTAATCTCCGTTCTTGATAAAGGATGATGTTTCTTATACTCTTTAAGAAAGAATTTAACTAGTTTTAAATCCAACTTATACTTATAAGTTTTATCTCTACAAGAATATTGCAACATCACAGCAAGGTCCTTAATTAATGTGTCTTTGATTTCTCCAACATTTTCAAAGTCAATTACTCCAACAAGTTTTTTGTTTTTCCAAAGGGTATTTTCCGGACCGATATCCCGATGCAAGGAATATTTTTTCAGCTTTGAATATCCCACTACATTTAAATTATTAAGTAATGGGAGAAGTTTATTTGACTCCCCTAAAAAAATCTTTTCTTTTTCATCTTTAGGAGAATTGCCGATTTCTTTTTGAAAAGATTTTATTTCTTCCAAAATCTCTTCTCTGGCAAAGTCACTATAGGAGGTTTTATTATCTATACCAGAATTTTCTATAATCTGATGATAAATAGCCATCATTTTAGCGCATTCTTTTAATTCAGGATAACCAAATCTTTTTATGTCTCTCCCTTCAATAAACTCGTAAACCCAAAAAATAGAACCTCCTTTTTTGATGAAAGACTCCCTCTTTCTATTTTTTATAGGGGAGGGAATCTTATAAGGAAATTTTTTACGTTTTAAATAATCTAAATATTTTAATTCAAATTTCAATTCCTTAAGTTTTTTACTTTTTCCAAGCTCTCTAAGAATATATTTTCCTTTTGTTGTTCTAACAATCCAATTTAGATTGACAACTCCTTTTTCCGTTTTTTTGTGGGATAAGATTCTTCCAAGATCCCAGCTCCCTAAAATTATTTTTATTTCTTTAAGTCCCATCATCAACCTCTCAACGCATCCACTGGATTTTGTTTAGCTGCTTGCATCGCCGGCGCAATTCCTGCCACCGCCCCGACAATAAAACTTCCCACCAAGGAAAAGAAAACCAAAATCCAATTAATAGTCAAAGGAATATCGGACCCAATAAAACTCCCGATCCCTGCAGTCCCAACAATCCCAATCAACATCCCGATTGTAGCTCCAACCGCTCCCCCAATCAAGCCCATCAAACCAGATTCAATCATAAACTGCATAAAGACATGCTGGTTAGTAGCTCCGATAGCTTTCATAATTCCGATCTCTTTTCTTCTCTCTAAAACCGAAGTTGTCATGGTATTAACAATTCCTATCGCTCCCACGATTATTGAAAGAGATGCAATAATTATAATAAATGCCTGAACTCCCCCTAAAACTGTATTAACTGTCGCCATCATTGCCTGGGGGGTGGATACATCAAAATCTTCCTCCCCTTCTTTAACTCCCCTACGTTTTCGCATCAATTTTTCGATGTCTTCTTTAGCCTTGTCCATCAAATCCTTACTTTTAACCTGCACCGCAATCAAGTCAACATCATCTCCGTAACCCATTAAATCTTCAAGAGGGTCTTCATTCATATAAACGATATTATCAAAGACGAGACTACCCTTCTTTTTTGATATCCCAATTACTTCATAGTCTCTAACTGTCAATGCTTCACCCTGAAGAGAAATTTTATCTCCCACCTTAATAGACTTTTCTAACCCCACAGAATCTGCATAAAAATTATAACCTAACATAACACGATTCCTATCTCCATCTTTCAAAAGTCTCCCAAATTCTGCCTCTAATTCTAACACTTCGTAAGAATAATCCCTATCTTCCCCACTTGGAACGCTCATAGCGCTTCCAAAAACTGCCCTATCATTGAACTCAAGTCTTCCAGAAGGGAGATTTCGTCGTATCGTTCGAACAACCGTGCTAAGTTTATCAATCGCTTCAACATCCCCCACAGTTAGGGGATTAACAACCCCGCTTCCCGGAGGCCCGTAAGAATTCAACCCGCCGGCCTGGACAGTTATTACTTCGGTGGAACTAACTCCAAATTGGGCACTCACCGCCGCCTGCAATCCATTTCCCAAAGTTATCAACGCAACAACCGCGGCAATCCCAATAAAAATCCCAAGCAAGGTTAACCACGACCGAATCCCGCGATGTTTCAGATTCTTAAATGATAGAGCAAAATAATCTCCTAGCATCTTACTTCCCTCCCTTCTTCGCCTGTTTTCCTTTCACTAATTTCTTCTTATCTAGCCCTTTCCTAGATTTTCTATTACCTTTCTTTCCATTCCAGCCATGTTTTCTATGCAATGCTCTCTCTTCAGCTTCAACCTTAAATCCATTCTTCTTATGGGTGGTCTTTTCCACTTTCCCATCCCTTAACCAATAAACTTTCTCCGCATAAGCCTCTGCCAATTCAGGTTCATGAGTAACCATAATAATTGTCTTCCCTTCCTTATTCAACTGTTGTAAAAATTCCATAACTTTCTCACCGGTCTTAGTATCCAAATTTCCTGTAGGTTCATCCGCCAAGATAACTTCCGGATCATTAGCCAATGCTCTGGCAATAGCAACCCTCTGCATCTGCCCACCAGAAATCTGATTAGGATAGTGGTCCATCCGATCTCCCAGATCAACCTTCCTCAAAAGATCCTCTGCAGTTACTGCCCTCTCATAAATATCCGTCCCCTGAAACATCATCGGAAGCATAACATTTTCCTTGACCGTAAGGTTTGGGATTAGATTGAAATTCTGAAAAATAAACCCAATCTTCTTTCCTCGGATTTGTGCCAAATCAGATTCAGTTAATGTTGATATATCTTCTCCATCAAGCAAGATCTTTCCCATAGAAGGCATATCCAAACTTCCAACAAGATTCATAGAAGTTGATTTTCCGCTTCCCGAGGGTCCCATAATCGCAACAAAGTCTCCCTCACTAATACAAACATCAATCCCATCCACTGCCCGGACAGTCGTATCTCCCATATGATAAATTTTAGAAACCCCGGTTAACCGAATAATTTCCTTATCACACTTTATTTTTCCAAGGGCTTTATTCTTTTTTCCACCTATAGAACTCTTCTTTCTCTCCTTTTTATCACCCATAGCTCTTCGAAGAGACAACAATATTTAAAGTTATCCAACAAAAACTTTATAAACCAAATTTTCGCCACTATATCATGATAATTCCCATTAGATGTTTTAGCTGCGGAAAACCAATCGCACATTTGTATAAGAAGTATAAAACCCTAGTAGAAGCAGGAAAAACACAGAAAGAAGCTCTTGACGAGCTAGGTATCAAAAGGTACTGCTGCAGAGCAAAGATCCTTGGACAATCAGATACTCTTGAGTTAGTTAATAAGTTCAAGAAGTTCTAATGATTCTATATTATTTGTAAAATTGTTTGTTTAATAATTAAACTGAAAAATTAAATAAGCCCTCTCTTCTCAAGCGCTTCATCCCGAATTTTCTGGGCCAGATTACCCATTGCCTCGATCCCATCTAAATTCGGGGCATCTACAAAGTTTCTCAATGTGGAATTATACTTCTCTGCCAGTTCATCTAGGACCTCAATTTCCGCAGCATATTCCTCAAGAGTCATATCTAGATCTTCCGGGTAATCCTCCCCAATTCTCTCTCTAAAGGATCGAACTTTCTCCCCTAAAATTTCCACTGCAAGAGAACGAAGCTCTTCATCAGATTTACCTGTCCCGATCTTTCTATAAGTTTTAACACCCGATATTTTCGCGCCCCACTCCCTAAAATAGTGACAGAAGTAAGCGCTACGTTGTTGTGCGGGTGTTTCTATAGGATCTTCCATATTAAATTATCTGTCCCTTCTTCCCAAAAAATATAAAATAGACAGCTTCGTGCGTTCCCATCGTTAGACAGTACAAACACGAACATATCAAGCTTAACTTCTGAGTTCGGAATGGGATCAGGTGTAACCAAAATACTATGGCCGTCTAATCATTGTAGAAAATTTCATTTTATAAACCTATCTATCTCCCAATAAATAAGCTTAAAAACAGGATTTCTGTTCTATGATTGCGAGGGAATGCCGGAGCGGTCAAACGGGACAGACTCAAGATCTGTTAGCTTAGTGCTTACGGGGGTTCGAATCCTCCTTCCCTCATTTCCGTAAGGAAATAGAGGAAAAGAAACTTTCAAAGAAAGTTACTTCCCTCATGCCCTTGTAGCTCAGTTTGGATTAGAGCACGTCCCTCCTAAGGACGGGGTCGCAGGTTCAAGTCCTGTCAAGGGCGTTTCAGACTCGAACCAAGACTGTCGCAGGCGAACAATTCGCTTCGAGCAAAAATCTTGGTTAAATTAATTTTGAGAGATGCAAATTGTGAGTAAAGTCCTGTCAAGGGCGTTCAATAGATTAATTAAGCTTAAAAACCCCTTATCATTATCAAAATCATGCGTGGGTAGTTCAGTGGTAGAATAACTGGCTTCCAAAATCTTCTTTGAAGAGACCAGTTGACCGGGGTTCGAGTCCCCGCCCGCGCATTTTCTAGGGACGAGAATTTCGAGTCTGAACAATTCGCTTTGAACAACTAAACCCTAATTTTGTGAGATGCAAATTGTGAATAGCCCGCGCATCCCCAAACTCTTATAACTTTAAACTCCCTATAATTTCCATGTCAAAAAGGCTACGAAAGATCTTATCAGAAGAACCAATCAAAACCCCTGGAAGTCCATTCTGGAACGTTTTCAAAAGATTCGGGCGAGATGAAGTGATAGCAATGATCATTAATGTTGTTGGGACCACCATTGCAGGGTTCTACCTCACATCTGCATTTCTTCTTTCAATTATCGGTCCGATAATAGAAAAGTTAGGGTTTTTCCCCGCAAATTTTTTAGAATCCTTCAAAATATATAAAACAACTCCCAAGGAGAAAAGGAAATCAAAATCCCACTACTTCAAGGGAGGTCTCAAACGGGGAATGACAAGCCTAGGAGAAGATATCCTTATCCATGATCTGCTGTACATCATCCTTCTCTTTACGGGACTAAAAGTTTATCCTGCAATCCCTATTTGGTTACTTTCTGCTTCTAGCTTCATAATTGCTGTCTTTTTGGTTTCCTTAATTGAGGTCACCATAACTGAAATAAGATATATTGGTTTCAAAAAAAGGATGGCCTATGTGGGATTTAAACCAGAAAATTATATCGAAACAAGATTCCTTATTAGTTCTGAGAAAAAACCTAATGAAATCTTAGACAAGCTTGCAGATCATTTTGACTTGGATATTCGAGAGTTTCTAAAATATGAGGACCTATACTTCGATAGCAACTTTCCTCAATTCTCTGGAAGAAAAGCAAAAGTTAGATTAAGAAAAAGAACAAATACTGAAGGAAAAGGATGGTTGAAAACTGCTCAAGTAATTTACACCAGGGCAAGAGAGAGTCAGCAAAAGAAGGATCAATTTAGATTTTTTCCAATAAAGAAAGAAAAATTCTACTTTTTCCTGGATCAGAGAATGCCCAAAAAGATTTCTAAAATAGAAAATTCAAAAATTAGGAGATTTTTAAAATCTTGTGAGACGGTTCCAAAAAAGAAGATCCTCTTTGAAAGATCCATTGCAAGGAGTGAGGCTTTATTGGCATCAGTAGATAAGCCCCTTAAGGGACGAGATTTCTTTATTCTAGAGCTAAAAACAAGGAATGACACAAAACTTCTTGTTGAAGCAATGAGGTTTGCAATGCAAGAGTTCCCCGTACTCCAAACTACAAAAGGCAAATCAGATATTGCAATATTATCCTAACCCCAAACTTTAAAACCACAAAATTTCTATCTATAATATGACAAAACACCGACATGGTTACGATCCATCTCGTCCGAAAGCAGAAATAGTGACCTCAAGACTTTCAGGATCTGCATGTACTGCAGCATTCCTTAAGATAAATAGGGAAATTCGAAAAGTAGTTGACGATGCAAGGAAAAATTCTCCTTGCACACATGGAAAGATGTATTCCCCAAAAAGCAAAATCTACCACGCGAGATTTAATTGATAAATATGGCCTTTGAAAAAATTTACAATAAAAACTACAAAAAGATATTGATTCTCCCAGCAGTGCTCCTAGCAGTATCCCTGATATATTTGTTTGTCTTCTACGCTCAAACAGGAGATATCATTAACAAAGACGTCTCGCTAACTGGGGGTACAACAATCACAATATCTACAGATATTTCCTCAGTAGATCTTGAAGCAGAACTTTCAAAGACCTTAGACGATTTTTCAATAAGTGCGGTTTCAGATAATGCAGGGAATCAACTACAACTTATTATCACAATTGGAGAAGAAAGGACAAGCGACCTAGAAGCTGCACTAGAAGATTATCTCGGATTTGAGTTAACAAACGAAAATTCCAGTAAGGAAACAACATCCTCAAGTCTTTCCTCAGATTTCTATAAGCAACTTATTGTGGCGGTATTGTTAGCATTCTTCTGGATGGCTGCAGTGGTTTTCATTATCTTTGCAAAAGGAAGAAAATTAAAGATTTGGACAATTATCTTGAACGTTCTATTCGGATTTTTCATGGGAAACTTTTTCCTTTCAATTAATCCCATAGTTTCTGCTGTTATCTTCCTGGCATTCGCGTCATTCTTAATTTATACTTATGTAAAGAATTCAATTCCTGCCTTCGCAGTAATGCTTTCTGCATTCGCGGACATTGTGATGACATTAGCAGTAGTAGATCTTGTTGGGATGAAACTTTCAACCGCAGGAATTGTAGCATTCTTGATGCTTATTGGTTATTCGGTAGATACGGATATCCTTCTAACGACAAGATTGCTAAAGAAGAAAGAGGGAATAAACAGTGCACTTTTCGGAGCATTCAAGACAGGAACCACAATGACCTTAACGTCGATAATTGCGATAACCGCAGCACTAATTGCAGTGTATTCGTTCTCCTCTGTCCTAAATCAGATTTTCACAATTCTTTTAATTGGTCTTGGTTTTGATCTTTTCAATACTTGGATTACAAATGCATCTATAATTAAATGGTACTCTGAGACAAGATAATGGGGAAATTAACTTTTAGAATTTGGGTCCTCATTGCCTTTGTAATCCTTTCCCTAATTTCCATCTTCTCAATTCCTCCAATTGCATTCCAGGACGGAATCCTTGTAGATTCTGTAGTTCAAAATTCTTCAATTTTTGAAAGTGGCCTAAGAGAAGGAATGATAATCCAAGAAATTAATGGGAACACGATAAGTACCCTTCAAGATTATTCGGATTCAATGGCTATCTTTTCTAATCTCAACGAAGGCCAAACTGAAAGGGTGGAGATAAAGACAGATTCAATAGAGATAATTAATTTATTCGATAAGTCCATCATTTCAGATATCTCCTTAACAGAAATTCCTTCCTCTAGGCTAAAGACCGGATTAGACTTGCAGGGGGGCGCAAGAGCGTTTGTAAAAGCAGATGTTCCACTTAATGATGCAGAATTAAACGATTTAATTTCAGTCTCTGAACAGAGATTAAACGTGTACGGACTTTCAGATGTAAGGTTCTTCAAGGTTACTACTTCCAATCAGGAGAATATGATGGGGATAGAAATTGCAGGATCATCTCCTGAAGATCTAGAAGAACTAATTGCAAAACAGGGAAATTTTGAAGCAAAAATCGGGAATGAAACCGTTTTTGTTGGGGGAGAAAAAGATATTACTCATGTTGGTAGAACTGGACAAGATGCATTAGTAACAGAGTGCTTTGCTACACAAGACGGTGGAGAGGCATGTAATTTTAGGTTTGTTATCTTCTTAAGCGAGGAAGCCGCACAGAGGCACGCAGACATTACTTCGGAGTTATCTCTTAATGGTTCTTATCTTAGTAAACAAATAGATTTCTTTATTGATGGGACTAAAACTTCTTCACTAAATATCGGAGCAGATCTAAAAGGACAAGTTGCAACACAAATCCAAATATCTGGATCTGAAGCTGGAGCAACAAGACAAGAAGCACTTGAGCTTGCTAAGCTTGAAATGAAGAAACTACAAACAATTCTGATTACCGGATCCTTACCTTTCAAACTTGAGATCGCAAAGATCGATAAAATCTCTCCAAACCTTGGGGATCAATTTACTAGGCAGATTCTTATGGCGGGACTTTTTGCAATCATCGCGGTATCCCTTCTAGTTTTTGTAAGATACCGAAAGATTAAGGTCTCGATAGCACTAGTCACAGTTTCCTTATCTGAGGTATTAATAATTCTGGGGGCAGCAGCGTTAATCGGATGGAATCTCGATCTTCCCTCCATTGCAGGTATTATCGCGGCAATAGGTACGGGTATAGATTCCCAATTAATTATTCTAGATGAAGCGAGAGATAAACACGAATCAATTAAGCAGAGGATTAAGAAGGCCCTTTTTATTATTTCCACCGCCTTCGCAACAACTTTCGTTGCATTGATCCCCTTAACCGGATTCTTAGGTTTCATGGGTATTGGGGCCGCTTCAGCAGGTCTTCTAAAAGGTTTTGCAATAACAACCCTTATCGGAATCACAACAGGTGTTCTAATTTCGAGACCCGCGTTTGCAGATATCGTAAAAAAGATGGAGGAGTAAAATATGCAATTTAAATGGCACATTCTAATAGGATTCATAGTCTCATTCATTCTAGTCCGTTTCATCGGGTTCTCCCCCCTTGCAGGATTAATTATCTTTTTAGTATCAGTTTTGATCGATGGAGATCATTATCTTTGGTATGCAATTGAGATGAACGATTGGAATCCCCTAAATGCACTCAGGTGGTATAATAATTCAATTCCGAAATGGTTTTCACTTTCGATAAAAGAGCGGAATAAATTTAAGCGAGGGGTTTTTGTTCTTCATAGCGCAGGATTTTGGATAATCCTCCTGATTCTTTCTTTTGTCCACTCTTTCTTTTTATGGGTATTTCTCGGGGTTACACTCCATATGATCTCCGATCTTTTGGATTTGGTAGTTAGGGGAGAACCATTATATAACAAGCTTTGTCCGTTATATGTAATAAAGAGAAATAAGAATAAAAAATCCCTCGGGGAATTATAGCTATTCGGGCCCACAAATACATAAAAAGCCCAAATTCGACCTTCCAGCATGGAGAACAAAAAGGTTCTTGTGAGTGGATGTTTTGACCTTCTTCACGCAGGACATGTAGAATTTTTAAACCAGGCTTCAAGATATGGGGATCTTTATGTTATTGTCGGGACTGATTCAAATATCGAACTCCTGAAGGGAATCAAACCGACATATAAGGAAAAGGAAAGATTATTCCTATTAAAAAATTTAAGCTCGGTAAAGGAAGCGATTCTTGCATCTGGAACTGGAGTGTTAGATTTTACTGAAAATTTAAAGGAGATAAAACCCGAGATATTTATCGTAAATGAAGATGGCAATTCCCCAGAAAAAAGAAAATTATGCGAATCACTAGGAATTGAATATATCGTCTTAATGAGGGTTCCGCACGAGGGGCTTTCAAAGAGAAGTTCAACAGAATTAAGGACCCAAAAATCTAAAATCCCTTCCCGAATTTCAATAGCGGGAGGGTGGTTAGATCAGCCCTATGTTTCAAAACATCATCCCGGACCAAATTTAACAATTTCCCTAGAGCCCACAGAGACTTTTAGTCTCCGGAGCGGAATGGCAACCTCCACGAGGAATAGTGCGATTCGACTTTGGGGAAACTGCATTCCCAATGAAGATCCTCGTCACTTAGCAAAAATACTTTTTAGTTTTGAGAATCCTCCCGGGAAAAAAGAAATCGCAGGAGCACAGGATGCAATAGGGATAATGGTCCCTGCCTTAAATTATGCCTATTACACGGGAGAATATTGGCCAGAGGAAATAAGGACCGTGAATGATGAAGACATTCTCTCCTGGCTAGAAGATAAAATATATCTTATTCCCTTAAAACCTCGGGCGGAGGGCTATAACGTTTTTGAGGGTTGTAACTTAAACGAGGAAAATGCTAGGAATCTATCTGAAGCAGCAGAAGAGTGCTTTAGGGCCATTTTAAGGAAAGATTTTGACTCATTCGCAAGAAACTTCAAAAGAAGTTTTGATGCACAAGTTTCCCTTTTTCCTGAATCTCTTCCAGATTATGTTAAGGAGGAGATAGAAAAGTATTCAGATATAGCAAGCGGATGGAAATTATCCGGTGCAGGGGGAGGAGGATATCTGATTTTAGTTTCTGACAAACCCATTGAAGGAGCAATTAGGATTAGGATTAGGCGAGAGTAATAATTAAAAATTTTATATAAAGTCAACAGTCATATTATCTTCTTCAACCGCTTTCTCAAAAATCTGGTTGTGTGGTTGATATGTGCATCGAGGACAATTTTCTGGTTTTATCTTATCGAACATTTTCCAATGTTCTTCTGAGCCCCAAAAATCAGTTACCTGGGATGTTGAAGTTAAATCTGGGAGTGTTAGCCCTTCATCTCCCCTCCGATCACAACATAATCCAAAACTATATTTTCCTTCAGAAGATTGAGGAGGCATAAAAACTCCTGTCATAAAAATTGCATGACAAGTGTCAAATTCATTCTGTTTTCTAAAGTTTCCATCAAATTTGTGTGTGATTCCGAATACCTTGAATGTGTCTGTTTCGAGTTCTCTTGCCCTTTCAATTTGATCATTAAATTCTTCTAGATCTCCAATACTGAAGGTATCCTTTGGCTTCTGACCCACTTGATCCCAAGGAGTTCCAAAGGGTCTTATATGTAAATTACGACAACCGGTCTCTCTCGCAATTTTTGCAGCCT
This sequence comes from archaeon, assembly GCA_018694115.1. GTDB lineage: Archaea > Nanobdellota > Nanobdellia > Pacearchaeales > GW2011-AR1 > JAGVXH01. The sequence goes on from JABHNB010000012.1 coordinate 56,760, forward strand.
CATAAACTTCTGAAACATTTCCTGGATGAAGTAAATATTTGTAACTAACTCCGTGACCTTGTCCGGGACCTCCAAGTGTTCCTCCAAGGCTCGCTAATTTTTCTATACCTTTTATGGTTCTATCAAAATCTCCCTGTTTAGCCTTTTTCAATTTTTCCAGTGTTTCCTGGCTTGCGCAATCCATACTAACTCCCACCCAAGTACAATTATTTAGATAATCCATATGCCTATCCAAGTATAATCCGTTAGTAACAATTCCACTCTTAACATTACCCTCTGCCAATTTCCCGACCAATTTCCCTAGGTACGGGTGTATCAATGGCTCCCCCCCTCCCGCAATACAGACAGCATCAACGCCCCACTTAGGAAGATAATCTGCAATTTCTTCTAATGTGCTATCTCCAATTTTCCCAGTATTTTTATCGAGGATATACTCTGCATTACACCAAGTACATCCATAATTACACGAATTTATTGGATCTATCGTCACCAATGTAGGTGCAGGAATTTCTTCTCCCCTGATAATCTTTCTCCATTTTGGAATCTGCGCCATGAGTTTAGCAGAATTAAATGGGTTGTATTGGTCGGTCCACTCTTTAGAAGTTGCCATAACAAAACGATTAATTTACTCTATTTAAGCTCTGGGGTTTAAGATTGTTACTGTTCAGGCATAATTATTTGGTCTAATTTACTCCGTTAAGTTTATATTGTCTACCCTCCTTCAAAAAAAATGAGTCAAAAAATAGTTTTTCAATCCAAAATAAAAGATCAATTATTTGATTTTTTAAAATCTAATCATCAAAGGAAAATTCTAAATTTTTTAAATCTGCATGATATTTATCAGGCAGAGAATGAACCTCTTTTTAGAAAATCTATTCTCTGCGAAGAAAATCTCAATTTTATCGACGGGTTCATTATTTCAGCATATTTTTCACTTACAAAGCTAAAAAGGGTTCCAAGAATTCGCGGACCCACCTTTACTAGAGATTTTCTATCAAATAAAGAACAATCGGCAAACAAAACCCACATATTCATTGGGTTAGAGAAAAATGATTTGGAAAAACTTCAATCAGCATTCCCCCATTTGAAAAAAGTTTCAGCATATAATCCTCCTTATATCAAGGGTTTAAAATTTCCAAAAGAAGAAGTTGAAAAAATCGCGAATATGATAAATAAAGCGAAGGCAGATTATGTTTGGGTCGGAATTGGATGTCCAAAACAAAACATTCTTTCAGCAGAACTCTTCAAAAAATCTTCTGCACAATATTTCGTTAACATCGGAGCTGCACTAGACTTTCTTCTTGGAAAAAAAGAAGAAGCTCCATTAATTGTTCGAGAACTCGGAATAGAATGGCTTTATAGGCTTGTGACAGATTTCAAATATTCTAGAAAAAAAGTTTGGAGAAGTTTAATCGGACTCAAAAACCTAAGCTCTATAGAATTAGAAAAGAAAAAATAAATTAATTATTTGATTCATCACGGATACATTTCTTCACAAGCTTTCTTATACTTCCTTCAAATGTCTCTTCGGATTCCTTGGGGGAGTTAATAGTTCCTTTTACTAATCCGACGTAATAATCTATGGATTTTGCAATTCCTTCGTCTAAGGAGAACTTCGGAGCCCATCCAAGTGAACGAAGTTTTGTAGAATCGATATATTGATCTGCGATTTCCTTAAGCTTGGCAGGTCTTGTAAATGATTCAATGTCCGTTTCAGGATTTTTACCCATTGCATAACAAATCTTATGCAGTAAATCTTCCACCCTTAAATGTTCTGTTCCTCCGCAGCAATAGACCTCTCCATCTTTTCCATTTCTAGAAACTCTAATAAATGCATCAACAACATCTTCAATATATACAAATTCTCTAACAAAATCTTTAACTCCGCTATTCAATTGACCCGGAATTCCCTTAGCTAGGCGCGTTATCGTGTTTGGAATAATTCTTGAAAGGTTGGGGTCATATGGGCCATAGACATTTGAACATGCCACAACCTTTGTCGGAACACCATAATTATGGAAATAACAACGGGTTATAAGTTGCTGACAACCCTTAGAAGTTTCATAGGTATGGGCGGGATTAATGGGGGATTCTTCAGTATATGGAATTTTCCCTGCTCCGAAAGATTTATCGCTAGTGGAAACCACAATACTTTTTACAGTGTCTCCAGAGATTCTACATGCCTCAAGTAGTGCGACAGTTCCCATGATATTGATATCAAATGTGGACTGGGGGTCATTTGCACATTCTTTTACGATTGAATGAGCCGCAAAATGATAAATTTCCTCAATTTCATAATATGCAATAATTCTTCTTAGTAAGTCTGTATCTCGAATATCTCCCTTTACAACAACATCCGGGACATTTGGAAGAACTCTTTTCAAGTTTTTATCTCTCCCAAAACCAACAATAGTATTTTCAGGACCTTTAAGCTTTCCAATTATTGCGTTACCTATGAAGCCTTCGTAGCCAGTAATTAAGATATTCATGAAAGAAACTGTAATAATTAACTTTTAAAGATTATTGTTGCAGAGAATATAGTGAAACATTTAAAAAAGTGCGGGCCGATAGTAGATTATGAAAGGTAAAACCCAAAAAGTGCCTGCAGTTTTACTTCTTGCCTTCAAAAGACCCAATGTTACAAGAAGGGTTTTAAATGAAATACGTAAGGCAAGACCAAAAAAACTTTTTTTTGCCGTAGATGGCGCAAGAGAAGGGAATAAAGACGACGAGAAAAAAACAAAAGAAGTTAGAGAATTAATTAGTGAAGTTGATTGGCCCTGTAAGGTAAAGACGTTATTCAGAAATAAAAATTTGGGAACAAAATGGGGGATCATAGAAGCAATCAATTGGTTCTTTTCACATGTTAATCAAGGAATTATTCTTGAGGATGATTGTATTCCAAACCAAAGCTTTTTCAGATTCTGTCAGGAAATGTTAGAAAAATATCATGACGATGACAGAGTAATGCACATTGCCGGATCAAATCCTCATCGCGGCTGGAAGAGGGACAAGGACTACTCATACTATTTTTCGAATTATACTCTAAGTTGGGGATGGGCGACTTGGAAGAGAGCATGGGAAAAATTTGATCCGGATGTTAAAACCTATCCAGAAATCAAAAGGAAGGGATATCTAAAAGACATCTATCCAAGAATCTCTGAACGAGTAGTTGTCCAAAAGGGATTCGATGCAGTATGCTTTAAGGGATTTGATGTGTGGGACCATCAATGGCTTCTAACTCCAGCAATTAATTCAGCACTTTCGATAATTCCCAACGAAAATTTAATTCAAAATATGGGGACTCATTCTGAAGGAACCCATACTACAAGCACCTTTGATAAGGAGTTATCTCTAAAAACAAGTGAACTAAAATTCCCACTAAAACATCCTCCATTCATGATTAGGGATGACGTCTCTGATAGGAGATATGTGAGATGGATGTTTATGAAGAGAATAAGAAACCAACTGATAAGAACCCTCAGACTCTCAAAATTTTTCCAGAGCAAAGAATAAAAAGCAAGTCATACTTCTATTTTCATGACTAAGAAAAATACCTCAGATTCCAAAGTAGGAGATATTGAAGAGGCATATAACCGGGTAAGAAAACACAATTTCTCGGGGAATAGGGGGCAAGCCATAAAAAATTCTTACTATTTTCTACTAACTACTCTTGTAGGAAAAATTGGTTCGTTAGTCTTTACTATTTTCATTGCAAGATTGCTTATGCCAGAATTGTTCGGACTTTATGGAATTGCACTTTCAACAATAATTTTATTTAGCTCATTCTCAGATTTAGGAATATCTACTGCCCTTCTAACCTTTATGTCAAAAAAATTCGGAAACAAGGAACTTTCCAAGGAAAAAGGATACTATGAACATCTTCTAAAGTATAAGGTAATATTGCTTTCCTCAGTTTCTATAGTCCTCTTAGCTTCTAGTTATTTCGTAGCAAATTATTACTATCATAAACCAATTTTCCTTACACTTCTAATTGGGGCCATCTATATTCCTGCCGTGGGGTTGGTGGGATATTTTGGACAGGTATTTGCTGCAAGAAATAACTTTAGGATGGGATTAGTCAAGGAGATAATCATTCAGGTAACAAGGTTAACAATCGTCCCCTTAGTGATTTTACTTTTAATAGGAAAGATACAAACCCAATTTCTTTTGATGTTAATTTTTCTATCGCTCTCCCTTGCATATACTTTAGCGGCATTATTCCTCTATGTAAGAATAAAAAAAGCAGATTTTTTTAAGGTAAAAACTGAAAAATTATCAAAATCTGAAAAGTCTGAGCTTGCAAAATTTGTCTTACCTCTTTCTGTAACTGCTCTCTCTGGAATGTTTTTTGGAAGTATAGATATGATTATGTTGGGAAGATTTGTTGCTTCAGAATTCGTTGGATTTTATCAATCTTCATTCAGTCTAATCAGTTCAGCATCTGCAATTGTTGCATTTTCTGGAACTGCGCTCTTTCCTATTCTCGCAAAACTTGGGGGGAAAAGGCTAGAAAGAGGATTTAAGAAAAGTGTTAGGATAACTGCGATAGTTGCAATCTTGGCAGCAATCTTCACATATTTATTTTCAGAGACAATAATCCTCCTCATATATGGTGCAGAATATTCCAATTCAATTTTATTGTTAAAACTATTCTCACTTATGTTGTTTAGTACCCCTATCATCGCAATGTATTCTTCTTATTATATCTCTCAAAAGAACACAAGAAGTTATGCAGGTTTACTAATCCTCTCTACAATCCTAAACATAGTTCTAAATTACATTTTAATTACTTCCTTTATTTCTCGGGGCATGATGGCTGCAGTGGTAGGTGCATGCATAGCGACGATAATCAGTAACTACATATATCTTATCGGATTGATAGTTCTAAGGAAAAAAGTTTGGAGGAGCCTAAAGGGGATTCCTAGTCTTGGAAACATAAAACTCGTTTGAATCTATCCCATAATTATTTCCGGTTATATCTTTCATTTTTGAGATATTTTTCATAAATAATTCTGCCAAAGCAAAATCTAATGGTTCGTCAATATCCCACCCCTCTATCTGATCTATCTCAAGCATATATGGACGATTCCCAACTCTTCGTTTGAATTCTTCAAGAGCTTTTTTTGTTATTCCATAAAGTCCGGTTGTTTCAATCATCAGAGGTACTGCGTCTTGTGAACGAGGAAGATTTCCTGGATAATAAGTTATTGGCCTACCTCCATGCCAAGCCCAATCATGGCGCTTGTTCACCGTAAATACTGAATCATGATTTGTTTCTTCTAAAATATTTATTGACTTGTTTATTGATTCAGAGGTTAAAAATGGCGCAGTTACAAAAAGTTGCAAATATATGTCTGCATTAATTACTTCTGCAGGATAGGAGATCATTTTATCTCCGGTAATATTTTTTTCAAAGTACCAATCAGGAACTTCTAAGTTTTCTGCACCCATTGCAGCAATCTCCTCTTTTACTGCCTGGCAGTTTGTGATTACATAGACTTTTTCAAGATTGCTCTTTAGAGCCTTTTCAATAATATATTTATAGAGTGGTTTTCCTTCAAGGATACGCAGATTTTTCCCAATTACTCTTTCACTATTTTCCTTAAATGCAATAATTCCTACAGCATGGTATTTCCCCACTTCTTCTCCATTTCCTAATTTACTTTCTATTTTGTCTAATTTTTCTTCTAATCTTGCAAATTCCCTATGAATATCTAAGGTCATAGCTACATCATCCATTTTGCCAATACTAGATTGTGTATTTACTTTTTTCATTTCTAACTCTGGTGTATACTCTCCATCCATAGAAATGATTACATCAACCCATTTTTAAGGATTATTATACTGGAGAATTAGGCTAATAGAATCAATTTATTAGACTATAATAAACCTTATTAACTCTCGTTTTTCAATAGAAACATGAAATCAATAGTATTTGTTTCTACGAGTCCCTATGGGGACTACAACCATTCACTCAAGGACGCCCTTAGGCCCTTTGAAACGCATTACAACACAAGTGGCAAGGAATACCCCAAAATTTCTCTAATAGAGAAAGTAAAAAGGATTAATCCCGAATATATTATTGCGGGTGTAGAAAAATACGATAAGGAAGTACTTGATCTCTGCCCTAACCTAAAATTAATTGCACGTGTAGGAATTGGGCTTAATTCTGTCGATATTGAAGAATGTAAGAGAAGAGGGATCGCAGTGACGTATACTCCTGATGCTCCCTCAAATGCCGTTGCAGAGCTTACTATTGGACAAATATTGCTTGGAATCCGATTTGTACCCACGGCAGATAAAATAATTAGAAAAGGGGGTTGGGAAAGATATATCGGAAAAGAATTATCAAATGTAAAAGTTGGTTTAATTGGTTTCGGAAGAATTGGAAAACTTGTTTATGACAAGATTAAAAGATTGGGAGCAAAAGAAATAATGGTAAATGATATTGATAAAAACCAATTCCGAAATAATTCTGAGTTGATGATTGCATCCAAAGAGGAGATACTAAAAAATTGTGACGTGATTAGTTTGCATATCCCGCTAGAAGATGAAACGATAGATTTTATTAAAAAGGACGATTTTCAAAAAATGAAACCAGACGCAATTTTAATTAATAATTCCCGAGGAAAAATTGTAAATGAACAAGATCTTTATGCTTGGCTTCATACTAATGAAAGGGCATTTGCAGCGCTAGATACTTTTAAAACAGAACCCTATGTTGGGCCCCTGTCAAATTTAAACAATATTTTTCTTACCGCCCACATGGGGAGTTGTAGCATGAAAAGTCGTAATGACATGGAAAGCGGTGCGTTGGCAGAAGTGCTTAATGCAATAAATGGAAAGGAATTTAATAATCAGGTAGTTTAAATTTTTAGAAGTCCTTTATTTTTTCAAGAACTTTCTTGTAATAATTTTCAGAAACTGTTCCCTCTTTAGGCTGATAAAAATTCTCCCTAAATTCTTTCTGATATTTTTTTGACCAAGAAAGATATTTTTTTGGATTATTTAATTTTCGGAATAACTTTTCTAAATCTTTTTCACTTTTGAAACAATCATCATTTTTCCATAATTTTACTAAGAAGTCATCAGAATATCTGAATATTGGCTTTCCATATTGGAGAGACTCTATTGCAATAGTTGTATTATGGATTACAATAAAATCAGAATTTTTTATGGTCTCTGAAACATTCTTAACCGGGCAATATTTCAAATTTGTGGCTGTTATTATTTCGGAATAATTTTTTATGTCGTCAAATGGATGAAGCGATAAGTTAAATTTAATTTCAGGATGATTTTTAGCAAAGTTATTCAAGATTGCCAGCATTTTTTTACTTGGAGAGCTAGTTCCTATAACTGGGAGGAATATTGTCCCTGTTGTCGGATTGAACTTGTTTGTTTTATTTTCTTCCATAATATTATATTTCGGGTTCCCAACAACAATTATTTTAGAACTATCTGTATATTTTTCTAATACCTCTGCAGTCTTTTTACCCCAAACTAAACTATAATCTGAGACGAGATTTTCCTGAAGAATTGACTGGGATGTAAAATAAGGGTATTCAACAATGAGGCCGTGTTGTAATGTAAATGTCGGCTTTCCATCTTTCTGAGAAAGAAGTGCAAGAATAGTATCTTCTGCAAAAGTTTGAGAACAGAAAGCAATATGTGCCCTTGGCTTAAGCCGCGAGTAAATTTCTTCAAGTGACTCAATCTGTTTACACCTAAAGTAAGTTCTAGTTAAGAAATAAAGGAAATGTTTACCAAATACTTTTTTGGCACCTTCTTTTTTGAACTTCCTCCATATTTTGAATAAAAGGGCTATATCTGGAAATCTAAATTTATACTTTAAAATAGATTTTCTTTTCTTCCAATAATAATTATCCAAAAGTACAATTTCTTTTTTAGGGAATTTTTCAATAGATTTCATAACAAGATTATGGTGATCTTCCCTGGCCATTGGATAAGAAACCAAAATTTTATCCTTTCCCTCCCCAATATTGAATTTATCCATGCTAAATAGGAATTTTATAATCATAAAGAATTCCTCAAATGAGCTCTCTAGCGAGGTGTTATTAAACATATATATCTCTCCCGCCATAATGGGCCATAAAGGTATCCCCCGATGGAATAGTTTGGAGTAAATTTTTTTAGATTTTCCTATAAATGGAAATTTTTCAGTCCATAGCTTTTTCTTCTTGTTATGTAATTTCATGTGACAACTCCTACCCCTCCAACTCTCCAAATAAAACTTTTCAAGTTTCCAATTGATGCATTATTAATAAATTCGCTCTCCCAAGTAGCCAATCTGTTCATACAATCCCTTGGGCTAAGACTATTTTAAGCTTTACGTATGGTCCCAGATACTTATTTTTTCAAAACATAATAAATTGCTTGCGGCCGGATTTTGTGCAATACGTTTGTTGAATGATACCTGTCATTCCAAGAAAATAGAAGACTCAGGAGGAAATCCATCCATATAAAGAACTTTGAGTTCCCGCCTTCCCATTTACCAAACCTAACTCTTCTAATTAAGGGAAAGAACACTTTTCTTTCAGAGATTACTTCAAGTTCATTATTTATTATTATTTTCCTAAAAAGATTTAATGGTATGCCTCTTTCCCTCTTTGTTAACCCCTTCCGCTTTTTCCTCCAATCTCCCATGGAGACAATAGGTTCACGTATCAATAAAATTCCTCCCTTCTTAAGGACTCTGGAAAATTCTTTCATTATAAAACTAACATTCGCAATATGGTGTAGAACACCAAAACAAGTTATCAAATCAAAATGATTATCAGGGAATTTTAGTTTTCCACTAATTGAGGGTTTTTGATATGTTACTTTTTTACCGCCAATTGTAGACTTTTTCAGTTTTTCAGAAGGCTCAACAATAGAAATCTCATCAATTTTATCTATAATCGGCAATAATTCCTCTCCCATAGCACTTCCAAAACCAAGAACCCTCTTGAATTTTTTTATATTTTTCAACTTGCTATACCCATGTACCCCATTTAAGGCGTGGAATTCATAAACATGATCTTTTGTTATCAATCCAGAATAACCTTCCTCTTCATCCTTAAACCACTCTATGATCTGCTGTTTATCAAAATCATCGCCATACAACTTCTTACCAGAAAAGTATTTTTCTATTTTATCTTTCATAGGTTTTCCTCGATTATCCTTATTAATTTTTTCATTATTTTTCCAAGTTGATAGTTTCTTTTAAAATTTTCCCGTATTTTTTCACTTTCAGAATTTTCCAGGAGTCTTTTTTTTAGGCTCTCAGATAGTTTTTCCCAGTCATTAACCTTAACAACAGATCCAAGATAATTTTTTGATACCATTTTTCTTATAGCTCCAACATCATATGATAAAACCGGGATACCATACATAAATGCCTCAAGAATAACCAGGGGAAATCTCTCATCTTTTGTGGGAAATAGCAAAAAATCAGCTTTTTTTAATATGTTCTTTTTATCCTCTCCGTATTTTGGCCCAAGGTAGGTACATTTCTTATCCAGAGAATAACCATCTTTCAATTCAGTCCATCTTCGCTTAAACTTTTTATCACGCATAGCCCCGACAAATAAACATTCGAAGTTTTCATCCCTAATCTTATTACATATCTCTAATGCATCAAGTGGCCCCTTATCTTCAAGCATATTAGACAAAAAGAGAATAGTTTTCTTTTTCTTAGATTTTCTTTTATCAATAATTTGGCCAAATTCTTTATCCGTTATTTCATCTTCAATACCATTTTGTAAGATATAGACCTCCCTTCTCTTAATAATTTTATTCACTTCACGATAAAATAATTCTGACAAGAGGATCATCTTACAATTTTTGAAAAGTGCCTTGGAGTATTTTGTTTGTCTAAGTCCCTTAGCATGTAGTTGAAAAATTAGTTTCCTATTGAATATTTTACATAGCCAAGCATAAACACTATCCCTATAAAACGCGATACCCGAAGGCGCAATCTCAAAATATACTAACGAAGGCCTAAAAAAAATCAAATGGTAGAGCAACTTAAAGAAAACAGCAAAGATTCCAAAAATTTTTCTAAAATTAATTTTTCCTATTTCATCAATCTCTAAAGAATAATTAATTTTTATTTTTTTAACCTCAAATTTTTCCTTAAGTGAATTAAGATACAACTCATTCATCTTGGCAGCACCATGAACGGGGGGAGAAAATCGCCCTAGAAATAAGATCTTTTTTTTATGATTTTTCATTTTATTGAAATGTCTTTGATTAATATCCAATCTTTTGGAAGCTCAAGAGACTTGCCATTCTTAAACATGCTAAAATGCTTGGGAGCAATAACAACCTTTTTTGAATTATTATTCAAATATCCTGCCCACCAACTAAAGGAACTATTAGCTAGAATATTGTTCTTACAGGATTTCATTAGCTCAAGATCTTCATAGTCTTTATGCCCTTCAACAAAGTTTAAATTTACTCCCAAATCTACAAGGTTCTTTTTACACCAATCAACCTCATCTGAAAAAACATAGAAGACCGGATTTTTTACTTTCTTCTTCATCTTTTCAATCGCATCCTTATAGTAATCTTTTCCAAGAACATAACAGTTCTTGAGCTTCAAAACATCCCCCCTACGGACATGAATACTCACAGAATTCTCAATATTTATTTTCTCCAATTTTTTATTAATATTTTCCTTGTATTCTTCTTTTAGAGTAAATTCCTTTTGGAGAATCTTTTTAATTTTCCCGAAAAATTTATCTTGCCCTAGGTAAGTTATTAGATAGGTATCATTTGGAATCTTATAAAAATTTTCCACAGAATCTTTTGATGAAAACCTCACCACATTTTTTTCAAGTAATTTGAATTTGTATAGGAGTCTGTCAAGGGGCCTAAAACCGGTTCTAAATAAAAATTTTCGAACTTCTTTTTTTGTAGCCCTCTTTGATGAAATATTATATTTTTCAATAACTGGATCCCAGGATCCGCCAAACTTATGTTTTGGTCTAGGCCACGAATCTAAATAGGAGGTATCTAATTTAAGTTCTGTCTTATGATGCTCTGCTAAGGCCTTGCCCCCGGCATAAACATACATAGAATTTCCAAGTCCCCTTCCAATTTCTACGATTATCATTTTAATGTTTTAGCCTCTTTGTTAGTCTCAAAACAAGCCAGCAGTGGGGGAGATAAAATGCAGTATCTTTGAACCGCCTTCTTTTTTGAACCACACGAACATTAAATCCAAGTTTACTCATCTGGTCAACAATCTCCTCAATTTTCCACCGACAGACATGGCAATTAAGGGGATTTTTTTCTCCACTTCGATTAATATCTAATTTTGTATATGGGACCGAGATATAACAAATCCCATCATCTTCAAGAAGATCATAAACCTGGGACATAAGATATAGCGGGTTTTTTATATGTTCTAAAACTTCCATAACAAAAATAGTTTCAAATTTCTTCTTAAGGCTGGGCAATCTTTTTGTAATATCTCCTTTAATAAAATCATAATTTCCCGCAAGGCTTTCTTTTCCTGCTAGGTCGATGATGGTAGCTTTCTCAATTCCATTGTATTTAAGAAATGTCCCTGCCCCGCCACCAATCTCAAGGATCGGTTCACGAATATTGAATCGAAGATTACGATATAATCTAGAATAATAGGATCCCTTCCTTTGCCCCGCTTTCTTCCACCATTCCTCTCCAGTATTCCCGTTTTTCATTTTAGTGCCTCGTCATATATCCTTTTAATTTTTTTGTTCCGCTTTCTAATGGAGAATTTCCCACTTTTTATTTCTTTCCTAGAAGAAATTGACATCTTCTCCCTCAATTTTTCATTTTTAACCAAAATCTCAACTTTCTCAGTTAGGTCGTCGACAATTTTTTTATAGAGGAGTTTATCTAATGTTTCGCTATCAAAATTCTCCGGAGACCTAACAACAAACCCGGTTTTTTCATCATCAACTATCTCTCCCCTAGACAATCCTCCAACTGTTACAACGGGAATACCGAATGCCATAGCTTCGGTTAGTGCAAAACCGAAGGTATCTGTGAACGAAGGATAAACTAGGATATCTGTAGATGGATAAATTTTCTTAAACAACTTTTCCTGAGGAATAACATCGATAAATTTTAGATTTTTGTTATTAGAATATTTTTCCAAGACTTCCTGGGGAACATTTGAAACAATTATCCCCTCGGTGTTTGGGTACTTCTTTGTTATTCTGTCCATCACTTCTAAGGCATATAGTCCTCCTTTGAAATAGAATCTTCGGGATACATAAAGCATCCTAATTTTATCAGACTTTATTTTCCTAAAATTTGGGGCAGGAATCCCTGGATAAACAACCTCTACCTTATCTGCAATCTCCGGAAATTCCTTGAAGATCCCCTCTGCCGCCCACTCCGTCCAGGCCATGATTTTTTTACAGTTTTTATTCTCTAAAATCCTCTTAACAAGGTGTCTTTTTGGATGGGCATCAAAATTCGCAGCAACCCAAAATTGCCCCACCCACTCAGTATCTGTAACCCATGGTCTGTTATTTATACTAAGACAATGAGCACAATGAATTAAATCATATTTTTCAGAACTTTTTGTCAGATGTGCATTAGGCAATGGGACCGAAAAAACTCTAAAAAATTTCCTTATAAGTGCTTTAATCCGATGAATAAGAATAAATTTCCATTTCTTTTCAATTACTCCCTGCTTCTGGGCCTGCCCAACATAATCCACGCCTTCTGGAGGACTTTCTAAAAGGTATTTATAATAGGGGGAATCGGCAAATTTCCAGGGTCTTTGAAGATAGATTTTCATAAGGATTAAACGAAATGTTTATTTAAAAATTCTGGCTTTCATTAATTTCGTCAACTAATGCTCTTAATTGAGGATCCTTAGCATCATGGTTTTTTTCTTCAGAGGTAATTCCCCATTCAGAAACAACTGAATCTTCTAGGGCAATGAATGCATGAGCCCTATTCGCAGGTATCCTGGCAGATTCACCCATTCCAACTATTGTTTCCTCTTCACCACAAATAAATCTTATCTTTCCTTTTACAACAACAAGATGCTCATCATTTGAGTGAAGACATCCTCCCCGGGCATAACCTTTGTTAATTTCTAAAAATGTGAATTCTTTATCACTAGGAAGCAAGTCTTCCACAAGATGAATACTTCCTCGTTTGTCTTCGTGAATTTTCTCAAGTTTTATGGGGGGTTTTTCTCTATTGTAAAATTCCTTAATCTTGTTAGATATAAAAGTTATCTGTTCTGGGGAAATTGCAGGGCCATTAGGCAACCAAAGAACATTATCTGAGATTGAACTTGCATTAGGATAATCTTCATTGTTCCCCTGATTTCGATAAGGTGGATTTCGATGAATTGCGGGCCAACATGGACGAGCATAAATCTCACTAGCTTTCAGGTACTCAATAAGCTCATCACGTTCCTCTGCGAAAATTTCCACCCAAAGCGGGATTTCTCCAAAATTTAGGTCTGTTCTTGGGAAAGCAATTTTCTCAATAGACTTCAGTTCCGATTCGTATTGATTTCTTTGACTAACCATAAGTTCTTTTCGTTCTTCAAGTTTGCGAAATTGAGAAAGAGCCAAAGCCGCTGAAAGATCATTAAACTTAAGATTATATCCGACTTCCTCATGGAGAAATTCCTTATTAGACAATCTCCCAAAATCTCTAAGTCTCCGAATAGCTTCATAGTATTGGTCATCATCAGTTACTATAACTCCTCCTTGCCCACAAGTAACTAGCTTATTCGACTGGAGTGAAAAACAACCCACTTTTCCAATAGTCCCCAAAAATCTTCCGTCCCGATTTTTAGAGCCCAGTGCTCCTGCAGCATCCTCAATAATTGTTAGGTTATTTTCTTGAGCAATTCTTTGTAAGGCAGCCATATCTGGAGCCCGTCCGATAATATGCACTGGGAGAATCGCAGTAGTTTTCGGACTGATTTTCTTCTTAATTTCCTCTGGATCAATAGTCATTCTATCTTTCTCAACATCTGCCAAGACAACTTTCCCTCCAGCCCAACTAACTGCGGTAGCTGTCGCAATCATAGTCATATCGGGAACAATAACTTCAAAATCCTTAATGCCACGAATTATCGCATCCGCTTTCAACGCAAGAAATAATGCCGCAGTTGCATTAGTCGTAAAAATTACATGTTTCACCCCAAGATACTCTCTAAATTTTTCCTCAAGTTCCTTGGTCTTAGGACCTTCATTAACGTACGAAGTTTCAATAACTTCAATAACTTCTTTTAAATCTTCTTTATCAAAACGAGGTTCATTCCAATTTATTCTAGCCATTTTTAAGTTGATTTACAATTCCTTCAATAACTCCTGCAGAAAATTCCTTTTTCAACCCTTCTAAACTTTCAAGAAGACCTTCAACTTTTTTCTCTTTCTTTTGACCTGCCAGTTTTTGGGCTAGTTCCTTACCCAAGTCCAGATAATATTCATCGGATTTATCCTCTCCCATTGGGGCGATTCCTTTCTCTTGCATTTTTTCCTTTAAATCTGCTGCAAGCATAAGCCTAACTAAGTCCTTGAATTTAGTCTTTGGTTCCCAGTTAAGGGTTTTAAGTGCCTTAGAAGCGTCCCCAAGTAGTGCAGGAACCTCTGCAGGCCTCTTGTAATTATCACTAATCTCCACAAAATCCTTCCAATTCAATCCAAAGATATTGAAAGCTTCCTCAAGGAACTCCCTCACAGTATGAGTCTCCTTTGTCGCAACAACAAAATCGTCCGGTTTATCATGTTGCAATATGTGCCACATTGCTTGGACATACTCTTTTGAGAATCCCCAATCTCGCTTAGCATCTAAATTTCCAAGAACTATCTTTTCCCGATTTCCAACGAGAATATCCGCAATGCTTCTTGTAATCTTTTTTGTAACAAAGTTTAACCCCCTTCTTGGAGATTCATGATTAAATAAAATTCCGTTACAAGCAAAAATACCATAAGCTTTTCGATACATTCGTGTAAGATGATATCCTGCAAGCTTAGCAATTCCGTAGGGACTAATCGGAAGCATTGTAGTATCTTCGTTTTGTGGGGGTGGCGAGATCCCAAACATCTCACTCGAAGATGCCTGATAATATTTACATTTCAATTTAAGGTCCTTTATTGCCTCCAAAATTCTCAGAGGGCCTAAGGCATTAAAATTCATTGTGGATTCAGGATTTTGGAAACTAATTCCCACATGACTCTGGGCTCCAAGATTATAAACTTCATCCGGGAGAATTTCTTCAAGAATATTTCTAATGCTTGTAGAATCTGCCAAGTCTCCATATAGTAGATAAAATGGTGACGCAGGAGTTTTTCCATATTTGTCGTCATAAATATCCAGATGATCTATTCTTTTAGTATTGGGAAAACTAGCTCGTCTAACAACTCCACGAACAACATAACCCTTAGAAAGCAAAAACTCTGCAAGATAACTTCCGTCTTGGCCTCCGATTCCAAAAATCAGAGCCACTTTTTTACCATTTATCATAGAAAGATTCGGCGTAATTGGTTTAAAAGTATTATTGCGATTGACCTCACAGGTTATCTGTTTTTCAGAACAACTAACTCATATTCCATTTCTGAAGCCGGAAGGATCCATGAGAAGAATCTACAATAAAATGCATGGTGAAGATTTATCAACGGATTCATAACCCAATTAAGCCCTTTAGCCCGCCCAATTGCGAAATTTATCTTAACCTTTCTAATATTAAACATATCCGTCTTACATCCAACTTCATGGGAATAATTACCCTTTCTAAAATAGTTAAATGTAAATGGTGTGAAAAATCTCACATGAGTTGGGTCATTAAATTGTCCCCATGCAGAATAAAACGGGGTTCGAATTTTTATTACTGCTCCTTTCTTACAAACCCTCCAAAACTCGTGCATCAAGGGAACAAAATTACTGATATGTTCGAGAACATGATTTGCCAAGATTTCATCGACGCTGTTATCTTTAAATGGAAGTTTTTTTTCTAGATCTACAACCTTATCTGGATTCACCTCTGGGAAAGATCACAATTAACGTATCCCTTTCTCTTGTCATTGCCACAGCCTAAGTGTAATTTCATTCAATAAATCTCATTCCATCTAAGGCTCCAAAGGTTCCATTAAATGGTTCTTTGAATTCTTCAACTATTTTAATTTCCTCCGAAATCTCCTGCACATCCCAAATTTTAATCGGGCCCCTAAATCCTTGATAATAAATAAAACTATCCAGTGGAAGGCCCTGGCCCCTTAAACTTTCCACGATCGGACTATCTTCAGTATAAACAAGCTTCACATCCCCATAATTATCAAAAGGATCATCCATCAAGAATAATTGAGCAAATAAACTCTTGGAGACTTTCTGAGACAGGTAAATCGCAGCACCCATCTGGTTGATCTGCCGACCATCAAATGAAGGAATAATGTCTATAACTGCATCGAGACCACTCCCAAAATCAATGAATTCCCCATTAACATAAACATATCTTATGGGGATCCGGGTCTGGATATTATTGTAAATATATACTGCCTCTGGTTGTTTTAACAAATTTCCCTCTAAATTGACAATAATTCCAACAACAGCCGCCTTCCCAGAAGGCAAAAATCTGTCTTCATAAATAATATCTTCAAAAATATAAGATCCCCCACTAAAAACAATCATAGTGCCATTCGCAGTTTCCTTTGTTTGTTTAATATCGTTTGGCATCACAGGGATAGCAGCATATCTATCAAGAGCATCTTCTCCATCGCCACCACCAATCTTTGAGTATGCCGGATACTTCCCCAAATCAGTCTGGTCAATTAGCAGATAATCAACATCCAGAGTTTTAAACATACTTAGGGCAGTTTCTGGCCGAGGAGTAGTTAAGATATATCTTCCAATCCTGTGATTTCCATCATATATGGACTGAGCATGCCCCCCGTCAGCGATAGTGGCCCTCTCGCCAAGTGTTTGAACCCAATATCCGTAATCCCACCAGTGACTAAACACTGCATTTTCATCAGTATTATTCCTAACCCAAGACATTGCCCTTTGCCATTGAGTATTTGCAGAAGGACTAGTATATTTCGCCTGATTAGTGATCCCCTCATAAGAAGTATTGATTATCACAGCAGATACAATCAACCCAATAATCGCCAATCCAATAAATATGACCTTCATAATTTCATCACCACCTTTTTCTCTGGATTTCTTAATAGCAGATATAACAAAATAGGCAGCAGAAAAACACATGAAGGGGGCTATTGTAAAAAACATACGTGTCGTAGATCTCCCAGTAATAATTGATATAAGCATCCATGAAGATACAATGATTAATCCAGGGCTTATCTTAATTCCTCTTCTAATATATTCGCCAAAGAAAGCCCAGCAAAAGAAAGCTATTCCTCCAAGATATACTGCGCCACCTAAACTAAATATGCTGCCCCCATTTAATATGGAGGTAGGAGATATCCGGCTAAATAAAATACCCAGGGTCATAACAATGAATCCGGCCATAACAAGAGTCTTACTCTTAGCGGATCTGATGTGCTTGGCAAAATTTATTCCAATAAACAGAAGTCCACCAACAAATAGGAAGAATAGCGGCTTGCCAGCAATATTAATCCAATCTTGTAAAAATGGTTGCGCATTCTCTGCAACGGTTGTATCAAGCCGGCTACTTCCCCATAATGGATTTAAAAGCCTGTTTAAGATTTCCCATAATAATGAAAAGAAATTTCTTCCAATAAGGGGGAGGACTACCATGCTAGCAATGATGAGTATACCAATAGAATAAAGTATCCTCTTATTATGATTATAATACCTTGAAGAAATTTTATCCCCAAAAGCTATGAGTAAACTATCCACAATTATTATTCCAAATATTGCGGGGACTATTATTCCTGTAGAACTTAGTAAAAATCGATTCAAGAAATATTGCGGGCCAGATCCAAGAATCCACGAAAATATAATACTCGAGGCAACCCATAGGCCATAAAATAGAATTCCCGGTTTAACAAAAGAGTTCCCATGACGGGTTTTAGTTACCCACAACAAGAAAAACGAAATAGGAATAATCATAAAAATAAATACTGCAACACCTGCCCATGAAGCAATAGTAAATGCTGTAACAAATCCAGTTAGTAGGGCATAAATCGAAGTTTTTCCATAAGTTAATTTTTCCTTGTCCAAATATTTAATAGAAAGGGCCAGGGATAAAAGGGTAGCAAAAAAGGCCATAATACCAATCCCCTCATGGTCACTAAATCCTGCCATAGTCCTATATAAAAATGCGGGGGTAAATGCCAGAAATGCAGAGGACAAAATCGCTATCAATTTTGAGTTTGTTAAAATATATGCCAGTATGAAAAATATAATCAGTGCAATTCCATAAAATAGGACTGGAGAAAAAATATTGACCTCTTCTAATGTATACTCTCCAAAAATATTTGCAACTTTCCACATCTTAACAACTACCTGTGGCATAATTTCTTGATGCCATGCTACATTAAATCCCGGAGATCTCATCTCGTCAAACTCTGGCAAACTCCCCTCATTTTCAACAATAGTTTCAGCAACCCTCAAAAAGTAAAATGGATCAAGAGCTAATGGGATCTTCTCCCCGGTTGTAGAATCTGTTAATAAATCCCAATTAGAAAGTCTAATAGAAGAACTCATAAGTAATATAATGATTAAAATTAAAATCGTAGCGACCAATTGATATCTCTTATTCGATATAACTTTCAAAACATCATCCTTGTCCATACAAAATCCTAATCAGCTTTCCTTTAAAACCTTTCTCCCAAGTAATTACATCACCAAAAATGCCAATAAGATGAAGATTATTTGGAATGCATGGATCAAATAGGTAACCTTTCTCTCTGTAGCTCCCTTTCCTAAAACCTTAATTGCCAAATGTTCAAGACCATATATCTTCTTGTAAGGAAGCTTTAGAGTTCCGTCCTTTCTCGGAATCCCAAAAGAGTGTTTCTTCAACCCCCCCCTAAGTTTCAATATAATCTCGAAGAAGTATGGGATAAAAACAATCAATGCAATCTTTTCAAAGTTTCCAAGAATCGCCATTCCAGCAATTAATGCTCCAGTGGAGTAGGTCATCATATCCCCCGGAAAGACTTTTGCAGGGACCTTATTATAAAAATAGAACGCAATCAGTGAAGCAACCATACATAGTCCTACAATCGCCAACCAGGGAGATCCAGTTGCATAAGCGACAAAAGACAAGAAAGACAAAATCAAAATCCCCTGTCCTGCCTCAAGACCATTAAAACCTGCGAGAAAATTATACGTCGTAGCCGCACCTGCAACCGCCAGAGGAATTAAAACAAGTGGAAAAAAGATTCCAAAGTTAACTGCTCCGAAGAAGGGAAGACTAACTGAGCTAGTCCCGGCATTAATAACAACAAGAGGAACAGAAGCAACCAAGGCTAGAACAACCCTAATTTTTATCGAGAGCCCATTATTTTTCCACCCTAGCAAGTCATCAGTTAACCCAACAACCCCCAAAATCAAGATCACACTCAATAGGGCAAAGATATCTAGGGCATTCGCAGTCCCACCAAATAAGAAAGTTTTCAAAGCAACGTAAGATAAAACACCTAAAACAAAGGCCATTACAATAATAATGCCTCCGGAAGAAGCTACATTTCGAGGATGGCCCACCTTATTCATATCTTCCCATAACAAATCAATTTCTCTACATTTTCTAATCCATGTAGGTAAGACTAGTGCCGCCAAGGCGAAGCTTACAAAAACTGAAATTAACAACAGATATTCCATAAATCACCCAATTTTTGTAGCCTTAAATAGCTTACTAAAAGAACATTGGAGTCACATAAACCTCTACCAAGGCAGAGACAAATAGGATTACAATGGCTAAGATGATTAGGATAAGGGAGTCTTGCAAAATTCTCCACATCCTCTCGCCACGAAGATCTTTTCGAATAACCGCAACGGAAATAATTCCTCCGGCTAGGGCACCCACAAAGTATGCAGATATCTCCGGAATCCCATGAATCATGTATCTTAAGAGTCCAATTGGCAGATTAGCTAAACTACTCTTGGCGAAAATACCTATTGCTGCCGCGATTACCGAGGCATTCCAAACCAGGATAAATATCGCACCCGCCCCAAATACCAGCGAGAAGAGAATTGTAAAAATTAAGACATAAATATTATTTGCAAATATCGCAACCACATTATTAACCCCTGTAACCTTTCCAGTTATCGGAATAATTCCATATTGTTCGATACATGCATTGTAATTTGAGGGGCTATTAATCGCGCAGAAGGTTTTAATTTGGAAATTAAAGTTTTGTGGGGCGTGCCCAGGTAAAACAATATACCAGAATGCAAATGCAACTACAAAACCAAGGAATAACCACATTAGGGCACGGATTGCTCGGGAATGTTCTTTTATTAATCTCCCAGAATCAGTAATTTCTACATCTTTTCCTTCTTCTAACTTGATAATATAATACATAAACGGCAAACAGGAGATTACAGTAAAAGTCACAACCAATAAACCAGAGCCTTCACGAAGGACAGAGTCCTTTCCAAAGACAAATGTTACGAGTAATAGAGATACAGAAGCATAAAATAACCCCACAAAAAACAACTCCCAAGGATGCCTTTCGGCCTTCTTTGGTTTTACTAACATCTCAATCATTTTATCGCCTCTAACATCCTAACTTCCATATCTTTTTAAAGTTTTATAACTATATCCTCTCATGATAAAGAAGGTGATAAAGTCGGCAGGCACAACTAGGTTTGACAAAATTCTCGAAGATATAAAATCTATAAAAGTTCAGGGGGCAGAAAATGTCGCAAAAGCAGGAATCAAGGCATTTCTACTAAGGTCAGACAAAAAATCTGCAAAAAAGATTATCGAAACTCGTCCAACTGAGCCCCTTCTTCAAAACGCAATAAAACTACTCCTAAAATCCAAAAGCCCAAAAAAAGAAGCAGATAACTTTCTCAAGGATCTAAAGAAATCTCACGAAGCAATTGCCAAAAAAGGAGCGATGCTCATCAAGAAGAATATGAATGTTTATACTCATTGCCATTCGTCGACGGTAATGGACCTCCTAAAATATGCCAAAAGAAAAAAGAAAAAAGATTTTGTGGTTTACACTAGTGAAGTAGAGCCAATTCTTCAAGGGCATCTTACTGCCCAGGACCTAGCAAAAGCAAGAATCAAGGTTATTGTCTCTCCGGATCTTGCGGCCGAACAAACTCTCAAAAAGTGTGATATTCTCCTATTCGGTGCAGATGCCTTCACACCAAGCGCTGTAATAAATAAAATTGGAACATCAACCCTTTGCAAAATTGCGAAGGATAAAGGAATTCCAAGATTCGCATGTGGGGTATCAAAAAAATTCACAAAGAAAATTAAGGTAGAAAAGCGCTCAGGAAAAGAAGTTTGGGATGAACGAAATAAAATGATCGAAGTTACTAATCCTGCATTCGACAGAACAAATAAGAAACTAGTCTCCGGAGTTATAAGTGAATTTGGAATTCTCACCTATAGACAATTTATCAAAAAGGCTAAAAGTTCTTAAGAAGCAATTAAGCCATCTTCAGAACTTTTCTATATATACTACTAGCAACTAATGCACTTCCAAGATACCACCAGAACCAACTAGATAACATCGGCGGTTCTCCCCCATAAAATCCCCTAATCCAATGAAATAAAATTAGGAACGGGATAAAAGTAACCAATATTTGCTTAATACTAAATGATGCCTTCATCATCTTCATCGAAAGATTAAGAATTTCCTTATTGATTTCTTCCATTCGACAAGTATCCCCTTTCTTCCGACATTCCTTAAGTTCTTTCTGCAATTCTTTCTGACGAGCCTTTATTGACTTTAAATGATCTTGATTAGTAAGGTACTTCATCAAAATTGTCGAGATGAAGGTCACAACTACACTTATAAGAATAAGAGAAATTCGCGGATACATTGTCATATATTCAGTTATCGCCATCTTGTAATATCATGTCTTTTGTTTGTTTTAAACCTATCCACCAAAGAATCCTCTTAGTGCCGGATTCATGTCTACCGCATGTTGCTGTGCGATATTCTGGTAAAGTTGATAAATAATCATAACTGCCAAAAGAATTGCAGTTCCTCCAACAAGTGCCCCCAATAAGTTAGCCACCGAAGCAAGCAGACCAATTGCCGCACCCCCCATAATTGTTAACGGAGTAACATATCTCTTTAGGATACTTTCTAAAACTCTCTCATCTTTTCTGAAACCTGGCATACTCATTCCTGAACTCATAATCTTTCCCGCCTGACTTCTTGCGTCTTGTCCCGAAGTATTGACCCAAAAGAAAGCAAATAATATGGAGAATAGTGTATAGAACAAAACATGCCCAACAGCCTGTAATGCAAAGACCCACCTAAAACTTCCAGTAATAACTGTTTCTAATAATGGTGTGGAATGAATCCAATATGCCAATCCAGAAATCGGTTGCCCATTAACAAATCCTCCAAGGAAAGTTGCCCCGCCTAACCAATTTTGCAGTAATGAGGAAAATAGCTGTAGATTTGCTGCTAATGCCGAAACCAAAATTACTGGGATAACTCCTGCATAAAAGAATTGTAATGGCCACTTAACCCCATGACCTCGAACTCGATCATATGCCAACGGAATCTCCACCTTCAAGCTTTGAGCGAATACAACTGCCAAGAATAGAACTGCAGTAACGATGATCGGGAAGATTGCTCTGGCCGCACCCGTTCCGTCTCCCACAATTACCGAAGCTACTAATGCAAGAACCTTTCCTGAGGCCTCAAAAGTTCCTTGTGGTCCTATGAATTGGAATAACTGTGCAAATAATCTCCAACCAATACCTCCTGCAATGAATAACGAAACACCTGATCCGAAACCCCATTTCTGAATAACCTCGTCCATAAATATAATTAAGAAACCACCAAGACATACCTGGAGTATAACTAGGCCGGTAAAGCCTGGCTCGGCCGCAATACCCTTCATCAGAACATAAACAATAGCTTCAAAGATTACAAATGCAAAGGCAAGTAACTTCTGAAGTCCTTGAAAGAATTTCTTCCCCTCTTCACTATTAGTATCAATATTCAATATCTGCGCACCAACTAACAACTGCAGAATAATAGAAGCCATAACGATCGGACCGATACCTAACGAGATAATCGAACCAAAAGAAGTACCCAACAATACAGCAAGGAATTCAAAACGAGAAAGAGCAGATTCAGTAATACCAAAAAGTGGAATGTTCGCAAGAACAAAGAACGCAACAAGGATCACCAGAGTCCACTTAAGTTTAACGTTAAAACTAACCTTCGATTCTACAGGAGATTTAACCTCCGGCAAATTATGCAATAAATCACGAAGTGCCATGTTTTATGGAGAAGAATTTGTTTTATAAAGATTGTTATCCTAACTAGAGAAACTCGAAGCAGAGGTATCAAACCCATATGACTGGAGACGACTAACAATTAACTCATTTCTTGAAGCAGTAGCGGCCCATCCAGCAACAGGACTAACAGGAGACTCTGCAAAAATTTTAACAGTGTCCCAAAATCCTTCAATTCCAATCTTTTTGGCCAGTAATTTATCTCCTCCCGAGAGCTTTCTCCTATCCCCTTTTTCGAGCATTCGAATCGTTGATTTAACAACAAGGGGGTTATACTTTTCTGCAGTAAGTTTTTCATAAAACCAGACATCCAGCCCTTTTTTAGAGTTTAGATTACCTATGTGGCAACTAGAAGTAGCGGAGTAGTATTCTCCACAAACTTCCAAAACTGCCTTAACTGAATCAACAGGCAATCTCCACGGAGAATTTTTATAGAAATCTAGTACTCTTTCCACTTCCTCATCCTGAGAAATCAGATTAGCCGGGGATCTCAATGCTTGAGACGTAGAATAACTATTAGATCCATAACAAGGAACCCACAAACAATATTCATGATCTTCCCAATTGTTTTTTCTTACTTTTTTCATCTTTTATCCATCACCACAAAATCCCAATATTAAACGGTAAAGATTTTGTTTTATAAGCACTATCGTGGTAGATTGATGGGTATTCTACTTCACTTAAAATAAAAATTTCTAAGAAATTACTTTTTCTTCTCTTCAGCCTTCTCTTCTTTCACACTTTCTTTCTTCTCAACCTTTTCTTTCACAACATGCTGTTTAACATCCTTCTCAACTCCACCGACGATAACAATCTTTCCGCCAGCCTTTTCCATCTTCTCAATAGCCGTCTTAGTTGCTGCTTTAGCTTCGATAGTTGCTTTGAAACCATCTCCACTTCCAAGAATCTTATGCTTCTTCAAGTCGATCTTATCTCCATCTTTATTGAACATGTTTTGCTTAACATCGTAAAGATTGACCTTATCATACTTCTTAACCGCAGTTCTTCGAGAGGTAATACCTTTACTTCCGAAATATCCTCCCTTAGGATCCGATGCAATGGCAAGTTGTTTCTTATGGTCTGCTCGCTTTCCAGTTCCAGCCATACCAAAACCACCCTTACTCCCGTGTCCCTTATGACTTTGCCTGAATCCCCAACCTACAGTTCGAGCCCCTCTGATCCTACTGTTCTTTTTTCTCTTATGAGTTTTCATTACAACATTCTCCCAAGTAATTTACCCATATCTTTATTCCGGCCCAGGATCCCCTTAGGGGCCATTTGCTTGGAACTCTTCTTCAAACCACCAACTGGAGGATGCAAGTGGAAAACGTCGCTATCTTTCTTACCTCGCTTTTCCTTAAGTTCTTTCTCTAATTTATCATCAATCTTTCCATAAGCAACCATGTGTTCAACTGCATTAACCATCCCCATTCGAACCTTGTCCTTTTCATCAACTAAAGTACAAGTGAATTTCTTCCGAAGCTTCAATCTATCCAAGGTTTCATTATCTTTTTTCTTATTCTTAACTTGCCCTGCGATTCTTATTACTGCTATTGCCATTTTATAATCTCAAATCTCCAAGTTTAATTAAAGCTTTCATACATGCCTTTGCAGTGTTAATTGTAGTATTAACTTTTCCAAAACATCGGCTATAAACATCTTTAATTCCTGCCGCCTTCAAAATCTTCTTTAACTCATTTCCAACTACTAATCCAGTACCCTGTGGTGCTGGCATTAATTTAACTCTAACTGAAGAACACTTCCCTTCAACTGCAAATGGAATACTATGTTCTTCATCACACGAACAGTCAAAGCTAGCACATCCTCGAGGAATCTTAACAATATTCAATTTAGCTTTCCTAATTGCTTTTTCTTTAGCAGGTAATGTTTCTGCAGCTCGACCATATCCAATCCCAATATGGCCCTTCCGGTCACCAACAACTGCCATAACTCCAAATGTCAAAACATTTCCTTCCTTGGTCTTTTTCTGAGTCTGTCTAAATGCTCTTCTCTTTCCACCACCAAACTTACCTTTAGCCTGCCCAACAAAAAGAGTATCCTTAGTCAAATTTGGCAATAATAGATCCACAATTTCTGGTTCCATGATTTTTAATCCTGCCTCAAAAACTTCACTAATATTCTTAATCTTTCCAGCCCGAACAGCCTTACCTAATTCAGTTCTAGGAACCCAGTTATCTAATTTCTCCTGCGCTTCCCTAGCAAATCTTTCTTCCCTAGATTCTCTCTTGTATTCTGGTCTTCCTCTTTCATTTGCCTTAAAATTCTTATCTGCTTCCTTAGATACTTCAGCATCTTTCTTTGCTTCCTTAGCATCAACTACTTCCGCCATTTCTTTAAGGTTGTCATCATGACTAACTTCTTTTGTTTCTGGCTTTCCAGATTCTACTTTTGCTTCTTTAGTTTCCGTTGTTTCGATTTTTACTTCTTCTGCCATTTTATTTCAACTTCTCCTTTACTTTACCAATCATTGCCTTCACATCGTCCTTTAAATGTTCTCCGTTAAGTCTTTCTTCCGAAGGGAAAACCTTTTCATCCGCACTAATTTCTAATCCTCCATCGATCAATCCCTTAACAACCGAGAATACCCTAGAACCCGATAAAGTTCTTGCCATTCCAAGGTCAATAATGAATTTGCCCTTTTTCAGTTTCTTTGCCAATAATAGTCCAGTTAAATATCCTGCCGGGATAGATTTCAAACTTCCGCCAGCCTTTGCATCCCACCCATTTTTCAAGAGTTCTTTTGATGTAACGCCTGCAATAACCTTATCTTGTGCCTCTGTGCTTTCAACAGCTTGGACTGTAAAATATTTGTTTGTTCTTCGTACGACTATTCTTGGAATTCCAGATTTTAGCAAGTTTAGTCTCAACTTGTAATCCGTTTTGTTTTCTCTTCTCCTTCGTTTCATTGTTCTTAGTCCCATGATTATTCCTCCATACTCTCCTTTAAATGTCTTTTACTTTTGAACTTTCTAGCCCGAATTTGCTTTCGAGTACCTCTGTATGTCTCCTTATCCACTTTTCCAGTCTTCAAAAGATGTTTCAAGAAAGTTCTAAGTTTTCTAGTGATTATTACATATTCCTGTTTTCTAACATTAACTTTCTTTTTCACTTTTCCAATTCCTCTTCGGTGTTTTCTTCGTACTATTTTCTTTCGGCCCTTTATTTCCTTAATCTGGATTGCTCCAGACTTGTGAAGGTCAAGGATATCCTGCCTAGTAATCGCTTCCTTAATCTCAGATAAACTTTCTTCGGAGAATAGGATCCTATTCTTTCCAACCTTCAAAACCTTAGATGCAAGAGCCCTTTTCTTTGTTAAATTCATTTCTTGCCCCCTTTCTCTTGGGGTACACCGAGCGGTGCTGACTCCCTAGTTTTAGTTTCCTTAAAATCTGCCAATTTCTTATATCGATTCAAGATCTTCAATTTCATTTCATTTGCCTTCTTGATAATTTCTTCTCGCTTCTTCTTTCCGATACTTCCAATCATAACTCCTTGACCTTTTCCAACTGTTTCCAACTGTTTCATATTTTCAACTCTCACAACTTCAAGTCCCCCAATCATTCCCTTGGATGCTCCATCAGCTCCCCATCCAATCTTAGGCCTCTGTTGCTGTCCCTTCCGGTTCAATCTAATCTTATTGTGTCTTCCCTTAGCAGCTCTCCACTTTCTATTCTTCTTAACAGTACTTCCTAACTTGATCTTCTTGTGCCAGTCTCGTCTAAAGAAAAGCGGTTTCTTTCTTGCGGTTTTTGTCGTTTTTTCTGCTGCCATGTTTAAATTTTCCTCCCTGGTTTTTCTGTAATAAATATTCCATCCTGGAAGATTCTTCGATCTCGACCAGTCAATCTCGTTGCCTTCTCCAAATTAGCTGCAGTCTGTCCTGCTGCTTCAATATCTGAGGATGTAACTGTGATCTGGCTTCCTTTTATATCTACCTTAACATTTGGCAAGACCTTAGAGGTTCTTTGGGTTGTCTCTCCTAAAAAGGATTTAATTATGATCTTATCGCCATCTGCCTTAACATTCATTGGAAAGTGCACATTCGCAACCTCAAGAGTGTAAACAAAGTCCTCACCAATCCCTTTGATCATATTGTTCAAATGCGCCCAAGTTGTTCCCATCATCTTCAATTCTCTTCGAGTAGCGTTCTTTGCTGAAAGCTTAATTTCCTTCCCAGCAATAACTAAAGAGATATTCGGTAAGTCGAATTCCCTAACTAATTCCTTGCCATTACCCTTAACTGTTACTTTTCGATCGGCCACAGATACCTCAACTCCTTCCGGAATCTCAATAACCCTTTCGACATTCTTTTTCATTAGTAGAAATACGCAATAAGCGTTCCTCCAATTTTGTTTGTATAAGCTTCTTTTTGATCAAATAATCCCTTATTTGTTGATACAATTAATGAACCGAAGTTTCTCGAAGGTAAGAATCTTCTCAAATATTTATCAATATCTGCAACACCTACATAATATCTAGGTTTAATTGCCCGACATTCATTTAATTTTACAATTTTTACTGTAACACTTTTTTCTTCTTCATTAACTTCAAATTCAATGTGGCCTTTCGCCTTCATCATTTCGAATAAATTAAGTAAAACCTTAGAGTACTTCCTAATTACAAGTTCTTTCTTTTCAACTCGTCTTGCATTCATTATTTGATTCAATCCATCTGCTACTATATCTTGTGACATTTTTGTTCCTCCTATGAATATTTCTTGAACCCTAGTTCAACTGCTAACTCTCTGAAACAGTGTCGGCATAAATTTAGATTATATTGGTGAATATGTGCCCCGTATCGTCCGCAAACTTCGCATTTCTGAGCAGCGACTCCAAATTTTCTTGGCTTCGGCTTATTGTGCTTTAGAAATTTCTTAAGCACCGCTGGCTTATTCTTCAATTGCCTAGTTATCTTTCTCCAATCACTCGCTGTCATCTTCTGTCTCCGCTTGCCCTTTCTTCCGTTTCATAAGAACTGTGGTTTTAAATTTAGTTACAAGATAATCTATAATTTCCTGGCTAGTTACTACGAGCCTTCGAGTTTTACCTCTCTTAACTTTCTTCTTCTCAACGGACTTACCGGGCCTAGTGAAAACTGCAGTGATCTCAAGACCCATAATTCCTACTTCTCGAATATATTCCATCCCCGGAATTTCGATATACTCATGGATTCCAAACGATAAGAAATTATTTTGAATTTGTTTTTCCTTTAGTGTATTGTCAATCGCAGGCAATAATTTCTTTAACATTTCTAATGCATCTGCCCCCCGAAGAGTAACCTTTGTTCCAACTTCCATTCCAGGCCTAACGCTCCACGTCGGAATTCTTTTTGTAGCCTTGACTCTTACCGGACTCTTACCACTCAATTTTTGTAATAGGATAAATCCCTTGTCTAACTTCTCTCCTGTTCCCCCGATATTCAGGATAACTTTTTCAAGCTTTACTTCTCGCATTTTATTATTATTCAATTTCGGTTTTGCCATTTCTTGTTCCATTTTATTCAATAACAAGAAGAGTCTTCAATGGTAGACTAACTTCTCCCTTCTCCAATTTAACTACAATATTCTTTCCACGAACTAATTCTTCAAATCCTTTCAACTTACCCTTCTCACCCGCATGTTTTCCAGAAATAACTTCGACATTCGCACCTTCCTTCAATGGCAAGATTTTTGAAATTTTGTTTGCTTTAGTATCTAGAACAACAGAGTCACTAACTGAAAATTTCTCTTTCGTAATTAGATTTTGGCCATCTTCTAAATTAATTTGAACCAAATCTTTTCCAAGAGTTGTTTTCCCAGAGATCTTAACAACTTTCTTTCCGGCATCGCTAGCAGAAATTTCCTTCAAACTGAACTTTCTATTTACAATCTCTAATCTATAATTCAATTTTGCTTTGTCTAAACTCAGAACATCAAAAACCTGAACTGGGAAATTTTCATCTTTCCTAACTTTGTTATTAACCTTCACATCTCCATTCAATGTCATAAATCTAGCTTCCTTCCGAGTTTTAGCAATCTTCAAAACGTCCCGAAGTAAGAAGAGTAAACTGATTCCCTTGGATGTTGCGTGGCTAGGCACAGCTATGAATGTAGATCCTTTTCTAGGAACTGGCCATGTTCTAGGCATTTCACTTTTCTTTACGTGTCCCATTTTATTTTTTTGTCTCCGTTTTATTTACTTTAACTTTCTGTTTTTCCTTACCTTCCTTTACTTCTTTCTTAATCTCATTTGTTTTGTCCTTAACCTCTTTACTCTTTGACTTCTTCATTCTTCGCGAATCTTCTAAATTTAATCCCATGATCTTAACCTTTGATGGGTGAAACCAAGTCTCTACTTTTTCTCCACCTTTCTTAGCTCGTTGAGCACCATCAACTTGAATCCGAGTATTCTTAACATCAACTTTTCCAACTTTCCCCAATTTACCATTAAACTTTCCTCGCATAATCTTAACTTCGTCGCCAGTTCGAACTTCGATAGTCCTTCGTCCATGTTTTTCTCGAAGAGGTTTATCCAATGGTGAACCCATTAACTTTCTCTTCAAATGGTTCGGGGCATTAGCCACATACTTTCTCTGCTTTCTTGGTTGTTTACTTGCAACCCACGATTTATTGAATTTTGATTTCATCTTAATAAACTATGCTCGCGATTTTCGCGACCTCCTTCCATCTTTCCTGAACTTCTCTTGCAACTGGGCCCTTGATTTGGGTTCCTTTTGGATTCCCTTTTTCATCTTTCAATAATGCTACTGCGTTATCCATAAAACAAACTCTCTCTCCAGTCATTCTCTTCCAAGGTTTCTTCTGCCTAACAACAACTGCATCGAAAACTTCTCCTTTCATTTTAGGGTCTCCTTTTCTAACTGAAACTTTAACCCAATCTGCAATCTTTGCATACCCTTGTCTTCCTTTCTTAGTTTTACCATGTTTAATCGAAACAATCTTTACGATTCTTGCTCCACTATTGTCTGCTGCGTCTAGCAAACTTCCAATATTCAGGCTCTTAGTTGTTCTAGCTGATACTGCTTTCATTTTTTGCCCCCTTTCTCTTGGGGTACATCGAGCGATGCGACATCCTTTGCTTTAATTAATTTTGAAACAACAAAGTGGATCATCTTTGAAATTGGCCTTGTCTCTGCAATCTGGATTAAATCTCCAACAGCAACATCATTTTTCATACAGTCTGGCAATCTTGCATGAAGTTTAGTTTTACGCTTTTCATATCTTTCATATTTAGGAACCCTCAACATTCTTTCAAATTGGATTGTGACTCTTCCCGGAAGCTTCTTGATAACAACTCCATCAAAAGTTCGTCCACGCATCTTCAACTTCTTGCTACCGTGAATTGGGCAAAATTTATCGTTACAACTAACTTTGCCGACCTTGTCCGCTTTAGCGGATGTCTTCTGGACAGGAGGTACGCCCTTGGGTGCTTTTTTTACTTTTTTTGTTACCATTTTATTCATTAATATTTTCCCCATCAAATCCTAAGTTCACCAGGATTGGTTTGATGTGGCCTTTGTGATTTCCTTGTAATTCAATGACTTTGTTCTTAACTGTACCGCCACAAGCTCTTTTCATCTTAAGCTTTTTTGCGATATCTTTTATGTCAACGCCGTCGTCGAATCCGCTTATCATGGTATTTACTTTTCCGAATCGACGTCTTTCAGTCTTAACGTCTATTTTCTGCTGAGTCTTCGCGATCTCACCACAGACGCAAGCCTGAATAGGCAGTCCACACTTCGGGCAAATATCCACTTTATTTGTTCTCTCCCAGTTTAGTTTGATTGTTGCCCTTTACGGGTACGCCTTGGTGTGTCATAGTTAGAAGCCGCGCAATTTCTTTTTTAATACTTTTCTTTTTGGTAGGATTC
Organism: archaeon; assembly: GCA_018694115.1. GTDB lineage: Archaea > Nanobdellota > Nanobdellia > Pacearchaeales > GW2011-AR1 > JAGVXH01. Next base: position 88,045 of record JABHNB010000012.1, read on the forward strand.
TTCAATAACTCAATCTTCAAGTCTCTTAACTTGTTTGTCATTTCTTTCTCACTTAGTTTCTTATTTTCTTTTGCCATTATTTTTTATCTCCTTTTTCTTCTTTAACTTCAACTTTCTCTTCCTTAACTTCTTCTTTCTTCTTAACCGGTTTCTTCTTAGCAGTAGTTTTTCTTTTCTTCTTAACTTTCTTAACAGTCTCTTCAACTTCTTCGAAAGTTGCATTCTTTTTAACTTCATTCATGAAATCTTCGTCGATTGTAATTTGATCGTGAACCTTAATTCCAGGAGCTAAAATAGCAACCTTAATTCCTACGATTCCTTGTTTTGTTTGAGCAACAGCTTCCGCTCGGTCGACTACACTAGCTGCATCTCCGGTCTTTTTCAAATATCCGAATGCAAATCTCCATCTTCTAGCTCTGTCACTAGGCAATTTCCCAGATACCCTTAGTTCTGCACCCAAAGCTCCACCATTTTTGATTCTACCTAATGCCCTATAACTTGAAGCCTTATATTTCATAGCTCCAAATCTTTCAAGAGTTAATGCAATATCATCTGCGACTAGTTGAGCGTCAAATTCTGGATGGGCAATCTCTTCGATATCAACATGGGGATTCTCCATCTTAAATTTCTTTTTCAAAACTTCTGTTAATTGAGAGATCTTTTCCCCTTTCTTTCCGATAATCCATCCAGGCTTATGTGTCGAAACAACAATCTTCTCTCCAACAGGAGTATATTCAATTCTAACTTTTGAAATCTTTCCCTTACCAAACATTCGTTTTATGAATTGCTTAATACTATATTCTTCCTTTCTTACTCCAACGAATCTTTTTTCTTCCATTATTTTTTCTTCTCCTTATTTTTAGTCTTAGTTTTTCTCTCAACCTTTGTTCTAACTTCTAAATAAACATGTGTTCTCTTTGCTCTTCTTCCACCTCTTCGAAGAGGTGCTGCGGCCCTATTTGACTTTGCGATTGTGATAACTGGTTCATCCACACCATTAACAACGGCATTAGCACCAACTTGCTTTACAACTTCTGCAATTGCTGCTGCGGCATTCTTTGGGAACTTTGCTCCTGCAACACCCTTTCCTTTCTGGTGTGCAACTTCGAGTCCGGCCATATGGACGGGTCTCTTACCCTTCACGACTTCCTCAAGCATCTCTACAGCCCTTTCAGGAGTCTTACCCTTGATCATTTTACAAATAGCCTTAGATTGCTTAGGAGAAATCTTTAAAGAGATTCCATTAGCAATTGCAGATTCTTTCTTTTCTACTTTTTTTGGCTCCACTTTCTTTTTCTTTTCTTCAGTTTTAGGAGTTTCTTCCTTCTTAGTTTCAACTATCTTTTTCTCTTCAATCTTATTACTTGTTTTAGATTCTCCCATCTTTGTTTCTTTTTCATTAACTTTTTCCATTTTCTTTTCTTCTACCATTTTATTTCACTGACCTCGATGCACTGGACTTTGTAGCTCCAACACCAGCACTACCATGTTTAGTTTGTTTTCTTGTAGGGGAAAATTCACCAAGCCTATGACCCAGCATTTCTACAATAATGTCTACATTGATATACTCCTTACCATTATATACTCCGATCCTCTTTCCAAGCATTGCTGGAACAATCACTAACGCCCTATTATGTGTCTTGATTGGACGGTTCTTTCCAGAACGCTTTTCACATTTCTCCACAAATTGTTCAATTATATCGAAATTTCTTAAGATCGCTCGTCTTGGTCTTGCCTTTGCTAATTTTGCAAACTCCCGAGTATCAAGAACCTTAAGTTCTTCTTCTTTCTTACCTCGATAAAATTTATCTCGGCTCCTTTGTGCTAATTGTTCTGCCATTATCTTTTCTTCCTCCCTGTTCTTCTCGGTCTCAATAAACCAACCTTCTTACCTGGTGCTGCATTTCTCTTAGCGATCTTACTCTTCATTCTTTTACCTCGTCCAGATCCGAAAGGATGATCAATTGCGTTCATCTTTACCGCAGAAGTTCTCGGCCATAACTTTGACTTTGCCTTCTTAATATAAAACTGTTTCCCTGCTTTCAAAATTGGCTTATCAAGCCTACCGTCTCCTGCGATCTGCCCAATAGTTGCTCGGCAGTTAGAATCGAATTTCTTTACCCTCTTAGAAGGCATCATAATGCTAACAACACTTCCTTCCTTATTCATGATTGTTGCTTTATTTCCACCTGTCTTAACAAACTTTCCACCATCTTTTGGCTTATGTTCAATATTAAAAACCGTTGTTCCATTCTTCAAACTACCTAAGATTGCAACATCCCCTTCATTATGTCTTCCAAATTCAATCTTTTGTCCAACAAACATTAGGTTTGCAGCATAATTGTGAAAGACCTTTCCAGCCTTATTTACAAATCGTGCAATAGGTGCACTGTGACCTGCGGATGCAATCAAATTAACAACTTCCCACGCACCATTCAAATCTGCAAGATAACCTGGCTTAACTGCCATAGCCTTCTTTCTAACTCTGTAAGTTAAACTTCCCTTTCCCCTTCGCTGTTGGATTATTCTCTTACCCATTATTACATCAACCCAAGCTTAGTCGCGACATCGACTGCTGGAAACTCCGGATTTAGTTTAACATAAGCAAGCTTCTTATTCTTCAAGGTATGCGTTCTAACCTTTACAACCTTCACCCCAAATAAGTCTTCAACTTCTTTCTTAACATCTAACTTAGTTACTGCCCTATCAACTTCAAAAACAAGAACATTGTCTGCCTCGATTTGCCTGACTATCTTTTCAGTAGATTTCACTTTTTCTAAAATAATTGTTTTACTCATTTTTATTCCCCCCAAGTTCGCTAATTGCCTTTTCACTATAACATGTGATTCTTCCTGGCTCTCCATTTGGTGCCAAGTCTTTAACTTCAAGATCCTTAACATTTACAACTTCGATTCCTTTTCGCTTCATTTTCTCATCACTTGCAACAACGAATAACAATCCTGCATTAGACTTATATTTTCTACCCCTCATCTTTCCAATTCCTGCCCGGATAGATTTTTTCTTCAAAACTTTTTCAAAAGATTCCCCAAAAACTTTCTTCAGAGCAACAAGGAAATCCTTCGTCTTAGCTTCTAAAATTGCGGAATCGAAAACAAATCCAGATTCAACCTTCTTACCATACTTAATCTCTAAACTCTTAGCATCCATAGTTCCTGCCAAAGCAGAATTGAATGCAATCAAAAGTTCCTTTTTGTTTACTTTCTTGAATAAATTCTTCCCCGCTCGTGGAGCGTGAGGTCTTCGACCCCCCCGGGTACTAGAAACTGTAGCACCAATCCAATTGAAGCTAGCACCGTGTCGAGACATTATCTTTCGAGGAATTCTAGATATTCCCTTACCATATGTTCCTTTCCAATCATGCCTTTTCTTCTTAGAGATACCTGAAGCGGAATATTGTGCACCCGCACCTTCTTTAGCTCCGTAAGCTTGAGCAAAAACACCTTTCTGAGTCTCAAATACTTTAGCCAAAATGTCCGGCCTAATCTTAGCACTAAATCTCTTAGGCATGCTAATTTCTTTTCCTTCCTTTCCGTCTTTATTGATTATTTTTGTTTTCATTTTCTCTTCCTCCGATAAAGTAGCCAATCTTGTCCAGTATCCATCATAGTTAATCCACTAACTGTACTATTGTCTGGAGCCACCAGGTGATCATCTCCTCCGACCCGGGCATATAAAGAACATCCGAGGCTTCTCGCAATAGTCCTCACTTGTTCAGGAGTATAGGTGCCGCTTAGTGCAGCCATACGATTCAGTCTCTTTTCTGGTGCTCCCTTATCATTCTCACAAACAATTGTTATTTCTCCCCCAACATCAACTCGAACCCCTCGAATAGGTTCATCCGTTGCATCAAATATTGGGCTCATCTCAAGTCAAGCACCTCTAACTTTTTCTTCTTCTGAAACTTACTTGGCCTCATTGCCTGTGTGATAACCAATCCTCTCTTTTTAGGGCCTGGAATGGATCCTTTCAAAATCATATACTCCGTCTTAACATTACCATACTTATGGAATCCACCATTACCATTGATATCCTTCTCGCTGATTTTACCAATCTGCAAAATTAAATTATTATAAGCGATTCTATTGTGGAATCCTGTCTGTCCTGCTTGTGGTGCTCTGAAAGTAACTCTGGATGGGTGCCAAGGTGCAAGAGAACCCGGTCTTCTTCGCCCCTTCTCAGATTTATGATCCTTAAGTGCAATACCAAACCGTTTAACAGGTCCCTGAGTTCCAAAACCCTTTGTAACTGCTCGAACATCCACTAATCCTTCACCAAAAACTTCACTTACCGAAATATCCTTTCCAATCTTTTCCTTAATAAAATTGATTTTTTCCTCATTTGAACCGGATAATCCCATCTCAATCATATCGGGTTTCTTCTTACCGATCCCAGTAGATCCAACGTCAGAATAAACCAAAACCCTCACATCATCAAAATCTGCTTCATCACCAAGAGTTTTCTCAGTTTTTGAAAGTTTAACGTTCCTCTTTAATACCTTATCATTAGAAACAACCACATCTTTTAACACCTTATTATTTTTATAAAATCGAACAGAATAAATCTTAAGCACCGGGCACTCAACAATTGTCGCAGGAACCACAATCTTTTTGTCTTTTGTCATGGAGTGTTCAGTACTGTCCGCAACATGGGCAGAAACCATTCCAACCTTATAACCAATGAAACCCATTAATCCAACACCCTCCTTAGAAAGTGGTTTCCAGTTTACACTAGGCATAATTTTCTTAGCTCGAACCCTGGGGTAGAACTGTAGACTTCCACTGTGTATTCCGTTGTTATCTGTCATCTTATTGAGTATAGTTTCAACTAACTATTTATTTTATAGTCAAGCAATTAGCACATCGCTATCGTATCGACCTCAACCAAGGCCAAAATTCCCAATCCAAACATTTAAGTTTTGGATCCGTGTAAAAGTACTGAGAAATTTGGGTATTTAAACCTTTTCACAAGAGGGTTTCCATGAAAATCTAGGATTTACTTAAATTTCATAAATCTCCCAAAAATTAACTGGGCAATCAAGAATCCCCCAATACTGAATACCAAATCCCATATAATATCTATAAATTCTTCAACGAATAGTGGATGGCCTCCAAACGCAAGGAGATATTCAGTAATCTCAAAGACCACGTTGATTATAACCCATATCCAAATCCGAGTAGGAAATAAGAAGAAAAAACCAACCCCTGCAAAAAAATGGACAAAACTCCAATAATTTATCCAAATCCAAGATCTAACAAATATATCCTGATTCAAAAAAGCCACAATTTTCGGAGGGATAATTGCATCCACAATTTTATCAAGAAGCGTACCTCCAGTTTGAGAAACTCCCACCATAGTTTAGATAAGAAATCCGCCTATAAAAACATACCTCAACTCTTAAAAACCTATTTTTGCTTATCTATTTATGGCGATCAAAACCCCCAAGTTCCTCCCTGGTGAAAAAGGTTATATTCCGAAAAAGGAAAGAACTGCTGCAAGAAAGTCTTATGAGAAACGAAAAAGATCTACCTCTAGAAAGAAAGAGATGTCTATAGGAAAAATTAAACCGGGATCGAAAGGTTATAGAATTGGTAGACCTACAACAACCACACAAGGTGGAAAAAAATATCCAATTTGGAAATTCCGAAGAAGAATTGGAGAAATTTACGTCTCAGATAAAGACTCCGACAAGGAAGAAATAACTGTGAAATTTCTGAGACTCGGAGGAGTAGGAAATTATAAGCATCTAATTCAGGATGCAGATTTTCAGTTGCAATGGGCCATTAGGGAACAAGAACTTCTCATGACTCAAGAAAAATGTTATTTATGTAAAAAGAAAATATCAAAGACTGCGGTACCAAACCTTTACCATCACGATATGTTCCAAAAGCGCGCAGATCTTTTAGAAAAGGCGGAGAAGGTCCCTCCCCAGGTTGCATCCGGAAAACTTAACATCAAACAAGGATGGGAAAAGTTCAATCAAATTCTCGAAGGAGGGAATAGATATTTCATGTCTCTTAAGAACACTGTCCTTATTTGCGCGGCCTGTGCAAAAAGCAAAGGGCTAAAGAACTAATGGAAGAAAAAGCTTGGTTTGTATACATTCTAGAATGTCAAGATGGTTCGTTTTATACTGGAGTAACAAATGACCTAGATAAACGTATGAAAACTCATGCCGAAGGAAAGGGGAGCAAATATGTAAATCGAAAGGGATTCAAATGTCTTCTCCGCTCAAAAGAATGCACCGACAAATCAGATGCACATAAAGCAGAATACCAAATCAAGCAATTACCAAAATGGGAAAAATTGGAATGGTTTCAAAATAACTAAAAAAATTAAGCAACAAAATTTGCTTCACTAACCTTATCAACGCCATCTACTGTTGCGGTCCTTGTAAGGACCCCCTTTCTCTTAGCCAACATCCTAACTTCTGCAGGCTTTAGTTCCGCCATATTCTCGGGATAAACAATGCCCGTAACGTTAATTGTATGATTTACTGAAACTTCTGTCCAATCTGTTCCGACATCAAAGAATAATTCCCTAAGAACTTCCTTATTCGTGGTCTTCAAGGTACAAAAATCGGCTTTAGGTCCTTCTTCACTTGCCTTCCCTGGCTTTCCACTTGTTGGAGCTTTTGGCTTTATCTTCAATGCAAAGTCATCTCCCTTAAATGAGAGTGCAAAAAATGCTCGAGGAAATCTTTCCATTAGATCAAAGATCTCTGCTGGTTCAATTTTAGTATCAATCTGTAATTTTCGCACTCCTTGAAAGTTTCCTGCTTTTTTTATTTCGAATTTGATTTCATCCCGTAAGTCTGTTGTTGAAACAATAACCCCCTTTACCTCAACTGATCCCGAAACTTTTTCCAAGCAATTTTTTACTAAGAAGTTTGCATATTCTGCCCCTGCTTTCACTGCCCACTTGCTTGCCTGTTTCTTTCCACTCAAAAGATATTTATTTTTATACTCCCCTTTTCCGAATTTTAAAAAATCCGAATGAACTTCTTCATCAAACACTTCATCAAAAATTTTCTTTACAACCATTATCAAAATAAATCGTCTTCCTTTATAAAGCTTTATAAATTCCTTCGCCATATAAATAGTATGGTAGATAATCAGATTGTAAAAAGAGGTTTTGTGGCGATTTTAGTAGCAACCGTTTTCGTTCTAGCATTCCTAGTGCTAAAACCAATTATCATTCCGATCGTATTCGGTCTATTATTTGCGTATATGTTTGATCCCATTTACAAATCAATCAACAAGAAGTTAAAAAGAAGAAATCTATCCGCATTTCTTTTAATTTTCGGAATCATTTTAATCCTCGCAATTCCTATCGTTTATTTTGCACCAAATCTTGTAAACCAAACCTTCGAGACTTATACTGTAATTCAAAAAGTTAATTTTGCCGAACATCTAACAAATATTCTTCCATCTTTGTTTGACGCCGATGTAGCTACAGCGGTTGCCGCTAATTTAAATAATATATTTGGAAAAATCTTCACCTCATTCCTTAATCAATTTACTGCTCTTTTTGTAAATCTCCCGAATATCTTACTCCAATTTGCAGTTTTTCTTTTTACCTTCTTCTTTGCAATTCGTGATTCTGCAGAACTAAAAGAATATGTTTCCAATCTTTCACCCTTTTCCAAGGCCACAGAAGCAAAATTCCTAAAAGAATTTAGGGGAATAACAAATTCAATAGTATTTGGCCAGGTCCTTATCGGGATTCTCCAGGGTCTTGCCTTAGGTATTGGGTTATTCATCCTCGGAATCCCTAAGGCCCTTGTACTAACCGTAATAGCAATGATCGTCTCAATCATACCTGTTTTGGGATCGTGGCTCGTTTGGCTCCCATTGGGACTTATTCTATTGGTCACAGGAAGTACCTTCTCAGGTATATTCATTATGCTATATGGTGCAATATTTGTTTCCACAATAGACAATTTACTGAGGCCTTATCTTTTAGCGAGATCTTCCAATCTTCCTGTTGCACTGGGAGTTATAGGAACAATCGGAGGCCTATATCTATTTGGAATAGCAGGATTAGTTCTTGGACCATTGATTCTTGCATATGGCTTGATCCTAATTGACTTTTACAAACAAGGAAAACTTAACGAGCTTTTCAAAAAGTAATAGAATAATAAAGAGGTGAAATTTGGTAAAACTTAAGATAAAAAATTTTGACTGGTTAGCAGGAAAGCCGGTAGTAATTTTAAATAGCGAGGCTGCGCAAAAACTTAATGTACATGTTGATGATAGGGTAGAACTTTCATATGGACATAAAAAAATCCAGGCAGTAGTAGACATTTTCTCAAAATTAGTTACAAAGAATCAGATAGGGTTATCAAACGAAATTCGTTCAATTTTAAAAACAAAAAAAGGGTGCTGTATAGAAGTTAGTACTGCAGATCTTACTGAATCAGGTTACCTAATAAGGAAAAAATTATCTGGAAAGGATCTCACAAAAGAAGATCTCACAACAATAATTTCCGAAATTGTTCATAACAATCTAACTGAAGCAGAAATCGCCTATTTTGCATCAGCAGAAAAAATTGAGGGATTGTCAAATAAGGAAGTAATCTATCTTACTGAGGCAATGGTAAAAACTGGAGTAAAATTAAAATTTAAACAAAAAATAATTGCAGACAAACATTGTATTGGGGGGATAGCGGGAAATAGAACCACTCCAATCGTTGTAGCAATTTGTGCGGCCGCGGGACTAACACTTCCTAAAACCTCCTCCCGAGCGATAACTTCTGCTGCAGGAACTGCAGATGCAATGGAAACCATCTCAAAGGTAGAATTTTCAGAAAAAGAAATTAAGAAGATTGTGAGTAAAACTGGAGCATGCTTGGCTTGGGGGGGTTCCCTTGGACTTGCACCTTCCGATGATAAAATTATTCATGTTGAACGTCTCCTAAACCTCGATGTTGAGCCTCAACTTTTAGCCTCAATAATGTCAAAGAAAATAGCTGCGGGTTCAACCCATATTTTAATTGACATTCCCTTCGGAAAATCTGCAAAGGTAAAAACAATAAGAGAAGCAAAAAAACTCGGATTGAAATTTAAAAAGCTTGCAAGACATTTCAAAATTAAACTTCAAGTAGTTTATACTGATGGTTCACAACCTATCGGGAATGGTGTTGGGCCAGTACTCGAAATGTTAGATGTTCTATCTGTTCTCCAAAGAACCCTCGGATTCCCCGTAGATCTGAGAACAAAATCCATATTCTTATCTTCGGAACTCATGAAGTTATGCGGAATAAAAGATGCGAGAAATAAAGCAAGGGAGATACTTGATTCTGGAGAAGCATATGAAAAGTTTAAGGAAATAATAAACACCCAAAACAAAAACAAAAATTTCAATAAAAAAATAAACTCTCTTCCTCTTGCGAAAATAAAAAGGGTAATCAAAGCAAAAAGATCCGGAAAAATTACTCACTTAGACAATAAAAAAATCAATCTCCTCTGTAGGGTTCTTGGAACTCCAGAAACGATTTCATCAGGAATATATCTGCATAAACACGTAGGAAAGATCAAAAAGGGAGAACCAATCATGACACTTTATTGCGAAAGTAAAACAAAAATCAAAGATGCCTTAAGATTCATCAAAGAAGCCAAACCAATTATTATAAAATAGTCGCTTTCAAAATCTTAACTTCTTCAAGTGGCCTATCTTGAGCACTCGTAGCAACTGTCGCAATCTTATCTACAACTTCCATTCCTTCGACAACCTCTCCGAAAGTTGGATGTTTTCCATCTAAGAAATTATTATCAACCAAATTAATGAAGAATTGACTCGATCCGGTATTTGGTCCTGCATTCGCCATAGAGATTGTTCCCCGATCATTCTTGTTTCCTCCTGCATGTGTAAACTCGTCCTTAATATTTGGAATACTCCGATCTCCCATTCCCGTCCCAGTAGGGTCTCCACCCTGAATCATGAAATTCGGAATTATTCTGTGGAAGATAACGCCATCATAGGTGCCCTTCTCAACAAGCCCCTCAAAATTCCCTGCAGTAATTGGCATGTCTCCATATAACTGAATTACAATATTTCCGTGGTTAGTTTCAAGTTTTACTTTTGTTGCCATATTATTATCAATATTCCCAAACATTTTGGTTACGAATACTGTAAAAGCTACTACAAGAACTACTATTAAAAAGATTGCTACTGTCTTGTTTTTTAGAATATTTTTCATTAATATCTCTATTTAATCAAATTTAAAAACCTTCCCCAAAAACATCAATGGTATTGCAACACATACCAACACTTAAATACTTTCGGGGATTGGTATGGTTATGAAAGATTATAAAGTTCTTAGCCAATTAGGATTGAAGGCTCGATGGGCAAAGCAACATGATAAGGTATACTCTCATATTAAAGATAATCATTCAAATTTAAAATTAGAAAAAGCAAGACTTATTGGGAACATAATGGGGGATGGATGCATAACTTCGATAGAAAGTCATAATAGATTTCCACGTCACGACATAAAATTCTATCCCGATGACTTTAACATGGCTAATATTTTTATGAAGGATTTTGAAAAACTTTATCTTAAGAAGCCAAAGATTAAGGATGCAGAAAATTACTATAAGGTTCTTGTTTCTTCAAAACCTGCATGGGAAGATTTAATCAATTTAACCGACTTTACCTCTCTTAATTGGAAATTTCCAAAGAAATTATTAAAATCCTCCGAAGAAAAAGTTGAATGGTTAAAAGCTATATTTGATTGCGAAGGTTATGTGGGGAAAAGAAGAATTCAAATTCAATCAATTAGCAAGGAGGGAATATTTTCTATAAAAAAACTTCTTGAAGAATTAAAGATAAAATCTTCTATATGTGTCTATCAAAGAAAAAATCCGCTGTGGAACAAAAACTATATCCTGACAATTTTCGGAAAAGAAAGGCTTTTAACCTTCCATAACCTGATTGGTTTTAGTCATACTAAAAAGCAAGAAAAGTTAAAACAAATTGCCGGTGTGCCAGAGTGGTAATGGAGCGGTCTCGAAAACCGCGCCCTATGGGCTCCTAGGTTCGAATCCTAGCACCGGCGTAGACAATTTTAAAAACCAAAATATGCTTCGATTATCATTGCCCACATCGCATAATGGTATTGCACTGGCCTTGAAAGCCAGGCCCTTCGGGGCATCCCGGTTCGATTCCGGGTGTGGGCGTTCTCGGAAGCGAACCTTCGATTCAGAGCAATTAGGTCTTTGATAATCTCATTAATTCCAAAGACATGATTGGGAATAGGGTGTGGGCGTCCCAAATATTATAAACTCTCAAAACCTTAATCAAACATGAAAAAGAGATTGATATTCACAGCGTCTGCTGTTTACATATTCTTAGCAATTCTCTTAGTTTATTTTATTACAAAATCTAATTACGAGTTCATCGGATACACCGTAATAGTCGGCCTCCTATTTAATGCAGTACTCTATGCGAACAAGCATTACAATTTCCCCCTACTTGGAATTTGGCTAGTCGCAATTTGGGGGGTACTTCATTTATTCGGAGGAAGCATTTACATTGGGGGAACAAGACTTTACGACCTAATCCTGATCAACATCATGGGACCACCATTCTTCATCCTAAAATATGATCAATTTGTTCATGCATTTTGCTATTTCGCATTCGCCATAATCGTTTATTATATGCTAAAGAAGCACATGAAACCAAAACAAACGGTAGCCTTGATTACCTTCACAATCCTCGCGGCTGCAGGAATCGGAATGTTAAATGAAGTAATAGAATTCGGAATGGTCATCTATGCTGGAGCCGCAGAAGCCGTCGGAGGATATTACAACACTGCCCTGGATATGGTCTTTAATTTCATTGGGGCAATTATCGGGGCATTTTATTCTGGAACGATTTTAGATAGAAGTTAGATTCCCTATTTCAAATACATTTATTAATCAATTTTCTCTATTTTATATCATGGAAAAGGGTGTGAAGATATTGGCTATTTTGATGGCACTATTTATTGTTCCCTTGCTCTTATTCTTTTTAATCCAGGGGAACCTAGAGTTTACTGGATATGGCATCGGAGTTTCATTTTTAGTCCTTTTAGTCTTCTGGTTAAACGAAAAATACAAATTTCCTCAAATATTATTATGGCTTTTCTCCATAATGATTGTTCTTCACTTTCTGGGGGGGATAGTCTATATCGGGGGGACAAGATTATATGATCTAATGCTAATCAATCTAATTGGAGAGCCTTATTTTATATTGAAATTCGATCAAGCATTTCATACTTTCTGTTATTTCATTGTAGCAATTATTGCATATTATATCTTAAGGAAACATGCGAAGAAAAGCACAAGATATAGATTAATGATTTTTGCAGTACTCATAGCTCTTGGAGTCAGTTTACTAACTGAAATGTTAGAGTTTGTGATGGTCATAGTAGCAGACGCCGCAGAAGCCGTCGGAGGATATTACAACACCGCACTTGATCTCGTCTCTAATTTAATTGGGGCAGTCCTTGGTGCAATTTATGTGAGGACTTTTATAGATAAAAGGTAATTAATCAAGAACTCTTCTTTTCACAACTATCCTCATCATTTAGATAGTAATCCAGACAAAGCTACGAAGGCCTCATCTTCTCTGAACCGCAAAGCCAACTAGACCTCACAATTCTAAAACAATTTAATTAAAAATTATTTATCCGAATAATGAAGCCAAACCAGCAGCAGATTCCTGCTTAGGTTCTTCTTTCTTTTCTTCTTTTGGTGCATCACCCGCAGGTGCAGCAGCGCCACCAGCAGCCGGAGCCGCAGCAACACTAGCATTCGCAAGCTTGTCAGCAATATCTACGCCAGATAAACTAGCTACCATTACCTTAACTTTCGCTTCGTCAACCTCAGCGCCAGTTGCGGAAATAACAGCTTTCAGATTATCTTCGTTGATATCCTTTCCAACTTTGTGCAACAAAAGAGCCGCATATGTGTATTCCATTTTGTATTTATCCCAAGAATTAACCAAATAGACTAGCAAGGCCCGCAGCGGACTCTTCCTTTGGTTCTTCCTTTTTAGTTTCTTCTTGAGTTTGAGTTTCTGCAGGTGCCGCTTCAGCCACAACTTCCGGCTCCGGTTCCCCACTAATTATTCTACTAACAATTCCTTCCTCAGCCTTAGCCTTCCCTAAAATCATATCCAAAGTTTCATTATTCACAATTCCTAAATCAACAGCAACGGCAAAAGCTCTACCATAATCATATTCTAGGGTAGCAACCATTCCATCAATATCTATCTTAATATCTGCATAAACCTTCTTATCATCCCCATCAAATGCCGCAACAGGTTCAATACCTACTTCAAATGGAATAATGTCTAACTTTGCCATAATCGAAGCATGAGCCTCACTGATCACTGCCCCCTCTTTAACGATAACCTTATCCTGCATAACTGCGATCTTACCATCCTCCACCTTTGGAGCTAAACCAACTGCACTCAAGGCGGAAATATCCGGACCAGGCAATAAATCTGTTGGACCTGCCTTAACTTCAATATCGCTTGGAGCAATTTGTCCTGCCTTAGCTTTTGCCGGACTCTTCTCATTAGCAAGAATACCCGAAATCTCAAATGCATCAGCATCAGAAAATAACATTGCAGTAGAATCATCAACATATGGGATCAAATCATGCAATTCCTTTATTCCACAATGATCCAAAGCAAAATTAACTAAACTCTTCTTGACAACCTGTACCTTCGCTTTACTTCTCAATTTTTTCTTAATATCTTGAAACTGTGCGGATGGCAAACTCTTAATAGAAATAACCATAACCGTCTTCTTCTTCATTAGTTCTGCAAGTTCCTTTACCTTAGCTTTCTTTGCATCAGAAACGTGCGTTTTAATCCCCTTCTTTGGTTTTGGTTTCTCTTTCGGCGCTTCCTTAACTTCTTCTGCCTTTGGCTCTTCTACGGAAGATTCCTTTACTTCAACAGGAGTCTCTGGAGATTCCATCTTAGCCTCTTCTTCAGTCATCATTTTTTAGCTTTGTCCAAAAATTTAATTGCCTTAGTCATAGTAAACTTAACCATTACATTCTTGATATTATCATTTTGTCTTGGAAGTTTTCCAGTTAATTGCTTTAAAACAGATTCAATATTTGCAACTATCTCTTCGTCAGACATCGATTCTTTTCCAACAGGTAATTTAATACTCATTTCCTTATTTTTTATCCTCAGAACTGCCTGGACCTTTTTAGTCATAGCCTTAATAGTTTCATCATCCTCTTTAGTGATAATTCCTGCCTGGGGAGATGGCATCCTTCCCATAGGGCCGAAAACTCTACCAAACTTTGTAGCAATCTTACTCATCATTGGAGCAACTGCGATAAAGAAATCATATTTCTTAGCAAGCTTCTTGATATCCTTAAGTTCCTTATACTTTGGAAAATCAAGTTCAGTAATTGTATCAACAACCTTGGATCTCTTAGTCAGGAATGCAGCAACCTTTTTCTCACTTGGGTGTTTAACCGTTACAAACGTGTTTAATGCTTCCTTCCGAACATCAAAATTCTGAAGATTCACAATTAGATCAACTGTCTGATCGAACTTCCTTTTAGGTTCTTTCCTTAAATCTTCTAATGCTTTCTTGATTTCCATGATACTTGAACTGTTAGAATTAACACAATCTTTCGTGTGTCCGGCGTAAGCCTGCTACTAACAGTAGTATTAACTTAGCGAAATTTGAGTATTTAAAGCTTACCCCGATAAGGAACCACACCACATAAATCCTTATAAAATGGCCATCATAAAGATATTTATGGAATTAGTTGCTTTATTATCTACTGGAAAAGGCTCTTGGGGACAAGTTGCTGGCCTAATGCAAAAGGGTGAGTGGGAGAAAGTTATAATTGTTGGAGCGCCATTCGCAAAAGAATTCATGGTTCACGGCATTCCATTTGATTTCATCGAATTCGATCCAGATAAACCTCTAATCGCATTAAAGAAAGAGTTAGAAAAGAATCTTAAGGGAAGACTTGACGGCTTAGAAGTCGCAATTTCAATCGCATCCGGGAACGGTAAAGAACACATGGCATTACAATCCGCCCTTCTAAGTCTGCCTGTTGGTGTTAGGTTTACTGCATTGACAAAGGACGGCGTAGTATTCTTGTAAGATGATTGAATCAGCGCCAGATGATGATCGGCAAAAGATTTTAGATAGAATTTATGAGATTGAAGCTGAAGGCTACGTATTTCTTGTTGATACTCATGAACCGGTTTATATTCCCGATAGAGTAGCATTGCCTTGTGGAAGAATTTTGGATGATTCAGAATTACAGATTGCATTAAAAGATGAAGGATCCAAACCCTTCCTAAGAAAAGCACAAGAATTATCTGACTTATACTTTGCAGAAGGATTGGAAGACGAAAGGCACGAATCATCAACTTTCTTAAATGATGAAGATGAAGAAGCGGCCATAATGAAATATTCCAACCGTGCCTAAACCTTAACAATCTTTAATTCAGTCCCTTCCCTCGCCAACATAATCACACAACTCCTTTCATCCTCTGCCGCAATTTCATATCCGTCCAATTCTGCCGCAATCTTCTTAGCATACTCCTTAACATCATCAAACCAAGGCTGTTTATCATAACCCATCCTATCTCGAGCATAACCTACAGACATAAATCCTTTTATGTGAACAAAGTCTGGTTCAGCTTTATTAATCAGCGAAACATATTCTCCGACATTCTCGTCGGACATATTCGTTAAATTCTTGAATTGCTGATCCTCACTTCCGGGCTTAACAAGAGTCAATCGAATAACTCGCCTTACCTTGTCCTTAAGCGAACGAACAACATCTAATGTCTCATTAAACTTCTTCCATGCATCAACCTTTGTTGAACGATGCCAAATTTTGAAAAGCTCTTCATTTGGAGCATTCGTAGAAACTGTAATTTGTGTCGGCAACGAATCTTCATTAGCTAACTTCTGAATCGCTTCAGGATTAAGTCCATTAGTTACCAAAAAAGAAACTGCCTCACGCCGCCTTATCTCACTAATCATCTCGCCAAGTCTTGGATAGATTGTCGGTTCACCGGATAACGAAAATGTAAACATATTAGGATTAATTGCCTCCTCAAATTTCTTTTGATCAATTCCTTCGCGACCCTTAAAACCCATTAACAACTTTTTTCTAGCTTCAATAATTACATCAAGAATTTCAATCGGATCATCAACTCCGGGCAAATCAGTTCCCAGATTTATCTCAATGGGCCTCCAGCAATGCAAACACTGATTCTCACACCACATCACTGCAGGAGACATCTGACAACATCTATGAGACTTAATGCCATAAAACTTCTCCTTCCAACAGCAACCTTCTCCCCTTAAAGAATTCTTAGTCCAACGACATATCTGCACTGCACTAGTCTCCCCGACAAGTGCATAATTCATTTTCTCGAGAGTTTTCTTAAATCCTCCACAAGATTTTCGTTTTGGATTCTTCCTAGCCATAGAAATTAACCTCTATGACTCTTTATAATATTAATTAAAATAAAAAATTAAAAGTTTTTTGTTTATCTTCTTTTTTTCTTTTTAGTTGTCTTCTTCTTAGCCGGTTTTCTTTTAACCGCTTTCCTCTTAACAACTTTTTTCTTTACTGCTTTCTTCTTAACCGGTTTCTTCTTAGCAGAAAGTTTCTTTTTCCTTTTTTCCATCTCAGTTAATTGCTTCTTAAGAGATCTAATCTTAATCACACACTGTTTTGGAGTTTTTGGTAAAGCCATATCACACACCTCATTTAGTTAGAGTCATAAGACTCAAAATATCAACAGCAATGTACTTTAAATACCTTTCCAGAATCTCTAACAAGACTAAATTATTCTAATAAACCAAAAGAACATAAGAAGCAAGAATAGGAATAGAATTGCATAAGTTGCAACCTTAAATAATCCTTTTGCAAATTTATCTGAACGAGTTATTGACAAGATTGTCAGATAGAAAAACCTTCCCCCGTCGAGCATTCCTAATGGCATCATGTTGAAGAACGCAACTAAGAGGTTGATAATCATTACCCACCAAAGCAAATGATAAAAGAAATATACAAAGTCTCCATCCCACGAAGGAATGTAATGGGTGGACGGTTCTTTAAACTTCATAAATCCTGAAAATAATTTTTGAATTAAGCCTGTAGGAACTGCCCTTCTAAATCCTACCCCCATATATGCTCGTGATGGATCTGAAGGATGTTTGTCTAGGATCATTTTATAATCATTTCTAATCCCATCCATTTCTGTAGTGAAAGTTACTTCATCTCCAGGATTTTTACTCTCCAGGAATTCGCGTAAACTGTCCCCGTCCAAAATCTTTACGTCGTTTGCTTGAACTATCGCTCCCCTAAGTCCTACCCTTACTGCCGGCGTGTCTAAGTAAACAAACAACTCGCTCGCATTCATTCGTAATTGTGTTGCGAGCCCCTCATCCAAATAATAGGTTTCATTTCCTGCTATGACTGCAGTTAGATTTCCCTCGTCGATAAAACCACTAACATTCGCTAAAGGAATACTAGATGTAGCATATGTATTGAATATATATCCTCCTGGAGAAAATGAGGCTGCAAAGAACGCAACATATAGTCCATAGAATATCAGTGCAAGGACTACATTAGCAAAGACTCCTGCCCCAAGAACCGTCATTTGTTCAAGTTTTCCTTTCTTCTCAAATTGATTCCGATTCTCCTCAACAAATGCCCCCAGGATTGGACCCAGGAAAACTAATCCTGTAGATTTGATTTTTATTCCAAATCTCCTCATAAAAATTCCATGTGAGAATTCATGTGCTACTGCAACAATTGCTAATGCAACAATAAAGTATGTGAAATAGAATGGGGGAAAGAAACTTTCCATTCCAAACAGCTTAGGGAAGTAAGGAATCAATGGGGCTATCGGTGGAGCTTTGATATACTGCATAATATCTGGTCGACTAACATAGATCCAAAGTGTCTGTCCAAGCAACCAAATAATCCCTGCCATCAATGCAAGCCCAATCGCTACAATAATATATTTCAGGAAGCTAAGCGTCTTTTTCAAATTATCTCCCACCCAATTTATTGCCCTAACTCCTAACTGGGTCCTATACATAAATATGATCCCCTCTCGCTTCATCGCCCCCGTATTTCTTTTCTTATATAAGAAGAATGCAACGAATATAGAGAATATAACTAGGAACGCCAAATCATAAACAACAAAACTCACCATTAAATGAAGTATCAAAAAGAGTTTTTAAGATGTTTGGTTCAAAAGAGACCTTGGAGCCTTCTTCAATCTCTCAAAATGATCTTTTCGAATTCTATCTAAATCCTCTGGGGCCAAATCGTCAGCCTTGGTATGACAATATCCTAATGAGGTAGGTTGGTCAAACTCTCCACAAATTTTACAATCATATGTTGCAGTACCTTCCCGGACCCGTACCTTCAAAACATTTGGAAAGTAATGTCCACAAGAATGTTTGCCTTGTCCTGGCCAGAAAGGCCCTTTCAAATTTTCAGTTAATTCGTTATCCATATTATTTTTTGATACCTAATTTAAAAAGAATTATCGATTTTCCCATTATAATATCCTGCCGGATCATAACAAGGATGAGAATCTGATCGCAAATCTCTTAATAAAAATCCTGTTCCAAAAGTCTCCAACGATTTACCACGATAAGGAACTTCAGATCTTCCAGAAGATTGTAATCTATCAATCGTACTTTGAGGAATTTTCCTTCCAACAAGAACCCTAAAAGCATCAATTAATCCCTTTAACATTTTTACTCCAGATCACTTCTTTCTCACTGGCCTAAAATCTTTCTTCCCACACTTTCGGCATCGTGCCTTACCAGTAAGAATCTTTGAAGACTCAAGCTTCATCTTGTGCTTACAGCCCTTACAAACAAATGCATTCTTATACAATCTGTTTTGTGCTGCAAGGATTTTAGTTGCCATAGTATATCATCAGAATTTTGGTTTTTAAAGTTGTTGGTTTATGGGACAGAATTACTACATTACCTTCTTCATCAACTTCTCGCCTTCGATATCCCAGTATTCTATTGTTCCGCTTTCATTAACTACGCCTTGTAAGTCCTCGGGGATTGAAAGATCAAAGTTTTCAAAGCTTTCTGAGTCCATTAGGCTTGCAGTCTCTCCTGCAATTGAAAGAACCTGTGCCTGTTTCTTATCAATCATAGGAACTTCAAATTTATCATGTCCTGGAACAACCTGAACTTTTTTCTTACCGGTCATTGCTGAAACAGCCTCAAATCTAACTTTTGCGTGTCCATGCTTTCCAGTTTTAGAAGTATCCATCTTCTTAACTTGGTGTGCTACTCCATCAAGCATAAGGTAAGTACCCACCCTCATTTCTGTTGCTTCAATAACTTTTGCTACCATCTTAACATTTCAAGATTCATTTGCTTTATAAGTTTTTGCCCAAAAGAGAGTATACAAATTTTTTTAAATGGAACTTCTCTTGATTCGACATGGTAGGATTTGGAATTGATCTAGCACTTCAGAGAACTCAAGAATTACTCTCTGAAAAACCTAAGGGTTTTGAAAAAATGGTCGAGGAAATTCATGGAGACTATTTAGAACATCGGGAACTAATTCGTGCCGAAGCAGAGTGTTTCCCAGACGTAAGGCGGGCTCAATCTGAATATGAATTTCTCTACGCAAAATTTGATGCGGCCTTAGTCTAAGCCAACCTCTAACCACCAAACTTAAAAACTCACAATCCCCAAAATTCTTATGGTTACAGTTTCAAAAAACGATTTTATTAAATTAGAATTCACCGGAAAGATAAAGGGCACTGACGAAGTCTTTGATACAAATATTAAAGCGGATGCAGAGAAAGCCGGAATGGATCTTAAAGATATTAAACCATTTTCTTTGTCTATTGGAAATAAGATGCTTCCTACCGGATTTGATATGGATCTTGAAGGAAAGGAAATGGGAAAGAATCACTTCCTGGAACTTCAACCTGCAGATGCATTTGGAAAAAGGAATCCCCAACTTGTAAGGATGATCCCAACAAAACATTTTCATGAACAAAAGATTGATCCTCAGAGAGGAATGCAACTGAATCTTGATGGGCAGCTTGTCAAAATACTATCAAATTCTGGTGGACGGACACTTGTTGACTTTAACAATCCCCTTGCAGGAAAGGTTGTAACCTACGATTATAAGATTCTTGGAAAGATTGAAGACGAAGCAGAAAAAATCAATGCATTACAGGATTTTTTGATTAGGAAAAGATTCGATTTTGATCTAAGTTCTGACAAAAAGAGTGCAGTTTTCAAGGTTGAAAAACAGTTCGAACAGTTTATAGAAATGCTTGCTCCAAAATTCGAAGAAATTCTTGGAATCAAGATAAAACCTGAAGTTGTTGAGGCAAAAGAGAAACCTTCAAAGGATGATTCTAGCGGACCAATAGAATCTAAAAAAGAATAAGCATAAACTCTATCTCATAAATCCTTAAAAAGTCAGATCCTATGAATCTTCTATGGAAGAGATCATGAAAAAAGAGGAGATCCGAGAGGTACAACATTCACAATCTCCACAACCGATACATTCTCATAATGCTAACGCTGAAATTGATCGTGAACTGGAAGAAATCCTAAAAAAACAAGCTGCGAGAATAAAGGTTGTTGGTGTTGGTGGCGGTGGAGGTAATACTACTTCACGAATGCGCGAAATTGGGATTAAAGGAGGAGAAATCATTGCAATCAATACTGATGCGCAGGATCTTCTTTATGCAAATGCCGATCAAAAGATCCTTATTGGCCGAGAGATTTCGAAAGGGCTTGGTGCTGGAAGCAATCCCAGAATCGGTGCTGAGGCGGCAAAAGAACAGCAACAAGATATTAAAAAAAAGCTTCAAAATTCTGATTTAGTATTCGTAACTTGTGGGCTTGGAGGCGGAACCGGAACCGGGGCCGCACCTGTTGTAGCAGAAATTTCAAAAAAACAAGGGGCCCTAACAATTGGAGTTGTGACATTGCCTTTCACTGTTGAAGGAGCAAAGAGAATAGAGAATGCCATGGAAGGCCTAGAGAGAATGGAAGGAATCGTAGATACATTAATCGTAATCCCAAATGACAAATTACTTGATCTTGCGCCAGACTTGCCACTTCCAACCGCCTTCAAAATAGCCGATGAAATTTTAACAAATGCTGTTAAGGGAATCACTGAGCTAGTAACTAGTTCGGGTTTAGTAAATCTTGACTTTGCAGATATTAAGGCAGTTATGGCAAATGGAGGAGTTTCACTAATTGGGATGGGAGAATCAGATTCTAATGATCGAGCAATGGAGGCAGTAGAAAAGGCATTGAACAATCCGCTTTTAGATGTCGATATCAAAAACGCACAAGGAGCATTAGTTAATGTTATTGGGGGAAATAATTTATCTCTTGAGGAATATAAACAAGTTGTCCAAAAAATTGGAGAACAACTATCTCCAAATGCAAAGCTAATCTCTGGAGCTCAAATTTCCAAGGATCTTGAAGGCAATCTAAAAGTAATGGTAATCATCACTGGAGTTAAGTCTCCCCAAATCTCTGGAGAGAGACTTCCAATAGAAACCGTCCGAAGAAAAGAGATGGAAGGCGAGTTAGGAATAGAATTCTTTGAGGAATAATCTTAAAAACCCTACACACTTATTTTCACCATGGTAAAGAAAATTGCAAGGAAATTATCCTCACAATATCATAAGTATCTTAGGATCTGGAGACTTCTAAAAAAGCCGTCAGTACAAGAGTTCAAATTGATTTCTAAGGTTACTGCTTTCGGTCTATTAATCATCGGAGCAATCGGTTTTGCAATATCTGTAGCAATAAAGACCGTGTTCTAGAACTCAAATTAATTTTATCTAGTGAAATGTGTTGTGCTTGCAGACTCAGTAAATGGATGCCCTGGAGCATTATCCGCAGCCTCACATAATGCCTTGTGCATTGCTAATGAAAACCTATCATATGCCTCTCCAGTAAGGGTCGCAACCCTTAATGCTCCTTCCTCAGAAAAAATTGAAGGAATACTTGGATCATAATTTACTGGGCCACGGTTAATTATCATACTTTTCCAAATTTTTTTAATTATATAAATCTTCCGAAATATACAAAACTTTAAAAAGCCATAATTTTTATTATCATTATCTAGTTCTTCGAAACTTTGAAGACTAGCTGGAGCAAAATGGTAATAGGAAATGATGACGAATTTGACTATCTAGACGATGAAGACAGCGAGACAGCGGTAGTCGATGCGCCGATAATTAAAGGTTCAAAGAAAGCTTCACTAACTCCTGAGGAAGATGTTAATGAAGAGCCTGCAGCTGAGCTTGCAGAAGAAGAAAAAGAGATTGAAGAGAAGGCGAAAGTTAAGCCGAAAAGAGAATTTGAATCTGTAATTTATGTTGTAAAGGTTACTACAAATAAAGAAGATAAAGCTCTTGAGATGATTGCTGACAAAGTTAACAAAAAGAAAGTTGGTGTTTATGCATTAGCACGGCCTCATGGATTGAGAGGTTATGTTTTCTTAGAATCTCCAGATCGAGAACATGCAGAAGAAGCAGTTTTCAATTTACCTTATGTAAAAGGAATTATTCCCCAGGTTGTTACGTACGAAGAGATCAAGCAGATGCTTGAGCCTGTAGCTGCAGATATTAAGATTGAGAAGAATGATATTGTAGAAATAATCTCCGAACCTTTCAAGAAAGAGAAGGCAAAGGTTGTTAGGGTTAGCAAGGATAAGGGAGAATGTGTTGTTTCACTCCTTGGAGCAGCAGTTCCGATACCAGTTACAGTTAAGCTTGATAACGTTAGAGTAATTCGAAGGGAGGAACTTGAAGAGGAGTAGATTTTTAAACTCTGATTCTTGAAAAATAAAATGCCACTAATAAAATTGCTTGTTGAAGGAGGAAAAATGTCTCCTGGTCCTGCCGTAGCTCAACAGCTCGGACCAATGGGAATAAACATGGGGAAGGTTATTTCTGATGTTAACGAAGCAACTTCTGAATTTAAAGGAATTACAGTTCCAGTTCATTTAAACGTCGACGCTAAAACTAAGGAATTTACAATTAAGGTATTATCTCCACCAACTTCTGAATTAAT
Organism: archaeon; assembly: GCA_018694115.1. Lineage (GTDB taxonomy): Archaea > Nanobdellota > Nanobdellia > Pacearchaeales > GW2011-AR1 > JAGVXH01. Next base: position 111,161 of record JABHNB010000012.1, read on the forward strand.
TAAGAAAGAGCTTGGTCTTGAGAAAGCCTCTGGAGAAAGGTTAAAGCTTAGAGTAGGAAATATGGCAATTGAACAGGTAATCGCAGTTTCAAAGACTAAGCATGCAAGTATGCTTTCAAATGATTTCCTTGCAACAGTTAAATCAATAATTGGAACTTGCCAAGCACTTGGCGTATTAATTGAGAATAAGGAATCAAAAGAAATTCTTGAAGAGATTGCTGAAGGAAAATATAAGACTGAAATTGAATCACAGAAAACTGATATTGACCCAGAAAAACGTAAGGAACTTGATGCTTATTTCACAGAGGTAGCAGATAAACAAGCAGCTATCCAGAAGGCAGAGGCTGAAGAAAAGGCTGCCGAGGAAGAAGCGAAAGCAGCTGAAGCAACTGCAGCACCTGCTGAAGGTGAAGAAGCACCTGAAGAAGAAAAGAAAGAATAACTTTATTAATCAATAAATCACCTCATAATCGTGGGGCCATGGTCTAGCCTGGTATGATTCGAGGTTTGGGACTTCGCGACCGCAGTTCAAATCTGCGTGGCCCCATATCATAGTCAAACACGAGGATTTGAACAAGGTTCAAGTCTGGGTCGAGCGTTTAGGTCTCGACGATAAAATGGTCAACGAGACCTGGGCGCAAGTTGCACCCATTACATTCAAAATGGCAGTAAAGAAGAAGAAAATCGGAGCAGCCGGAAGATTCGGCGCAGGATACGGAAAGGTAAAGCTAAAACTTATAGCTGTTGAAGCTAAACAGAGGACTCGACAAGAGTGCCCTTTCTGCAAAGGCAGAGCAAAGAGACAAGCAAAAGCTATCTGGCTTTGTTCCAAATGTGGGAAGAAATTTGCAGGCGGAACCTTCCACCTAAAGGATTAAATACTCAGAAAATTCAAAAATAACATGGCAACATACAAATGCTTTCATTGTGGTAAGAAAATAAAGTCGGCAGACCTAGATAAGAGATTTGTTTGTGTAGAGTGTGGTTCCCGAATTTTCTTTAAACCTAGATCTAAAATGAAAACTGTGAGTGCAAATTAAGATGGCAGAAGAAGATAATACTCCAAAAGAACCAAATATGGGAAATCCCTTAGCAAATCTTGATGAGGAGACTCAGCAAAAGATCCAAGAGCTTCAGATTCTAGAACAAAGTTTTCAACAGTTTTTAATGCAAAAGAATGCGTTTTCTATGGAAGCAAATGAAACAGATTATATTATTCAGGAAGTCGAGAAATCCGAAGGAGAGATCTCCCGAATTATTGGTAACCAAGTTGTAGTTAAGTCAACAAAAGAAAAAATTCTTGAAGAAATGAATCACAAGAAAGAACTTATCGGTACAAGAATGAAATCCATCGACGACCAAGAAAAAGAATTCTCCGAAAAGATCCAAACTATCCGGGACGAAGTAATGAAAAAGATTCAGGGATAAATTTCTTAAAATATTTACTTGACCATATAAATCTTTAAATACCCAGCAATATCAAATACAGTATGGTATTCGAGAGGTTCAAAAAGATGATGGGAAGAGATGACGAATTTTCATCAGAATTCATTGAAATAGACATGGACTCAGAAAAATCTGATTCAAAAATCTTGATAAAGACATTTGTTCTAAAAACATATGAGGACATCAATCCAATTTTAAACGCCTTAAGAGAAGGTTATACAATAGCAGTTATTGATATCAAGACTTTGAAATCCAAGGATGTAGTAGAATTGAAGAGAGCAATTTCTAAGATAAAGAAGACCGTAGAGGCATTAGAAGGTAAGATCGCAGGATTCGGTGAAAACACTGTAATCGCAACACCTTCAAAGGTTTTTGAAATCCAAAAAGGTGCAGTTGAAGCTCCGCAGCCGAAAAACGACGAACTTGAACGATTTTAATGGTAAAATTAAGTGACTTAAATCTAGAAGAAATTTCTCAAGAGGAAGTTAGTAATCGTACTTTTCTCGGACAAGCAACCGGGATGGGTCTTGGTCATTGTGTTTGGTTGGGAACTCGCCATGGGCCGAAAGGTTTCCTTGATAACGTTCGATCTTATGTGGTTCATGAGCAAGGCCCAGCTAAGATGGATGTCACATTCTATGGGGATCCAAGCGATAAAAGTACTTAAAAACCCAGATTTTCTTCCTAATTTATGGAAACTCCAGTGTTATATATAGAGACTCGGAAAAAGTTTAATTTAGATGACATAGACTTCTCTATCTTGGATAAGCTCCCTGGGAAAACAATCTCCATTGCAGCGACAGTCCAATACCTTGATATCGTACCAGAAGTTAAGAAATATCTTGAATCTAAGGGAAAAACGGTCATTATCAAAAAGGGCGCATTTTATGATGCCCACGTTCTGGGATGTAATTCGGCTGCCTTTGATAAGAATGCAGACACACGTGTTCTAATCACTGATGGAAAATTCCATGCAATAAACAACGCAATCCAACTTCAAAAGGAGATATATGTATTTACAACAAGAACTCTTGAAAAAGTTGGGCAGGAGGATCTTGACGCACATAAGAAAAAGACTATGGGAAAACAAACTTTATTTTTAGCCTCCAAGACTGTCGGCCTAATTGTCTCCTCAAAACCTGGCCAGAATGTCAAGTCAATACAAGCAATAAAAGAAAAGATTAAGAAATTAGACAAGAATGTATACGTCTTTGAAGCAAACAACATCAATATCGCTGAATTTGAAAATTTCCCAGAAGTTAAGATCTGGGTAAATACTGCATGCTATGGTCTCGCAAGGGATAATAAAAAGATTGTCAATTTATCAGATATCTTAGAATTTCTTTAACCCCTTACCCAAATTTCATTACACTATATACTTCTAATCAGAATTGATAAAAATTAAATCTTTGCAATCGCAAAGACTGTTTTAAGAGCTACAATGATTGTAGCTGGAATGAACAGTACAAGCAATGAGGTCAATACATTACTCAATGCAGAAAGAATTGGGCTAAGATTGGAAATAAATATCAAAGTATCATTTCCCATCCCACTAACAATTACCAATGCCAAACTTGCAAGTAGAAAAGTATTAGAATCTTTATCTCCAACATTCAAGAAGCCCACAAACAGACCAAGGACAACTAATACTAGATAAAATACTCCTAACGCAGACTTAAGAGTTTCGTGAAATAGTCCCAAGATCACAGCTAAAACTACACCAATTAAAAAGGCATATGCTCCGATAAGATTCTCTTTTGACTTCACCATTTTTCAATTATCTCTTCAAATTATAGGCCATTCATGTATTTAAATCTTTCTTTAACACCGACGACAACCCCAAAAAGTGGACAAAATAATATATTCTCTAGAACCGAAAAGTTTATAAGTTGGTGTAATTCCAGAATTACAACATGGTAAAGAGATTAGCAACAGTCCTTGGATTATTTGCACTTTTAGTTCTAAGTCTAGGAATCGTTAGTGCTGCTTCATTATCCCATGACAATGTTGTTGGAAATGATTCTACTGTTAACCATGATGATGGTTCTTTCGAGATAACATTTGATTTGAATAATTCAGGTGTTAATGCAACTATCGACTGGACTGCTTCTACTGCCTCTCAGGGAGCAATCCTTGCTTTCTCAAAAGACTCAATTGGTAACGGAACTGCAACTACAGTGACCGAATCTATTACTGCAACAATCTCTTTCGCTAAACACCTTTCTGGAACTATTGAAGGAATAATTATAGCAGATCCAAGTGGTGCAGGTTCTAACGAAGAAATCTCATTCGAAATTACAATTAATGATAATGCTTCTATCGAAGTTATTCAAACTGGTCTTTCTAAGACTGCTAATGGTACAGTTACTATAACAAATACAGGTAATACGGACTTAACTGGAATTACCCTTGAATCCTTTGCCGATGCAGATTTTGAAGTTGCATTCGGAAAAACTACATTTAATCTAGACGCAGGTGACTCAGAAACAACTGCGATTACTTCAACTAATACTGGTGATTTAAGCCTTGGTGATGACGCTACATTAACAATAAAGGCAGCACATGCAGATGCTAATGATACAACTAGCATTTTGATTCTTTCATCCTTCTGTGAAGATGAAAATAATGGAGACTTGAATGTAGAATTAAGAAATATCAACATCGATGAAGGATTCGGAGATGATGATGCTTACTGGTATCCTTTAGACAAGATTTCCTTTGATTTGGATGTTGAGAACGAAGGAAGCTGGGACGTTGAAAATATTGAGATTAAGATTTGTTTACTTGATACAGACAGCGGTAAATGTGTTATCGATGAAGATGATATGGATTTAGAAGATGATGATTTTGATTTAGATGAAGACGACGACGTAACTATTGTTGTTGAATTCGAGGTTAACCCAAGAGAACTTACTGACGGAAACAATGATTATATTCTATATGCAAAGGCAATCGGAAAAGTTGACGATTCAGACAGCATATTTGACGGAGATAAAACTTGTAGCGCTGATTCAAAAGAGATCGAAATTAGAACTAATGAAGAATTTATCATTATTGATAACATGAATATTGTTGATTTAACAAATCCAGATGACGACGGAAAGGTTTCTTGTGGAAGCAAGGCCCAGATTACTGCGGATGTTTGGAATGTTGGAGATAGTAAAATTGATGAGGATAAGATTTTCGTTGAGATTTACAGCAAAGACTTAGGTATCAATGAAGTTATCGATTTCCAAGATATTAGCTCCTTAGATAGTGAAGAATTAAGCATTACAGTAGATATTCCTGAAGATTTAGAAAAAAACTTCTATGGGATCTTATTCACAGTTTATGATGATGACAATTTAGAAGAGAAAGATATCTATGAAAACTCTGAAGACGATAACGCGGAATTCGATTATGTAATCGAAATCTCCAGTTGTATTGCTGGGGCTGCAAAGCCATCTATTTCAGCTAGTCTTTCTTCCGATGCAAAAGTTGGAGAAGAACTTGTAATCACTGCAACAATAACTAATGAAGGAAGCGATGGAACATTCGTTATCTCTGCAGAAAACTTCGAGTCTTGGGCAGAACTTGTGAGCGTAAACCCTCAAGTTTCAACTATTGACCGAGATGATTCCACACAGGTAATTATTACTCTTAAACCAACTAATGCTGGAACACAATCCTTCATGATTAAGACTAGTGCAGATGGTGAAGAGAGCACACAATCTGTTTCAGTTAGTATTGCAGATAGCCCCTCTATCCTTGATGGAGTAAGCAACACAATGCTTTACCTTATCGTTGGGATTGCAGTTGTTTTGATCTTAATTGTCCTTGCACTAATTGTAAGAATCTCAAGAAGAACAACTCGAAGAGTTGCAGATTTTTAATTATTTAATTATTTCAAATAGTTTTTAAAGTTGTTTAAGTTCCATAACCTATGAGAAAATTCAACATTGGAGATTTTATCCTTAGATACGTAATCATCCTATTAGCCGGTTTGGGGAACCTTTTCATTTTTTATTGGGTTTTCACTCCCCTAACAATCAAGGCAGTTTCATTTATCCTCGGAATCTTCTCAAATACAATAACTATCGGTAATCAGATATTCTCGAGTCTAGGGGCCTTAGAATTAATCCCCCCATGCATTGCAGGGGCCGCATTTTTCCTCTTATTCGCCTTGATTCTCTCTACAGCGAGACTATCTATTAAAAAAAGGGCCTGGATATTTCTAAGTTCTAGTGCAATGTTCTTTGTTTTAAATATCGCAAGAATCATCTTCTTATTTCTAATAAGTGAAAAACCCTACTTCGAAACGTTTCACTGGATATCTTGGAATATCCTCTCTACAGTTCTTGTCATTGCGGTTTGGCTCTTTAATGTATGGCTCTTTAAGGTGAAATCAGTCCCAGTTTATACCGATTTTGAAGAATTATTGAGGGTAATAAAGCCCAAAAAGTCCAAGAGACGCAAGTAATACAATAAATCCTGCAATCACCACTCCTGCAGCAATTGCTATAAAACTCTTCCATCTACTCAATCCCAACATCCATGCAATTAATGCTCCTGTCCATGCTCCTGTCCCAGGTAAGGGTATTGCCACGAGAGCCGCTAAAGCGATATAACCAACCCCTCCGACCTGTTTTTCTACCCTATCACTTTTCCTCCTTATTCTTCTCAAAACTCTGCTCATAACGCTCCGATAAGGCTTAAAATTCATAAAACTCTCGTGGAGGAAGTCCAAAAATAGAAAAACAAGGAATATAACTAAGATATTCAATAAGAGCACAAGTAAAAAATATGGCCAAATTAAAAGCCCATTCCTCGCAGTATATTCTACTATTAGGGGCAATCCTCCCCTCAACTCAAAAACCGGGAGAATTGTTAGAAGAAGCCCTAAAAGAATTTGTATATCCATTATTCGTCCGCGTTATTCCATTGGGAAACAACTTCAATCATAAACTTCTCTGCAGCCTTAAGATTCTCTTCGCATTTCCCAATATTTATAATATAACAATCAGGATTATTAGGATCCGTCATTACCGAAGATTCCTCAGCCATCTGGACAAGAATAACCGTTTTCCCAGATTCACTTGAGCAGTCTGCAAAAGGAAGGCCCCTCTCTTCTGCAAGTTCTCTATCCGTAGTCGCCCCAGTAAGGTTGCCAATAACCATTGGAAGCATGGTCTTAGTTTTTCCCAATAAATCAGAAACTAGTATAGATTTTTCACACTCCCAAACTTCTGGAGATTGCGTAACAATAACATTGGGATACAAACTCACATCTATGTCTGCAGGAATATCGTTCTTCCGCGGATCATTCCTTAAAAAGATATTATAATTGTGTACTAACTGATCTCCCCAATAAACTGGAAATCTCCCATGATAGATCTCAAAGTCAGGATACTTTTCCTTAATCCACTCTGCACCAGCAAGATCAAAAGTCTTCGAACTCTGAACATAGAAATATGATATCAAAACAGAAGCAATGATTACCCCAACAATAATAAAGAACCATAACAACTGTCTATTTTCCCTCTCGGCAATCTTTTTAGGAACTTTCTCTTCGGAGATTTCTCCATTTTCCACCTGCATAGGAATCTCTTTCTTTTTTTTCTGCTCTTTCTTTTTTCTTGCCATATTAAATAAAAATTTAACTTATTTTTAAAACTTTGTAAAGGAATGCATCTGCCCCCCTAACCGAATCTCCCGAGATATAAACACAACTTTCCTTCTTATAAACTTCTGTTTCATTATTTTCTGGAAATTCAAAAACAATAACATTATCACTACAGTTCTTAACTGGATAATCTCCTCCACATTCAATTCCTTCGATACAAGCCTCTTGCCACCTCAAAACATAGTCTCCCAGGTTGTTTAAAATTTCAGAAGTTGCAGCGTCGGGCTTTACAAAATATAATGGCTTTCCCACATACGAGTTGATGTCATAAGTTCCTAAGACCGAAACATTTCCAACTTCTTCTGGAAGATATTGAAATCCAAAAACTTGATTACTGATTACCGTTCTCCAAAGACCATTTTGTCTCACAAATTCTAGGCCCCGATATTCCTTCGTTGAACTGTCTTCGTCCTCATTACCCATCAAAGAATATCCTGCCGTGGACACAATCATTAGTCCCACAAGAATAAGACCCACTACGACGGCATTTCGTCTTTTGGTTTTCTCTGCATCTCGCTTCATCCGTATTTTTCTCATGGAGATTCAAGACAACAACCCTTTAAATTCATTACGCTCCTCGAGTTTTTCTGTAAAATTACACCTTCGGCCTTCCGTAAAAAAATGAAAAATAAAAAAAAAGAAAAAAAGAAAGGAAATAAATCCTTTCTATTTTGTAAGTTTGTTTAAGCAACAACTAAGCTCGCTTCAGTAGTAGACGTACCCTTGTACTTAGTTCCGACAGTTGTATCAACGTCGTTGTTAAGTAAGTAAGTAGTAGCCTTGGTTGTATCTGCAGCATTAAAACCAGCAACTAACATAGCAGTCTTACCCGATCTATCGAAAGATTGGATTAAGAACTCACCAGCAGCAACACCAGTCATTGTTGTAAATTCACCATCACTATAAGCTCCACCTAGTAATTCAGCAGCAACAGAGTTGATAGCAGAACCACCAACAACAATCAGATTTTTACCTGCAACGGATGCAGCCTCTGTGTCGTCAACAGTCATAACACCAGCTTCAGTACCAGTCCCGATAGTTACCTCTGGAGGTGTAATATATACATCTGCAGAAACTTCGCTACCGTGATAGATTACCTTCACACTATCCTGTCCCGAGCTCGGTTTATCCCATAGGAATTCCGTTGCAAGAGGAGAATACATGAAAGATCTCCATACATCTGTGTCTCCAATCTCCTTGAATGTAGCAGATTCATTATCTACTCCACTAACCTCAACTTCTGCAGTTGTGGAAGAGTCCCATCCTAGAAGAATACTGAAACCATCAGAAGATCCAATAGCTCCATCCTTGTCTTCCTCAACCATTGTAAGGTTCCAAGATGTAGCATTGTGTCCTATCTGTCCACCATCTCCATCTGTAGAGAAATTGTATGCACCAAATGCAGTACTTGTATTTGCAGCTTCAATAGGCAAATAAACTTTTAATCCCTCAGCAGAATAAAGCTCGTCGAAATTCATGTTTGTTCCCGCAGTAAGTCCGATAGTCTTATTTGAAGACGCACCAGTACTTGTTACAGGTCCAACTGTTAATTCAACATTCCCAATAGATACTGTGGATCCTAATTTAAGTCCTTTCTTTAGAATAGTGAATCCCTCATCTACCCAGTATTCCATATCAAATTCATCATTTGATCCATCCAAAACGAAGTTTGTTGGCCTCATTAAATAAGACTCAGCATCATCTCCGCTAACATAGGATGCAACAAAATAGGAATCTGTACTCTTAGTAAAGTTAAGAGTAGTTCCACTGGAAGTAACTAATGTGTGAGTAGCATCCTTTCCAGTTCCTGCAAATGCACCGTTTGTGGTAGCATAAAGGAGGGAAATGTCTGCCTCACCATCTTTCAATGGGAAATCATTAAGAATTGCATAGGTATCTGCTCCTTGTCGAACCTCAATTACCTCCTCAGTGGGGTAAGTTAGTCCTGCAAAAGTTAATTTCACTGCTTCAAACTCAGGCATTGTTATGCTTGATGTTTCAGTAATGAACATATCCTCTTCAGCAGCCCAAACAAGACTTATAGTTGTAAGCTTAGAATCTGTATCCGCAGTGATCACACTAGTTAATTCTGTAACAGAATTATCATTAATCTGAACATTAGACGAATTTGTAAGTTTTAACTTACCAGATCCAATACTGAATTCTACCTTGCTGATACCGGTATCCTTTGCAGAATACATGATATCCTTAACACCAATATATGATCCATCAGTTAACTTGAAAGTTCCACCTTCGGCTAAACTATTTGTAGTTTCTCCATTAGCAGTTATTTTAACTTCAGTTGAACTAACGTAATCAATACTTACTGTATACGGAGTTCCTTCTACATTTAATGTAGTGGATTCTCCTTCAGATAGAATTGCAGACGAAGCCGCATTAAGTAGAGTAATCGTATCTCCTCCAGTTGTGTTTGTTAAAACATAGTAAGATTTACCCATAATAGGTAAGTCTGTTGTGTCTAAATCATCCACATCAGGAGTATCCGTAAAGTCAAGAGAATACGTTAAAATTGTATCTCCAGAATTAATAAGGAATCCTACGGTTGGCTCATTTTCAGCGTAATCTTGGTTTTCCCACATTGTAAGATCAAGAGTAGCGTTCATTTCAATCTTCTGTGTGTAATCAAATTCATCATTGTTTTTATCGAGAAATTTACCATCCGATAAAAGGACAGGTAATTTATCATCGTTCAATGAAGAAGAAACTACTGCAGTAAGATTGTCTCCTAAGTGATACTTAGTTGAAGACTTCTCGAACTTGAATGAGTCGCCATCGCCGGTTGTTGTAGCAACAGTTCCTACGGATGCTGTACCTAAGTTTGCTGCAATATTAGAAGCTGCAATGTTATCTGCAGGAGCTGCGTTAGCACCTACAACGATTGCGGTATTACTTGTGAATGGAGCAGGGTAAGCAGCAGCAGCTGCAGTACCAACAGTAGCACCAACCAAAGCAAGACTTCCTAATACTGTCATAGCTTTTCTAAATATTTTTTTCATTATTTTAATAACCTCCTTTCAGCACTATTAGGTTAGCCGCCTTATTCAAGGCCTCGCATTTGCGAATTCAGTTTTTTCTAATAGCCTGGCCGGTTCTTATAACTAGGGAGCGTTATAAGTTTGTAATCACTAGGGTCCCTTTATGTACACTGACTAGTCAATGCATTATTGATAAACAATAACGCCTAGTTGTATAACCTGTTTTTCCTTTATAAAGCTTACTCTGTGATTTTGCTCTTTACCCGTCGAAAATAGCCATTTTTCAGGGGTTTACTTATAAAGGTTACGTTACTACATCATAATACATCAGTTTGGGAATCAGTAGGAATCTGGAGAAAAGATCTTAGGAGATATATGGGGTGTAAAATTCCACCTATGTGAAAAGCATAAGACTTATATATCTAGGTAGTTATACCCCATATATAGATAAAGCAAAATGGCGGCAAAAAAAAGAACAAAAACTAGATATGTTGATGTGAATGTTAACAAAGGAACTTTCGTTTCAAAACTTATCGGAGAGAAAAAATCCCATGATTTTTCAGATATGAAACTACTAAGAAATCTACTAAGTAATGAAAAAGCAAGGATTCTTTATGCCCTAAAATCTCAAAAACCTACTTCAATTTATGCGCTTGCAAAACTACTTGGAAGAGATTTTAAGTCCGTAAGAAGTGATATTAAGGTTCTAGAGAGGTTCGGATTCATTGAGTTCCATTCAAAAAAAACGGGTAAACGAGAGGCTTTAACTCCAGTATTATTAATAGATAAACTTCAGATTGTAATAAACATCTAATTATTCAGCACAGAGCTTCATCCGGACCAATAAGCTTTCTCCACTAACCACTAGGTTCCTCTGGGCCCCTGAAACTGTCCCCGTGCAATTTCCTTCAAAGATGTTCAATATTCCCTGACTTCCTTCATCATCCTTCTGAAATACATCAATCTGATAAGCACTCACTGTCGCTTCACTTTCCAAGAGGTCCCGAACAACATTTCGGAGACTCTCATTAAGGTAATCACACGATTCCTGCCCCAAGTTAGAACATTCTTCTCCCCCATAACAACTCTTGAAAAGGTCTTCAAATGTATCATACTGCGGCTCAAAGATGGGGGCGCATTCAGTTGTTGTACGCATAATCACATTAAGCAAGTTCTCAACCTCCAAACTCTGACGCTCATCTCCAGATCCCTGTCTAACTGAGATTACGAGAAAAACCATCAAGGCAATAACAACTATCACTACAATCAGAACAAATCCGACCATTTCCTGCTGACCATTTTTCTTTTCAATCCTATTCTTCCTCATTGATCTTCACTCCCGCGACTAACTTGCCAACACCACATTTATCATAAACATATCCAGATTCCTTAACTCGGTTACAAATCGAGACATAAGTCGAATATTCCTTAAGATTTGTCTGCCCACCATCATAGATATCATAATAATTACAGTTAAGCGCAGGACATTCAACGGATTCTTCAAATGCCGGATAGACCTTGTAAACTTTAATCGATGCAACTGGCCATAAATCTAGATAGGCATCACTGAAGTTTCCAGACATTACCTTTAATTTATCCTCATCCAAGCAAAGATCTACTCGATCTTCACAATTTAGCTCAGGCATTCCAGCAATTACTGAAAGAGAGGATATTGCTTGATCTTTTTGAAGTTCCGCATAACTCCCCTTAACATCCTTGAACTGCCAATTTATGAAGAAGAGCCCAACTAGCATAAAAAAGAGAAAGACTGCAATTATCATAAACGCCATCTGCTGAATCTTCATTTGCCCGATTCTAGTCAATTCAGTTACCATACCCCACACAACTCCCTTTCATTCTTTTTATTCATTACATCTGCCATCTGCCTCAATCCAATAAGATTGTCTGAACTAGCATTTATCGTTGATCCTCCCCAAAAGATCAAATCTGCCTTCAAATTAGTATTACAACCTCTAGCATCCATAATATCTGTCTTCTTTGAGAATCCCTCCGATATCTTCGCAGCCCTGTACATTAGTCGCCGGACATTACAATCATAGACCAATTTATCTGAGAAAATCGCCCCATACATCAAATTCCCAACATATTTCATCTGAACACCATATTTTTCAACAGTTCCTTCATCATAAACTGTGTCACATCCAGACATACACGCCCCATAGACAGTTACATCGCAATCGCTTCCAGAGCCAAAACATACATTGACATCTAAATCAGTACAATTCTCCACCTCAATATTTTCAATATTCAATCCAGTTATTTCATCGGATATCTCTTCAGGGGCATTAATGAAGCAATAACTCTCCGAAGTCATGAAGATTAAATCTGCAATCTTGTATGGGAACTCAAAAGGCTTAGAAAAGACATAGAATTCCTCACCCGAGCCTCTTTCTGGTGAAAAAAGGTATTTATTATGGATTGAAGTCGCTCCCCCTGCAAGGTTCCATTCCTCCCCCACATCCGACCGCGTCGCCACCGAGATCTCATTCTTTCCAAAATCATCATCAAAACAAAAATTATTTATTCGTGTTTCCTGCTGAAAGCCAATCTTTCCAAAAGATCCTTCTGAAAATCCTGCCTGTAATGGGTCAGTTAGAATAGCAATGCTCTTAGCAACCTCTGTATCCGATTTAAATCTCTGAGTATCTCCTACCTGAAGGGCCCCATAAATTGCTAAGAATAGAATAGCACCGCCGACTATTATTGCAAAAATCCATGCAAAATTAAACTGCCCCCGATTGCTTCTCATCCCTTAACTCCCCAAATAATCACTCCCATTATCGCTCCAAAGATAATTGGAACAAATCTTACAATAAGAAAGTAGAGAACAAGGCTTGACGATGTCGTTATACAGAGTCCTCCACCACTACAATCCACTAACGCCGTTCTCCAAAAGATTATAGCAATAACTGCCCAAATCACAAGTCCAATGAGTCCCCCAATAAGCAGTCCCCTAATCCAAGGTTTCATTACTCAATCACCACCAATTTATCATAGAAATCTTTCTTGATTTTCATATCCCTAGAAATATCAATGCAATAGGGATTCCGATTCTCCGTGGTCTTAGAAATATTGATGTGCTTAATTAGCTTCCATTCCATGTGCTCTGCTTTCTCTGGAGGAACCAAAAATGTATTCGCCTCATAAACATCATAATTCTTTATTGCATTATAGTCTGTTTGAGGACCGGTAATGGAAGCAGACAAATTAGCAAAACAAACTCTCTCAATTCCAGAAGGAAGATCTATTTCAAAGTCAAACTCACTCGTCTGAGATCTCCACGCTTCATCAACAGCATCCTGCAATTCATCATAAAACATTCCGACATTCGACGCCTGCCCAATATCTAGAAAACTATTAACTGCAATAAACGCAATCACAATAAATACAACTATCAGAAAAATCGCAAAGATCAGCCCAAATGGCATAGACATCGTCTGCTGCGCTCGCTTATTCAAACCTCTTTCCATCAATTCTATAGGTCGAAGACATTTATAAAATTATAGAATTAATTCATCCCCTAAGAACTACAAGAAATCAAGACTTGGTCTAACAATAATTGAACAGTCTGCTTCCTCATTCTTGAATTCATCTCGGCACTTGATGTAGAATGTTTCATCTTCTTTCCATTCAGCAACGTGAATAGTCGTATTCGCGAAAGGCATTTCAGTTCCTTCTGCGAATGTAAAGTCACAATTATCATTTGTATATACACACTGAGAGTCTCGAACAGTTACAATCTTCAACATATTATCTTCTTCGTAAACTCTTGCAACAACCGGCGCAGCAGTATCAATATCTAATGTAAACTCTGCGGTATCTATTGCAACATTTCCCCCAGAATCAACACACTTGTAAAAATACTTGTGGTTTCCCGAAGAAAGATCTTGCCTTTGTGTATGGAATCCATCATCAGTGTTTGTATCGAAGAACATTACATAATCCGAGTCCTCTCCTGTCGTAGAATAATAACAGATCGCCTTATTATTGTCACATCCAAACATTGTCTCAACAGAAAGTTCCACCGGTGCAGGATCAACTGCTCCAAAGATTGTCCCATTTGGTAAAAGATTCTTTATCTTTAATGCAGTACTTCCACGCAGATTAAACACAAAACTCTGCCTATTCTCATTTCTATCGTTCTCCTCCGCTGCAGTTGGCTGATCCTTACATCGAACATAGAACGAAGTTTCATCTCGAGGAATTCCAGTTAACTGAGCACTACAAGTGTAAAGCTGAAGAGCATTCAACTGATACTTCTGATTTGAACAAGTCATCTGGTTCTGCATGTTATCATAACTTTGATCTTGTGGAGACCATCTACACTCTGCAGGTTCGTTTATGTAGAAGTCAACATTAGAGCTATCCTGATTTTCTGCAACACAACCACCACTCGTTATCGAAGTAGCCTTAACTTGTGGAGCAGTATTATCCGGAGATGGATCCACACAGAATCTTATCGCGTATTCTGCCTCATTCTCATTCCCATTCTTATCCATACATCTCACAAACAAGTTCATGTCCTTTCCATTTTCTAGGACAATGGAAGAGTTCTCAAAGTCTTCTGTACCCGGTAGTACTATTTTCTCGGTATGGTTGTAAGAGAATAAATTGCTTCCTCCAACATAGGCTTTCATCTCCTCAATAGTTGTAGTATGCTCAAAGTCTATCTTACACTGTGCAGGCTCATCAGTATCCACTCCAAATTCAAGAGGAGTAAATGCCTTAATGCATCCATCAGTATTATTACTGACTATCTTAAATCCAGGTCCTGGTGGCGATCTTTTCACATCAGTATACTCATGACCAAAAGTCAAATCATTATTATTTGGAGAAATTACTGGAGGATTTACGTCTCCCGGATTAACATTAACACATCGTTCTTGTTCAGATCCTTCATTAACCAATTCACAATTCTGTCCTAGCGCTTTACATCTATATTCTGAGCAAGGTAAGTCTGGATCATTACATTCTTCACACTCATTTCCGCCAGTTGGAGCTTGCCATGGCTGGCAGCTGAACTTTACTATTTTGGTCTCAGTAGTTCGGTACATTATGACGAAGATGATTGCAGCAACTCCAATTCCGATTGGAAGTGCAGATGGCCCAATAGCTGAGCTAGCAAGAGCTTCTGAGCTAGTTATTCCCTTCCATACGAATGCTCCCCCTCCAAGCGCCGCCGCAAGTGCCTGCTTATTATTATCATCAAAGCCAAGTAACCCTCCGACCATGTAACCAATTCCTGCCGCCATTGCCGCCCATTGAAGTCCAGTTAAAAGTGCAGAAGTCGCACTTCCTGCAGTTGTTCCAAACATCTCCGCAAGATATCCCTGACCGCCCTTGAACGGAGTTTTATACTCTGAGAACTCTAATGCCTTAACATCCATCTTCCCAAATTGTTCCGGAGTGATCTTACCAATATTTCCACCAGCCTTATTAGCCATGATGTAGTTGCCGTCACTTCCCTTTCCAAGATAAGAGAATTCCTTTCCTCCAAGAGTATACTTCGAAGGTAATTTAGCATATTCAAATGTTGTCGCTTGTTTTGCGATTTCCGCAACCTTACTCGCCTGAGAAACAGGGGCAATTGTCTGGGACGCTACCTTCCCAGATACCTGAGGTCCCAGACTAGGCTTAATTGGCCCAGGTATACCTGCATCTGCCAAAATATCTGTCCCCCCTAAAAGCGGAACCACCGCAGGTACAATAGTTGCTACCTGGCCAATATTTGGTTTATTATCTTTTTCTGCAAAACCAGTTATTGTAATAACCAATCCAGTTATCGAAGTAATCTGATTAACAGTATTCTGAGCAAACTTCTTATCTTCTCCGTCGACATTCCAAACATAACCATCATCGTTATATTTACCCTTGTAGTTAATATATCCCCCACAATCTCCTAATGCCGTACAAACTTGATTTGCCTGTGCTGCCCATTCTTCCTCAAGACACTCACAATTCTCAACACAACTTTCTTTTCCTAAAAGATTCTTTTCATAAATAACAACACACTTTGCACTTGCCTGTCCACAGATTCCTTTCGCAGAGCCGTCTTCCCAGAACTCTAAACCTGGAGAATAATTTGGAACACAAACTCCCTCCGGCCTATTGGTAACTGTTTCTTCGTCTTCTTCCTCATCCTCACCTTCACCACTATCTCCTCCTCCAAAAACTGCATTTCCAGTTATCGCAGCCCCCGTTGATGCACTACCAAAGGATTCTCCTTCACTAGCTGTTGGGTTTGAAAAGGAACTTCCTCCAGTAGTAGGATTAGAGAATTTTCCCTCTCCTTCTCCCCCTCCAAGAATCATTCCAGTCACCGGAGGCAACCACATACAATCTCTCTGATCAGTATTATTACAATCTTTTTCCTTAACAAGTGTAGCACAATCTTGCCATCTATTAACTCTACAAGCCGCAGTTCCAAACTCTCCTGCATCCGTATCAATAGCTCCAGTTAAACAAACTTCATTTCTAAAATCTGCACAAGGCTCAACCCTTACATCTCCGTCAACACAAACCTCTCGATAGTTTCTTGCCCCAACAGGGTCCGCCCCATTCCCTACAGGACTATCTTGAACACACCAGGATTCTCCATTTATTCTCTTATCTCCATCTCGATCTTCACATTCAGTTTTCTGACAGAAGTGATCTGCCCCTGCAGGTTTTCCAATGCCTAAAAGTCCATCCCATTCCTCGCATCTGGAACCTAAGAAATAATCACAGTTTCCACAATTTTTATTCGACCCATCATTAGCATCACAAATCTCTTCAGGTTCTCCCGCCAATCCATGATTCCAACTATCGTCTCTTCCAGCATCATTTCCTCCCGCGTAAACATTCTCCCGGTTTCCACAGGAATCTACCCAATATACATCTCCACCATAACAAGTTGTTGATGTCTGTCGAGCACAAGCAGTGTTAAGCTCTTCAGCAGAACATAAATAATCCTTATAGAATCTCTTCTCGCTCGCAAGAGTAACATTCGTACCATTTACCTCTTCGATAATATTTCCCGCACCACACTCATCCCGAGTTGTAAACTCACAAGTTCTCTCAAAGTCCTGTTCATAAACACAAGCCCCCGTATCCTGGCTTTGTGCAGTATTTATACAATCCAACTCTGAGCTTATATCTTTTCTATAATCATTACTAACCCCAAATAACGTCGACAACCTCTTACATCTAACTAATGGAACAAATGCCGCTTGATCAGATAAAATACAACATCCTAGCTGACATTGTGGAACTTCCTCCACTGGACGTGCATCCCATGTTCCACTATTCTCAACACAAACTCTCTGAGGAGTATTTTCCATACAAATCCCTTCCTCAGAATCATAACAAGTACCTAACTTACAATATGAAGTCGTATCACATGATGTTGGAGAACTCTTGAAGGATCCCTCACAGTTATCTTCATCAGTATTGATACAATACGCTCCATCATTCGTTTTCTCACAACAGGTACTTGGATTGCTCATCGTCGAAGGCGCCGCAGATACCGTAGGTGTTACATCCGCAAGCATAAATGCAAATGCAAATAGTCCTAAAATCATCAACATAATTTCTATGCTAGCAATTCCTTTCTTGTTAATCATTGTCCAACAAATCCTGGAGGCCAAGCAATGCTTCGACTCGCAAACTGAAATTTAGTTTTTGTTAGTTTGTCTTCAATCATGTAGATTGTAGTTCCATCACTTCTCTTGAGCTTATCAATTATCAAATTTGGATATAGGAACATCATTGAGCTAGTATCTGCATCTCCATATTCTACTTCAAACTGAAGAATAGATGTAGAAACCATCAGAATCTCATAAATAGGCGAATTAACGTCGACGCCAAATCGAGTTACTCTCCTTCCTCCAACTGTTGTTGGAGCTTCAATTTCTACCCTAACACTGGAAGGTACTATCGAAATATTAAAATCAATTGAACCTGCAGAAACATCATATCCCTGTGCCCTCAATTCATCAATTGAATTCTCATAACAAAGATTGATTTGCTGTCCTACCTTCCTTTTAAGTTGTTCCTGGAAATGTTGCTTCAAAAATGGCTTTTGAATTGTACAAGTTACATGATAGTCATTTGTATAACATAAATATCCAATTTCTTCCCCATTATACTTGTAGGAAAACTCTGGATCAACAAATCCTGCAGTCGACCCAATATCCCTTATGGATTGTTCAACAACATCCCCCACACATCCTTCAAAACCAATGGCCCCGCCCTTCTCTGAAAAATATGTTGGCCTCAACCATAATGTATAAACCAAAATTCCGGCTACAATCACCAGTCCCACAATTATAAAGATAGTAACCTGTCCCCTCTTATCCATCTCCTCCAGATTCCCTCTTTGTTTCATTCCTTTTCCAGCCATTTTATCTTTATAAATTCTATTGTAATTCATCATAACGCCCTCGCAATCATCGAACATCCCGAAGGAGTATTTCCGAACTCGTCTTTACATTTAATATAGTAACTATTTCCCCTAACTGCATTTATTGTATGCATCTCTCCGTCTCCAGCATTTTCTCCTTCACTAAATCTGAAGCTACAGCTAGTTGTAGAATAAGCACACTCTGCACTCTCTGTTGTTATGACCTTGATGTTTCCACCTTGCTGGTAAATCCTCGCAACCTGTGGGGAAGAACTATCATATGTGATCCTGAATCTTTCGTCACCACGCACACTGTCTCCCGTTTCATCCTTACATTCTACATAGATATGTTTTGTTCCAGATCGAAGAGTTAATGACTGTTCATGTGTGTTATCAAAGTCTTCAAACATCTCGATCATATTATCATATCCTGAAAGTGAATAGTCACATGAATGAGATTCTCCGCCTCCAGAAGTTTTTACCTTCAATACAAATTCGGTATCTCTTGTTGGCGATTCAAAATCTGAAGAAGGCTCAATCCAATCAATCTTTATCTTCGATTCAGGCTTTCTCAGTTTATACACAAAACTCTCAGTATTGGAATTCCTTTCATCGCCTCTTCCTTCAGCATCTAACCACGGCTGATCTTGACATCTCACATAAATATCATTAGCAGACTCAGTCGTTGGAACTGTCGCAGTACATTTATATCCATAAATCGCGGGGTTCCCAAAACTATCTTCACAAGTCATCGGATTGGCCATAAGTGAATAATCTGTTTCAAGAGTATCCCAACTACAATCTGACAACTCATTAGTATATATCATAATCTCCCTAGAATCTGCATCAAAACTGATCAATGCATCATTTGAGGGTTCCACTGCTTGGACCCGGGGAGGTGTTCTATCTGGCCCCTCATTTATACACATATCAACGGTGTAAAATCCCGGACTTTCAAATCCATGTGTATCTTTACATTTGATATACATTGTAAGATCCCCCTTCCAGTCAAGACCCTGACTCTGTCCGTGGGAGGGGTCTGGCAATGAGAACGTCGTACTGTGATTATAAATATAATTATTACTTCCAATATCATAAGACATTGCATCAAATTCTTTTTCCTCAAAATCAAACTTACAATAGGCAGGCTCATCAGTAACTATACCAAATAACAATGGGGTATACGCATCAACACATCCACCATTTAGCGAGGTTATTCCAAATCCCTTTCCATCCTTTATATCAGAATATTTCTCGGACGATGAAATCGTTCCAAGCTGCGGACCGAGCACCGGAGGAGTCGAATCATCCGGATTCTCATCAATACAAATTTCCTCTTCAGTTCCCTTATTAATCAAACTACATGCTGCTCCCAAACTATTACACCTATATTCTGAACAAGGTTTTAGCGGATCTTCATTGCATATCTTACAATCTCCTCCACCGACAGGTGGCTGCCAAGGCTTACATGTAAAGACAACTTCTACAGGTTCGCAATCCTGTGCCATAAACAATAACGAAATCAAAATTAAGGCTATTGCCACCCATATGAATATCGGATTTAGTGCAAATGCAAAAGTTTGTACTCCAAAGAACTTCGCAGCAATTGTCATTCCAAGCATACCTGCCCCAATAGACATCATCGTTGAACCGATAGGACTAAGTCCTAACATCTTTGCAATCATTGCTCCCGCAAACATTCCTATTCCTGCTGCAATCATTGAACCAGCAAATGCCGACATTGCAGGTGATGCTGCAGGTAACGCAGCTGAATGTGCTGCTGCCAATGCCGCTGTCCCTCCAGCCGTACTTCCACTCGCCACAAACGCCCCAACTCCTGCCTTAAACAATGCATAAGATACTCCTGCCATCCCTAGTCCTCCAACCATGGTGACCATTCCCAGATCTATTCCGCCGTCTTCACTTCCTTCCGGAGCTTCTTCTGGAGCCCCCCAAAGTCCCGCAGCCTCAAGATATTTTGTTGCATTTCCTGGATCGGCCATTTGTCCTTTCACAGGGATTGAAAGCGCAACCAATTTCTCTATCCAATTTTTACTCAACTTTGGAGATTCCAGAACTTCATAGTTCTCTGTAAATTTTCCTGCAATATTCGTCTCCAAACCACAATCTCCCATCTTTCTACAAAAGTCATTCATCTGTTGAGCAAATCCTTCCTCTTCACAAGCACAATTGGTATCACACACACAGCTACCTGACATCGTCTGTTTGTAAATCACAGTACATGTTTGATCTGCAAATGCACAAACTTCTTGGGCAGTCTTTTGATATCTCTCTTCAAAACTAAAACCTCCTGGATGTTTGGGAGTACAAATATCGAAATGGAATTTATCCGCGATATCAATTTTCTCAACCCTACAATCTAAGGTATCCTCACATTTTTCTAATCCATCTTCCTGACTATTCAAATCGATACACTCTCTCCAATTATTTGGCCTACAAGCCGCATTTGAGAATTTTTCCGAAGAGCCTTCAATATCCATATCTGACTGAACACAAATCTGATTTCGATAGTCTGCACAAGGTTCTATTTGCACTTCGCCCTGATTACAAACATATTTCCAATGTCGCGAACCAACCACATCATCCCCGTCCCCAATCTTTCCATCATATATACACCACGACTCCCCATTTTCATAATTCTCTCCATCAAAAGTACAAGTCGAATCCTTACAAAAGAAATTACCAAGATCTGGCTTGACATTATTTTCTAAAGCGGAGGCACAAATCCCTCCCTTAAATCTATCACAGTTTCCACAGCTTTTGGATCCCGCATTTCCATCACCTGCCCCAGCACCACAAACGGAGCTTCCAGAAGCGACCCTGTTCCAATAATCTGCATTATCCTCCTTATTGGAATCATATATATTTGCAGGATTTCCACAGGTATCCAAGAAGTATACTCCATCTTTTCCATCAATACAAGTCGTTTGATCTGTCTTCTCACACGAAGTTTCCAAATCGGGAGAGGTACAAAGATAATCTTTACTAAACTGTCCATTATATCCTAGACATTCTTGCTCTGTGATAAACTTACAATTTCCTCCAGAAAGCACACAGGCTCCCATCTCCTGAGTTGCTCCAAGTTCGGTACATTGATTCTCATTCACATTGCCCCTCCAATCAATTACTCCGCCATCTCCCGTAGCCCGGTCACCCGTTTCAATTTCACATTGTCTAAGTGTGTTATAAATTGGCCTAGGACTTAACATACAACAGCCTTTCTCTGCCCCCGGAACATCACAAGTAGGGCTTTCTCTATCCCACTCTCCCCGACATTCACTTCTCAAAACATTATTATCAAATGTTCCTGCATCTCTATCAATGCAACACCCTGTTATACAAAACGAAGTCACTGCACAAAGGGCTCCCTCTGCGAACCGTGCACCGTCTGCACAAAACTCTTCAGTAGCTGTTGCACAAACTTCATTATTTTCATTTAACGAACAACATCCAACACCTGCAGCAGCCGAAACTGTTGGAATCATCGGTTCCGAGATCTTCTCAACCAAATAGCTAAATGCACGAGTTAAGATTCCTGGATCCGCATCATCACCAAAACCACTAATCAACTTATACTGTTCATCTAACTCTTCAAACTTTGGAGAAGATTGGTATACCATATATGAAAAAGCAAAAACCGAGATTAGCATCACCACCAATTGGATAGATGCCTGTGCTCGTTTTGAAATTCTTATATTCATTTTATATTCCTGGTGCAATTGCACAGCTCCTTATAGCAAATTGGAATTCATCTCCAGATCTTCGATCAAATAATTTGTAAACCTTACTTTCAGAATAATCGATTCGCCGAATATCATATTCTGGGTAAAGGATCATATACCCATTATAATCAAAGTTACAATATTGGGCCTCCTGATTAACTATCTCTCTAGCAATCCCAATCAAATGGTAAAGTGGAGAAATGATTGAAGTATCGAAGTCAGAGAATGTTTGAGAAGTTCCCCCCCTAAAGGCTACAATTTCATTATTGATCAAAATATCCACACGTCCCGGAAGTAAATCAATAGAATAATTTAACGTCCCCACATTAACACCAAAACCCTTATCCTCAAACTCTTCTTCCATTGCATTAAAACAGGTCTCAACTTCATCAACCGTATCTGCCCTTATCTCTTCCTCAACAATAGATTCAAGCATTGGATGGGAATTAATACACGTAAGATAATAATCCGCCTGATAACACAAGTAATTATATTCCTCTCCGTCATACATGATGTATTGCGAAGGACTAATCCGTCCGCCACCATCAAGAACTGCAACAACGGCAGGCTCAACCGCATCTTCAACACAATTCTCAATAAATTGCGCAGGATTTAGATCCGCAGGAGCTTCAAGATCTGTTCCCCCAATAAGAAAGAAAGCAGCAATTATCCCAACAACAATCACAATAGCAATGATTATGAAAAGAGCCACTTGCCCCCGAACTCCCATATTTGGGGTACACCGAGCGGTGAGCCCCTTTCTTTCCTTAATTCTATTTCTCATCGACCACCTCCTCAGAAAGTAATTTTATTGCCTTTTCAATCACATGAGACTTATTTCTAAAATCTCCGGCCTTCAGAATCCTATCTATCTCTTTCACAGTCTCCTCTTCAACAGTCGCCGATATTCTGCTTTTTACAATCGTATTACTCCGTATGACTCTATGTTACTTAATGTTATTTAGTAATACGCCCTATATAAACATTATGGGAAAACAAATTGATTATATCTTCTCCTAAAACAATCTAATCATTCTCAACTCTCGGAGCCAGAACAAATCCAATTCCCATTTTCTCGCCAGGGAAATCCAATCTAAGCGGATAATCATCTGAAAAGTTAACAACAACCTTAGAAGAAATCTTTGCCGCCTTCACAAACTTCATCAAATATTCTAATGAATACTTAGACTTTGCAAGTCCGGTTATCTGTGCTTCATCTCCAGAGAATTCAGTCCTTGCAGAATTCAAGCTTCCAGATCCTTCAACCATAAAGAATCCTTCTCCTGCAATTAGAGAACAAGAATCTGCAACAATCTTCGAATCTTCGATTGCTTGAGTAAAATGTGAAGAATCCATTTCCACCTTGGATGCAAAGGTCAATTCCGGAACATCCTTGTCTTCACTTTCAACTTCAATTAGTGCAAGAGTAAATACCCTCTTAACTTTGTCAAATATCGAAATTTTAAGCTGATTATCTTCTTGCTCAAACACAACAGACGAAGAGGTTGAAGCCCGCTTCAAAATCCTTTTCAAATCATCTAAATTAACGCCCCAAACTTCATTCCCAACCTCATATTGTGAGAAAGATTCCCTTGGAAGTTTAAAGATTACTAGGGCAACATTTGCAGGATCTACCGCAACAATAGACATCCCATCTTCGAGAAGCTTAATTCTCACCTCTGAAACAACCTCCGAAATCACACCAATAGCGTCAGATAAAATCTTTGGTCTATCAATCTTTAGTATCATAACTAAAAAATCGGTTCTGAGTTTATAAGGATTTATATGGCAAAGTATATTGTTTAATTTTGGGCATTATTATGAAGATTTAATAGCATCAGAGGGAGTAGTCCAAAATCTTATTGCAGTATGAGGCTTTCGTCTGGATTGAATTATCAGGTTAGTCCCATAGTTATGATGAGAATAAATACTAACATTGTATTTTCTTCGGGAAATATTCTCAATCCCAGTTATTTCTATTCTTCTCTCACGTGGAGCAAGTCCAAATACGCTCCCATTCATTCTATCAAGCCCAATATCCAACGAATGATCTCCATTAATAGATAAATCACAAATCCTTATTGGAAGGGAGTCAAGAAATTTTTCTATTTCGTTCACTCGATCAGATTTAAAATCATAAATATAAGCAATCTTCATCAAAGGGGATTTAATCTCCATGTCCCAATGTCTCATTAAAACTTTTTAAGTATTATTATACTCTACCATCACATCATTTATTAACAAAAAATGCCTCATTAAAACATGCAAGATCCAACCCCTAGGGAAAAAGAGCCCCCGAAGAAAGTCCAGTTAATTGCCCCTTCATATTACCAAAGAAAAGATATTCAAAGGGTAATGTTCGAATTCTGCAAACATAGAGAAACAGTCGCAAATTTCAATAACAAATTCTTTGCAAAACGCCCAGATGCCTTGGATTATCCCACCGATATCTCAAATGCTGCGAAACAGGGGGCAACATCATTTCATTGCTCTGAAGAAATTTGGGAAAATCCGCTGGATATTAATACAGATATGACTCCGGATCAATACAATGAAATCAAAATCGGATGGGATCTTCTTATAGATATTGACTCTCCATTTCTAGATTATGGAAAAATTGCGGCCAGACTCTTAATTAATGAATTTGAACGCCATGGAATCAAAAATTATGGAATAAAATTTTCCGGATCAAAGGGATTTCATATCTTAATCCCCTTCAAGGCCTTCCCAAAAGAAGTACAAGGTGAACAAACAAAAGACAATTTTCCAGAATGGCCAAGGTTAATCGCCGGATATCTATTTGAAAGGATAAGGGAACCAATGAACAACGAAATTCTGGGGCTAACCGATAGAGATAAGTTAAAAGAATCCGGAGAGCTCATTTCAGAAAATTTCTGCCCAAAATGTGGTCAACCAACAATCAAAAGAAAAAATTACAAATACAAGTGCCCAGACATAAGATGTAAATCTGAATTAGAAGGATTCACCAAAAAAAGGGTAGCAATGCTTTGTCCAAGTTGTAATGCAAAAATGGATATCGTAAATGAGCGAGAGATTGACTTTTGTGAAACCTGTAAGATCAGCACCGCCAAAATAGAGGCCAGTACAAGCAATTACGGTGGAAGCATCAGGGAGGTAAAAATTGAATTTAAAAAAGAGGACACAATCAAATCAACTGAAGATTCAGTTGACATTGTTCTGGTATCTCCAAGACATCTCTTTCGAGCACCTTACTCTCTCCATGAAAAGACCGCATTCTCATCAATCGTGATAACCAAAGACCAGATTGAAAACTTCAGACCTTCAGATGCAGATCCACTAAAGATCGGAGAACCAAAATCCTTCATGCCAGAATCCGAAGAAGGCGAAGCACGAGAGCTCCTCCTCCAAGCACTGGATTGGGGAAGAATAAACAAACCAGAAAAAACAAAGAAATACGACGGCGCGGCAATAGATCTCCAAGGACTTACAATAACTGAAGAAATGTACCCTCCAGTCATAAAAAAAATTCTTAAGGGAATAAAAGATGATGGAAGAAAACGAGCACTATCTTTAGTTCTCTCATTCTTCACTTCCCTAGAAATGCCCGAAGATTTCATTGATGAAAAGATCAGGGAATGGAACAAGAAAAACTACCATCCCCTAAAGGAAGGATACATTAGATCCCAGATTATGTGGCATATTAAGAATAAGCGAATGCCACCAAATTATGACAAACCAGTTTACAAAGAATTTGGTATCAGACAACCTCCTGAGCCCGGAATAAAAAATCCAATAAATTATACAATTCGAATAGCATT
>JABHNB010000009.1 GCA_018694115.1 archaeon
CCACAAAAATACGTTATTTAAGTCTTGTCGACCACCTACTGGTGACATATCAATTGTAGATATTTTTTGTTTTGTATTCATAGCTTTTTCTAAAAAAAATCTGTCCCCGCGATTGGTCAAAAGGGTGCTACGCTCCCGCCGAGCAGGCGCATGTTTTGTCTAACTTGCGGGGTGCGATTCCCGTTTAGTTAGTCTTATGTTTTATCGAGGCTGTTTGAGTTTATATAGTTTTTGTATTGGGGTTGTCACTTCTTGGCAACCCTCCAAATAACTTCAAAATAATCTTTATAGTTTTCAGTAATCTCTTTACTTTCTATTGAAATAGCTAAGGGAAATTCCAAATTCCAGAGCGTAATCAAAACTTTATCACCATAAATAATAGTGCCACTGGGAGAGTGATGTGGAGCTGGGAAAAATTTAATCTCAGACAACTTTAATGAGGGGCCTTCTTCCACTCGTTCCTTTGATTCTGCACTCTGATTATATATGACCTTCATCTTCATCTTTTGCTTAATTCTTTGCTTGTGCCAATGTTCTAAATAAAATGGAAGAAGTTTATATCCTACTCCCGAAGAGCCATAAACAAAAAACTCTTGAGGATTATCCTTTAGGATCCTAGACATTACGGTCTTCATTCCCTCTTTTCCCTCAAAGATCTCTATCTTAGCCTTCTTATCGGACAACCCTTGAATTTTTGAAAGTTCGGGGATCAACTTTTTTATAGCTTCTTCCTCGTTGACTTTTTGCTCTTTAAACTTCTCTAATATTTTATCTGGTTCAATTGCCTGAAAGTATTTTTTCCCATTCTTGATGGCATAGTTTACTAAGCCCTTCTCTATTAGGGCATCCATGTAATCATAGATTGAGGTTCTAAGTATACTTGTATGCTTCGCTAATTGATTCGCTAGACTTGGACCTTCTTTTAGAAGTGCGATATAAATTGCCGCTTCTCTTTCTCGTATACCAATCTTTTCTAAGTCTTTTAATTCCATATTTAATTGAGGGGGAATAACCTTATAAGTGTTGTGCTCTGGTCCACGACATAATTTTAAGTAGCTATTTTATCGAGCATTATTAAGGACAAAATGGAAAAACAGGAAAAAACGATGAAGTTCAAGGTTGGGGGAGCAGAGTTAATTGCAGAACTATCCAATGCGCGTGGATCTAGATCCTTTGTAATTCCTAAACAAACAATCCAGAGAGCCTCATATAGATTTTTGAACGACTCCGTGCATGCAAGATATTTAAATCACGTAATAGAAAACTATGATAATCCTCTTGCAAAGCAACATCTTATGGGGCTTAGTTCAGAGGATGGGGAAATTAGTTATACTACGCCATTTAGACTAATTGCACTTCAGGAATCTGGTTTATTAGGGGAAGAAAGATTGGCTACTGAAGGAGATTTATCTAACGTGGGAAGATATTTTCCGCCAGGTATTAGTAAAGAGAGGATAGATTCTGGAATCCTCTTGCGTGATTTTGATGGGCACTATACTCAAGATCAACAATCTGCAAAAATTTCTGCAAAAAACTTGATTACGCAGTTACGAGATCTTAATATAGATTTTAAGACAACTGAGCCCGGAAAAAGGCCAGGGTTCTGGAGAACTAGCCATTATAGATTTCTACCGTATAGAGTCTTAACACAAGAAGAGAATACAAATTCTCCGACAGGATTAATATTATCATTAAAAGAGGGAGTTTCAAAGGAAGAGTTGAGCGAGATTTCTCATCCGCAATTTCTCTATTGTGGACCGCAGACTGAAAGAAAGTTTGGATTACCTAGGACTGCAAGATTAGAATATCATACAGATTTTGGGAAATTTTATCAAAATGCACTTGGAGATTTTTCTGATTCTGATTCATGTTCTAGAGTATTAGTTGTCTCTAATGGGGAACTCACGAATAAGGCAAAATAAAATGGAAACAAAAAAATCACTCACAAAACATCTGGGTGGCGAGTTAGAGTTAGATATTTCTACAATGGTTATCAAACTTGTCCGACAGTCTTGCGAAAAGGACGGAGAAGAAGATATCTATATAGAGAATAAAGAAGATTTGAAAGCAATTTTAAACTCTTATAGAGACCCTCTGGGAGAACTCACACTTAGGCAAAAAGGTTCTCGTCCGAAGAAAGCGGAAAGCTTGTTATGTGTCAAGACAAGTAAAAGACTTTTACCTTTGCGTTATGTTGGGGGTTCTTGGGACCCTGCCCAGTATATTGCAAGAATAGATCGTTTAAACTACGCAAACTGGGCTTCTGGATCTTTAGAAGATCCTACCGTAAGTCTATCATATAAAGAATTTGTCCGATTGGATAGACCTCACTCTCTATATATTCAAGATATAAGAAAAATTTCCGTGGAAAGAAGCGAAGATAGGAAAAGAATTAGAAAGAATTAATAGCTTTTAAGAAACCCTAATCCTTATACATCCACAACACTAAAGGCATAACCGCCTCACTCTTCAACCCCTTAACCATCTTCATTAAATCCTCGTGGCTTCTACAGAACATCAATCTATATGAAAACGAAGATCTTTTTTCTTTCAGTATTGGGAATTCTTCTACAATTTCTCTTTTTAATCTTAGCATATTCCATGATTGAAAACTCTCTGCATAAGATATTTTACCCTCGATATCTATTACCGTTTTTGGTGTCAGTGGTTTTCTTTCCATAATGGATTCCCACCACCTCTTCGTTAATAGTATTAAGATACAGTTTTTATTAAATGCTCGCGTGGTGATTCTTTGACTATAGTGCAAAGATTTAAAAGATAGTCCCGTTTTTGTCTTAAATGAAAGATTTTGCGGAATCCAACCTTTCTTTGAGGGAAAGGAAAGTGTTGAAGGAACTTGATGTGAATGCTCGGCAGGGTATTTCTTCGATTGGGAGTAAGTTGAAGATTTCGAAGCAGGCGGTTAATTATCATATTGAGAAGATGATTCGGAAGGGTTTTATTAAGGAGTTTATTACTTATTTTGATACGAATAAGTTGGGGTATACGTTTTATAATATTGTGATTAAGTTGAAGTATACGACGAAGGAAGATCGGAAAAAAATTGTTGATAAATTGAAGGGGATTTCTAATGTGGTTTGGGTTGCTTCTTTTAGGGGCGAGTATCAGATGATTGTTTCGATTTTGGCTAAGGATGTTGGAGAGTTTAGTTTTTATCTCGAGGAGGTTTTGCATTCGTTAAAGGGGAAGCTGTTGGATTATAATTTCTTTATTGTGATTAGTGCTTCGCAGTTGGGTTATAAGAAAATTCATAGTGGGACTAAGAGTAAATATAATTATGATGCTATGATTGGGCACAAGGACTTGGCTCGTCTTTCGGGGAATGATTTGAAGGTGTTGAAGATTATTGCAAATAATGCGAAGATGTCGATTGTTGATATTGCGAAGAGGACTGGGTTGACTATTGAGAAGGCGAGGTATTCTTTGAAGAAGATGGAAAAGGAGAAGATTATTCAGGGATATAAGCCGTTGGTGGATGTTGCTCGGTTGGGTTATCTTTGGCATGTTATGTTTTTGAGATTGAAGTCTTCTAGTGCGGCGGAGAAGGAGAAGATGATTAGTTTTTTGAAGAGTTTCCCCGAGGTTTTTTATGTTGTTAGGGGAGTTGGTAATTGTAATTTGATGGTTGAGTTTCAGACGAAGACTTTGGATGAGTTTGAGAGGGTTAAGGATAAGGTTTCTAATGAGTTTAGTGGATTGATTGCCGACGAGAAGACAGTACAGTTGATTGAGGAGCATAAGTGTACTTATTTTCCCGGGAGTTTGGGGTAGGGTTATTTATATGATTAAATTTGTTGGTGCGATTAGTTAGTAATATTTTATATCTCCATTTTACGGCCTGTTATGACAATGCGGTCGGTGGTGATGGTCTATTTGTTTCAAATGCCCTGCACTCCATTGGTAATTGTTTCCGTCTGGGGATTGGACATAGATTTTATCAAGATCAGCTTCTCTGATGTTTTTTGCTCCCCGAAGATCTGTATTAACAAGTCTCGCCCATTGAAACTCGGCCCCGTCAAGATTAGCCCCTCTAAGATCGGCCCCGTCAAGATTCGTACCCAAAAATAGCGCATATTTAAGATTTGCATTTCTAAGATTTGCATCTCTAAGGTTTGCGTCATAAAAATGTGTCTTTGTAAGATTTGCTTTGTAAAAGTTTGCTCCCCTAAGGTTTGCGGCAAAAAAGTCTGCCCCATAAAGATTTGCTCCCCTAAAGTTTGCTTCTTCAATGCTTGCGTTTCTAAATTTTGTATTATTGTAGCTTACATCCGGATCCTTACAGTCTGTTGGTTCTAGGTTTGCAAAGGAAAAATTAGCTCCATTTAGATTTGCTCCCCAAAAATTTTTTGTAAAGTTTTTCTTTTCAAAGTTTGCTCCTTCGAGATTTGCTCCCCTAAAGTTTGTCCCTGTAAGCTCAATATCATTTACCTTTCTGAAATCTGTTCCTCGAAGATCAGCTCCTTCAAGATTTGAACGGGGTTCAATTTTGTATGTTTTTTTTATTTCCATTTTTTTATTTTAAGCAGTTATTTGTAACTACTTCTTAATAGTCATACATAAATAACAATACTTAAGTACTCTCTACTATACAATATAGTAGTATGGAAGAAAGATTTGAGGAAATTTTGACAAAAATTGGTTTAACGGTTCCGGAATCACGAACGTATCTTGGGTTGTTGAAATTAAAAGAAAGTCAGACTGGGCAACTTTGTAAGTTAACGGGAATAGCGTCTTCGAATATTTATAAGGTTCTTGATAGTTTAGTTGAGAGGGGTCTTGCTGGTTACAAGTTGAAGAATAATGTTAAGGTGTTTATGGCGTCGCCTCCTGAAATTTTAAAGGAGCTTTTTGTGGAACGTGAGAGGAAGTTGAGAGAAGAAGAAAAAGAGGTTGCTGATATGATTAAAAATTTGAAGAAGCCAAATGATGCTCCAGCGCCTTATGCTAATTACAAGTATTTTGAGGGGATTTCTGGGGCGAAGGCGATGTGGCTTGAATTTGCGGATTATGATTCTAAGGATGATTATGCTGTGGCGAAGATTTATAGTCAGAAGAAAGAGGCGTATGGAGCTATTGTCGGGTTTTATGATGAGTGTCATAAGGTTTATGGGAAATTGGGGCGCCGATATAAAATAATTCTTCCGTTTGAGGACGAGGCTCTAGGGAAGAAGAGAAAAAAGGTCGGTAAGGGGTTTGAGATTAAATATGCTGATTTTAAAAATGAGGCTGAGTGGGGTGTGAGGGGTGATAAACTTTATATTCAGACAACTACTGGAAAGTTGCCCGTTTCTTTCTTAATCAATAATGCGAAAATTGCTAAGACGTTTGAGCAGGTTTTTGATGATGCTTGGAGGCATGCCAAGAAGTGATCTTTAATCAACAACCTTCTGTTGTTCGGGCGTCCACTTCGGAGCGTTAATCAAGGACAATAATAACTTATCACCCTTAATATAATATTTCTCTCCTTGTTTTAAAGAATATGAATCGCCCTCGTTGATTTGGAAGTCGCCTTTTTCGGAGTGAATTGTTCCTGAGCCTGAAATTACGAAGAACATTCCTTCGCATTCTGTGTTTACTACTCTTTTTTCTGTTGGGTAGCGTCCGTCAATTGATGTTGTTGCGTAGCTTAGTCTGTTCGTTGGGTGGTCGTGTTCGTATACTGTGCAATCCTTGGAGCCTTCGTGAACTCTTGCGTTTTGTTTTTTGATTAGCATTGGATTATATGGATTAGGAATTATTTAAGGATTGTGGGGGTATGCTTCATGAGGTTGATAGTATGATTAGTTAGGGTTGCGGGAGCTTCAGATAGGAGATTGGGTGGGTTGGGAAGTATGAGTTTTTGAAAGTTTAAGCTACGCGTTTTCTAAGTTCTTTTAGCCTAGAAGCATGTGGTTCTGGAATGTGCGGAGAAGACCCCTCTCCGTTGACATATCCATTAAGAACTGTTATTCTGGCAGCCATTCTTTCTTTGTAGTCTTCCTCTCCTGCTTGCTCATAGTGATCTTTTGCCTTGGTCATTATTGGGATTAATGTTCCTTGAACCCATTCTGGCGATGGATTATTGTCCCAAACTTTCATATGGGCCATGCTTGCAATTTGACTTAAATCTTCATCACTTTTTACTCCTATTGATTCATCTAATAATTGTGCTAATTCTTCTACGTTTTTGTATGCTGTCTCTGAGTGTCTCATGTGTTGAATTAAATAGAGAGGCTTATATAATTTTGGGTGGATGTTATAATTGTTATGGTTTTGTGTATATGAAGACTGGTTGATTATTCAATCAACAACCTTCCATTTCTCCACTAATTTTATAAGCCCATTCTCTTTATCTTAATCATGCCAAAATTACTAACAAAATCCAACTATCTTTTGGGAATTAATTAGAAATAATAATAGTCTGTCCTCCACGTCACCTACCCCATATATACATATTATATAGGGTGACTCTTTTGCTATTTCCCAGAATTTTATCGACGACGAACACAGAAAAATGCCCCAAAAAGCCATGTCTATTTTTGGGCGTTTTTAGCGAATTTTACAACTCTGCCTAATTTCGCTCTAAGATATCTTGGATCAATTGCGACACCAAAATTCTTGTATTTTTTTATCTTATTTCTATTAGTCACCACAAAAAACCACTTCTCATAATTCTTATTTAGAGACCCTACCTTTTCTCTCAATTGATTGGGAGATTTCTCCAAAACAGTCCCCGTCTCAATCTCAATTGCATACTCCTTGCCCGCAATCTTGAAAACAACGTCTGGCTTTTTAGTTGTATACAGTTGTGTCTCAATTCCGTTCTTCTCTAAAAACTCTGAGATATTATGGGTCATAAAAAGGTGCATCAAACTTTCATTGTGTCTTGGTTGCAAAAGAAAGTCCTCCATCTTATCTGTCAGTAAACTTTTGTATTTCATAATTTTATATCCTTCGCCTAAAAGAAGCTCAACTTCATCCTTTTTCAAATCTTTCTTGTGAAAAAATCTTTTGTTTGGATTAATTCTTATGTCAACTTTTTTCTGTGGCTTTTTATTTTTCTTAATTATATTTAACTCATCAGGATTAGTTGTAATTAATTTGTGTTCTGCAGGCGATGCAATAACTTTCAATTCTGAATGGTCATCTTCCATCATCAATAGGCCCTCTCCAATATTCGAAGTTAACAGATGGACTCTTTCTCCTTCGCTTAGATGAAAGGTCTTGCAAATATTATCAATGACTGCGGGCTTTTGTTTCATTAGAACTGTATATGCAGAATTTGCAAGGACCGATTTCCCGGCTTTAGAATCCAATAGCCCTTCAACTTCTTGATTGATTAAGAGAAGTCCAAGATTAAACTTTCTACAAGTTTTTACAATCTCAAAAATATATCCTGCTTCTTCTGTTTTGGAAAGTAGAGACCAGGCTTCATCAATTAATAATATCTTTCTGTCTAGATTAGATTTCATTTTCATATAGATATAATCTAAGACTAGAAACATGACTGAGGGTTTAACTTGTGAAGGGAGATTTCCTATGTCAAAGCAAACTAAGTTATTATCGAAATCTAAATTAGTTTGTCTATTCATGAAGCTAAATACTCCGTTGACATACATCTCAAGACGGCTAGATAGACTACTAATTGTGGCTTGCTCTAATTTCGGTGAGCCAACTCTCATTTCCATTAAACTTTGCATTAAATCCCCTAAGATTGGGGGCTTATTGTTCCAGCTATCTGGGTTGTTTGTAATTCCCTTTAATTTATAGGTTCTACTTATTGCTTTATCGATTAAGGCTCGCTGAATGTCAGTTAAATCCCCGAGCATGACCTTCATGAGGTCTATTAGAGATAATCGCTTCTCTATGTAGTCGTGGCCCATCAAATCTAGCGGATTGATGATTGTCTCGGAATCTCTGGAAAGATCGATTCTCTGCCCTTTAAAATGCGACACAAGGCTACCATATTCCCCCTGTGGGTCGATTACCATAACCTTTGTACCGTTGAGTAGATACCTTGTTATTAGTAGCTTACAAAAATATGATTTACCTCCACCCGATTGGGCCAGAACTATCCCGTTTGGGTTTGATAAATTAAATATGTCTTTTATGATTGGAATGTTGTTCTTGTTTAGTCCAAGCCACACCCCAGTTTCATCAAATTTTGAGAAGGATGAAGTGAATGGAAAGAAGGCAGAAAGAGCAGGAGTTGTTATATTCCTATTTATTCCTAGAAAGTTTTTTGCCAATGGTAGACACGACTTGAGTCCTTCCAGCATTCTGAAAATTGGCTTTCTTGGGATTATCAACAAGGAGTTTAATTCGGATTCTATTTTTCTTGTTAGTAGGTTCAGTTCTTTTAGGCTGTCTGCTCGGCAGTTGATGTATAAACTAACATCAAATAATTTTTCGTTTCCTTTTTGCAAGTTGGACAGGATCGCTCTTGTATCCTGATATTTGATTTCTAGGCTTGGATTAAGTTGGTTCTTTAGTTTTGCTGCGTATAGATCTGCTCTTTGTTTTTGTAATTCTCGATTTAGAAGAATTAGGGTTTGTTCTATTTGATGAGGGTTAATGTGTAATGAAAAATCAAAATCTCCAGAACAGCTTACAAGTTTGTCAAGAAATCCATTTTCAACTGATCTAGGATAACCGTAAGCATAGATTATTTTGTGGAATTTCCCATCGATGTCTAGGAAATCTGGAGAGTTTTTTATTTTGTCGGGATAAATATCTGATTTTTTATTATTGAATATTTTAATGAAGATTCTTTTTAGTTTATTATTGTGTAATCTAGAAGTCTTGAGATTCAAGCTATGGAGTCTATCTTCGCATAGTTTTATCTGAATATTTATGTCGCTTGTTTCGGGAATGACCACGTAGAAATTTCGATTCATTGCACTATTGTCTTCAACTAAACTTTTCATATGATTTTTATAAGAGTCAAACATTTCCACATGTTCATCTTTGACCATCTTATCTTTTAGGATGTTCAAATAAGAATTCAAATTGAGAGTTTCGGTTGTCATTAAAATTTGAACTGGAAAATCTATTGAGTTGAGAAACTTTTGGAAAGCATAGCCTATGGCTTCTTTTTCCTTTAAGGTTTTAATAGAAAAATTTATTGATTCTACTTTCACAACTGCAATCCTTTTTTTATTATGATGAATTAAATTATCTTTGATTTCTCCCAAGACTAGAGCCTTTTCTAACTTTTCTTTTGTATCTAGATTTCTAGTTTTTAACCAGGTATACCAGTTTTTCAGATGAGTTGATAGATCAAAAAACATAAATCCTACCGCTAGAACAGATGGAATTGATGCGAGAAAAATACGAACTACGAGGCTTGCCTGTATTTTAAACAATAAAGGAAAAATAATTGGAAAGAATATCATGGCATAAGCTATTTGTCCGAATGTAAGTCCAAAAACAATTTTCTCTTTATATTCTAATTGCTGGGGTATCTCATACATCTTACGACATCACTCCTGCAACTTGCTTAACACTAGCGACAGTGTTCGCCGCCTTGAATATGACGAATAGGATTAGAAATAAAGTTCCTAAATTGGCTAATGTAAAGGCCCCGATCATGACTACAATTTTCATATTACTAAAAACTTCCAACTCTACGAATTTTGATGAGGCTAGAAATACGATTGCATAAAAGAACGGTAGGGCCATCACGACGAATAGATAATTCATGATTAGTTTTCCGTATTGATTTAGTGGGTCGATGAAGTAGAAGAAAATTCCTAGGGCAAAAAAGACGACCCCCATCCCTACACAAAGATATCTAAGGACTAGAAAAATTAGGGTGACAACTAGGGTTAATATGTATGGTATAATCAAAACTAATTCTAATCCGATGTTGCTAACGCCATCCATTGTTACCAGGAAGAACTCGTCTCCAATCATGTTGAAAATTACTGTCGTTACCGATGATATTACTTCGAGGATTAGCTTGTATAAGAAAAAACTTGTTTGGATTAATACCATCATGAGGATCGTATTTGCCAAACTTCTCTTTGCCTTTTCTCTTTGTTCCGGGGAATGTCCTGCCAATAAGAATCTGAATCCTACAATTAAGAGAAGTATACCATAAAATAAAGATAAGATGTAAACTATAATTGACCAGACCCCTGCGAAGATTTCGACGTTGACTGGTTGAGTCAATAGGTTGTCGATCATGCTAAGCAGGGGCCTAACTGGCAGATTTAAAATATAAATTACAAACTCAAAAAACTTCTCAACAAGACAGGCTCCGAGATTGGTTATTCCGCAAGAACTCATAGTAAACTAAATGAAAGATAATATTTCTTCAGGAAGCTGTAGATTATGTATCCGAAGAAACTAATAGATGAAAGTTCTTTTAGGAATACCTCGTTTTTCTCGTCGGTGACACTAATAAATTTCTTTACCTTTCTTGTATTTAGTTGGGCCTCAATTCTGTTCTCGTCTTTTACTGCTTTGAATTCTGCGAAATCCTCTGCTAAGATATTTTTTCCTGCATAAGTTAAGTTTAGCTCTATGCCTTTTGGGAAAATCTCAATTAGGATAGTTTCATTTTCGTAATAATACAGTTGATCTGCTTCAATTTCAAAATCAACTTTGCTATAACTTAAATCGCAACCCCTTGAGATGCTTCCGAAGTGATTAAAGAGTTTTATTTTGCAGTTTGAAGCGTCTTTTACGACGAACTCGAATTTGTTTGCGGATTCATCAACATGAATATTTTGGACTTTTGTATTTTCAATTCTTTCCGCTTGGAGTGTTAGAATGTAGTGAGGCAAAGTGTAGTTGAGTTTGTAGATGTAATTTGTTCTTTGGTATAATGAGTTGGTGAAGCTTAGCTCTAATGCGCTGACATTATTTGTTTTTAGATATCCTTCTATGTTATCGCTGTATTGATTTATTATTTTGAAAGAACTTTCTGTGCTTGAATTATGTAGCTTTGCGTTAACAGTGTCTGAAATTTTTACTGTGTGGGTTACGTAGTCTCGATAGTCATATCTACATCTGCTTTCTCTCCATCGATAATGTTCTACTTTATACCTAACTTTAATTTCTAATTCTGCTGTTAGAACTACATCTTCGCTGTTTGCTACGAAACTTGTTAGCTTGTCTTGGCCTGCGTAATTTCCATTGACAAAAATCTTTAAGGTTTCGCCCTTGCTTGAAAGAGAGTATTTTGTTTCACAATCATATCTTTGTGCCCCCCTCGGTAGCCGAACTTCGTAATTGTATTCTGATAATAGCTTTCCTCTCTCTGGAATGTAGAGTATGCCTTCTTCTAGGACTGATGGCATTGGTGCAATAATTTCTATCCATGCGTTTCTTATTGAACCCTTGTTTGTTTTAATTCCGTTTGATGGTTTAGTTATATCTAAATCTAAGTTCCATGAATAAATGAAATCGTGACTTGGGAAATAGCTTACTGACTTGAAGACGTCTGCAATTAATAGATCTTTTTCTAATGCTGTCATGTCGCTTTGTTGGATCGAGTTGCAGATTTCGAAATCTCCGGCTGTTAATTGATTACAATTAAATGCAGTTGCCAAGGGTAATACCAAGGCAACTGCTAAAAATAACAATATTTTTTTCATGGGAACTATCCGAGGATCAAGTTGACGACAAAAGGTGCTGCCCATATTACTATGAGACCGACGATAACATACATTACCATATTTTTCGCCTTTTCTCGCTTTCCAGGATCTGAACCACTTGCTATGTATGTGACACCTGCAAATAACATCACAAGTCCAGCGATTATTGTTGCTGCATATTTGACAAGATTATAAATCGTTGTCAATGGAGCTAAGATTTCTTCGAAATCCGCTTCACTGGCTGCAACAACTAAGCTGACTTGGGTTGCTACCAAAAGCAAAAAGATTGCAATTGGTAAGAGGTTCAGTCTTCTTTGTTTAGTTCCTTGGTTTGGTTTTTGTGCCATTGTAAGATTTGCTTCAACTTCTTTTTGTTCGGATATTTTTGTTGTAGAAATTCTAGGCAAGTTTGGCAGATATCTTCTTCTTCAAGAAATTCTCCGCAGACATAACATTTTGTTTCCATAATTTGTCTAAATAAATTAATTATAAATGGAATCGGGGAGAAGTTTCACTTGTTTTTTCACTTGTTTTTTCTACTCGATTTTTTATAAGGTTTATTTGGATAGTTCTTTCATGGAAAATAAAATCTCAGAAGATATTGGTGGGGAAATTATCTCTAGGTTGAAGGATCTTGTAAGAATGTTAGAGATTAAATATCGTGAGGAGCGAGATGGGAAAGAATTCTCAGATACATATATATCTAGAAACTAAGTTGAGGAGGAAATTGGAGAGGGAGGCTGAGGCGAGATGTATTTCTGTTTCGGAGTTGTGTAGGCAGAAGTTGAGGGATGGTGATAAGTTGGATAGGATTTTGGAGATTTTGGAGAAGGGATAGATACTTTTTTTAACCTATTTCTGTATGAAATTTAATGAAAGGCTCGGAAAATATTACAGAAGCGAAAACTAGGAAAGATCTCATTGATCCAATTCTTTTTGATCGTGTTGGATGGAAAAAGGAATATGTGATTGAAGAACCAAATGCTGTTAAGTCTAACTTTAAGACGAAGGAATTTAAGTATATTGGAGATGATACAGAAGAAGGAGAGAATCGATATATTGATTATTTGTTATTAGACGAGCAAAGAAATCCGGTTGCGATTATTGAAGCGAAGAAAACTTCTGTTGATATTGAGAAGGGAGAGATTCAGGGAAGAACCTATAGGGAAGACCTTGAGAAACAGATTGGTTTCAAAATTCCAATTTTTTTAACGAATGGTAAATCTTGGTATTATGTGGATATTGATGATATAAGAAGAAAAGTATTGTTACCTTTTTCTCAAAAAGATTTACAGCGGATTGTAAGTTTGCAGAAAAAAAGAAAGGACCCGACAAGAGCTAAGCTTAATCCCAAAATTGTAAACCGAAAAAGAAGTATCGAAGCCGTGAAGCAGGTCTTAGAACATTTTGGTGAAGGAAAGAGGTCGGCTTTGATTAACATGGCTACAGGTACGGGTAAGACTCGTGTTGCAATGGCAGTTATTGACGGGTTAATCAAATCAAATCGCGTTCAAAATATATTATTCGTAGTTGATCGGACTGCATTATCGAATCAGGCAAAAGAGAAAGGTTTTAAGAAATATTTTCCCAATGATCCTGTTGTGGAGTTGAATCAAGAAGGATTTTCTGATACTGCTAGAATTTATGTTTCGACAATTCAAACTTTAATGGCTGACAAGAAACCACGAGGTAAACTTTATGAAAGATTCGGAGCCGGTGCTTTTGATTTGATTATTTTTGATGAGGCGCATCGTTCGATTTATGATAAGAATAATTCGGTTATGAAATATTTTGATGCGCTTAAGATTGGGCTGACAGCTACACCATTAACTGAGGATATGAGAGATACGACTACATTTAGATTATTTGATTGTGATGAGGGAAAGCCTACTGTTAGGTATGATTATGACCAGGCGGTTAGGGATGGGGTTTTGGCTCCCTATGTTGCGGAGGTTATTGCGACTAAGGTTTTAACTGAAGGCATTGAAGGAAAAAAATTAAGTAAAGAATTAAAGTTTGCGTTAGAGAAACAAGAGGAGAGGCCAGAAGATTTTGAAACTCCGGGTTCTAAGTTTGAAAAGTTTTTTACTGATGAGAAGACGAACGAGTTGATTGTTAGTGAATTTGTGGATAGGTGTTACAAGTCTGGAGGGAGGCCGTGTAAGACTATTTTCTTTTGTGCGAGCGTTAAGCATGCGGAATCTTTGGAGTTGATTTTTCAGAGATTATATCCTAAGTTTGCAAAGGATGTGAAAGTTATTGTTTCCAATCGTACTCGTTATATGGATGAGGTTAAAAATTTTGAGAAGAAGGATTTTCCCAGGGTTGCTTTATCTGTTGGAGTTTTAGATACGGGGATTGATATTCCTGAGATTATGAATTTGGTCTTTGTTAAGCCTGTAATGTCTAAAGTTAGATTCTGGCAAATGCTTGGTCGTGGAACTAGAAATCTGGAGGCATGTGAACATAGGGATTGGTTGCCTGATGGGAAAAAGAATGACTTTTATATTATGGATTTTAAGTTTGGGGATTTTTCGAATATTCATTATCATGGTTTAGATCCGAAGATGAAGAAGTCTAGTGGGCAGGATGTTAAGGTGAAGATTTTCGAGGATAGATTAGACTTGCTGGAGAAAGATCTTGATGATAAAGAAAGGGGGATTGTTGAGAAGCAGATTAGGGAGACGATTAAAGACATCGATGTTGATTCTCCTTTGGTTCTTGATAAGAAGGAGATGATCAAAAAGGTTGTTTCTGTTAAGTTTGATTTGGCGAAACATATTGAGAAGTTGAAGGCTGAGATTTCACCATTGCTTATTTATTCGAAGAGTGAGAATCAGAGAGTTTATGCGTTTATCGGCCAGTGTGTTAAATTACTTGGCTACCTTAAGGAAGGAGATCTTGAGAAAGTTGAAAATATAAAGAAGAAGATTGTTGATAAGGTGAGGGTGATTTGGGATAAGAACCTTGAGGTAATTTTGGCGAAGAGGGATGACTTGATAAAAATACAGGCGGATGAGTATTGGGAAGATTTGACTTTTGATGACGTTGGATTTCTAATGAGAGAGATTGCGCCTTTGATGATTTATTACAAAGTGCCAAGAAAAGGGATGCTGAAAGTCAATGCGCCCGATGTGGTTATTGATGTTGATAAAGTTAGAAAGGAAATTGGAAAGGATCCTGAATTTGAGGAATTTATTGAAAGTAGTCCCCTGATGTTGAAAATTAAGAACGGTGAGGGTGTTACTTCGAATGAACTTTTGGAGATTGAGATCGCGCTTCGGAAGAAGAATTCTAGGTTGACTATTGAGAATATTCAGGAGAGGGAAGATTTTGTTTTGTTTTTGCGGGCGCTTATTGATGTGAAGGGTTTGCCTGATCCTAAGGAGATGATTAAGTGGGAGTTTGATAAGCATGTGATTGATCGGAATGAGCATTATAATGCTGAGCAGTTGAAGTTTTTGAGGAACCTTGAGGAGGTTTTTGTCCGGGCGAAGCATATTGAACTTAAGAGTTTTGCAGAGCATCCTTTGGCTGATGGGAGGCCTTTAGATATCTTTAGTAAGGAGCAGTTGGTTAGGGTTGTTGAAAAGTGTAATGGGTTGAAGTGGAAATAATCCCCGTATACACCTTTGTATGCAAAAAAAGGTTTACCTTTGGTAAGAGGAAATATGGAAAGCTTTAAAAAGAAAGTTTCTTACAATATTTTATGGTAACTGATAAGCCCTCGAGAGAAGAAGATAATAAAGTTGTAATGTCTAAGATTTCTAGGGACGAATTTGCGAATTTGCAGAAGCTCTGCGAGATGGAAAAAAAAAGTGTTAATAAAAAGTTGAGAGAAATAATCCAGAAAGAAATAGCTGAAATTTTTTTTAGAGAGAAACCTCTAAGACTCAAGGGGGAAAGAAAGAAATTTTTTATCCCATCTGAAAATAGGTTTATTGAAATGTTGGAGGTTGAGGATGATAACTAAGATAAATCTTATTAGAAATTTGGGTAAGTTCGAAAATTGTACCCCTAATAATATTACGATCAACAACAATCTCTTAATTTATGGGAACAACACTCAGGGTAAAAGCACATTCACGTCTATATTAAAATCAATGAAGGAAAATAACCCTAATATTCTTTTAGGAAGGAGGTGTTTTTCTTCGGGAAGAAATCCTGAGATAAGAATTGAGGTAGATGGTAGCCCGATATCTTTTGAAAATAGACAGTGGACAAGTCATTTATCTAATATAGAAATATTTGATACAGATTTTATTGCGAAAAATATTTCAGATTTAGATAAAATAACGCAGCAGCAGCAAGTTAATATGAATTCTATAATTCTTGGAGAAGAGGGCAGAAGAATAGATAATGAAATAATCTCTTTAAGTTCACAAATAACCAATAACGGTACGCGTAAAAGCGGATTAACACATCAACTAATGGGACTTTGCAGTAAAAATTACAATGAACTGGTGGTGATAAATGAGATTCCAGAAGTGGATCATGAGATAGATAGGTTGACGGGGAGCATAACCTTATTAGAAAAAGATGATAAAATCAAAACAATTATTGGAGGATTTAACAAATTTTCAGTTGATAACGCAGAGAAGGGTTTGTTAACAAAAACAATCCAAGTAGATCTAGGAATTATAAGTTCACATAAGGAAAAATGCTGTACAGGCGGAATCTCTTGTGATAATTTTTTTAACCTGGGAACACAGTTGAGCACAAAGGGGTTCTGTGCTTTTTGCGGAAGTGAATTATCCGAAGAAGAAGAGCTTGTTGAAAATTATAAAAAATATTACTCTATGGAATATGAAAACCTCATTAGCGAATTATCTGTATTGAAAAATAAAGTTAATATTTTTAATTTTGAGAAATGGCATGAGATTTGGAAATTTTTATCTGAAAATGGGATTGTAATATCTGAACCAGATATTAGAAAACTTGAAGAATTAAAAAGTAATATTATTCAAGAAATTAATGAAAAGTTAAGTAGCGTAAATGGCTCTAGGAATATTGATGCCTTTATTGGCGAAATTGCTCAAATTCAAGAAAAATTTGAAGAAGAGCTTGGGGCTATATCATCAGATACAACGCAACTGATGCGACTAAAGAGAGAGAGGTCTTTAAACCTAGAAAACAAAAAGATTTTTTCAGCCCAAGTGCAAGGAATTATTCAAAGTTATAAATCTATTGAGGAGGAAACAAGAGAATTCGAAAGAAGAAGGTCACAGCATCAACAAGAATTAACACAATATTCACAAGATATATTCGCGAAATATCAGGATGAAATAAATATAATTCTAGGTGAAATAAATTCCGATTTCACATTGTCGATAGATTCGTCATATGCAACTGCTATTAGACGTGGCAACCAGGAGGTATTTAGTTTAGATTTTTCTGGAAACCAAGTATCAATTAATTCAGAAGATCTTTCAAATCCATGTTTTGGAAATACTTTAAGCGAAAGTGACAAGAAATCCTTAGCATTTGCTTTTTTTGTTGCACAGCTACGCCAAGATACAGAATTACAGGAAAAGATAATAGTTCTAGATGATCCTATTTCTAGTTTTGACAAGGAAAGAAAAAATAAAACTGCAGAAATCCTTTTGACACTAAAGAATCAAGAAGAGGCATCTCCGAATCAGATAATAATATTGACACATGAACAATATTTTTTAATGGATATAAGGAGTAAGGCAAAAACGCTAGGGATACAATTTCATGAATTAACCATAAAAAGAAATAGCATAAGTATATCTGATTTTTCTAAGGAATTTGAATCCCAGGTGTTAAAGGATTTAGAATGGCTGTCTGCTTTAAAAGACAATTATAATGGTGAGGATTTTTTTGTGCAAGCAAGAAAAATATTAGAGAATATTTTCAAAAGGAAATATTTTTCAAAAGTTAAAGCAATTTTAAGTGTAAATAACGTTGCGGGTGTCAGAACTTTTGTTCAAGAAATTTATGGAACTGGAACCGACGAATACATTAAAGGAATTAGTCTATGTAACGATCTAAATATAGAATCTCATGATAATCCCTCAAGGCAATTAACAAATGGGGACAAACAAACTATTTTAAATGACTTTTTTAATTTTTTGGAGATATTATAACATGAAACAAAAAAAAATTAAAACATTTGATGAGTTAAATTTTTTTCCCACTGGGAGCAATTGGAAGCACGTGCTTTTAGAAGTCTATAGACATTCGCCACATAATTATGGGGAATCTCATAAGGTTGGATTTTATGATGATAAGCACCTTCTTGCAAAGAAGTTAAAGATCTCAGGATTTGAATTAGGGCTTGCAATTTCTTTTCTGAGAGATCATAAATTGATTA
Organism: archaeon; assembly: GCA_018694115.1. Taxonomy (GTDB): domain Archaea; phylum Nanobdellota; class Nanobdellia; order Pacearchaeales; family GW2011-AR1; genus JAGVXH01. Next base: position 17,941 of record JABHNB010000009.1, read on the forward strand.
AAGATAATAATCCTGGGAAAGCTGGATTGAACTCGCCTCCGATTTGTCCAGAATGGAGTAATAGAATTCTTTTGACAGATAGGGGTTTTGAGATTGCGACAAAGCTAGAAAATGAATTAAGTAATGAGAGAACGCAGAAAGTAGTAATGATATTTACTGCAATTATTGCATGGACTGGATTTACGGCATTGCTGAATGAAATTATGCCAGATAAAATTTCTATTGTCTTTTGGATTTATGTTCCAGTGATAATACTTTTGTTATCTTCATTCTATTTCAATACTTTAATTGACAAATTTAAAAGATTTATTTTCAAGAGACAGATTAATAGTGGTGGGTGCGCGATATGAAACAAAAACAGATTAACCAAAATTGGAAAGAGTTTGAATTGGGAGAAATAATTGAGTGTTTGGATAATCAAAGAATCCCCATCACGGGATCAGATAGAAAAAAGGGAGAAATTCCTTATTATGGTGCAAATGGGCAGCAAGATTCTGTTGCAGATTCTATTTTTAATGAGGAACTTTTGTTATTGGCTGAAGATGGTGGAAGTTGGGGATATAAGCAAAAATGCTCTTATATTATTAATGGAAAATCTTGGGTGAACAATCATGCCCATGTTTTACGAATGAAAAAAGACATGATAAATATTAATCTTCTTAGGTATTGGTTTAATTTAACTGATTTGAATAAATATATTTCTGGAACAACAAGGGGAAAATTAAATCAAGGGGTAATGAAAAAAATAAAAATTCCTCTTCCAGTTCTCTCGGATGGAACTTCTGATTTAGAGAAGCAAAAGCAGATTGTTGCGATGTTGGAAAAGGCGGAGGGGTTGAAGGATAAGCGGAAGGGGTTGGATGAGTTGTTTGATGAATATTTGAAGAGTGTTTTTTATGAGATGTTTGGGGATCCATTCAATAATCCTAAGGGATTTAATACTAAAAGACTAGTTAAGGATGTTGTCCTAATAAACGGCAGGGCATTCAAAACGTCTGAGTGGAGCAATGAAGGTATTAAGATTATACGGATCCAAAATCTGAATAAGCCTTCAGCAGGGTATAATCGGTACAATGGAGAGGTTGATGAGAAGAATATAGTTGAAAAAGGAGATATGCTTTTGTCTTGGTCCGGAACACCAGGAACTTCTTTTGGAGTGTTTATTTGGGAGAAAGAGAAGGCTGCACTCAACCAGCATATTTTCAAGGTTGAATTGCCTTCAGATCTTGAGAAGACATTCTTTCAATATTTTATTAATTCAAAATTACTTGAGCTTATTTCTAAGTCTCATGGTGGAGTTGGCCTACAACATATAACAAAGTCTGAGTTAAATAATGTGGATGTTTATTATCCTCCAATTACTCTTCAGGAAAAATTTGCTTCTATTGTTGAGCAGGTTGAGAAAATTAAAGATAAATTAAAAGATGAGAAGAAGGATGCTGATGAGTTGTTTAATGCTTTGATGCAGAAGGCTTTTTCGGGGGAGTTGGCATGAACAAGAAAGGGTATACACAATTTATTGTTATTGGATTTATAGTTCTTGCAATCTGGGGGATTGTCTCCTCATTGGGATGGGTAGGTTCAAATAATAAACTTGATACAGAGCAGGAAAAAACTGATTATTGGAAAGGATTGAATTCCCAGTGCCAGCAAGAATTGGGCATAGCCTGTGAACAAATTGAGGATCAGACAAAAACTATATCAGATCTTCAAGGAAAAATTGGAATTCTTGAAAATCAGAACAATTCAGATAAGTATGCTGTTTTATGGATAGGTCCTGAAATAATAATCAACGAAACATGGGCTATTATAATTAATATTGGATTAAGCATTTCTCTAATATCAGTATCCTTTACTTTAAAATTTGTTTTTGGAGGAGACAAAAAAAGAAAATGAATAAAAAAGGTGAAGCTAGTCCTGAGGAAATAATTAAAGCAATTTTTGCAATTATAATAATACTTCCTTTATTCGGAGCATTATTCGGAGCGCTAAATGATATCTCTCATCAAAGTGAAAATACCGAGATACAAAAAATAACTAATGAGAAAAACTTAGAGATTGAGAATATTACGAATGAGAAAGAGGCGATCACGTCAGAGAGAGATGATTATAAAAGTAGATATGAACAAATTCAAGGAGACTACGATTACCTAATTAATACTAGTGTTACGAAAAATGACGTCAATGAAATACACGGAGAAATGAATTCTATTAAAAATTCCTTGGATAGTCTGCATAATAAAACATCAGTGGTTAATCAAAATATAAATCATTTTTATGACATAAGGCAGACATACATATATTACACAATAAGCGTTGTAATCAACTTTGCAATTCCCATAGTTTTTGTTTTGGATTGGACTTTATTCAACTTTTCGATTACAGTAAAAATTACTAAAAAAATGAATGGATTTCTTGGAAAATTAAAAACTAAACTAAAGAAAATATTTTTCAAGGAAAAAACTCCTGAAGAGCAAACAAATAAAAGAGAGGGTGAACAGGAGTAACTATGGTAGGACTTGAACAAGAATTAAAATCGAAAGTGAGGGGGCTTTGGGATAAGTTTTGGAGTGGTGGAATTTCTAATCCGCTTCAGGCGATTGAGCAGATTTCTTATTTAATGTATATGAAAAAGCTTGAGGATAAAGATGTTTTGGAAGAACAGAATGCTATTCTAAAGGGTGAGAAATTTAAGTCTATTTTCGAAAAACATAAAGATTGTCGATGGAGTGAGTGGTCGCAGTATTCTTCGGATAAAATTTTAGATCATGTTCGAGATGTTGTATTTAAGTTTATGAGGGAATTAGGAGATGAAGATACACTTTACTCAGAATACATGAAGGATGCTACTTTTTCTTTGCCTACTGCTTCGCTATTGATTGAGTCTGTGAATATAATTAATGATATGCACATCAAGGAGCAGAATCAAGATACACAAGGAGATATTTATGAGTATTTGCTTTCGGAGTTATCTACGGCTGGGAAGAATGGGCAGTTTAGGACGCCGAGACATATTATTCAGATGATGACTGAGCTTGCTAATCCGGAGTTTGGCGATAGAATTATGGATCCAGCTTGTGGGACTGCGGGGTTTTTGGTTAGTGCGTATGAGCATATTTTGAAAGTAAACAAGAAAGGTGGGGTTAGTACGTTTACACCAAGTAAGAAAAAGATTTTGGATGAAGATACTTTTTATGGATATGATATTGATAGAACGATGGTTCGAATTGCATTGATGAATTTGATGATGCATGGGATAACTAATCCAAAAATTTCTCGGACAGATACTTTGTCCAAGAGATATAATGAGAACGGGACTTATGATATAATCTTAGCGAATCCTCCATTCAAGGGGTCGATTGATGTTAGTGAGCAAAGTGACGAGTTTACTGTTAAGACTAAGAAGACTGAATTGTTGTTTTTGGAATTAATGCATAACTCTTTGTCTAATGGTGGAAGGTGTGCTGTGATTATTCCTGATGGCGTTTTGTTTGGTAATTCTAATGCACATCAAGGAATTAGAAAGATGTTACTAGAAGACTGTCGACTTGATGCGGTTATCTCTATGCCCTCAGGAATCTTTAAACCATATGCTGGTGTTTCTACTGCAGTTTTATATTTTACAAAGGGTGAGCCAACAAAGGAAGTTTGGTTTTATGATATGCAGGCTGATGGATATAGTTTGGATGATAAAAGGAATAAGATTGAGGCGAATGATATTCCGGATATTTTGGAGAGTTTTAAGAATCGAAAGAAAGAAGATAATACTGACAGGAAGGCTAAGCATTTTATTGTTCCGGTGGAAGAGATTAAGGAGAATAATTTTGATTTGAGTTTGTCTAAGTACAAGGAGCATGTATACGCGGAAGAAGTTTATCGGGAGCCTGGAGTTATTTTAGAAGAGATTGGGAAGACTCATGTTGAATTGAGTAAGGATATTGAAGATTTGAAGAAGTTGGTTTGATTAATTTAAACTGACAACCAGCTCCCCCTTCTTAACAAACTCCAGAATCTCTTTCATTTGACCTTCTAACATTCCAACTCTCTCAAGCAAAACTTCTTTCTCATTCTCAGATTTTAGTAGCCTCTGTTCAATCTCAGTCTTCGTCACATCAACCAACATATCTTCTTCGCTAATGGTGTCCACCATCCCGAGGAATTCTGAATAGTAATGAATTTTGTCTGATTCCTTCCATCCGAATCTATACTTCAATGAACTTTCTGATTTATACCTTGGAAGCCAATAGCAACATGAACAGTGCCTGAAGTGGTACATTGTTAGCTCGGAATATTTCTTTCCAGCTAGACTCATTTTGTCCCCTAGGACTTTCTTAGCGAGCCTCTGGAGATACTTATTGACAGATGTGGGCTTGATATCAAATACTCTGTCGTCTGGTCCGATACCCATTATCTTAATGTATTCTTTTATCATGCTAGAACAAAACATTAATTTTATTCGTCTTCCAAAAGTCTTACTTATCTCATCTCTAACTTCGACTTCCTTGAAATCTTTATGAAAATCCGAGGTCTTAATGTTGATTAGTTCGCTTGGACTTCTGACCCCTGAGTCGTAGAGAAACATTATGATCATTCGATAATTATATTTTGCATTATCACAAAGCTGCTTGATTTGCTCTTCGGTTAGATAAACCCACTTCGGTTTTTCTCTGGAAGTATCAAGATCTTCGGCTATATCTATTATCTTCGAGCCTTTTTTCTTTTCAACTTTAATGTGCCAGTGCCAAAAAGATTTGAACACTTTGACATAATCTGCAACGGATTTATATATTCCTCCTTGTTTTTTTTGAATCTTGCCATTTCGCATATCATTGAAAAAAACAAAGATTTGTTCTTCTGATATGACTCTTATATCCTTGATATTAAATCTTTCTTCAAATTCTTTGACGATAAAAACCATTCTTTGTCGAATGTTATTTAGTCTGGCATAGCTTCTGGCTCCTTTGATGCTACTTTTAGAGATATTGAGTCCTCTTTCCATGTCTAATATGTATTTTAGGATTATGTCAGAGCTAGCCTTGCTAATATCCGGGATTCTTCCCTTTATTTTTTCTATCCAGTTGAAATATCTTTGTTTGTTTTTTTGTGGATCTACTTTCATGATTTATCAAGGCTGACCATCTTAAAAGACGGTTTGTATAGTTCTTGTAAAATCGCACCCCAGAAATTAGACAGAATATGCGGACGCTCCCGCCGGGATTTGAACCCGGGTCACTGCCGTGAAAGGGCAGCATCCTTGGCCACTAGACTACGAGAGCACTACTCGCGTGGTCTTCATGAAACGGTAAACCGTTACTTTAGACTACGAGAGCATGTCTTTATTCACCAATTTTCACTTTTAAAGCTTACGCATCATCAAATAATCTCCCGGCCGTCGTTACTGATACCTCCCTAAAATGAATCAAAACACATAAAAAGCAACAAATCCCTTAAATCCTATGGCAGAATCGAAGACCGAATCTAAAGATAAGCCAAAAATTAATGATTTAATTTTCAAAGAGCTTATCAAACGAGGATATTCCCTAGAAGGAAATACGCGAATCTGGAATATCGCTGATTCTAAGTTATGGTATTTAACACCCGGACAAGCACAAGCATTTCTGGATCTTGAAAAATCAGAGAACTATGATCTTAATATTATCAAGAAAGAAATAAAATTAATCAATGATAATATGCCGGAGATTCTTAATAAGGTAAAAGAAACCCCCCTGAACATTATTGATCTTGGTTGTGGGGACGGAAAAAAGGCAGTCATCTTCACTGAGAAACTTAAGGGAAATGTGAAATTAAGATACTGTCCTGTAGATATTAGTGGATACATGGTAGAGAAGGCTCTCAAAAATATCCGAGGATTAGATGCTGGAGAGGTAGTAGAATTCCAATGGAACATTTCCGATTTCGAAAATATCCAAAATATAACGGGACTACTCAGACAAGGAGAATTCAAGAAAAATCTTATTCTGCTTCTTGGAAATACTTTGGGAAACTTTGAGATTAATGAATTGTTATACGAAATTAGAAGTTCGATGAAAGGTGGAGATTTCCTACTTATCGGAAATGGATTAAGTACTGTAAATCCTGAAGATCTCCTTAAGACATATACTACTGATGAGGTAAATAATTTCTTGATCAAGATTCCACAACAGCTGGGCCTAAATGAGAAAGAAGTAGAATTTGGGACTCGGTTTAAGAACTCCCGTATTGAACTTTATTATACTATAAAGCAAGATAAGAATCTTGAATTTCAGGGAAAAAGGGTTCACTTTAATGAGGGTGATCAGATTATTGTCTCAGTATCCTACCATTATAATCGAGAAGATTTCATAAGTTTCCTAAACCTATATTTTGATGACGTGCTTGTAAAAGTTTCAGAAGATGGATCTTACGCATTAGCACTTTGTAAAAAGTAACTAACTAAATAATCTTTTACGCGGCTCCCCGACCTTACTACAATCTAGCTTAAACCGTGAAGTCAAGCCATGCTTCTTCAATAAAATCATATTACTTAGGACTTCTTCAGGTTTTGGGGCATGTGCAACATTTCTCCATTCCTTAGTCCGATAATGTCCAAACTTTCTTCGGAGAGTATCCATGCCTTCGTTATCTGCATACCTTGTAGGTCCAAGAATATCCTTAAGTCTCTGAGAAACATTTTCTCCCCGATAGACAATGATTCTAGGACTTCGATCCAGAGTCATGAAATCATCAATCATTGTTTCAAATCCTTCCCACTCTCGAGCTCCATCATATAATTCTTCATAGAAATCTCGGCTAAGTTCTGGAACTGCAATTTCATTATTCGCAACAAATCCTCCACCATTCTCAAGCGCATCTTCAGTAAAGGAAATAACTTCTTGTTCCGTCTTGCGATCATACCACGGCTTGGTCATAAGAAGTGTAGTGTGTGGCAATGTAACAGTTTTAACAAGATGATTCTTTGCAGCCCATAAATCTTCTGAGGATATATATTCATCTTCCATAATTTTCTAGAATAATCTGGGTTTATATCTATTTCTATCTTCTAGGCGGGTCTACTAAGCACTTCGTAAGTACCCTTCGGGCGATTTGAACTCAGAGTTCAATCTTACCATGAGCCTACGGAGATTTGAACTCCGGACCTCTGGCTCTCTTCGAGTGAAGTGAGCTAACGTTCTAGCGAACATCCATCTTATAAGACCAGCGCTCTAACCTGGCTGAGCTATAGGCTCCTAGTAGTCCACAATAAAAAAGATATAAAAACCTTCCCCCCGCACTAATTATATGCTACTTGGACTAGTTGGGAAGCCTTCCTGCGGGAAATCGACATTCTTTAAGGCAGCAACGCTTTCAGACGTTTTAATCGCTTCATACCCCTTTGCAACAATAAAACCTAACCACGGGATCGGATACGTGCGTGTTGAAGCTCTCTGTAAGGAACTCGGGGTAAAATGCAATCCACGAACAGGATATTGCACTGGAGAGACACGATTTGTCCCCGTAGAGCTTATGGATGTAGCAGGTTTAGTCGAAGGAGCATCCGAAGGAAAGGGATTGGGGAATCAATTCTTAGATGATTTAAGGAAGGCAGATGTCTTCATGCATATTGTAGACATTTCTGGGACAACCGATGCGGAAGGAAAGGAAGGACAAGGAGATCCAGTAGCAGACGTAAAAATGTTAGAGAACGAACTAGACAAGTGGTATCGGGGAATTCTTGCAAAGGTTTGGCATAAACTTTCCAGAACAATCCAAACATCAAAACAAGATTTTGCAGCAACAATCGCAAAACAATTTTCTGGATTAAAGGTGGATGAAGATGATGTGAAAGATGTTACACTAAAATTAAAACTCGATCCAGAAAAGCCTGCAGACTGGTCGGAAGAAGATCTAGCGAAATTTGCAACAACCCTAAGGCATATGACTAAACCAATGATAATCGCAGCAAATAAGGTAGACAAACCAAATTCAAAAGAAAATTTAGAAAGACTAAAACAAGAATATCCCGATCTTATGGTCATCCCGTGCTCCGCAGATAGCGAGCTTGCATTAAGGGAAGCAGCCCAACACGAATTAATTGAGTACATTCCTGGAGAGAAAACCTTCAAAATAAATGAAGACAAAATAAACGAAAAACAAAAAGCTGCATTACAATCAATTCAAAAAAACGTCCTTGACGTATTTGGATCAACCGGAGTTCAAGATGTTCTAGACAAGGCAGTTTTCGATCTTCTAAAGTACATCGCTATTTTTCCAGCCGGATCAAAACTCGCAGATAGTAAGGGTAACGTTCTGCCAGATTGTTTCCTTCTTCCAGAAGGTTCAACAGCCCTAGATTTCGCTTACCACCTCCACACAGACATTGGAGATGGTTTCATAAAAGCAGTTGATGTAAGAACAAAACAACCAGTAGGAAAAGATCATCCGTTAAAGAATCGAGATGGTATTGAGATTATGACAAAGTGATTCCATCGAGGCGAGATGGTGAATGATTTGCTCTTGAACAAGATTAAAAATACTCCAGAGCAAATTATGAATTTGAGATTATGACAAAGTAAGAATTTTCTAAACATGTCCTGGACAAAGCACATCATAATCAAGACCCCTTAACAAGGCTAAACTTTCATCCATCTTCTCTGGTTCGCTCTCTTCTAAATCTCTCCTACCGATCCCACTTCCGTGAAAAAGCGTATCTCCTGAAAATAAAAATTTCTTGTACAAAAGAGCAATACTATCAAAGGTATGTCCTGGGCAACGGAAAACTTTCATCCCTTCAATCTCCAAATCATCAATATTTTCATTATTAAAGATCTCAGCGTTGGAGAAAACTCCCGCATTTTCAACATGATCCCAATGTGTATGTGTTAAAATCAAGGTATCAACACTTGCAGGATCAATCTTTAGCTTATCCAAATCTTCAAGCAACTCTTCCTTATTCTTTTTAGTAGAAGTATCAATAATAACCTTTCTTCCATCAGCTAGCTTAAAATAATAAACACAAGAACCAAACTGAGAAAAACACATCTGAGAAATTTCATCTGAGATTATATTTATCATTCTCCAATCACCTTAACTAAAACTCGTTTATCTCTTCGCCCATCAAATTCTCCATAAAAAATCTGTTCCCACGGCCCAAAATCTAGCTGTCCATCAGTTATAGCAACAACAACTTCTCGCCCCATTATCGTTCTCTTCAAATGAGCATCCCCATTGACCTCTCCAGTTCGATGATGCCTATATCCGTCAGGTGTTGCCCGAGTCGGAGCCAACTTCTCAAGCCATTCCATAAAATCTTCCTTCAACCCCGATTCTTCATCATTAATAAAAACCGAAGAAGTAATATGCATAGAATTAACAAGAGCAATGCCTTCCTTAATTCCAGAATCAATAATCGCTTCCCCAACATCTCGAGTGATATTAACAATTTCCTTCTCCTTTTCTGTCCGAATCAGAAGGTGTTTCATGAAACTTTTCATAAAATCAAGACCCCAATATCCTTTATATTAATTGTTATACCAAGGCACCTCATTTCTCCCCTAAATATTTATAAACTTATTCAACCTTACCAAATTATGTGGAATAGATTAGCAATGCAGGAGAGAGAACGTCAAAATAGGTTGCGTAGACAATTAATTGCGAGTCAAATGGAGGCTCAAGGAGCAACTCCGGCAGAAATCAGTCGCGCAATAAATCCCGATCGAAAAGTTGATGATTCGCTCGGAAGGGATGAATTATATCTGAGAGAACCTTGCCACATAGATCTCCCGCCACCTTACAATCCTAATTAATCTTAGCAACAACAATCAATATAAACCATCCAATCTTACCCGGATTATGACAAATAAACAAAAGGTAATCGAAATAAAATGAGCATGCCCGTATATTATGGAATTAGTCCCCTAAGTGGAAAAATTATGATCCACGCACCCGGAAGGTTTTTAGCTGCGGCAACAAATACCGAGAAGAAGGTAACTGTTTCAGTATATATCGACAGGAAACCAGTCGAAGAGGCATTCCAAAATATATTATTAAATAATGAGTATTTGAGATTCGCAGTTTTTACTGGAATGGTAACCAAATACAAATTAGGTGATCGGAGAATAAGAGAAATGGATAAACTTGAAAGAAGGGGCCAAATTGGTAAATTGAATAAGAAAATACAGGGATACTGTATTGGGATGGTTAAACAGATGGACGCCATAACAACCTTTGTTCTAGATTCCTTAGATGATTTTGAGTTAGGTTCCAAAATGAAAAAAAATAGAAGAGATGATTCCGAAGATCAGGGAGAATACCTTGCCCATTAAATATTTTCATGCACCAGATATAAAAAAGGCGGCAGGAGAGATTGTAGAAATGCTCGGATGGAATCATATTCTTTTAGAACACGTCGCATTTATTAGGAGTCTCGGTTCAAAATCACGAGGTACAATTGCACGATGTCATGCTCTTGGGAAAGCAATGCAAATTGGAATGGGACGGGACAAAGGATTCTATCTTATCGAAGTTATTTCTAAAAGATTTGATAATCTTCCCGTCGAGGAACAGATAAAAGTTATCATTCATGAGCTCATGCATATTCCAAAATCCTTCGGAGGAGGATTTATTCATCACGACAAGGTTCATGAGCGCGCCGTAGAGAAAGTCTACCAACATTATTGTAACTTAAAGCAAGGAGAAAATCCCGAGGAAAAAAAAGGATGGTTCTAGAAAAATTTACATACTTTGTCGACGGAAAAAAGAAAACAATCGACGTAAAAAAAGTATCTATATTTTCTCCAGGACTTCTTTTCAGAAGAAAATCGCCCCCACTTCTTTTCACACTTAGAAAAGAAAAAAGTTTTTCGATCTTTTCACTTTTTTGTAAACCCTTCAAGGCAATTTGGATTGACGAAAAGAAGCGCACAACAAAAATTGTCGACGTGAAAAATTGGAAACTCAACATCCGCGGTCATGGCAAATACTTACTAGAAATACCGACGAGGATTACTCAAAAATGATAAAACTGCCTCGATAATCGGGGCGAAACATTTAAATAGAAAACCGATCTAAGAGGATTGAATCTTTAGAAGAGGTAAAAAGGAGGTTATAAACATGGGAAAAATTATCGCTAAAAACGTCGTTGAACGAAAATCTGGATTTCTATATTATGTAGATGGAAAGGGAAACGTTTGCGAGGCTAAGATGGCTCGAGGTGGAAAGAAGAAAAAGAAAGCCGCTAAGAAACCAGCAAAGAAGAAGCCAACTGCTAAGAAGAAAAAGAAGAAGTAATTCTTCACAACTATTATTAATTTTTTAATTTATCACATTCAATGAATCTCCCACGTTAGGGAGCTTGGGAGATTCATTATAACTTGCCGAGCTTGTTTGGTTTATCAAATGCCATCTAGGCACGAGGTACACCATTGGGTGTTATATTCAATCTCTTCCGATTTAGAAACCTAATCTTTTTATCTGTCGTATTATATTTAGGTATTACTTACTTACCAGCAAGTTTCCAAAGCATTTTAAAATAATCTCTAAAGCTATCCGCATAATCTTTATTCTCTACAACAAACGCGATCGGGTTTTCTGCCCAAACAATCGTCGCAGTTTTATTCCCATAGACATTAACAACTGCAGGAGTGATATATTCCTTCGGCAAAACTTTCATAGACGTCAAAGGGTTCTTCCTGGATTCTTGAATAAAGTTCACAGCTTCCTTATTATAAATTATCTTCAACTTGAGTTTCTTTTTGAGTCTTCTTTTTGTCCAATGCAAAACATATCTCTCAAAAACTTCGGGTATGTCTATGGCTCCAAAAACAAGATATTCATCTCCAGGATTCAACGTATCTAAGATATCCTCAAAAACCTGTTTAATTCCTGCGTACCCTTCGTAAATTGTCGCCCCTTGTTTTTTTGCTTTAGTCATTTTCTTTTGCAACTCAAGTTCCTTAACGACTGTTTTTAGCTCACTCTCTCTAGATTTAAATTTTTCAAGAAGCTGCTTCGGATCTCCAGCCTCAAAATAAGTTTTTTTATTTTTCTTAACCGTAGAAATCAATCCTTTCTTTATCAGCCTCTCTAAAATGCTATATCCATTTGACCTATCAAGCCCCGCATTTCTAGTAATTTCAGCAGCAGTCGAAGAATCCATTCTAAGACATGCAAGATAAGCCTTTATTTCCCCCTCATTCAATCCAGCTTCTTTCAACACTTCTAAATTCATCTATCTTAAATGTAATCCTTCTTTATAAAGTTGTTGTTAGTACAACAACAAAACTTAATATAGCCTCTAATATTGTAACTACTATAGAGTTAAGATAGACTCAAAAAAATAAAATGAAGACACAGAAAACAGAAAACATTGAAAGAGAAAAAATTGATTCAGGTAGACCTCAAATTCAAAAAGATTTGATGAAAGGAGGTAATAATTAAAATGAGCAAACAAATAAACGAACAAATAAAACCATATGCGGATCTTCTAGGTATACGTAATAGATCAGCGCAGTTTGCAGGTGCAAATCTTAGAGGGATAGATCTTAGAAGTGCAGATTTTTCATATGGAAATTTTGGAGGAGCAGATCTCCGATGGGCAAATCTCCGATGGACAAAGCTTACTGATGCATATCTTAAAGGCGCAGATCTTAGAATGGCAGATCTTGAATGGGCAGGCCTTCACGAAGCAAACCTTCAAGATACAGATCTTAGAGGGGCAAATCTTACTCATGCACGTTTTTGTGACGCAAACCTTGAAGGTTCGAATCTTCATGAAGCAGAACTTGGCGATGCATCTATGATATATGCAAATTTTAGCGGGGCAAATCTTCAAAATACATATTGTCAAGGTGCAAGGCTTTGCGGGTCAAAGTTTATAGGGGCAGATCTTAGAGGGGCAGATCTTACCCATGCAGACCTTTGTAGCGCAACTTTTCAAGATACAGATCTTAGAGGGGCAAATCTTCGCGAAGCAAATGCCTATGAAGAATATTATAAGGCAACTTTTCAAAATGCAGATCTTAGAGGGGCAGATCTTAGCGGGGCAAATCTTCAATATGCAAATCTTATAGGAACAGATCTTAGAGGGGCAAATCTTGAAAATACAGATCTTAGAGGAATACGCGTTGATAGCCCTAATGGAAAGCATTATCAGTGGTCAAAGAGAAATGAACTACGAGAAGAGTAGTAAAGTAGCTAAGCATTTATCTAAAAAAGAGGTGATTTTTTTATTTTTTTAAATTGTATTAGTTGATACATTTTCCAATAAGGTATACAATATACTAACTACAAATCCCCAATAGCCTTCTGCAAAGCATCCGCAGCCAAATTAGAACAATGAACTTTTATCGGAGGCAACTGACCCAACGCCGCAGCCACATCCTTATTTGTAACCTTCTTAGCCTCGCCCAAACTTTTACCCTTAACCAAAGTCGTCATCATCGAAGAACTCGCAATCGCCGCAGCACATCCAAAAGTCTGAAACTTCACATCCTCAATCTTATCCCCATCAACTTTCAACATAACTTTCAAAACATCCCCACAACTAGGATTCCCAACAGTCCCAACACCATCAGCATCCTCAATCTCACCCATGTTCCGCGGATTCTGAAAATGATCGAAAACCGCCTTCGTATAATCACAATTACTCTCCATTTTTACCCTCCATAAAAAAGTAATTCAAAACATTCACACCATCAACCCATTTTTTCTCGAAGACTTTACTTTCAATAATTTCAAAATGAGCCCCAAACAAACCCATAAGCTCATCTGAAGATGAGAAATACATTTTTGCTCCAACAATCGCCCTAGCATTCTCAGGAATTATTCTCAACTTTCCTTCTCCAAACTTTTTATCCCGATCATTAAAACACACCGAAAAATACTTCCCATTTTCATTCAACAAATTAGCAACATCTCCAACATATTTCTCCCTATTCTCTGGCATCACAAGATGCAAAAGAGCCCATTCCAAAACGAAACCAAACTTCTCATCTAACTTATCCAAATCCGCAACATCCATTGCCATAAATTTAACATCAACTCCAGCATCCTCAGCATTTTGCTTCGCATACTTTATAGCATTCTCAGACAAATCAATCGCCGTAACGTCAAATCCCTTCGAAGCAAGATAAATAGCATAAAACCCCTCGCCGCACCCAACATCAAGACATTTGCACGGTTTAATTTTCCCAGATTCAACCAATTCAACCAATTCAGTTGGCGGCTCAGATCGCGTCCAAACAGCCCCAGGTTTCTCGTAAGTCTTTTCTAGAAGTTCTTTTCCATTATTCATTTTTTATTCAGCTCCGCCAACAACTCGTCAACATCAACACCATGTGCTTCAGCACCCCGTTCAATGGTCTCTAATTGCGCCATAGGACAACCACCACAGAACATTCCTCGCTCAGCTAACTTCTCAGCAGCAGCAGGATTTGCATGAATCAACTCCGCAAACGTCATTTCCTTGTGTATTTTTTTCTTTGCCATTATTCGCCTCCTTATCTAATTTAATTGCTTCAATCTTCAAACTTTCAAGTGCGATTCCAGTATATTGTCTCTTACTAATCTCTTTATCCTCTCCAAGAATATTCACCTTAAATCCTGCACCTTCAATCTTAGAAATATAGTCTTCCCTTTGCACCGCACCTGCGACACATCCAACCATTAACTCATCACTATCCTTCTGTTCATCACTCAATTCTCCCAATAAAACAATATCTGAAACATACATTTTTCCCCCAGACCTTAGCACTCGATGAACTTCTCCAAAAACCTTCTCTTTGTTTGGTGCAAGATTAACGACACAATTACTAATTACAATATCCACAGAATTATCATCTACCGGAAGATCTTCAATATCTCCTAATCTAAATTCAGTATTCTTATACCCATATTTCTCTGCATTGTCCCTAGCTCGAGCAATCATCTCAGGAGTCATATCAACACCAATAACTTTTCCACTATCTCCGACCTTCTTAGATGCTAAAAAAACATCAAATCCTGCACCACTTCCCAAGTCGAGCACAGTTTGACCTTCTTCCATCCCACCTAAGGCGGTAGGATTTCCACAACCTAAACCAAGATTCGCTTCGGGAACATTATTTATCTCTTCATCACTATATCCTATAGACTTTGAGATCTCATCATTAAGTTTCAAGTTCGCATTTCCAAGACTACATCCACAACTATTAGAACAACCTCCATCACTCGCTATCTTAGCATAACCTTCCCTTACAGTTTTCTTCACTTCATTATTTTCCATCGGACATCTCCAGCTTAAACGGACTAATTTTTCTTAGTTTTTCAACCTTTTCATTTATTTTGGAGACAACAAATTTGATATCTTTCTCGCTTATCTCCCCCAAGGTTAGTCTTAGACTTCCATGGATATAAAGTTCGGGAACTTTAATGGCCTTCAATACATAACTCTCACTCAACTTATTAGATGCACAGGCAGATCCCGTAGAAACACAAATCCCTTCCTTATCAAGCATCAACATTAAACTCTCGCCCTCAATTCCATAAAACGAAACATTCACATTATTCCAAATTCGCTTCTTAAGGGACCCGTTGATTCGCGTCCCAGGAATTTTAAGTAGCTCTTTAACTAATAAATCTCGTACCTTTCGAATTCTTGTAACCTCTTGCTTAACACTTAATGCAGCTGCAAGTCCAACAATCCCCGGAACATTCCCTGTACCGCTTCTAAGTCCATTCTCCTGACCGCCCCCAGTCTGAACTGCACTAACACGAACGCCCTTCCGAACATACAGGAACCCAATACCCTTGGGTGCATGAACTTTATGTCCAGAAACTGAAAGCAAATCAACATGCATCTTTCTAACGTCAATTCCCAACTTCATAAAACCCTGAACACAATCGCTATGAAAATAAACGCCCTTCTTTTTGCAAACCTCTCCAATTTCTTCAATCGGCTGGATAGTCCCAATCTCATTATTAACATGCATTATAGAAACCAGGAGGGTATCCTTACGAATCTTTTTCTTAACGTCCGCACCCTCAACGATTCCTTCTTCATTAACACCGATGTAATCCACAGAGAATCCTTGTTTCTCAAGATCCTTGCAAGTTTCTAAAACTGAGGGATGCTCAATAACTGAGGTAATAATATGCTTCTTCTCCGGATTAGCTTTAGCCAAACCTCGAATTGCAAGATTATTTGATTCTGTTCCGCCAGATGTAAAAATAATCTCTGAAGGGTTAGCCCCGATAAAATTCGCAATCTCCTCCCGAGCAGTCTCCACAAGTTTCCTAGCTTCTTTTCCGCAACTATGCTGTGAAGAGGGATTTGCATAACTGTCTAGAAAAACTTTCTTAACTTTTTCAGCTACATTCTTATCAACTTTTGTAGTAGCCGCATTATCTAAATAAATTGTTGCCATTAGTACTTCGGATCACAATTACAATACTGAAGAATATCTTTGTTATATTTCTTACAAACATCGCAAGAGCATTTTTTTACTTTCATCAACCTCAAAATTCTTTGAACTTCCACCATAGCAACCTTTGGGCTCTTCATAATTAATTTAGCCGATTTTGCTACCTCTTTTTTAATCTCTAGACTAAGTTTTGCTTTATTCGCCCGCTTATTAGAAAGGTATTGAGAAACTGCGGCTTTACTGATTCCAAGAATATTTCCTGCCTTTTCATAACTAAGTTCATGTTTCTTAGTCAACTGCTTCGCTAGCTCCTTCCGGATTGCCGGAATAATATACCAGACTTCTACTTCTTGAGGTAACAAATACATAGTTAACTATCGTTAACTTTCCTTTATAAACTTTCCGCAGAAAGGTTACCTGAGAAATATCTTGCCCCATCTTGCGGGGTACACTGAGCAGTGCCAATGTTACCCTATAATTTTTTTTGGAAAGCTTTTTTAATGAGATTTACTATCAATAAACATGAATTACAAACAAAAGAGGTGATTTGTATTTGCAATCTCATTAATTCTTTTAAGCTTTCTATATTTTCTTTCAAGGTTTAATCTTTTCTCTCTCATCTTCGGAAGTATCTTTGCACTTATCCTCTTTTATTTGGGAGATCATCTCTTGAAATGGGATCTCAAATTCTGGCATTATGCCATCTTTGTAGGGATGGTAGTTTTCGGATTTATAATGACTCCACTTTATTTCAAATATCCTTTTTTTGATAAAGTTCAGCATTTTTTATTTCCCCTGATAACTTGCTTTTTTATTTATCATATAATGGATCGAATGGATTTAGATAGAAAATACAAATTATGGTTTACTGTGACTGTTCTTATAACAACAATTACTCTTTTTGAGGTCTATGAATATATTGCAGATTATTTCTGGAATGTTAAACTCCAGGGAGTATACTCGGGGAGCTGGGTAGATCAAAGATTCAAGCTTATCATGCCTAGAATCGACGATACAATGGTAGATATTATGCTTGGAATTGTTGGAGCAATTACATTCGTCATAGGAAAAATTACTTTTAAGAAATAATAATCGCCTGAACTGGGCAACCCGCCTCAGCATCTTTTTCACAAGTTAATTTTTCAACTTCTGCAGTTTTTACATGGGCCTTACCCTCTTTCATTTCAAAATTAGCTGGACAGGTAGCTGAACATGCACCACACCCAATACATTTATCCTCGTCTACGGTTATCTTGTGTGCCATCTTCATCCTCCGTCTCATTTGTCTTATTAACCTCGTCAATTTCAGTGATCTTCACAGTATCAATGACTTGAGGCTCAGAACCAATAACTGAAGCAGTAATCGAATGTCCAGTCATACCAGACAGGGTACTTGTCATCCAAAAGAATGCAAATAACAGAAGCAAGGCTCCTCCCGCAACAATAACCATTTTCTTTATCGAATCCATGCTAAAAGGGAGTTAGCAATATTTATAAACTTAATTAATTTCAACCCATTATGGTATTACTCTGGGTATTAATTGCAGTTGCAGTAGTGATTGCGTTTACATTCTTCATGTATTATAACAGATTTGTAAGACTTTCTCACCAAATTGATAATTCCCTAGCACAAATTGATGTTCAACTAAAGAAAAGGGCAGATCTTGTTCCTAATCTTCTTTCTTCGGTAAAGGGTTACATGAAACATGAGAAGAAAATAATTAAGGAAGTAACCGATGCAAGGAAAGCTTTAGTGGGAGCAAAGAATATGCAATCCAAGGTAAAGGCTGGAAACCAGTTGCAGACTGCTCTAAAATCTATCTTCGCAATAGCAGAAGGCTATCCGGACTTAAAGGCAAATACAAATTTCCTACACCTTCAGCAAGAACTCTCCGCAATTGAGGACAAGGTTGCTTATGCAAGGCAATACTTCAACGATGGAATCATGAGTTATAATGTCTCCTTGAACACAATCCCTGGAAAGTGGTTTGCTTCGATGTATGGTTTTGGGAAGAAAGATTATTTGAAGATTCCTGAAGAATCAAGGGCAGTTCCAAAGGTTGAGTTCTAAATAAAGTATATACTCCAATATATACATTGGAATATATATGTTACAAACTATATATTAAGATGCAACAAAGACTATCATTCCACGAGGAAATAAGAAGGAACAAAATCCAATCATTTTTCTTAATCACAATTGTCTTCATAGTTCTTCTAGCCCTAGTTTATACCGTTGGGTTAATTGTCGGGGGAGATTTCTTTTTCTTCATCCTAATCTTTGGAACAATAATCTCAATTCTTTACGTAGTCGGCGGATATTACAAATCCGCAGATCTCGCAATCGCATCAGTAAATGCAAAGAAAGCCCCACAATCAGATCCAAAATTTCGACAATATCATAATATCGTAGAAGGATTATGTCTCGCATCCGGACTTCCAAAACCAAAACTCTTTGTTATGGAGAATCCTCAAATTAACGCATTCGCATCAGGCAGAGATCCAAAGCATGCTGTGATCTGTGTAACAACCGGAACTATAGAAAAACTTAACAAACAAGAGCTTGAAGGAGTTCTAGCTCACGAACTCTCCCACGTAGCAAACTATGACATCCGTTTTATGACCCTAACTGCCGTTCTCGTGGGTATTATCGCGATCGTCTCCCAGATCTTCCTTAGAAGCATGTTTTGGGGGGCAGGAAGCCGGAATAGTGGTGGGGGCGGAAATGATAATGGTCAAGGAAAACTAATAATAATGGCAATTGGAATAACCTTAGCAATCTTAGCACCAATCATTGTAGCATTAGTACAATTAGCAATCTCACGAAAAAGGGAATATGCCGCGGATTCTTCAGCAGTTAAGTTCATGAGAACTCCAACAGGATTAATCGGAGCCCTAAAGAAAATCCAACATAATTCTGATATGAAAGTCTCCGGAGCAGTAGCCCCATTATTCCTAGCAAAACCAAAGAAGGAACGAGAATGGTTTCAAACACATCCTCCGCTTAACAAGAGAATAACCAGATTAGAAAGGATGTAGATTTACTTCTTTCCGCCCTTCATCTTCAAATAATCAAATGCGCTCTTAGCTGCAATAGCTCCCTCACTCGCAGCAGTTACAACTTGCTTAAAATTATTATTAGTAATATCGCCTGCGGCAAAGATTCCTTCGACATTAGTCTCCGCCCCCTTGCCCGTCACAATATAATCTTTTTCTGTCTTTAACTTCAAATCTGCAATGACTTCCTTAGCTGGAGTCGCTCCTGCCTCAATGAAAACCCCTTCGACAGCGAGAGTTTTTTCTACAGGATCTTTATCTGGAGATTTTTGAATTATTTTCAATCCGCTAACCTTTCCATCCCCTTCAACTTCGGTTGGTTCAGAAAAATAAATAATCTCAACATTTTTCGTACTACAAATCTTTGAAAGCGCAATAGGTTCACATCTCATCTCATGCCTTCGGTAGATAACATAGACCTTCTTAGCGATATCTGCAAGATATATGGCAGCCCTTGCCGCAGAGTTTGCTCCGCCAATCACCGCAACATCTTTGCCTCTAAAGAAATTCCCATCACAAGTTGCACAATATGAAACACCTTTTCCGAGTAATTCTTTCTCTCCAGGAATATTCAATTGCCTATGTTCTGTTCCAAGAGCAACAATTAATGCCCTCCCGCGAATCTTCTTATCAGTTCCTTCTAGCAAAAATTCTCCACCTTTCTTAGAAACTTTCTTAACCTCTTCTTCGATAAAAACTGCACCAAATTTCTCCGCCTGATCCTTAAATTTCTTCATTAATTCCATTCCAGAACCAATATATCCTGGCCAGTTCTCAATCTCTCCAGCAAGATTAGCTGTTCCACCAATTGTTTTAGCCACAACAGCAACCTTAAGGTTATATCTTCCAGCATAGAGTGCTGCAGTTAATCCGGCAGGCCCCCCACCCAATATAACTAGATCATAATTATCGTTGTTTTTCACCATAGAACATCATAGCATATAGACTATTTATATTTTAGGTAGCAGCGTTAACCAACAACATTTAAATAACGCCCAATCCTAAAGCTATCATGACACCTGAAGAGAGATACGAGCTAATAACTCGGAATTTACAAGAGGTAATTGGGGAAGACAAGTTAAAAGAAAAGTTAAAGTCAAAAAAAGAATTTTCCGTCTATTGGGGGACAATGCCCACTGGAAGCATTTCAATTGCCTATTTCTTTCCAATGCTAAAAATCGCAGATCTACTTAAGGCAGGTTGCCGAGTAAAGATTCTCTTAGCAGATTTGCATGCAGCACTAGATAGTGTGCCATGGGACGAGTTAGAAAAGAGATATGCTTATTATAAAAAAGCAATAGAAACTATTCTAAAAACAATTGGGGTTCCACTAAACAAATTAGAATTTGTCAAGGGAAGTGAATTACAGTTGAATAAAAAATATTTTCATGATGTTCTAAAATTGAGCACATTTACTAGTCTTGGGGAAGCAAAGAAGTCTGCATCAGAGGTAGTAAAACTTGGAGACAACCCAAAACTTTCTGGGATGATTTATCCATTAATGCAGGCCCTTGACGAAGAATACCTTAATGTTGATGCCCAGTTTGGGGGGATGGATCAGAGAAAGATAATGGTATATGCTCGGGAATTCTTACCCAAGGTTGGATACGAACCAAGGATTGAATTAATTAATCCGTTAATTAGGGGACTAGTCGGAGAAAAGATGAGTTCTTCAATCAAGGCGAGCAAGATTGATTTAATGGATGATCCTAAGGCAGTAATCAAGAAAATGAACAAGGCAGATTGTATAACTGGAGATCCAAAAAATGGAGTAATGGCCCTCCTAGAGTATTTTATCTTCATCCTAAAGAACGACAATGGAGAAAAATTCCTAATTGAACGTCCAGAGAAGTTTGGGGGAAACTTAGAATATTCTTCTTATGCTGAAGTGGAAAAAGATTTTGTAGAAAAGAAACTTCACCCATTGGATCTGAAGAATGGTGTAGCAGCAGAGATAAACAAACTCTTAGAGAAATTCCAGGCAAGTAAGGAGTTAAAGAAGCTCCACGAGAAAGCATACCCCGACGAGTAAACTCCGTTTCCGAAACATTTATATATTTCTTAGTACTCTGATTAACATGCAAGCGCAAAAGAGGTTCGAAAGATGGAATTTTAATGTCTTAACTCTAGCGCATGCTGGCATTGGCTCTTATATGATCAAGTGCTGATTTGCGACATTCCTTTCTCTATGAATTCTCAACGAGTGAATGTCGCTATACAGGCACATAATTTTGAAAAAGAATCTTCCCCAGACTGTATTTCTTGTGGGAAGATTATAAGACATCCTCTTTGTCCAGACTGTATTGCAAAAGGATTCAAACAATGGGTTGCACGCTTTCCTGAAGTAGAGAAAATAATCTCTCCCCAGGTAAGTAAATTTATCCGGGGGCACAAACACATCCACAAACAGTCTGAAAGATGTGTAGCCTGTGGAAAGAGAAAAACATCTATTTGTCCATATTGTTTTACGAAGTATCTTTATCAATTAGTGAAAGAAGCTGGAGCAGGAGTAAGAGCACTAACAGAATTTTTGTTCATCTTTAACTTTGATTTCGAACGTCACGGTTATTCAGATGACTTGGAAGCATTTGGAGGATATTAAAGTGTACAATAGAACATATAATAGGCCATATCACGAACGATCTCACAGCCCGCAAAAAATCTGTGATCCTTGAAGTCATTCTTTCCCATCTCTTTATGATTTTCATATAATAGGTAAGGGTAGAATCCTCCCGGAATAAAAAGCATACCTGCCAATTTAACAGTTTCAACAATCGCCTTCAAACCTTTTCCGATCTTCCTTTTCATTTTGGATATTTTACACCCCGGATTTAGGAATCACTCTTTAGTCTCTTCAGATGCAGCATCTTCTGCTGGCGCCTCAGTTTTGAAAAGATCGTCAAATTTCTTTGAACCCTCTTTCATAACCTTAGTATTAATCTGAACTGTTGCTGAGGAAATTTCCTTTCCTCTAACAGTTTTTCTAAGTCTAAGTCCCTTAGGCTTTCGGTTAATCTTTCCTTCACCCTTCGGTTTCATATGCATTCCTTTTCCGTATCCCAATAACGCTTTCTTTAAGTTTGGCCCTTCAATATTTGACATTCCAGTAAATCCAGATTTATCTGAAGTTCCAGTAATCTCAAGTTCATATCCTGCAAGCTCTTCGCTAACATCCTCGCCCTTAACTGTCTCCCCAATAGAAGTTCCAACTAATTTTTCAGCTTCAGTCTCAACCTTGTAAGCCTTTCCCTTATGTGATACATTTATCTTAAATGTCATAGAAATTAGTGCGAATTTAGCTTTTTAAAAGTTGGGGTCAATATATTTCCCACTTTTCATATCTTTAATTGGGTCATATCCTTCAGAATTCTTCATCCAATCTGGTTCGGTTCCAAATTTTTTTCGAGTCTTTTCAAGAACTTTTCCGAATGCAACCGAGCCCACCGTAGACATTAAGCAGGTTCCGGTGAATGTAGTTATTCCAGCCTCCATACCCGTATTATTTGGATTAGTCAATAAGACTCCAAGATATATCGACGGGCCCATAACTAATCCCATTCCAAGGTCAACAAGAGATCGATACATGGCTGCATTCTTTGCCTTGGATGTTGTCACTTTTTTAGTAAAATAATCTCTCGTTTTAGTCAATAACCTTGAAATAAATAAGCCTCCCACGGCATTTTTCCACCTAGAGTCTATAATATCTCCTGCAGACATCATTTCCCCCATAACTTCATTAGCCAATCCAAGGGGTTGGAAAACCGCCAAAGCTGCGCCGGTATCTACTGCATACGCCTTCCAGTCAAAATGCCTAGCTAACCAAGATCCAGATTTTGGAATTTCTTCGACTTTGTCTTCAAGTTCGTTTACCATTGTAATCAATTAGAATTCTTCTTTCTAAACTGAGGTGGGAAACCCACATAAAAAAGTACAGAACGATCGTTTTTAAAATTAACTAACTTGGCTATCTTTCTTCCTAATAAGCTCAAGCATTCGGTGGTATACCTGGGCAGTAATATGACAGTCTGCTAATGCATCATGCGCTCCAGCATAATCAATTTCAAAGAAACCTGCGACTGTTTGAAGATTGGCCCTAAGGTGATAAGGAACTGATCCCGCCCTCTTCAGCGAGTTCCATATATGCATAGTATCAAAGGACTGCCAGTGGAATCTTTGTTCTGTTGAACCCCTTTCAAACAAAGCTCCAAGAAAACCCTTATCAAAACTGATATTGTGTCCCACTAACGGGGTTGACGAAAGATTATGCTTTTCAATGAAATTATTGATCTCACAGCAAGCATCTTGGGGAGGAACGGCCCTATTATTATGATCCTCAAGATTGATCTTATTTACTGCCATGGCTTCCGGAGTAGCGTTATAATTATTATGTTTAATGAATATATGGTGAGAATCAAGGATATTAAGAAATTCTTCAGTAACATCAACAAGCAACATCCCAACAGTGAGGGTCCGATTTATTCGGGGAGAAAGTCCTGTAGTTTCAGTATCTATTACCAGCCTCTTCATTATTCAGAATATTCTAAGAAGTATTTAAGGATTGTTGTTTTAAACTCCCCAGGTTACGTTTTCTCTTCTTTTAATCTCCGCAATCTCCATTAATACCTTCTTTTCTTCAGAAGAAAGTAACGCCTTATGTTCCTTAAACTTTCTAAACTGAGATTCAGCTAGATCTGAGAATAAACTCTCACCAACCTCTAGCTGCCTTTCAAAATTAACTCCCGGAACGGAGATTGCAACTTCTTTTCCTGAAGCAACTTCTTGAACGTTCTTTTTATCTTCCTGGAGTTCCTTAACTCTTCCTATCTTAACATCACTTTTATTTATCAAGGAAATACCTTTCTTCAAAATCCCTCCCTTAACCTCAACTCCAAAAACCGCAGGACTAGAATTTCTAAAAACAAAATCCAAAATTGTAACCTTAGAAAGCGCAGGAAGCTCTTTTAGCTTAGCACGTTCCATTTCCTGAACCTTACTTTCCTTCCACTTCCCAAAATTTTCAATTAGTTTGTAAACCACTGGATCAGACAAAACCTTTACGTTCTTGAGCTCCTCAACATCTGCATCCTCTGCGAGATTCACATTAAAACCCAGAATTATCTTATCCTCTTCTTGAAGGGAATTAGCTACATACACATCTTTTTTGTTTATTGGGCCGATACCAACTTTCATCACTCGAATATTATTCTGCCTTAGCAAAACTAATAATGCCTCAAGGCTTCCCAGAGAATCTGCCTTAACAACAATTCCCTCATCATCCACCCGAATCTCTTCGGAAATCTCTTCTGCAAACTCTTCTTTAATCTTTTCAACAGTATTTTTAGAATCAATAACTCTAAATGGCATTCCGGGCAAGATTTCTTCCCTAGAAGTTATTTGTAGTCTCATTCCTGCAGCAGCTTCAACATCTTTCTTAGTTTCAAATCCTTTGTTTAATGGTAAAGCTTCTTGGATATTTCTAACCTTTGTCACAACAACATCATCAAATGAGGCAATAGCAATCTCATCATCTGTAGAAAGTTTTCCATCATAAAGGATACTTTCAAGATAACTCACCGCCTTATCTTTTTTAACTTCTAAAACTACTCCTTTTCCTTGTTCCCCCACCTCAATACGTTCTGTTAGGAACTTCTGGCTCAATGCTGCCAACATTGCAAGAATCTCTGAGATTCCTTCTCCAGTTTCTGCAGAACAGGGGACAATTGCAACATTCTTTGTATAATCTGAAATCTTAGAATATATCTCTGCGTTTATCCCATGAGAGTTTAATGCCCCAATAATTGTATAAAACTTTTCATCAAAGTTTTGTTTAACATTAACTGCCTGGTTTTCAATCGCCTCAATAGAAAGTTTTGAATCAGCAGTCTTCCATCCAGATATATTATCCAACTTATTAAGGGCTATAATAAATGGGGTCTTGTTCGCTTTCAAAATTTGTAAAACTTCCGCAGTCTGGGGTTTGATGCCGTCATTAATATCAATTACTAAGATCGCAATATCTGCCAAACTTCCTCCACGCTTTCTGAGGTTTGTAAAAGCTGCATGTCCGGGAGTATCAATAAAAAGAAGGCCAGGGATTTTAAGCGGAATCTTGAATTTGTCAAGAACAACACCTGCTCTCTCAAGAATATTCTTCTCTGGGAGCGTGGTGAAAGAAATTTTCTGAGTAATTCCTCCTGCTTCTCCAGATTGGATAGAGGTACCCCTAATTTTGTCTAAAATAGACGTCTTTCCATGGTCCACATGTCCTGCGACCGTTACGATCGGTTGTCTGATCCTTGCCATAGAAAAACCATGAGGTTCCAACTTAAAAGCTTAATGATTCTTTCCAAAAACCTTATAATGCTCCAAAATTTTAACCAATCATGGTAGAAACACTAGAAAACTTGCAAAAAATGTATGATTTAGAACTAGACAAGGTCATAGATGAAATAAAATCAAAAAAAGTGAAAACTGTACTTCTCCAATTCCCGGATGGGCTAAAACCTCATGCAACACAAATAGCAGAACATATTGAAAAAAATACTGAAGCAATGGTCTCGATAAGATTGGGAGATTGCTTTGGAGCTTGCGACACTCCTCAAACAAGCGCAGAGTTGATTATCCAATTTGGCCATGCTCCTTGGAAATAATTTTCCAATCACACACCAAATCACATAAATCTTTATAAGCCCCACAGATTTTCTAGAATCATGACGAAGTATATCTTTGTTTCAGGGGGTGTAATTTCTGGTGTAGGAAAAGGAGTGGCGACAGCTTCCATCGGGAGAATTCTAAAAGAGTATGGCTTTTCTGTAACTGCAATAAAAATTGATCCATACATAAATTGTGACGCAGGTACACTCCGTCCAACAGAACACGGAGAAGTTTGGGTTACTGAAGACGGTGGAGAGATAGATCAAGATTTGGGAAACTACGAAAGATTTCTAGAAACAAATATCCTCAAAGATAATGCAATAACCACCGGACAAGTTTATAGGGAACTCATCGAGCAAGAACGACGTGGAGATTTCCTTGGAGAAACAGTTTCATTTATTCCCCATGTTCCGGACGAAATAAAAAGAAGAATAAAAAAAGCTTCTGAAGGATTTGATATTTGTTTAATTGAGATTGGAGGAACAATTGGAGATTATGAAAACATCCCGTTCCTATTTGCATCAAGATCTCTTGAAGCAGAACTTGGTAGAGAAAATGTCTGCCACATAATGGTAACCTACATGCCGGTTCCAAGCCATATTGATGAAATGAAAACCAAACCCACTCAACTAGCCATAAAACTTCTTAGAGAAAACGGGATTCAGCCTGATTTCATTCTTTGTCGAGGAAAACACGCTCTTGATGAACCAAGAAAAAAGAAAATCGAAAGATATGCAAACATCCATTCAGATCATGTAATTTCTATGCCTGATGTAATCGGAGATAAAACTGCGAACACAATCTACGTAATCCCTTTA
The DNA here is from genome assembly GCA_018694115.1 of archaeon. GTDB lineage: Archaea > Nanobdellota > Nanobdellia > Pacearchaeales > GW2011-AR1 > JAGVXH01. The sequence goes on from JABHNB010000009.1 coordinate 44,846, forward strand.
GATCTCGAAAAAGAAAATTTCGGAGAAAAAGTTCTTACAAGATTAAACCTAAGGAGAAGAAAGCAGGTAGATTGGTCACAATGGTCTAAGATGGTTCGAAGAATCTCAAGTCCTTCAAAAGAAATAAACATTGCACTCGTTGGAAAGTACTTAGATATTGGAAACTTCCAACTTACTGATTCATATCTTTCGGTTGCGGCTGCACTCCAACATGCCGGGGCAAAAAATGACGTAAGGATAAAGATTCATTGGGTAAATTCAAAAGATATTGAAAATTGGAAAGTAGATTTCAAGAAGTTTGATGGAATTCTTGTACCTGGGGGATTTGGGAACTCTGGAGTTGAAGGAAAAATCCTTGCAATAGAACACGCAAGAAAAACGAATACCCCGTTTCTAGGATTATGTTATGGATTACAGCTTGCAGTAGTCGAATTTGCGAGGAATGTATGTGATCTAAACGCAAATTCAACAGAGATCAATCCAGAGATAGAGCACAAAGTCATAGATATTCTCCCAGATCAAGTCAACGTCAATAATAAGGGCGGAACCATGAGGCTTGGGGCCTATCCAGCAATCTTAATGCCAAATTCAAGAGTTAGTAAGATCTATGGGTCTGAAAAAGTTTCAGAAAGACACAGACACCGATACGAGGTAAATCCAAAATATCACAATATCCTTAAGGAAAAAGGATTAATTATCTCGGGAAAGAGTCCTGACGGAAAGCTCGCAGAGTTTATCGAACTCCCAAATCATAAATTCTTCATCGCAACTCAAGCACATCCCGAATTCAAGAGTTATCCCGTAAAACCCGCACCATTATTTGATGAATTTGTTAAGGCTTGTATGGAAAAGCCAGAAAGTCCACAAAAGAATAATCCACAACAACCTCAACCTACTCAAAATCAATCACGAGAAATCCGACAAGGTACGCAAGAATCATCACATCCCGAAGAATTGAAGAAATGGGAATAGAATCCTCGTGACAATGTAATCAATCTCATAAATATTTATATACTTTAATTCTTAGATAACGAAATGGGTACTAAAATGAGAAAAGTTGGATTCACTTTTAATGAAGCTAGTTTAAAATCCTTAGACGATATGTGGGCAAGATCCGGATTGCCAGATAGGGCCGCTGTTGTCAAACAATCCTTACAAATTCTCCAAGCCCTCCAAACACAAGAGGCGCAAGGTTATACTCAAGTATCTGTTAGAAATCCTGAAACGGGAGAAGAAAGATTCTATAATGGATCTTCATTAGATCATTTTCTTAGAAACTAGTTACATCCTAACTTTTTTAAACGACTTTTATTAAGTTATTAGATGAGAAAACTATCTTTTCTATTCGTAGGACTTTTATTAGCGATTCTAGTAACAACCATGATGGCTGGGGCTTCTCCCCAAGAACAAACAAATGTTTATTATTTCTATGGAGAGACTTGCTCACACTGTGCTGTTGTTGCCGACTCGAACATCTTAGAAAAAGTAGCCGAGATGGAAAATGTTTCAGTAGCAAAATACGAAATATATAACGATCAAGAGAATAGAGATTTATTCTTAGAAACAAGCGAAAAAATAGGATTAGAACAATCTCAAATGGGGGTCCCATTTTTAATCATAGAACAAAACGGAAAGTATTCCTACCTCTCTGGAGATAGCCCAATTATAAATAATCTAGAAGAAGAAATAACAAATTTCAAGGGGGTAGAATCCAAGATTGATCCAACTACTGAAACTCTTACTCTAACCATGATTCTCAGTGCAGCACTAATCGATTCAATAAATCCGTGCGCATTTGGAGTACTTCTTTTCTTAATGGCCGTTCTCTTATCCATGGGATCTTCCAAAAAAGCACTAAAGGCCGGAATAATTTACACTATCGTTGTCTTCCTCGCCTATCTTGCAGCAGGAATCGGAATTCTAAGACTAATCGGATTCTTCTCAATAATTAATTACATAACTGCAATCGCAGGAATCTTAGTACTTATCGGAGGAATAATTGAGATAAAAGACTTTTTCTGGTACGGAAAAGGAATTTCCTTAAGGATCCCGACAAAAGCAAAACCGGTCCTAGAGAAATTAATTCATAATGGGACCCTCCCTGCAGTTATTATCCTTGGGATAATCGTGGCAGCAGTAGAGCTTCCTTGTACTGGGGGAATTTATCTGGCGATTTTAACAATAATGTCCAAAACGCCTGCTTTCGGAATAGGCTACCTGATACTTTACAACTTCATATTTGTTCTCCCACTCCTAGTCTTAACATTATTAATCTATAAGGGAACTCACGTTGACAACATAAAGGTCTGGGTAGACAAAAACAAAAAATACATGAGACTGGCTGCAGGTATAATTATGATCATCCTGGCAATATACCTTCTAGTATAATTAATCTTAAATATCTAAAAACCACCGAAATAACATGGGAATATTAAGCTATATCAAAGGAATAGGAAGCAACACCCTTTACTATCCGGGATGCCTTACTGAAGGAGTTCTTAGCCAAGAATTTGAGAACTATAAGGAAATATTCAACAAACTAGGGGTAGATTTCATTCTTTTGCCTAACAAACCCTGTTGTGGCCTCCCCGTTCTAAATGCAGGGTATAAAAAAGATGCAAGAAAGCTTGCAAAAAAGAACTTAGAGCTTTTTAAAAAACATTCAATCAAAAAGATAATTACAAACTGCCCTTCCTGTTATCATACTTTCAAGGAAATTTATCCGACACTTCTAAGGGACTGGGATATTGAGGTAGAACACGCAACAATTACAATTCTTAATGCACTTCAAAAAAAGCGTATAAGGTTTAAGGGAAATGATGAAGATCGTGAACCAATAACCTATCATGATCCTTGTCATCTTGGAAGATATTCAGAGATCTATGACGAACCAAGACAAGTTATAGAACTTCTTGGAGGAAAGATTATTGAAATGAGACATAATAAAAGAACTGCAATGTGTTGTGGCGGGGGCGGAGGAGTTCGGGCAAACTTTCCAGAACTAGCAAAAAAAATAGCAAAAAAAAGAAGTGAAGAAGTTCCAAAAATCGCAACAAAAATTATCTCTCCATGCGGATTATGTTTTGCAAATATCAAAAGTGCAGATGAGCGAAGTACAGAATTTTCAACATTCGTATTAGGTAAATTAAGGGGTCTAAGAAGATGACATTAAATAAATCTACAACGAAATCTTATGAGACTGATGCGTCAGGATTAAGGGGGAAAGCTAAGGAAGTCATTTTCCCAAATTCAATACCTGAAGTTCAAAAAATAGTAACTATAACTCCTAAAATTGTTCCAAGAGGTGGAGGAACCGGACTTGCAGGTGGAGCAGTTCCACAAAATGGACAAGATACTGTCTTAGATCTTTCAAAATTAACTCGGATTCAAAGTTTAGATAAAGAAAGAAGTTCCATCGAGGTGGAGGCAGGAGTAATTCTAGATGACTTGCAACATCACTTGAAGAGATATAACTTGGAGTTTCCGGTAAATCCTTCTAGCCACACTATTGCAACTATTGGGGGAATGATTGCGACAGATGCTGTAGGATCAAGAGCAATAAAATATGGACGTACCTCGAAATGGGTAAAATGGGTGGATATTGTTGATAGTCAAGGAAACCTTCAGAGAAAGGGAGCAACAGAACTTAGTGATTATGCCGGAATGGAGGGAACTACGGGGGTGATTGTTAAAGCATGCCTAAAACTTTCTCCGAGGAAATTAAGGACCGCGTCTTTGGTCCCTCTCGAAACAGTTAAAGAAACTCTGGCGTTAGTTCGGCAGTTAAAACTTGATTCTTCAGTAAGTATGATGGAATTTATGGACAAAAGGATCTCTAAGGATCTAGGATTAGAAGAAAGATATCATTTAATTGTGGAATATGAATCCGATAAGGGGAAAATAAAAGATGGTGCATACGAAAAACTTCTAGCCCTAAGGGACAGGACCTACCCATTACTTGCATCAGAAGGTTATACTAGAATTGAAGACCCAAAGATCCTAACCGATAGATTCGATAAAATTATGCCTTGGTTTGAATCAAAAAATATTCCGGTCTTCGGACATCTTGGCGTTGGGATTCTTCATCCCTGCTTTAATCATGATCAAGAAAAATTTATCCCAGAAATGATGAAACTTGTGAGAAAACTTGGGGGACAAATAAGTGGGGAACACGGAATAGGACTACTAAAAAAATCATTCATCGAACCAAATGATAAAAAAATCCTAGTTAACATAAAAAAGAGAACCGATCCAATAAATAAATTCAATCAGGGAAAAGTAATATGAGTACAAAAAAAGTATCCAAACAAGATAAGCTAGAGGCAGAAAATTTAATGGAAGAAGTACAGGAAATTATCTCTCCTTGTATCAAATGCGGAATGTGCAAGTCTTTTTGTCCGGTGTTCAAAACTCTCCGGGAAGAACATCACTCCCCGAGGGGGAAGGCAGTAATACTTTCGGAAAAGATTCTAGATAAAGTACTCTTTCAGTGTAATCTCTGTAAGGCTTGTGAGGTAAGATGTCCCCTAAACATCAAAGTCTGTGATGCAATTAAGAAAGCAAGAGAAGCAATGGTTCTCAAGGGTCACGAACTTAAACAAAATAAAGAGATGATAACAAATATTCGAAAGACGAATAATCCCTTCGGAAATGATCCAGAGAAAAGCAAAGATAAATTATACTGTTGCTAAATCTTCTTCAAATTTCTAGCCAAAATAGCCCGCCTTTCAAGCTTCCGAGTGACCTTAATCTTATTAAGCCCAATTTTCGTCGGGTTCTTAATAACGTCTCCCGCTTGGGCTGCAACAATAGAATCAAGCAAACGAACAGGAATCTTTTTATCAACTGGAATTCCCAACTGTCTATGGAGCGTCCCTTTCTTAAGCCCAATTTTTTGGATCCATTTCATTACATTCACCTCCTTTTTATTTTACTATCTACCTATTCCCAAACCAAAACTCTAATTTCTCTTTTCCATCTTCCTTTTTCTTTTTGTGAAGTCTAACAAAACCAAATCGCTCAAATTGAATAATATCTCCCACCTTAAGTTTCTTAAGTGCAGATTCTCCTAGTCCATGAATAATTGTACCGTCGTCCATCCTGATTTTTGTATCAACATTCTCAGCATTAGCCGGTAACCATTGGATGAATTTAGTTTCCAAGTCATTATCCGGATCTTCAGAAACAAAACTAAAATCTCTCGGACGTATTTTTCCAACCTCACCAGACTTAAAATTAAGTAAGTGCATCAACCGATAATTCCCGTTACGCATCAAATCATAATCTTGTCCGGGAATAAAGAACTCTTGCCGGGTCATATACTCTCTAAATCCCTTCTTTCCATCCGGGTGGAGAGGTAATTTAGCATGAAATTCAGGACAACCACCTATTTTGATTTTCTGCGGCCTTTCTACAAAGAAATATCTTGGGACGTCTGCAAGATTTTTCTTATTAATTGAATATAGTACATCTACCGGAACAACTGCATTAGACCTCTTAACTCCCATACCTAAAATAAATTCGCGAATAGTCTCCGGTAATATCCCCCTATCCTTCAAACTTCTCAAACTCCAAGTTCTGGGATCATTCCACCCCGTATAGGTTCCTGATTTAACTTCTGCAGCCCCCTTGGACTTGGAAATCTTTACACCCTCAATTGCAAAATGCCCCGTGTGAATAACTTCAGGGTGCTTCCATCCAAAAATATCCCAAATAAACTTCTCAACCTTAGTTTCCATCATTAGTTCCATCCCCCTAATAATATGGGTAACTCCCAAAAGATGATCATCAATTGCCCAAGAAAAGTCAAGAAGGGGATAAACACGATACTTTTTCCCAAGCCTAGCGTGAGGACGATCAGATATTCTAAACATGATACGATCTCGAAAGGCAGGGTTCGGATCATCCATAGAAGTTTTAAGTCGAACGGTAAAACTTCCAACAGGAGCATCAAACATTTTCTTCCATCTCTTTTCATGTTCACTAGGCAACAATCTTCGACAACTACACTCAACACCCTTAACTTTCAGTTCATGCATCTCATCCTGCGGACAAGAACAAACGTACAAATAACCTTTCTTAATCATCTCTTCAGCATAAGCATAGTATTTCTCAATCCTGTCAGATTTGTAAATAATCTTTTTATCATATTTTGCTCCAAGAAATTTAACATCTTCTTCAATCATCTTATATGCTTCAGGTTCAATTGGTTTAGCTTCAGAACCAATTGTATCATCCATAACTAAAATCATTCTCCCCCCATACATTTTTGCATACTCATCATTGAGGATTAATGGTCTAGCATTTCCAATATGTAGGGGTCCCGAAGGAAACGGAGCAAATCTCGTGATAACTTTCCCATCTTCTGCATTAGGCAATTCGGGCAATCCTTCACGAACTTCTCGCTTACTAACATTTACCTTCAATTTATCAAATTCTTCTGCCTGTTTTTCCATATCCAGAGAATTAACTGCCTTCAAAACTTCCATTATTTTTGGGAGGATTTCCTTAACCTTATCTTTCTCAAGTCCTTCTGCGAAAAGCCCAGCCAGAACCGCACCCTGATTTGCCTTTCCCCCATACTTTAGAGCATTCTCCAATGCATAGGCACGAATAATTTTCTTTGAAATTTCTACCATACTTAATAGAGAAGAGACAAGGTTTTAAATTTGTTGTTTATCCGGAGAATTACCAGCCCATAACTCCAACACTCGAATCGCTAGTAGAAGGACTAGCTTCAACACCTGCCTTTCTCTCAAGAAGTTCAATCCTTTGTTCTAACTTGTAAATCTTATTATCCAATTCTGTTATTTTTGCATCAACTTCTCTCTTATCATATCCCCCACTAGAACTTGAAAAACCATCAGAACTAGAAGAAGAACCTGAAGAGTCCATAAATCCAAAGAATTCTGAATTAGATCCTGATCCTGAGTTTTCAGAGCTAGCTTCTGACGAATCCATTCCAGAAACAGAAGAACCAACCTTCGAAGAGCCAACACCCAACTCGACAAAACCATCCTTATTAGTCGGAACTTCTACATTATTACGCGGGATCACAACAACGCCTCGCTTTTGTAGCTCTCGAACATCAATCATCCTCTTCTTTTTTCTAAACAACATAATTCATATAAGAAGAACCTTTATTTAAAGATTGCTAAACAAACTTTTATATATCCTTCAATCTATCTTACAGTATGGGTGACATTAAAGAGGTAGTGCCAAAAATTACTAAGTTTAAGAAAGGAAAACCAATTTCTTCCTTTAAGCTAACTTTTGATTCTCAACAAGTACAGCCAGAACCAATATACTATTGGCTTCTTGATTTCGTTCAGGATGGGGGATGGGAAACAAAAAAGATCACAGATAATTTTTCAGCATCTCCAGGTTCAGGACAATTTGCAGATATTGGACAAAGAGTAACACGAATGCAAGAGGAGGGAATGAAAATCCTTGGAGGATTAAACCAAGTAATCAAGTCCTCGTTAAATTTAATTTATGATCTTAAGGAATTCAAGATGAGGCTAGTACACTATGATGACTCAAAATCCGATAGCAAACAAACAAGAGAAAGTGGAATGCTTGCATTAAAACAGATTTGGCTTGATAGTGTAGATTTAAAGCGGGGCCGGGGATCCATTCATCAACTGGCTGCGGAGGGGGGATATACCACAATTCGTGAGGTTTTTATGATGGCAAACAGCATTAACGATCTTAAAAAAATGAATAAGGAAGATAAAGATGGGGGGGGAATAATCAATGACCAGATTCTAAGGATGTTAATTCCAAGGCTTGCAGAGTTCAATAAGTGGGTAGAGTATTCCGAAAAGGAACTAAGAAAAAGATTCAATATTGAAAGGTCTTATCTAAAATCTCAGGTAGAGACAATAAAACTTTATTCTTCCTGGATGAAACCGTATCTAAAGGCTGCAGAAGAACTTCGACAAAAAGGTTTCGAAGGAAACGCAGCATTAGTCAGTGCATTTAGTACTTCAATGTTCGAACTAACTCTTTTTGGAAAGAGGAAAGTTAGCGTTCCAGAAAAATTTGGTAACGCAAAACTAAAACGGGATTATTATTCCTGTATTCTAATTAGTTTAGTTTATCGGGGGCATCTTTCGCGGAGAGAAACCCAACAAGGAGATTATGGATTTGTGATGGGTGGAAGAATAGATATGACCTTCGATTCCTATGCCCTAAATAGCGAAGAAATGGAATTAATGGAAAAAGAGCTAACAAAAGAAGATGTTGAAGATACTCTAAAATTTTCAAGCGATGTTGCAGGAGATGCTTTAGCGGAATTAAAAGACGATCTAGACGAATTCTTAACTGATGAAGATGATAAAAAAGAAGAAAAGAAGAAAAAGAAAAAAGAAAATGACATCAATCCATTCTCTGCACTCTTCAGTTTATTCAAACCTTCCTCAAAAAAGAAAGGAAAGAAAAAAGAAATTGCTAATCTAAAAAGCATAAAAGCCGATAATTTTGTAGAAAGAGCAGTTCGTGCTAATGCTGCCCAGAGTGCGGCCGATGGAATTTACTTAGTTTATGATATCTACAAGAAATCACATGGCATGGCTTCCTCTCCAGAAGGATTCGAAAACTCAGATGAGGCAGAAACAACAGAACCTGCAGTTGAATTTAAGGATGTCTTTAAGAAATAAGCTTTTTAGGCAATTTTCTCAAACAATAAAATAATTAAACGTATTTTTCTATGATTTTTAATGGCAAAGAAAGCTAAAACTGTAATTGTTAGAGAAAAAGGCCCAGCTATCCGAGAAGTCGAAAAAGAAGAGAAATTTGAAGAAGAATCAACAAAAGAAGATTCAGAAGACTCTGGGAAAGAAGAAGATTTTGAGGACTTTGTGGAGGACCTTTGGGAGGACAGACAAAGACAGTCAGAACGAGAACCAGAAGACGCATTTACTCCAGAAGGCCTTATTTTAGAATCGGGACAGGGAGCACAAGACATTCCAACAACTCTTGAAGACTCCTTAGGCGATGCTCCGGATACATTTGGGGATCAAGGAGAAATGGCTGGGAATGACATGTACAATACTGGCGGAGGACAAGATGGCGGAATCTATGGTGCCGCAGGAGATAGTGCCGCAGGAGATATGTATGGCACTAGTGCGGGACAGGGAGGAAGCCCTTACAGCACTGGCACAGGTGCTGAAGAAGGATCAAATAGCATGTACAATACGGGACAAGGAAATGATACAAACTCCCAAGGCTCCTTGGCATATAATGCTGGACAAGGAAATGCTCAAAATAAGGATAATACAAATAATCGGCAAAAAGACAAGGGCGGCTTAGAAAATCGAGGACTTGGCGGAAGAAGTTCAAAAAAAGGAAAGTCTAACTCCTCTGGAGCGCTTTATCAGGCGAGACACTAATTTTAAATAATACAAATATTTAGTATTATTAGGTGATAAAATGGACTCATATGGTACAACAAGTTACGAATCTTTTCAGGATGGCACTGTCTCCTCATTAAGTCCAGACTTTGGAACTTACGGTTCTACCGGATTTAGACTAAACGCGGGAACAATCGGTTTTCCAGGATCTGCAGCGACGGCAAATCAACTTGGAGAAACAGTAAATGCACTAAAACACGGTGTTAAAACATTCGAAGTAACCCTCCTAGGTGTCCAAGATGCTGACCAGGCAATCCCTATCCAACATTTTAAGGAAATGAGAGCACTAATGAAACTTTCTGGAGTTAAACCCTCTGTCCACGGACCATTGGTGGATGCAGCAGGATTTGGGGAACAGGGTTGGGGCGGTGAGCACGTAATGGAAGATAATCAACGGAAGATGTTTGACGCGATAGAGAAAGCACACATACTCGATCCCACCGGGAATATCCCCATAGTTTTCCATTCAACAAATGGTGTGCCTGGAACAGAATGGAGGCCGGGAGATACTAGCAAGGGAGAGGATAGATTCAAGGAATTTCAAACTCCTGTAATCGATCAAGAAAGCGGAAGAGTATCACAGGTTAAAGAACATAGATCCTATTATATGAGTAGTACACCAGAAGAATTCAAACTTGGTGAGAAAGATATCGAGGAGGGGGGATCCCTTATGACAACACGGGCGGCAATAAATAATCAAAACGCTACAGATTGGGATGAAAAATTAAAAGATATTACCCTCGGAAAGAGATATGCTGATCAGGCCCTTCAGGATGCACTCGCTAATGCTCAGGGACTTAACCTAACCAATCAAGAAATAAAATCAAGAGAAGATATGGTAAAATTGGATATGGAAATGAAATCTCATCCGGAGATTGAACGTGAGTTCACGAAGGCTGCAACTCTACTAGATAATAGTAATACTTCTTTCCGTTCCTTATTCAATAGGGCTTATAAGTACGGGACAGATGCGCAAAGAAAAGAACTTAAAACGATGGCATCTAACTGGCAAAAAGAAAAAAAGGAAGATAAGAAAGAGGTCGCTAACATCTTCCAAAAACAAATTAGGGAATCTCAACGGCAAGATAAGTATTTTAAGGAAATGAAAAGTATCACTACCGGCGGAGGAGAGATAAATGGAAAAATGATTGGGGGAGAAGATTTCCTGGCACCACAGGTCAACATGGCTGCAGAAGATTTTGCAATGAAAAAGGCTGCCAAAACATTCGGGAATCTTGCTTTAAAATCCTATGAAAAATTTGGAGAAACCGCCCCGATAATCGCAATAGAAAACATGTATCAGGGAATGGCATTCTCGCGGGGAGAGGACATGAAAAATTTGGTAAAGAAATCAAGAAAACAATTCGAGAAAAAACTAAGGGATGAACAAGGCTTATCAAAGGGGGACGCAAGAAGGGTGGCCAAGAAACAAATTGGGGTGACCTGGGATGTTGGGCACCTGAATGTAATGCGAAAGGCAGGGTTCGATGAAAAAGATATTGTGAAGGCAACAAAAACTGTCGCCCCCATGGTAAAACACGTACATCTAACGGACAACTTTGGTTATTCTGATTCTCATCTAGTTCCTGGAATGGGAAATGTCCCATTCAAAAAGATCCTTGAACAATTAGAAAAAACTGGTAGGCTTGATGAGATGAGAAAAATAGTTGAAGCACCAGGATTCATCCAACATTTCAAAAAATTACCTCATTCCATGGTTCTTTCAGCCTTTGGTTCTCCAATCTACGGAGCAAAAATGGCTCCCCACTGGAATCAGGCAGCGGGGATGGTGGGATCATATTTTGGAGGATATGGGACCCTAAATCCGCAACAGCATCATTCAATTTATGGGGCAGGTTTCACAACAATGCCTGTTGAGCTAGGGGGGATGATGGATGGAGGCCAATCAAGATTTGGCGGAACACCAATGTCCTAGGTCAATACATTTATAAAATTGAATTACTAATTACTATAAAAGAGGATGGCAAAAAAGAAAGTTTCTAAACCTAGTCTAAAGAAAGGGGAGTCTAAAAAACCCGAGACAAAGATAGTCAGGAACAATGAGCCAAAGACGCTAAACCTTGTCGGAGAAAGGGAAATAGCTCTAGATTTTGCAACAAAAGTCTATAATGAATTTGATCAGATGATTAAGTCAATCGTTCTTTTTGGGTCATCTGCAAAGAAGATCTCAATGCCAGATTCAGATATAGATATAATAATTATAATCGACGACGTATCCATTCAATGGGATCAAGAACTTATTGCAACCTATAGGGAAGAACTTGGGAAACTTATCCAAAACAATCCTTATAGAAAAGCATTACATATCAATTCCGTAAAACTTTCCACATGGTGGAGCGATTTAATGAGGGGAGATCCAGTTGTAATAAACATTTTAAGATATGGGGATGCACTTGTTGACTTCGGCGGGTTCTTCAACCCATTACGAATTCTCTTGAAGGACGGAAAGATCAGATCAACCCCTGAATCAATTTATACCCTTTTACAGAGGGCTCCGGCACATATGGTTCGTGCAAGAGATTCAATGCTTGCAACCGTAGACGGGCTATATTGGACAATGGTAGATTCTGCACATGCTGCGCTAATTGCTGCAAATATTATGCCGTCATCTCCAGAAGAGATTGCAGAAGTAATGACTAAACATTTCGTAAAAAAGAAACTTCTTCATAAAAAATATCCTGCCTACTACGAAAGTGCGAGAGTTATCGCAAAAGATATAGTTCACGGAAAAAGAAGAGAAATCACTGGAAAGGAAATCGATGATCTCTTTACAAAAACCGATGATTTTCTCGGAGAAATGGCAAGACTAGTAGATAGTCTAATCGATAAAAAAAATAATTAAAAAATTAAAAATAATTAGTTCCCGTTATTCTGAGCAGCCATTGCAGCTTCATATTCCGCAATAGTTGTTCTTGCCAAATCATTTAGGCCTTCAACCATTGGAATAACCTGTTCAAGAGCATTCTGGGAGAATTCTCCGATACTTGCTCTTTTGTTCTGCATCCATTGCTGAAGTTCCTGAACCTTTTCCTGAGCCGGTTCTGGACCAAGTGCTTCCAATTTGCTCCTAACTTCTTGATTAAGGGCCATAATGCCTTCTGCCTGATCATTACCATAGGCATCAGCTAACTTAATATTATCTGCAACGAACTTAGGGAATCCGTATTCTCCAACTGTTCTAATTGCCTTATTCTTTGCATTAATTCCAAATTCATCAACTATTCTATCCTTGAATGGCGTAAAAAATGCCATTTCAATAGGTTTAAGATTCTCTGCCTTACCTGCAAAATAAGCCTCAGGATCATCAGAAATGGCCTTCTGTTCAGCCCTATAAAATTCAATAGCATCAACAACTGGATCAAAACTAGCCCCCCTACCTTTCTTAAAAGTCGGCATTGTAAATACCATGTTGAATAGACCTTCTCCTCTTCCTTCCATCCATGCGATTTCAGCAAGAGCATTAGCATATTTAACTCCGTATTGAGTCATTCCATCTTGAGCAACCATAACACTACCTTTTCTAGCAGCCTCTACTTGTGCGGACGGAAGTCCTGCCAAAGCATCTTTATTACCAAGCATTATTTCCGAGAAAGTAGCAATATCTGCTCCAGTTATTTCTTTAGCTTGATCGTATCCTCTTGCAAAAGTTCCTGCACTCCATCCAGAATCTGCATTTAATGGAGCATAGGCTAGATCAACTAATCCTCCGTCTTCATTAACAAATTGTGTTGGTGTTATGAATCTTTCATAATCCCTCACGTTTTCATTTCCATTAACCATGTTTATTTTAGAAATATAGACTTTATAAACCTTTCGGTGTGTTGTATCTGGTGAGGGGTAACAGAATGCGCATCTAATCAACTAAAAATATCTTCCTTCTTCCTTTCTTCAACTATTTCGATATCACTTGGCTCTGAATTTGGCCGTTCAAATTCTTCAGTATTAGTTTCAGCAGGTTCCTTATCCACTACTTCAATATCACTTTCTGGAGCCCTAGCTTCTTCCCCATTTCTTTCTGATCCTTCGCTAGAACTATCAACAACTTCAATATCATTTTCTTTGTCAACCTGCCTAACTCTCTCTGCTTCATCTTCTACTCGCTCATTCAATTCTTTCTCAACAGATTCCCTATCTCCGATCGGTTCAATTACACTTTCTCCTCCCGCATTTTCTGGGTTTTCTTCTCTCCGAGGATTATTTTCTACAACCTTATTTCCTTCATTTTCTACAACCCCCCCATTATTTTCCTTAATGTTTCCATCAACATCTCCACCCTTATCGCCCCCCTCCAATCTCAAAACTAACTCCGAGATTTCCTTAGCAACATCCGCATTAACAGAGATAGAATCAATTCCCTGCTTAACTAAGAATTCAACCATCTCTTTTTTAGAACCTGCCTGCCCACAAATAGAAGTCTCAACCCCCTGCTTTCTACATTCACGAATCACTCGGGATAATTGTTTCAAAACCGCCCAGTTCATTTCATCATAGATATATTGAACATCTTCATTTCCTCGATCAATTGCAAGAGTATACTGCGTCAAATCATTTGTTCCAAATGAAATAAAATCAAGTCCAACTTCACAAAGATCTTTTATCAAGATTGAAGCGGCAGGAGTCTCAATCATAACTCCAAATTGAACATTACTAATTCCCATCTCTTCAAAAATCTTCTTAGCTGCCTTTACCTCATCAACAGAAATAACTTGGGGAAACATAACTCCAAATTTATGTCCCTTATCTGCAAGTTCCTTAATTGCTCCAAGCTCTGCCTTAAAGATTCCAAGATGTTTCAGTGAAAACCTAATCCCGTGATTTCCTAACATTGGATTCTTTTCAATCTCTTTTGGGGCACCCTTTAGATTAGCATATTCATCACTTCGGATATCTGAGGAACGGATCCAGATTGGCTTTCCAATAAATGTTTCAGCAATCTTTCCAAGACCCTTAACTAACATGGCCTTATACTCTTCTAAGGTTCCTTCAGCCTCATAAGCAATCGGGTGTTTTCCTGCAGATGCGATTAAACCTTCCAATCGAACAAGTCCAACACCGTCCGCATTTGTCTTAGCCGCTCGCTCAGCATATTCTGGTAAGTCAACCATAACTTTTATTCGAGTTTTAGTTTTAACAATTGGCAAGATTTCAACCTTCTTACTCTGAGCTCTTCCAGAATAAACCTTACCCCTAAAACCATCCACTGTAACTTCCTGACCATCTTCCAAAACCTCTAACGCATTATCTGTCCCAACAACTGCGGGAATACCCATTTCACGAGATACAATCGCTGCATGTGCTGTGATCCCCCCCTCACTAGTAATAATCGCCGCAGCCTTTTGCATAGTTACAACCATGTCCGGATTAGTCATTGCAGTAACAAGAACATCACCTTTTCGAATCTTGCCCAAATCTTCCATAGACTTAACAATTTTAACAACTCCTGAAGAAATCCCTGGAGATGCGGCAAGTCCTTCCGTTAAAACTGGTCCTTCAAGTTCGTCTCCCTCACCCTCTTCCTTGCCATCACTCCCTGCTTTCAAGGTCGTAATCGGCCGAGTCTGTAAAATATATATATCCTCATTCTCAATTGCAAATTCAATATCTTGCGGTTTCTTGTAATGTTCTTCTAATTTAATCGCATATTCTGCCAACTGCTTCAATTCATAAGTTTTCAAAACTCTCTGTCCGGATTTTTCTGGGCTTAATTGAACTGTTTTTGTAATTCCTGATGCATCTCTAACAATTGCAATTTTCTTCTCAGCAATTTTCTCATCTACAAGATCAAAAGCCCTAGAAACTGTTTGCTGGTCTGGTTTGATTTTCCCAGAAACAATACCTTCCCCTTGTCCAAAGACAGATTCTACCAAGACATCGTCCGTGTTTTTTACTGGATGTCTAGAAAAAATAACTCCGGACTTATCTGAATTAATCATTTTCTGAACAATCGCGGCAATACCCACAAGATCTTCAAATCCTTTCTTCTTTCGGTAATATATCGACCGGGCTGTAAAAATAGATGCAAAAACTCGCTTGACTTTTTCAATCAAATCATCATTTCCCTTAACATTGATAAAACTTTCTTGCTGTCCTGCAAAACTTGCATCTCCCAAATCCTCTGCAGTGGCCGAACTTCTAACTGAAACAAAAACAGGCTCACGAGCAGATTTCAAAATGGCCAATGCTCCAGGGGAACTTTCAAGACCGCTCAAATCAACATTAAAATTATCATAGGCTTCCAAAATTTCACTTCTAAGATCCTCGGGCATTTCCGCAGCAACCATGATTTCCCTAATCTCCTTAGCTTTGCTCGAAAGACCATCAGTATCATCAACATCAATCTTATTCAAAATCTCTCGAATCTGATCCTTAATCTCCGTCTTTTTCAAAAAATGATCAAATGCCTTAGTTGTGACAACAAAAGCCTGGGGAACCGGAAATTTTGAATTAAACATTTCACCAAGATTAGCCCCCTTACCTCCTGCGAGCTTAACATCTTTCTTAGATAAATCGGAAAGCCATGCAATGTACCCCTCTTTCATAAATTCCAAGAGCTATACGATTATTTAAAGTTTGTTGTAATAATTTCACTATCTTAGAACCTGCCAGAATCAGAATATCTCATAGTATAACCGAATCGCCCACTAACTGGGGAACTATCATACTTATTTTGGTTCCATTCATACGGTGATCCCGAAGGCCTTTCAAACACATATCCTTTGGATTCACCATCTCCACATCCACATGCCATATTATCTCAATGAATATTAGTCTTTTATGACTTTCGGTCAAATCTACGAAATAAAAAACACAAAGTATGTCCTACAACATATATGATACAATATCTATATTGCAATATACTATATTGCACCACATACATTGGGACAAATAAAAAACCAAACTTTGCCCTAAGGGCACCAAATCATCCGAATTTTAAGACCGAATTTTAAGAAATAAAAAATGCAAATAAAAAACCAAACCCAAAATCTACGAAATAAAAAACACATAATCAAATAAAAAACACAAATCCAAAGGCGAGGAGCCCAAACAGTCAGTAAACTGAAAGTTGGGCCCCTGCCTTGGATACTACGTCTTGACCACCCAGTTAATTGGACTTACTTGGGCGGATACAGAATCATAAGAATAACCAGGAAGAAGCAGACGGATATCACAACAAGCGAAGGAACGCTCGGAATGTAATATCCTTCGAGTCTTTCAATCTCCTGGAAACTGAAGACGCCACGCCCTTTTTCTCCACAATCCACATGGTACCTGTAACCTTTTTCTGCGCCACCAAAATCCCAATCCCGAATAACGCCTATCTTCCCTTCGGCAGCGGTATCCCGTTGGACGATCTTGATTTGATCATTGATGTGATACGCCGGGCCCCACCACCAGCAGAGGAAGTAAACTCCTGCAAGGAGGAGAATCAGGACCGCCCACCCCCGGGGAGATATCTCATTCAACTTTTTGGCAACCGCCCTTAGGGGACGGTAAACGACCAGCAAGGCAATGAACCCCCCAATCGTGGCCAACACCTGCCAATGATCACCGGCTATTTTCAAAAGTTCATCCATACGTCACTTCCTTTCATTCTGTCAATTCTCTTTCTTCTAGCTCATGCACACACTGCACGAGTAATGCAAGTAAAAAATACTCCCCCTGTCAAGGGCAATTAATCCAACTTATCCCGGACGATCACCAGGAAGCTTCCCAGAATAAATATGATGAAGGATGGAATTCCGGGGATATAGGGGCCACCCAAACTCCTTATCTCCGCGAACAGAAACTTATGCTTTGCCCCCCCACACTCCACAAAGTAGGAGTAGTGGGCCATTTCAAGTTTCCAATCTCTGACCACTCCAATTTTCCCGTTGAGCTCGCTTTGCAGTCGCGTAATCTCAACTTCATCATTGGCGCCATAGACTGGGCCCAACCACCAGCTGAAACAATAAACTATCACTGCAAGGAAAACTATCCCGAAGATCGTCCACATCAGCCACTTTCCGGCTACGCGCCCCCGATCAATAGCTTTTCTTACCAAACGATAGCCCACAACCAGAACAGCGCAGGTAGCCAACGTGGCCAGCACTTGCCAATTGTCACAGGCCATTTTCCAAAGATCATTCATAACTTCATTTCCTTTCATTTCGATTATCACAACCTCCCAAGGGAGAGCTAGTCATCCGGCCCACTGCCAAACAATCTAGCTCCCCCTTACAATCGACCTCTTAATCGAGAGAACGACAACTACGCCTAGTCACTCGCGCCTTCTTTCAGCTTCAGGGAATCCATATTCGCGGCGAGAGCTATCAGGCTTCCGATTATCATCAGGATAAGCGGAAAAACACTCGGGATATAGCAGGGGCCTTCAAACCTTTTGAGTTCCTGGAAGTGGAATTTTCCCAGTTCTTTCGCCCCATAATCCACATGATAGATGAATCCCCCTGGACGAGGACTTTCCCAATCACGGATTATTCCGACCTTTCCTTCCTCGGGGGTATCTCGTTGGACGATCGTGACCTTTTCGTTGATACCATACACCGGTCCAAGGCCCCATGCGAGGAAGTAAATCACTGCCGAGACAATTACCATCCATACGAGGGTCTTCAACACCCAACCCGTAGTGAGATTCACATACCTGGAAGCAACCTTCTTTCCCAAGCGATAAATCACGAAGAGGGAGGCGAAGACAGCCAATGTGGCAAATACCTGCCAGTTGTCGCTCACCATGTTAACAAACTCTTTCATATCTCGTTCCTTTCGTTCAATTCATCAAAACCCCCAAAAGGGAGAGCTAGTCATCAAGCCCAATGCCCAACAATCTAGCCCTCCCAAGGGTAACGCCATCGTCAATATCCGAAGTTCGAAGAGGATTTATTCAGGACGGGTAATCGCAAGTAGATCACCACACAAACCCCGACGGCCATTAAAACAAGGATTGGAATGCCCGGGATATGGGGCCCGTTTAACCTCTTCAGGTGCTCAAAACGGAGGCCGTAGGGTTCATCTCCCTTACAATAAACAGAATACACATAGCCATTGCCCGGAGCGAGACAATTCCAGGATCTGATTATCCCAGTTTCACCATTTACGTCGCTTCGGGGATAAACTATCTCGACTTCGTCGTTGATATGATACGCCGGACCCCACCACCAGGTAAAGAAATAGATCCCGGCTACCACAACAACTGCCAACATGACCGTCTTCAGGAACCATCCACGTGGCAATCCCCGGTACTTGGAAACAACCCTCCTTACCACACGATAGCCCATCAGCAAGGCGACACATCCTGCCAGGGTGGCAAACACTTGCCAATGTCCAACAATAAACTCTTTCATAACTCGTTCCTTTCATTATCTATCTTCATCCCATCTTGCCCGCACACTATGCACGAATAAAACAAGTAGGAAGTAAGTCTTCAGGCGGCGGTCAGGAAGGAGAGGCCAGTTTTATCAGCTTGACCTTTATTTCATCCTTGCTATCCCACCCATATTCGGCCGCTTCCGCAAAGAGATCCAGCCACCATTCGAAGTCGCCGTCACCGAGTTCCATCAACTTTCCAAGGAAGATTTCTCCGAGATTGTCAGATTCTCCATCTCCGAGCATCTTGTCGTAGGTCTCTTTCCAGAGATTGAAGTCGCTACACTCCAACTCTCTGAATATTTCGATTATCCTATCCTCAGAAGGCGAGGAACCCTCTGCGTTTGTGAAGAACTCCCACCATTTGTCCGGGCCCCAATTCCTGGGTCGTTCTTCTATCTGGGTGAGGATCAGTCTTTGCCTGTCATGATCTCCATCAAACATCCCGAAGATAGCCTCCCAGTTCTCAAAGGATACCTCTTCTCTCCCTTCGAGTCTTTTAATGAGGGCATCACACATATTTTCCCAGCCATTATCGTTTGCTTCTTCCAGGAATCCTTTCAATGTCTCGAAATCTTCCTGGGGGAGTTCGGCCACATTTTCTTCGAGAGCATTGTCCGTAGTTTCATCATCGGCCACCCTATAGGCCTCCATGAGTTGCCCCATGGTGGTCACTCTCTTGACCAGTTCTTCACCGATCCTTTCCTCGTGCTGATTGTAGCAGTCCCCACGAAGGGTGCACAACTGTTCAAGGGAGGGATTGGAAGATAAGAGCAGATCGAGGAAAAGATCTGCGACCATCTTCTTGATGCCCATCTCTTCCTTATCGGCCTCTCCAGATTCTGTATAGATGGTTTTTGCCTGATCGAAAGTTTGGATGGATCCGCCTACATTTTCGAGAGCGGTCTGTCTGAGGGGAGATCCAGCTTCAGCCACTTCAAGGACAGACTCCCAATCTTCCGGAGTCCTTGCCCTTCGTGAGATCTGCTCCAGGACTGAACTTTTGAGCGAGGCGTCTCCAGACCTTATGGCCGCATGGCAAAGCTTGATCCAGTTTCCGAATTCCGATCCCACACGTTGGAGCATCTGCGTTCCAGCGTGCCGGTGAAGCTCTGACAAATCTTCATTGCCTATCGAGAGTTCGAACAGTCTGAGGTTATTCTCGAATGTTGAAGCCAATCTGGCGGCTTCACCAAGGGCGCGTTTCTTGAGGGGCTCTTCGGCCTCTCCACTGTAGTACACCTCGATCCACCGATCGAAATTCAGATCGGGGGGAGGCGCGTTATCTTGCACATTCCAGATTGCAAGAGCTTTCATTACTCCGACCTGGGCGGCCAGAGATTCAAATGACATTTCCATAAGGATTACCTTCTTTCGTATTATTCTACTTTTTCGATCTATCCCAACACGATGTCAGGACTCTGTTTTATCCGTCACTCCGACCTTCAATTTTCTCCAGCTTTTGGATGACTGCACGCCGGACTTCGCTTCCCTGGGGGGTTCCGAAATAGACATAGGTGGCCTCCCGTTCCCCTTCAGCTTGTTCGAAGTCTTGCCAGCACTGCGGGATCCATTTTTGGCGGATAGCCCTCCTTATATCTGAATCTTCCGGAGTGCAAAGATACAGGATCTTCAGTCCCAGTGCACTGTTGGCAGCAAGGCACCTGGACAAATGGATCCTTTCAATGCGATTCACAAACTCCGGACTGACCTTCCCGCCGAGGATAACACGAAGGTAGAGCTCGAAAAGCTGTTCCTTGTTCTTCGCATTTTCCAAATGGCCGATAAAGGTCAGATCATCCATCTCTTGGAGATCCTGAACAAGGCGAATCTGGGAATTCATTAAAGCTTCCCTCGAAAAGCTTTCTTCCTTCACCGAACACCCCGGAGACGTCAGGGATCCACAACAGACAACAACCAACAACCAACAAGGCAGTTTCATAACAATTCTCCCTTCAGAGAACAAGGAACAGCGCCGGGCACCCCCCAATAAAACATTACCCGGCCCCATTCAGGTTAGTGAAAAATCAGGCCATCAATTATTCGGCATCGGCAGTCGGAATGTCGCTGAGATCGATCGGAGATCCGTCCGCTCCGCGGTAGGTCCTGAGGAGGATGTCCTCTTCGATGTGGCGTTCGTCGCCATTCGGAAGTTTGATTCGGATTACTCCTTCCTTATCGCGGATAGCGAGAACCACGTCTTTTTCGTCACGCTTCACGATCCCAGTATAGTCATCGACCATGCGACCAGCCGGCGAAAGATGATCATCCACGAAGTCAGTGTCGGCAGTGTACTGGTCACCGCACCCCTGCTCGCCTGCTGCTATAAGGATATCGTCCAGGTTATCTACCGTGGGCGGAGTCTCCATCATATCCAGAAGTGCCTCGGCGATTTCGCCAGGAACTTCGTTGAGGATAACAACGCCTTTTTCACCGTCTGCGCCCTGCCAGGTTCCGTCGCCGTCACCGTCAGTTTCGTTGAGAACGAGAATCACCGGACGGTCGTTATTCTGGCCATATCCGGAGACTTCCATATCCTGTTCGAATGCCACAACGACATCACTCGCGGGAACCTTGAAGATAAGCTTGCGGGTTGCGGAAACGATTTTAAGACCTTTATCAAAATTCACAATATTCTCCTTTCTCCGTTTTGGGGAGAAAAAAAGTAAGGCCCTAACTCTTGTCAGAACCTAAAGATTCCAGCAACTTGCCAGGATCCTTTTAATGTAATGCCATGTTACGTCCCAAAAACTTATCTCCTAATCCTGAGGAGTGTTTCGAATGTGCTTCACAAAACTCCAGATCGCAATCACTCCAGAAAAAGTGGCCCCCGAAGCGATTAAAATCCCTGCAATCTGCTGTGTCATTTCTACTCCTTTCTGGTCAGCTCTCCTTTGAGCCAAACCATTTACGATAGATTTCATCGTATTTACCGCTTTTCCGAATCTTCAACAAGGCGCGGTTAATCTCTTCTCGAAGATTGCTTCCTTCAGGTACGGCGAAGCCGTAGTATTGTTTGTCGAAAATCGGACCGACAACCCCCACTTCATCCGGGTGTTGCTGGGCGAAGAAAAGGACACTTGGGGAATCGAAGACAACCGCATCAACCTTCTCCTTAAGCAGGAGATCATACGATTCTTGGATAGAAGGTGTAGCAACCACCTTAGCTCCAAGGCCCTTAAGTGTCGTAACACTTGTAGTGCCTTGTGCAGTGGCGACCGTCTTTCCTCTGAGATCTCCCGGATGGTTGATCACCGATTCAATGGCCTCGATTTCCCGGACCGTAAAAGCTGTGATGATCGGAGCAGAGACAAGGCCGACAATAACGCAGCCGTTGAGGAAGAGGGGGATGGTTAAGAGCCTTCCCCAAGTCTTCTTGGGATAGATATCTCCAAAACCTATGGTGGTCTTAATTGCCCAGACACACCAGCATGCATCGAAGAATCCTTTCCAATCGTCTGCGATTACGTCTGCACCCTGTTCAGCCCGCCACAACAAGAATCCCCAAACGAAGAATCCAATGAAGAGGATTCCCAAAAGCCCTGCCATCTCCCAGTTGAACAGTCTTCGGAAAATAGACGAGAGGATCGAGGCCTTTTTCTTCTGACCTTTGACAACGATCCTCAATCCGGAATTCATATAGTGGTGTGAGAAGTCGAAATTCTCTTCCCGATCCGCGGTAATAAAGATCCCGGACACTGCCACATCAACCTTCCCTGCCTTAACATCCTGCAGAAGTTGGTCAAATTCCGAACCCTTGTACTGCTTGTACTCAATCTCCCAGTTGAGTTCTCCAGCAATCGCCTCAATTATTTCGATGTCTGATCCCGAAAGGCCAGACTTCGTTGAGGAACTTTCCATCACGCATGGGCGGAAGATTCCCGCACCAATAGTGATTTTCTTTTTTTCCTGCGCTTGCACCGGGGAAACGACTGCCGCCAGAACAAGTACACCAATAACAATCAGAAAGGCGGTTTTTTGCTTCACCTTGAGCTCCTTATATCGGAGGTTATTGAAATAGAAAAAACATCATTTCTTTTTTCGCTGTCTTCTCCCCCCTCCCGAAGATAAGCGTTCCATGAGCCTTCCCCAGATTTGTTCAGCTAAGCTCATCGCCTCGGCATCCTTTCTAGGATCGGCAAAAGCCTTACCTGCAAATCTTCTGGGCAAGTTCCATGTTTGTTGTTCTGAGCTATTCATTGCTCGTTCCTTTCTCCACGCCTAAGGTGGGGATTTATTGGTCAATCAACGTCTTGCGGACCGACTTGCAGGCATTAGTCCACGTATTTACCAACAATCTCCATGAACATGGATGTAACATAGTAACTTCTTCCATTGTACCCAAGGAAACCCCGATCCTTCAGGGTGAGGATAGTTCTCTCAGTAAATTCCTCACCCGCATCCTTGGCCTCAATGAGTTCTTCGAGGGAAAATGACACCCATCCATCTTCCTTGTTGTTTTTAAGGACCCAGATGATGTTCTCAACAGCATCTTTCTCGCCCTGGTCTTTCCATGAAGGATCCCCGAGGGCATTATCTGCATTGACATCGCTCGGGAGGAACTTTTTGCTTTCTTCGATGACCTTCTTGCCGATAGAGGCCAAGTTCGTTCGGTTTACTCCCGATCGGAAGATTATTCCTGCATATTTCACAATTTCGGCGCTTTCGAAGACTTCGTCATCGGAGGTTAACAAAGAAGCTTCGGCCAGGTATACTGCTCCTGCAGCTTCATTCAACAACCCCTCCTCATCGCCAGAGAGTTCTATTTTATGCATGTGCTTTTCTCCTTACGTCTCGGTTATCTTGATATAGAAAAAGAACGAGGCCGGGCACCTCCCCAATAAATCACTACCCGGCCCCATTCAACCAATCCCTCAATATTCAACTATTGCTTTGTTCAGTCGTCGCAACCACCGCCGTCATCGCCGCCGCTATCGTAGTCGCTGTCATCGGAGCACGAGGATTCCGGTTCGGGCTCGGGATCCGGCGCAGGGGCAGGTTCCGGAGCGGGTTCGGGCATGGGTTCGGGCTCGGGAGCCTGCGGGGTTTCATCCAGTTCAACAGTCTGCTGACTGGTAACAGTTCCCGAATCGGCTTCTCCGGATCCGGTGTCCTCAACGTTAGTTTTCACGGCCTGGTCATTCGTTTCAGTCATTGTACCTTTCCTTTCTTGGTACTGTGTAAAAAACCTGCGTCGTAACATTACGACGACTATTGGTACTGCAATTCAACATTCAACTATCGAGATTCGAGTTTAGCCCTCTTTTACGAGGACGCGGATGTTTCTGTCATCCACCGCATGGCCGAGGTGAGCTTCGTAGCTATTACTGTCCCATCGTTCGATTCCCATGCAGAGGGAATCGTTCGAATTGTAGTAGTCCCAGTAATAGTACCTCTCACCGTTTCCAGAGCGGTCGCGGTAGAAGGTGGCATCATTATCGTCATCATAGCGGAATAACTCTGCACCATAACTGAAGTCTTCTTCTTCTTCCAGATCTCTTGAACCGATGCCAAGAGCTTGAAGCTTCAGAAGTTCCGTATAGATGTAGATCTCGATCGAGTCGTCCTCTTCCCACTCGAGGTAGCAGATCTTGCCACTTACGAGCGAAGTAAGGCGCAACTCGAACCACTCGGTGGTTCTGCCGTCCCATGTTTCGGAGTAGCGATTCATCTCATCGGCGTAATACACTTCGTTGCCGATCTGGATGTAACCACCGACCCTTACGTCTATAATCGATATCTGAATCTGATCGGCTTCCGACATGGGCACAGGCATTTGGCGGATGAGTCTTAGGCGTTCGGCCTGTGAGACTGTTTTGTATGTTCTCATTTTGAAGCCTCCTTAGGCTTGTACTACCTGTTCAAGGAATTTGGCTTCTGTTGTAGCCGAAGCGAAGTCACCATCCCTAGCCTTGTCAGCTATGGAAACGATACGTTCCTGGAGAGCCGTGAGCGCCGAGACCGTTGCTTCCTTGGCTCGAATGCGCTCTTCCGCAGCCAGTTTTACAAAGAGGCGGATCTGCTTGGGGAGGTAATCCTCAATGACACGCCCGAGTGTGATGTTAACTTGGGATCCCAGGTTCGTCGGATCAACCTCTTCAACGATCCAGGTCAGCTGATCCACGATATCGTCAACCAGGGAGATGATAGCCTCATCCCGTAAGGGATCATTCATCACCTGAAGGCTAATCGCAGCCAGTTGATCAATCCGCTTTGCGGAGTTATCCGGAGGCAGATCTTCAGGGGCGGCGACAGCAGGAGGCCCAGTGCCCGATGGCGATTGAATCTTGACTTTCGGGGTTTCGGGCTCCGGACTTTTCTTAACCACAGCTTCCTGGTCCTTCAAGTACTTCTTGTACGTCAGAAGGCCCCCAATGATCGCAGTCAGGAAAGCACTACCGATGGCGGTGCCCAAATAGAGGGATCCGAATATCAGCAATGCAATGAGCGTGAGTATATACACTCCCGCAAAGTTAATCAAACCGAGTTTTACGTACTTGTTCAAAACAGTACTCCTTAACTAAAGTTCTTCGAAATATTCGGGGCAACCAGCCCAAGGCAAGCCTTCTCATCGAAAGGTAGAAACAAGCACCTCCCAACAAGAAACAAGGACTGGCTGCCCCACACAACTACCTCAACATCAAATCATCCGGTGGCTAGGGGAAACTATTCGGCGCCGGAGTCGGTGCTGCTGTTAACTGCATCGCTCTTGAATCCCTTGAAGAGGCCATCGAGGAGGGTAGATACGGTACCATCTCCAACAAGCTTCTTCAACACTGAGACAACGCTCTGACCACTTGCGATGGCCTCCGGTCCAAGAGCAACGACCAGTTCTTCAGCCAGCTTCTTGGTGCCCATGGTTTCCATGGCGGCAACCAATCGCGGAGAGATCGCTCCGGCTTGAGCTACGACCGCCGCAACTTCCTTCTCCATCAAATCGACCTGGAGATTCTGATCATGCTCCGCGATCTCCAGACGCTGAGATGCGTCCTTCATCTTACTGTCGCGGATCTTATCGGCAATTACATCCTGCGCATCCTGCGCAACGAGTTTTGCAGTAGCTTGGAGCTCTGCAGCCTCGGAATCGGCCTGGATGTTCGCGAGCTGCGTGGCCTTACTGTGCTCGACACTCAGAAGATCCGCCTCTTGCGATCTTCCTGCCGCCTCAAGTCGAAGCTTGTGGGCTTCTTGGGCGGTGACGTCTGCGTCTCTCTGCTTCTCACGCTGGATCTCCTGAAGACGCGCATTAGTCTCGCGATCACCTTCAGCGTCGGAGATCTCAATACTTCTCGTTACCGCACTGTGCTGGGCCTCAACAAGTCTCGCGGCAATGGACTGGTCGCGAACTTCGATGGTATCGAAGTCAACTTCGTAGACCCTCATGCCGTTTTCGGAGAAAGATCGACCAGGTCGATCACCTTCGGCAGGCTTTTCTCCGAGGATTGCATTGCGGATAATGTCTCGTGCATTTTTCTGGAATTCCGCAATTCCATGTCTGCTGACGAGACACTGGACCAACGAGCGGAGATGGTCTGTCAGGACCTTGACGTAGTTCCTCATGTTGAACCACCTCTTGTTGTCTCCTTCGAAATTCACACGATAGGAGAGCTTAATCCTTACCTTGACCATGTCCGACGTCTCCGCATGGATCTCGTCCGAAACCTTGTTAGCTTCGATCTGGAGATAGGCGGTTCTGAGGGTATGGGCGTCGGTCTTGGGAGTTTCGGTGGAAAGCTCCAAGGAAGCAGGAACTTCATCGTAGTCCAGCAAAACCGTTTTCGGACCGACAACCGTTCTGCGTTCTCCCTTTTTAGTGACCAGGAGGATGCAGAAGTTGGGCCATACGTCGACAGCAACGGCACCGGTGTATTTGTTATCAAGAGTGATTTCTCTTGGGGGGGTATGGGAGGTTTTCCTGGAAATTTCGTCTCCCCCAAAGCCGTCTCCCACTGCCTGTTCAAGAACCGGGGCAGTCGATCTTGAGTAGGACAGAGACTCAAAGTTCTGGGGCATTCCGAGTTCATCTTCGATGTAACTTTCGGAGAGGCCTAATCCTTTGTGACTTCCTCGACGAAGTCGAGGGAGTTCGATCGGTGCTGCTCCAACTCTCGAAGCTCTGAGACGATCATTGAACGCCATGGCTTCCGCGTTATCGGGGTAAAGAAGCTCGACAACTGCCGGGTCGAGGACTCGCTGAACAACAACTTCCTGAGTGGGATCGGGCAGGAACATCTGGTGGCCACGGATCAGTACAACATTCCCGGTTGCTTTCTGGAGAGCATATTTGCCTTCTCCATCCGGGATTGCAATGGCAAAGGTAACTCCAGTGTCATCATCTCCGTACTTGACCACTGCATGTTCCGGCTTCGGCCAGTAAATCTTCTGTTTCTTGCCGGTGATGAAGATTTCCTCACCAGGTCCGCGCTCGGTACCGTCATCGTCGGCACAGGCCTGAGTTGTCTTGATATGGACGCCCATATCATTGTTGAGCTCCACTGCCCTGAACTTTCTTCTTCCGTCTTTCTCGACGAAAACTTCGGTCGGCGTGGGGAACACAACCGCCGGGCCTTGTTCAAAGCGCTTACCGCCTTTTTCATCGCGGAGAACACAGTACTCCATCACTTCCAGAGTAACTGCATCGCGGACATATTTTCCAGTTCCGGAAGGAACGATCTGAATTCCGGTGGGAGGAATAAAGAACGAAACGTCCGTTCCCTTGATGATCAGGCGCTGGCCCATGGAAAATTCCGGACGATCTTCGACGGATTTGATCTCGTCGGCGGAGTCCGTAGCGGAGGCGGGAGAATCCTTGGGCTCTTCAGCAGCCGATTCATCAGCGGTTGAAGTATCCTCCTCGGGAGGGGCCTCATCTCCGGATCCGGTATTCGGATCTTTTTCAGGTGCCGGAGTTTCCTCTGAGGAAGTAGTTTCCTTGAGAACCGCTTCGCCCCAATTATCATTAGCGGCCTTTTCATTGGTGACCTTTGCGACCAGGTACTCATTCGATCGAAGGGTATGGCCATCAATGACCTTTGCTTTTTGTTCAGGCCAAAGGGCAAAGGAAACCGGTCCGGGGATCACAACACTGCTACCCTTTGCCAACTTCGCAGACCCTTGCTTGCTTCCTTCAGAGGGATGTTCATCCTTGCCGTCCTTAAGGCTCTCTTCGCTCACCGGATTGGTAAGAACAACGTACTGTCCTTCGTCTGCTGAGACAAAAGGACTTTTTGATTCTGAGACCGCACACTTAACGAAAATTCGTTTGTCTGCATCCCATCTGACGGCATGTTCTGTCTGTTCCAGCGTGTTCTGACACGGACCAGTCCACACCGAAACATGTCCATTGTTCTCACTCTTGATAAAGACCATTTCGCCAGGGCCTAAGAGAACATTGCTATCTTCACTTGAAAATTCGGGTGTCATAATCTTAAATCTCCTTTCCGTAGCTTTTGCTTACGGAAAAAGGGTTAATTTGCCCAACCAGCTTGTCTGGTCGGCGCAAGGTACGAACAAATTCTCGACAATGTTGACACCTACAGCCTCGTCATCACCTTTCTTTCTTTTCCATCAAGACTCCTTACTAAGATTATTCGAAAAGTCAAGAGAGACAAGCCAAGGAGAGGTTATTCCCCTTTAGGAATCAGTTCATTAGTAAAAATATCCCGTCCTTCTCTAACCCTCGCAATGTAACGGATAATGTTCTTTTTCCTTTTTTTTCGGCGTGCCTTCTTGACTACCTTTTCTTCTTCAGTCAAACTTTCAGCTTCATGTCCTTCCGAACCTTCGATTGGAAGACATCCATCGCTTGGACGACGTAACGATTTCATTCCTAACTCCCTCCAAGGAGATTAAACGAATAGAATAAACAACCAGCCCCTGGATGCTCAAAACAACCTCAAGCAGAGCCCGGAACCAGCCATATCAAACCCTCCAGCAGTTTTACTCCCTCCTGAACGGTCGACAGACACTCCACTTAAATCTTGTAGCCTTCAGTTTGAAGGTTTGGTGCTTCTCGGGAAGATCTTCAATGTCCATTCCCAATGTTTCTCCGGGGCAGGAAGGACATTCATTCCACCGCTCTTCTTCATCTGCAGCCGCCTTTTCAGCAGCAGCTTTCGCCCTTGCAGCTCGCTTCTCAGCTCGCTTCTTCTTAGCAGCTTCGCTACCGATCCAAAGATGGATTATGCCTCGAATGACTGCCATCGAAACCGTAATCACCATGATTGAGGAAACAATGGCTAGAGAGACATACTTCAGAACGGTGAGGACATCGAACCCACACTGCTCACAAATAATTGCAGTGGTAAAGAATCCGATGATTATCCAGGGAATGGGTGCGAACGGCCAAAGCCAACGATTATAGAAGATCGATCGCACCCCCGGATAGGGATTGAAGAAATCTCCCGGATTGACCCAGTTATGGGAATCCAAGGGATTCCGCAATGTTTTGAGATTGATCTTCTTTCCCCACAACAGCAGGATGGTGTCCGTGACAATCAGGACGCCGTAGAGCACCACCAGAAGTAGGCAATACAGAATCGGCTTGGCTGTGAGGGCGTAGATGAATCTCCGGCGGAACGAACACTGATCAACAGGATCATATTTGTGTCCGAAATTGACCCACTTCGACAGCCACTTCGGAGGCTCCTTGGCGAAGAACTCTTCGGGGACATCGATGTCGATTTCCGCGTGTCCAACCTTATGCGCATTAACCTGGTAATGGTTCCAGAACGCCTCATCGTCCCTCAGCTTCCCTTCATCGTCCAGAACATATGCGGCATATTCATTCCGGGTATGTTTCTTGAGAAGACGTTTTCTCATCTTCTTAGCCTCTCCGGTGGACCAGACAAGCGTGGCCTGGACGGTGTGCATTCCAGGACTCAAGAACGAGAGATAAGCCATCTCCTCTTCCACTGGGATGACTCTGCGCTGTTCGACTCCTCCCCCCTTCGGCTTGATCACGATCAGGATATGGAGATTCTTCGCTCCGCTTTCCCGAAGTTCCTGGATCTTGTCCGGACAGATACACCATCTGGCCGTCACAACAGAATCCTCGGAAGTAATCTGTTTTACCTGAAGGTGAAAGATTTCACCGTCCTGGTGTTCCAAGGGAGTTCCGGGCTCAACCGGCGCTTCTTCGACAGGCCCATTACTCTGATTGCTTGCCAAACGTTCGAAGACAACATTGGGCGGATCGCCTTCAGACATTTTGGGCCCAGGTGCCATTTCACCGCCCGAAACTTCCGGTCCGTCCTGCGATGCGGCGTCTTCCGACTCTTCCTGCGTTTCCGGTTCATCTTTATTTTCCGGATCGCCTTCTGCTGCGGATTCAACCTGAGTTTCTACGACTTCTTCCCGAACTTCGGAATCACCCTTAACATCCGGATCATCCTGTATGTTCGACTCGTCTTGCGATGGGCACATAAAGTGCTCCTTTCAACTAGAGTTAACAACCAATGAATAGAACCATACCCAA
>JABHNB010000016.1 GCA_018694115.1 archaeon
CGGAAAAGAGGACGGAAACTATCCTCGGTTCTGCGACCCTTTAAGCACCCAAACCTAAACTTAGGGCTGCTCCGATCAAGGCCTGACCCAGTTCATTAAGGCAAGATCAAAAAGGACAAAACTTCAACGTCAAATTACCGACATTTACCGCTTCATCTCACGTCCTGCCTTACAGTCCGCCATAAAGCCCATTTGCGAATGGCGAGGGGCTAACTCGCCGACCTAGTCTGCATAAAACTGAACTCAATAGAAGTTTATAAGATTTATTGTTCTACAAAAAAAGACCAGATACTAAATTAATTAACCCTAAAATCAATCTTGTCCGTAGCAAAAACAACTAGACTCACCTTCAACTTCTTAGTAAATTTCTCTATATGGTCTGCAAGTCTTTTATTAGCACTCTTCTCTAGATTTGTCAACCCCATAATAACAAGATCCGAACTAGCCGAATGTTCATGAATTATACTTTTGATTTGCCTACCTTCCTTGGGGATTACCTTTAGCTCAATATTTTCAATTCTTGACTCTTTCAAAACCTTTTCTACATGTCTTATATCCTTTTTACTTTCCTCGCTTCCATCACTTATATTTAGAACACGAATAGTTGCACCCTCCTCTAACCATCTTTTTGAGTGAGTAATCAAATATGCCAGAAGGATCATAAAATTTCCATTTCTCCTAGAACTCCACCAAACATCAACACTCTTAAATCCAGAAAATCCAGATTGGTTTCTCAAAATTATCAAATTCTTATCCAATGATTTAAGATTTTTTGTCAAATCATTAAGTTTCAGATCCTTATCAAAATCTAAAAGAATAGTATTCAGCGGCAAGTTACCAATAGTTTCTGCCTGAGCAAGATCCTCAATAGTACTCTTAAAATTTTCACTAGCAATACTTCTTGGGAAGATATCTACTTCATTATCTTTCACGTATTTATTCAAGGACTCTTGGTGCTGCTTGGTTTTTTCATCATCCTTCCCAATCTTCCCCTTATGCAGAAAATACATTTTAGTAATACTACTCTTTGAACTGATCCAATGCAATAGGCTAGCAATGGGGTGATTATTAATTTCCTTTGTTGAGAAAGCCAGAAGTGTTGGTCTCCAATTTTTTACAGTCTTAGCATTTTTATCCATACTCTTCAAAAACAATTTCATAAACCTAAATGAAACTCCTGCCCAAACTCCCTCAATCTTCATAGATTTACTACTCTTATACAAATAGAAAAACAAAAGTCCCTGGATAATTATTACAGAAATCATAATCAGAGGATTGAATAAGTACATCACAATATATGAGGCCATCATTCCATAAAATGAAACATATGTCGGAGCATTAAATGTCGGCCGATAACTTGGATTATGAGAAATCTTTTCAAAGAATGCAGAACCATTGATCCAACCATAGACAGATAAGAAAAACATAGCTACGATCTGAGAAACGAGTTCCAATGAGCCTAGAGTAATTACACCGATCCCGATTATTAAACTAAAGACCACGGCAATTCTTGGCTCTCCACTTTTCTTACTTTTCTTACCAAGGAAACTCAAGAATTTTGGAAGAACCTTATCTTCCGCCATTGCAACTAGGCATCGTGGACTAGTCATTAAACTACTAAGGGCAGAGGAGGAAGTTGCCATGATAATTCCTAAAATAATTAATGGCGAAAAGAGAGCAACCTTCTGCATTATCTGGGGATTGTTTAAAAGTTCATTCGCACTTGCCGAAAAAGAAAGCTTAATTACAAGAACTAAATAAACAGCCATAGTAACAAAGATTGCCATAAAAGTTCCCCTTACTAAACTCTTCTTAGGATCCTTCAACTCCCCACTCATTCCCACTCCGGCATCAATACCCGTAACTGCCGGGAAAAACATAGCGAAAGCAACCCAGAAAGAAAGTCCAGAAGAAGCTACAACCACTGAAGTTAAATCAATAGTATTAGGTCCAAGGAATATTGAAACAAGGCTAAGAAGGATTGCTGCAAGAATGAAATATTGAAGTTTTACAACAAACTGTGCCCCAATGAGAACAATAATACCAAAAAGAATCAAGGAAATAAGTGCCAATTGAAATTCGGGAATTGCCACTCCGAAAATACCTAAAATTGCCCCAAAACCTCTAGCAAAAGCAATTGCATAAAAACTGGCTGCGATGGTTTGAGCCAAATATAATTGTATTCCCAAACTTCCACCAAATTCAGAGCCCAGACTTCTTGAAATTAAATAATATAATCCGCCACCCTTAACCTTAATATTGGTAGAAATAGCAGAAATCGAATACGCAGTAGAGACAGTTACCGAATGAGCAATCAAAATTATTAAGATTGTTTTAAAGAGTCCAACCCCCCCAACCACCTGAGGTAAAATCAAATACATTACCGCCCCAAGTATAGTCAATAAAGACGGCATAAAAACTCCTGCAAAAGTTCCAAATTTTTTGTCAGGAATTTTCTTTTTTACTGGAGCTTCTTCTTGTGAAACTCGCCTTACCTGCTTTCCCTTCCTACCCATTATATAAAAAATCTGAAAGCATATTTAAGTGTTCCTTTTTCCCAATTTCACCGAAGAAAAAAGACACACATATTAAGAAAAAACGCCCTGAGCAGGAGTCGAACCTGCCCGCCCCGAAGGGCCCGAGTTAGCAACCCGGTGCAATACCGCTATGCGATCAGG
The DNA here is from genome assembly GCA_018694115.1 of archaeon. Lineage (GTDB taxonomy): Archaea > Nanobdellota > Nanobdellia > Pacearchaeales > GW2011-AR1 > JAGVXH01. The sequence continues at coordinate 2,679 of JABHNB010000016.1, forward strand.
GCACAATAAATAACTTAGAAACCTTGCGTTTTTAAAATTATGCAAGAACGTTAAATCCTCTCAAAAAACATACTCCCAACCACCTAAATCCTTAAATAATCAAACCGTCCAAATCAACTATGGAAAAGGACATAGGAAAAATCCAAAAGAATCCCGAAACAGACATCATTGTCCGTATCGATGATTTCGGAGGAAAAAGAGGATTAACAATTCGAGAATTCGTTCATTCTGAAAGATATACTGGTTTCACAAAGGCAGGCGTAAGAATCAGGGCAGAGAACTTTGAAGAATTCAAAGAAATGATTAATTCTGTTAATCTAGAAGAAATTAAAGCAGAATTAGAAGAAGCACAAGAAAGTCTCCCAAAAACAGCAGAGGCACCAGAAGCAGATGACGAACCATCTGGAATTGATGAAAACGGATTAATGTAAAATGAAAGAAAATGAAAATTCTAAAGGTATGGACTCCTTCCCAGCATATTATTTCTTTGATGCACTGGATGGATCAGATGTTCTAGTCTGTCCAACAGATTTTATGGTTAGAATGTATGGAACAACAGAAGATTATCAATTTGCGGGTTTCCATATAGAACATGACCAAAACGAGTTAGAAAGAATTATGATGGAAATGATAGGTGCAGGGAAAGTTGAAATCGGAAACATTCTAGAAAGGAGGGTAGACTCTGGATTCGTACAAAGAGTCGACCTAGATAAGGAAGACATATTCAATTTCAGAATATTAGTTCATGAAGGAGACAAAGGTCCAATTAATGGGGCAGCATACGATATGTTTGTAGAAGTATTAGAGAATCTTGAGTGGGAAAGGGGAACGTACGATGGGCCAGATGGAGACGGGTGGGAATCCGCAGGCGGAGACGAAGACATGTATGGCTCCTCAGAATATGACGACGGATACTAATTCTTAGATCCCCAACAAACTATATAAACACAAAACCACTAAGGATTCTAAGAGGTGTAATATGGTATGGTTAGAAGTTGAAACAAAAGTAAAATTAGATTCTGATGAAGTTCCTGAATTAAGGAAACGTATAAAAAAAATTGCAACCTTCAAGAAAAAGGGAACAAAAAAAGACGATTATTTTGCAGTTAATCCCGAAACATATCCCAAAAAAGCATTCAGAATAAGGGCAACAAAAAATAGATTTGAGGTAACATTCAAAAAACATCTTAAGAAGTATTGGACAAAGGAAATTGTTGTTAAAAGAGAATTTGAATTTGCTCTTGAAGGAAAAGAGGAAGTAGAAGATTTTGTAGAACTTTTCAAAGATCTCGGAATAAAGGAATGGGTCAAAAAAATAAAAAGAAATGAGACCTACAAGCACAAGAAAAATAAGAAAATCTCAATAGAAATTAACAAAGTCAAACATCTCGGATACTTCATGGAAATAGAATATCTCTGCCAAGAAAGAGAAGTCAAAAAAGCAGTCAAATTACTAACTGGTGTCCTAAGAGAATTAAAAATAAAACCGAGTCAAGTTAACAATACAGGTTATACAAGAATGCTTTGGGATAAGGGGGCTAAAGGTACAAGGAAATTTATTGATAAATAAAATGGTAAACTATGTAACAAAAAAATCTAACAAACTTATGCCTAGCAAGGCAATGAAGAAAATTGCCCATCTCGACAACAAAAGGATTTACAAGGAAGCTGCAAAAAACCCAATAAAGTTCTGGGAAAAGCTCGCAACCGACGGACTCCAATGGGAGAAGAAATGGACCAAAGCTTACGAACAAAAACTTCCATATTTCAAATGGTTCAAAGGAGGAAAAATTAACTTCTCAAAAAACTGCCTTGACAGACATCTCGAAAACCAACCGGATAAATTAGCATTAGTCTGGATCCCAGAACCAACAAAAGAAAAACCAGTCAAACTAACATATAGACAACTTCATGAGAAAGTTTGCAAATTTGCAAATGTCTTAAGAAAAAACAAAATCAAAAAAGGAGATGTCATCTCGATTTACTTACCCATGGTTCCAGAAGCACTTATCGCAATGCTTGCCTGTACAAGGATTGGTGCAATTCATTCCGTAGTCTTCTCAGCATTTTCTTCAGACGCACTTAAGGCAAGAATTCAGGACGGAAAAGCAAAAATCTTAATCACTGCGGACGGTTATTATCGAAGAGGAGAAAAAGAAGATCTGCTAACAAAGGCAAAACAAGCAATCAAATCAACAACAGTCAAAAAAGTGATCGTGGTTTCAAGATTAAAAAAGAAGCTTCCTTCCCCGAAATCTAAATTCCTTGACTTCAATAAGGAATTGGAATCTGCAGAACCAACTTGTGAACCAGAAATTATGAATTCTGAAGATCCGTTATTCATACTTTACACATCAGGAACAACTGGAAAACCAAAAGGGGTTATCCATGACACCGGGGGATACGCAACACAAGCATATTGGACAGCTAAATGGAATTTCAACCTCCGCGATGATGACGTAATGTGGTGTACTGCCGATGTCGGATGGGTTACTGGACATACATACGCTTTCTACGGGCCTCTTCTAAACGGAGCGACAACACTAATCTATGAAGGATCCCCAGATTTCCCAGATACTGGAAGATGGTGGAAGATAATCCAAGACAACAAAGTCACAGTCTTCTACACTGCGCCAACCGCAATAAGAATGCTTCAAAAATGTGATCCAAAAATTATCAAAAAGCACAATCTAAAATCATTAAGGATCCTAGGAACCGTGGGAGAGCCAATCGACCGAGATGCTTGGATGTGGTATTTCAAAAAAGTTGGAGGTTCAAGATGTCCAGTTATAGACACTTGGTGGCAAACAGAAACCGGAGGAACGCTAATCAACGCACTCCCAGGAATAGGCCCATTCATTCCAACAGTTTCAGGGATATCTTTCCCAGGAACAAAACACATTATTGTAGATGAAAAAGGAAAACAAATCAAAAAACCAAATGTAACAGGAAACCTAGTTCAGGTTCCACCACTAGCACCTGGAATGCTTCATGGAGTTTGGAAAAATCCTAAGAAATACAAGGAAACATATTGGAAAAGATTCAAGAAGTATTATGATACCAGCGACGGTGCTTTTCTAACAAAAGGCGGCCTAATAAGAATCACCGGTAGAACCGATGATGTTATGAAAGTAGCAGGACATAGAATGACAACAGCAGAACTAGAAAATGCAATCAACGACCATCCAAGAATAAATGAGACCGCAGTAGTCCCAGTCCCACATAAAGTCAAGGGGGAAGTCCCAGTAGCTTTCGTTATCCTAAAAGGCAAAAAAGACGCAACAAAGATCAACCCAGAACAACTAGAAAAAGAAGTAAAGAAGTTAACAGATCAAAAGATCGGTCCAACATCCCGTCCAGCAAAAGTCTTCATTGTCCCTGCCCTTCCAAAAACCCGATCCGGAAAGATCATGCGAAGAATCCTCAAAGCCCTATTAATAGATGAAGAACCAAAAGGACTCTCAACTCTCCTTAATCCAAAGAGCGTGGAAGAGATTAAAGGAATAATAAAATCTAGTCAGTAACCCTATATGCCCGAAGATATTCATAGATTGGAGCGATAAGCATCCCAGCAGAAAGACCCCATAAAAGTTCCTCAAGGGGGATATCTAATAAAAATACACCCATTAAATTTTCTAAGTTCCATACCCTATAAAAAATTCCAGGAAATAAAACATTTATCAGCAAGGTAAATAAGAAATAAAATACAAAGAAGAATAATCCTCCAAAAATAGTATCCTTTATCAGATCCCTTCTTAGAAACATAATAACAATCGCCCCAACAAATCCTGAAATAATCATGGTATAGATATAATCTCTCCTAAAAATGAATGAAAATATAATTGTAGAGGCCACCGTTGCAACGATCAGGTAAATCAAATGCCTATGAGCAACCTGTTTAGATTCTCTCATTTTACTCAGTCTTCTATCTAACAAAAATTCATATAGAACGGCAGCAATACCTCCCACAGCAAAAGAAAGTAGAAAGCTCTCAATTCCAGGAATCCATCCAAATAAAGTAGTGGGATTCCAATAATGGGGAACAAAAAATATCTCCGTGGCCCCAAAAGGGGTTAATATAAGACTAGTAATCCACATCTCCTTTCTCAAATCTTTCCTCAATAAGTAGAGAACAGCCCAGACTGCCAACAAGATCAAACCGCCAACAAGATACATATACATTTTATCACCTTAAATCCCTAGACAAAATCAACTTAAAAATTTATCTTAACCCCAATCTTTAAATAACTCTCCCCCCTCAAAAAAATTAAGAGGTAAATCAATGAGACTAAACATTCTAATCGGGGGCAAGGCAGGTCAAGGCATCAATAAAGTTTCACAAATAGTCTCCGGAGTTCTTGCAAAATACGGATACTTCACCTTCAACTATCGAGATTATCAATCACTAATTCGGGGAGGACACAACTTCAACATACTTTCAATAAGTGACGAATGGATCGGTTCTCACGACTCAAAGCTTGACGGAATAATAGCCCTTGATGAAAATACCCTAACCGAACATAAGTCAGAACTCAAAAAGGGGGGATTCACAATAACTGAAGAAGGATTCAAAGACCTAGGAATGAATCTAAACGTTGCACTTGCCGGAGCACTAACAAAAATTCTCGGAATTCCAGAAGCAGAACTTGATGCAGAAATAAAAATCCAGCTAAAAGGTTCAGAATCTCAAGAAGCAGCAAAGAAAGGATTCGAGAGTCAAAAAGAAAAGTTCAAACTCAAGAAACTCAAGAACAAACCAGAAATTATCTCAGGAAGCGAAGCAATAGCAAAGGGAGCAATCAATTCAAAGATAGATCTTTACATCGCATATCCAATGACTCCTGCGACAAATGCAATGCACGAACTAGCAAAGGACCAAGAAAAAAATAACTTAAGAGTCTTTCAGGCAGAAAGCGAAATCTCAGTAGCAAGTATGGCTCTTGGGTCATCTTTCACAGGCGCAAAAACACTTATTGGAACATCGGGAGGAGGATTCGATCTTATGTCAGAAACATTTTCTTTCCAAGGACAAGGTGAAATTCCGCTAACAGTTTACCTTGCAAGCAGACCAGGACCGGGAACTGGAGTCCCAACTTACACAGCACAATCAGATCTCGATATCGCACTTAGGGCAGGTCACGGGGAGTTTCCAAGAGTTGTCATGGCACCGGGAGATCCTAACGAAGCAATAGAGCTAACAAACCAAGCACTATATCTCTCAGAAAAATTCAGAACTCTCTCAATCATTCTATCGGATAAACATCTAGCAGAATCAGAATTCAGTCATGACAAGACTCCAAAAGAACCACTTCAAATAAAAATCGAAAGAAATCTCCCGCAAAAGAACAGCATAGTCAAAGCCACATCATACGAACACGACGAAGCAGGCAATACAACAGAATCTGCAAAACTAACTGAAGAAAATGCAGATGCAAGAGTAGCAAAATATGAAAAAATCAAACAACATATAGAAAACAATCCAGAAAACTTCCAATCAATCAAAGTCCATGGGGACAAAGATAGTAAAAATCTCATCATTGGATGGGGATCAACAAAGGGGGCAATCCTCGACGCAATGAAAGATCTCGATGCAAAGTTCCTACAAGTTCTATACATCAAGCCAATGTCCCCACAAATCAAAGAAGAAATCGAAAACGCAGATAATGTAATCCTAGTAGAAAACAATCTCACAGGACAATTAGGCTACACAATCAGAGAGAAAACCGGAATCAAGATCGGCAACCGTCTCCTGAAGTATGACGGCAGACCTTGGAGATCCGATGAGCTAAATAAATACCTAAAGGAAATACTATGAACTGGAAAAATTACAAAAACCATATCGGTTCGAAAAATGTTAAAATCCGACAAGATGTAACGCCAATATTTGAAAATCCAAAAATTTTCCATAATTTAATAGCTGACATGATTAAACCATTCAGAAAAACCAGCTATAATAAAATAGTTGCATTAGATGCACTAGGTTTCGTACTCGGATCTGCAATAGCATACAAAACAAAGAAATCATTAGTACTAATCAGAAAAAGGGGAAAATTACCCTACCCTAATAAATTTCTAGAATCTATCAATTTTACAGATTATACAAAATCAAAAAAAGGTTTCGATATTAAAAAGGGATCGCTAAATAAAAAAGATAGAGTTTTGATTGTTGATGAGTGGATCCAAACAGGAACCCAAGCAAAATCTGCGATAAAACTAATAGAAAAACTTGGAGCAAAAATAATAGGCATCTCAACAATAAATACCGATCTAAATAAAAAAACAGAAATACTATTTGAAAAGTATAACTGTAAATCATTAAATAATTAAAAATGGCAACAAAACCAGATCTCTCAACAAAAAACACAAACACCTGGTGTCCGGGATGTCCAAACAACATGATCTTAGCTGCGACAAAGCAAGCAATCACAAACCAAATCGAATCCGGAGAAAACAAGCAAGGAGACTTCGCAATGACTACCGGAATCGGGTGTCATGCAAAGATATTCGATCTACTAAACATCTCTGGAATCTACTGCCTTCACGGACGAACAATCCCGACAGCAATAGGAATGAAACTAGGAAATCCCAATCTAAAAGTTCTAAGCTTCGCAGGAGACGGAGACACATATGCCGAGGGAATGGCCCACTTCATCCACGCATTCAGATATAACATAGATATGACCTTGATTGTCCACGATAACCAATCATTCTCCCTAACAACCGGGCAACCAACACCAACATCACAGCAAGGATATGTTTCAAAAGCAAAACCCCAAGGAGAAACCTTCAAACCATTTAATCCACTTAAACTAGCCCTTGCATCAAACGCAACATTCATCGCAAGAACCAGCGCAAGAGATATCCCCCATATGACAGAAACAATCCAAGCAGCAATCAATCACAAAGGATTCGCTTTCGTAGAAGTCATTCAAGACTGCCTAATCTTCAACCTTGATGCAAATGCTAAAGACAAAATGATGTACAAGACCGAACCAAACACCGATAAAACAACAGCAGATAAACTCGCAAGCGAGTTTGACTACAACAGCAAGGAAGGAAAAATCCCAATCGGAATAATTTACCAAGAAAATGACTCACCCAAAAAATAACATTCCACAAATAGAAAAGATTCTCCGAGATGAAAATCAACTTGTAATAGCCCTCGTCGCACCTTCTTTCATAACTGATTTCAAATATCCTTCAATAATCTATCGTCTAAAAAAACTCGGCTTCGACAAAGCAACAGAGATAACATTCGGAGCAAAAATGATCAATCGTGATTATCATAAAATTCTCAAAACATCGAAAGGCCTAATGATCTCGTCCCCTTGCCCGGGAGTCGTCACAACAATCATGAACAAACTTCCAAAACTCAAATCAAAACTCGTCAAAGTAGATAGTCCGGTTGTCGCAATGTCAAAAGTCTGCAGAAAACACTTTCCAAATCACAAAATAATCTTCATCTCACCATGCGACTTCAAAAAGATAGAAGCAGAATCTTGCAAAACAATAGATTACATAATCGACTACGATCAATTAAAACTTCTATTCAAAAAGTACAAAGTAGGAAGACCTATCTTCAAAAGAAAATCTAAATGGCTATTCGATAGATTCTACAATGATTACACAAAAATCTTCCCACTCTCAGGAGGCCTAGCACAAACAGCTCATGTCAAGGGAATTCTCAAAGAAGATCAGGTCGCAGTAATCGACGGAATAACCAAGGTAATCAAATTCCTAGAAAACCCCGATCCAAAGATCAAGTTCCTTGATTGCTTATTCTGCGATGGCGGATGTATCGGGGGTCCCCACACAAGCAAAAAGCTAACCATCTCACAAAAACATGCCAGGATAATGCGTTATCTAAAAAAAGCCAAACAACAAGACATCCCCGAAGATCGAAAAGGATTGATTAAGATTGCTAAGGGATTAAAGTTTACCAAATAACTAAACACTCAAAACTATCAACTTAGTATTTCCCAAATTCGTCCGACTAACAACATGACGAAATTCCAAATCTGTCAAAATCCGGGACATTTTAACCTTATTAATTCCAGTTAAAGCAACCAATTTATTCTGCTCCATCGAATTATTATTTCCCAAAAGCAACTCAATAATCTTCTTTTCCTTCTCTGGCAAAATTTTCAAAACCCGATTCAACTGAATCCTATTGATCCTCGCTTGAAATAAAACCACAATAAACCCTCCAATCACAATAGACACAAATGAAATCGCATAAACGATCACGGGCAAGGTGCTTCCTTCTTCGGAAGCATAATATCCATTCACAAGAGAAAACATAACACCCAACAAAAACACAGCAACGAATCCAAAAATTAACCGCTTAGATGAAATTTCCATTACCCAAGCACCTTCCTTATCTTTCTAAATTCTTTCTCAGTTATCTCTCCACCAGCATATCTCTTCTTAACAATATCCATCGCAGACTCTTTCTTGCTTCCACTAAAAACCCAATAAATAATTAATCCGATAGCAACCAATATCAATAACTGAAAGATCCAACTATAAGGATGAGCGCCCATAAATGGCCTCATTCCCCCTTTCGCAACGCATCCAGTTATTCTTGACATCCCCATATTAATCTCCCAAAGTTTTTAACCCTTTACAAAAATAAAAAATAAAAAATTTAATTGTAGTTACCGATTATTCGGCAAACGGACAGCCCCCATGATTTCCGCCACCCTTATTGAATCCCTTACTGAATCCTTTTCCAGAACCCATCTTGCCACGGCCCCGACCTCGTCCCATTAGGCCCTCCGGCATTAGTTCCTTAAATTCATCCATAAGCGCTTCAACAACTTCGTCATCTCCAGCTTCCCTAGCTTCTCTAATCTGCGTCTTCAAGTCGTGTACCCGAGTCATCTTCTCAAAATTCTCCTCAGTTATCTCAGCGGATACAGCAGCCTTCCAAGCATCATAGTCTCCAGTTTCAACGGCCTCACGTGCAGCATCCCTATTTTCAGAGCTACTAAAAGGCATAGCAACAACCATCGAAATTCCTAAAATTCCAACGATAGCCAAAACTAAGATTCCCAAAATTTTTCTTTCCATATTTAATCCTCCCTTGTATTTCATAGATATATTAAAGTGAAACGAGCTATACTTTTTACTGAAACGAGTTTTTTTGAGAATCAAGCCTACTTCTTCCCCAAATACCTAAGCCCCATCCAAAACGCCAAAACAAATAAAACCAGAACCAAAAGAATCCCCCCAGCAATAGAAACCCAATTAACACCTACAGCACCATCAATGACTCCTGCAGTCTCCTCAGAAAAATCACGGTCATCCACTTCTTCGGTCGGCAGTTTCTCATCAATCTCCTGAACAAAAACCTCTGCTCGACTAAAAGTCACATCAACTAATCTAACCAATAAATCATAATCACCATCACCATCCAAATTAACTCTCCATTCCTCACCGACTGAAAGAGTCTTAGTCTGAGGATCCGAAGAAACAGTTACCGTAGCTGTTTTACTACCCGAATCAATTTCATCAACATTCAACTGATGTTATCCTCCGCCAGCATTAAATTTCAATTTCCAACCTTCAGCCAATTGTTGAGAATAACCTTGAGCCAATCTTGATGCCGTAAGACTGTAAGAGGGTTTTCCTGCACTACCTGTAGAAGTAGAAGTATCTGTAGTCTCATCCGCAGGAGTTTCAACAAGAGTAAAACTAACATTAGTATTATTAGTCAAATTAAAAGCAGTAATATTAGTCACATAACCTGTTGCCGAAGCTGAAATAGTATGATTTGAATAATCAGTAGAAGTCCCACTCAAATTGATATACTGTATGAGTATCTGTCTGGCAATACTCCCATTAACCAAGCTTGAATAAACAACACTTCCCGTAGAGTTTGTAATTGTTATATTTGTATTGTTAACATTCGTGGAAGAATCGAAATACCACTTTCTTGTTAGGTTGGCATCGGAATTTACGTTTTCCTCAGAAATGTTATACGTGACGTTAATTAGAACGACACTCGCATTAGTAACATTAATCGCATTATCAAGGACTCCATTCTGAAAAATCGCCCCGGCCCCCTCAGATAATCGAATCGAATCGAATCCAGAAGGAGTATTATTTATTGTGAAATTATAAATTTCAAAATTAGTCTGCTCCTGTAGCCAAATCTGACTGTAATTATAGAAAACCCCAAGACTATTATTATCACAAGTTAGTCCATCAGCATAAACATGCTCTGCCGACATAATACAAAATGGTGACTGTTCAACTTCAACATCATATAAATAATGTCTCTGGGTTCCTAAGCCAGAAGGATTTGCAATCTCAGAACTATTATAAACCAACCCATTATAAAACAGGATACCAAAATCCTCCGAATAAGAACAATTAAGATTACTATAATTTGTCATTGTAGTTCCTATATCTACCACACAACCCTTTGATGAATTAAATATATCTAAATTATAAGCCCAACTCGTAGCATCCTCGTGAAAACTTATTCCATCCCCAATCCCCGTCCCTAAAACACCATACCCCCCACTTGAACCGACCGTTGTCACAGTAATATTTCTAAACGTAAGGTTCTTACTGCTAAGATGAACATTAATTCCGTCACCTTGCTCTGAATCTACTACCTCGAAATATTGAAAGATTAAATTATCTTCACCATCTAGATCAATACCATCTCCATTTCCACCAGAATTAATTATAGTTCTAACAGAATTAGATTCGCCCTGAATCGTATACGGCAAATCACTCTCTCCAGAAAGCCCACCCATATCTATTCTTTCAGTATAAGTCCCATTTCTTACCCAAAGAGTATCTCCAACACTAGCCGAACTATTCAATGCACCAACACCCCGAGCAATAGTACATGCAGGTATCAGGGGATTCCTGTGTCGATTATAAGAACCTATATCAGAACAATTAATATTATTATTATCCACATAAATAATATTTTGATAATCAGCTAGTCCACTACTATTAATACTAACATTCAAACTCCCATTAACCAAAGTTCCAGATTCATTTATCGCATAATACTTAAACAAATAATTATCATTCATCGTAAAAGTAAAATTATTTTTATAGTTATTGGCCGAGGCATTATAAATTCCAAGAACTTCCGTTTCGCTCAATGCCCGAGACCAAATAGCAACCTCATCAATATCCGCATTCGCGGAATGATCTGAATTATGTGTAGAGCTTCCAATATACAGGTCCAAGGTAGTAGGTTTTATTTTCCCGGTTAGTGAACCCATACTTGCTTGAATAACTCCATCCACATAAGTATAAACGCTAGTCCCATTGTAAATACACACGACATTATGCCACCCGTCCCCCTCGATAGAAACAACATTTAAAGAGGTCGCAGTAGTTGTAGTATTTGAGTATTTACAATCTATCCTATTAGCATTAGAATCATATCGTATAATTATCGGTGAAGCAAAATTAGAAATTATTCCATCTTCAGTTAAAGATGCTTCAGAAGGTTTTTGAATCCAAAAAGAAGCCGATATCTCACCCATATCACCATATAATTTTTCGGTGGTATCCTCCACATGAAGATAGGAGGCTGTAGTATGGTTCCCCCTAAAGGATCCGAACGTCCCAAATTTTCCACTAGTAGAGTTAAGAAAAGATTTAGTGCCATCTACAAAATATATAGATTTATTATAATCACTTCGGTCTAACGGATCAGTACCATTGTTCGTATCAAAGTCCACATATAACAGAAGGTCCTCCTCATAATCCACAATTATTTGAGAAGAGGCACTATCTGTAACAGAGATATTGATATAAGCATTAGTCTGATTTACCAAAACTGAATCTGCGGGAGTGGGACTCTCAAGAGTAAGGGACAAGGCATCAACGCCCCCAACAAAAAACATCCCAAACACCAACAACACAAAAATCATCCCCTTTTTCATTATTCAATTAAGTAATTCCCCCTTATAAATCTTACAATTTCCTAAACAAACCCCAACCTCTTCGCATTCTCCCAAATCTTCTCAGCGACTTCCTCCCCGCTAATTCCCTTAATTTCTGCAATAACCTTAACAGTCACAGCAACATTCGCAGATTCATTCCTCTCTCCAGCAACGGGCGAAAGATATGGGGCATCAGTTTCAGTCAAGAGCTGCTCAATCGGAACCATCTCAACCAACATCTTGAAATGATCAAGCCTAGTGATGACTGGGGGCACACTAAAGAACCATCCATTCTCAACAACTCTCCTAATCAAGCTCTTCTTTCCATTAAATGAATGCATTACGACCTTTTCCATTTTCTCATCTTCCAAAATCTCAATCGCTTCCAGCTCCGCCTTCCGAGAATGAATCACAACCGTCTTATCAATTTTCTTAGCAAATTTCAAAATCTTTCTAAAAATCTTTTTTTGTTCTTCTTTCTCCTTATCTCCCTGAAACTCCTTCCAATGATAATCCAAACCAATCTCTCCAATCGCAACACATTTATCTTTATTCTCTTCAATCCAAGCCAACTCTTCATCAACATCAAACTTCTCGATATCTCGAACAAACCCGCTAGCTTCCCCATTACCCCACTCATTTGCCAAAGCGTCCAAGGGATAAATCCCAAAGCTAACCTTCACAATATCTGGATATTTCTCAGCAATCTCTAAAACTCGCCTATTTGTCGCCATATTCACACCAGAAGTAATCACAACAACATTCTTCTTCCTACATCTCTCGATAATCTCATCTAAGTCTCCTTCAAACCGTTTGTTATCTAAATGAGCATGTATATCTATTAATTTCATAATAAAAATAAAGAAACCGCCTATATAAAATTACTCAGCTTCAAGATAACAATGGGAAATGGCCACTATTCCCCTGCCACAAGGCCATAATTCTTAGGAGTAACCTCTATCCAAGATACTTTCTTAGATGGATTTTTCTTATTCCACTCAGCAATATTATCCTGATATAGTTTTCTTCCCCGATCCTTATATCCCTTAAATGAATATGGCCCTCCCCAGCTGTGTTCTCCTCCGAAGACAGTTACTGCCGGTTTGTCTCCCTTATGCGTTCGATTTACAATATCCAAAAAATGGTTTTCCCGGTCATCAAAAACGCATTTTACCCTCATCTTTTCTATTACGGAGAGTCCATCTGTAGGAACCATAATAACCCCCTGAGCAACACCATAGGCCACATAACTTTCAGAAGGAAGAACCCTAATTTTTCTTCCCTTCCACAACTTATCTACAGCACACTTTTGATCAATAGCCTCCCCTACAGGTTCTAAGCTACCCCCATAAGCAGCAGGCCTACTATGTTCAATCTCAGAATATCCCTCCCGATGAACCGAATCAATATACTTTCCTTCAAGAAGATGGCTAAGAATTTCATATATATTCTTCTGAATTACCTTAACTCCAGAAGATAACCTCTCAGCTTTTTCAGGATTTCCGATCTCAAGATAAGCTTCCCTTAATTCATCTCCCATTTCATGAGCCTGTCTGACATGAACAATAGTCTTCACAGCCCCCGGAGTGATATATTTATCAACAAACTCTGCTCCCGGAATTTCATCAGGAAAATTCACTAAGGTTTTATTAGCCAATGTCAATTTATCGAGGTCCAACCCTCCTGCCAGTTCCCCAGTCAACAGATAACCTTCGGGATTTGGAACTTCTTTAGGCAGATCATCAGAAGGATTTGTTGCCTCCCTAAGAGATTGAAGCCCCTCAATAATTGCCGTCTCGATTTCCTCACGGGTTTGTTCAACTCCCTGAAATTTTTGAGGAGCCTTAGAGAAAAAATGAGGAATGCCTAAAGTTAAAGTTGCACCCAAGAAAGCACCCCCAACAATACTAATTAGAGTCTTTTTACCCATCTAATTCTGGGCAAGACATAATACTTAAGCATTTATGTGACAAACTATCTAATTAAAAACCATTAAAAACTCCCCACACATGATAACCCCATGATAACTCAGCAAATTACCATTTCAATAATAATCCTTATCGCCGCAATTCCATTAGGACTATTCCTCAAATATCTCACAGATGATGAAAAAGAGATTTACAAAAAATATTTCCCGGTAATCCTTTGGGTTCTTGCAATAGCTGCAGCAGTTTTTTATAATTTAAATGTTCCAATCGCACTAACTTTCACCGCAACATTCATTACCCTCTTTGTTTGGAACTGGAAATGATCACAATAATCCTTTTATACCCTTTCCACACAATATAAAACGAAGCCAATAATCAAGATGATAGAAATAATAGATCCACTAATGCAAATGGGAGATTCCCTCCTTTTGTTTGTAGAACAATCATTAAGGGGACTTCATCAAATACCCCTATCAGCCCTAGATGCCTACGATCCCGATCCAGGAAGCACTACGGGAACAAGTATCGGTAAGGTGGCCCGTCAATCAGCGAAAGGTCTTGTGAACCGAGTATTATGGCCAATAAAAAAAGTTACACACATTGCGTCTCAACCAATAAAATATGTCACACACCCAATAGCAGATCTAATTGGAGCAGTCAGAAAAAATACTACTTCCCAACAAGAAAAACACTATCCACAAACCACTAGCGAACTTGAAAAATTCACAGATAAGTACTTTTGATAGAACCAAAAACTTATAACGCTAAATCTCTTTCTCAAAACATGACACTAAACTTAATCGGCCTAGGTCTAAATTTGAACTCCATCTCAGCTGAAGCTCTAACTGCAATCAAATCTTCAGACAAAGTCTACTTAGAAAACTATACTGTAAACTTTCCGTATACTGTGAAGGAACTAGAAGTTTCATTAAAAACAAAGATTGTAGAATTAGATCGGGCAAAAGTAGAAGACGAATCAATTATCCAAGAAGCAAAGTCCCAAAATATCTCCCTCCTAGTGTATGGAGACTCGCTTTCCGCAACAACCCACATTCAACTTGTTCTAGAAGCAAAAAAGCAAAAGATAAAGTACGGAATATTTCACAATGCATCAATCATAATCGCAATAGCAGAAACCGGCCTTCAACTCTACAAATTCGGTAAGACTGCCTCCATGCCAAACTGGGCAGAACACACAAACAAACCAACCTCCTTCATTAATTACATAAAACAAAATCAGTCTATCGGGGCACATACGCTTATCCTAACAGACATCGGACTTGAGCTCAAAGATGCAATGGATCAACTCGAACAATCGGCAAAAAAAGAATCCCAAAAGATCGATAAAGTAATCGCAATCTCAAATGCAGGTACCAAAAACCAAAAGATTTTCTACGATACTCCAAAAAATCTAACAAGTAAGAAAGTCAAAATGCCATTTGCCCTAATAATCCCTGGAGAAATGCACTTCATCGAAGAAGAAGCAATCGAGGAACTAAAAGAATGATAAACATCCCAATTACAATTTTAGTAATAGCGATAATCTGGACAGTATTTGCAATCATTCTTCCATTTCTAGCCATTCCAAATCATGGGGTTAGAAAAACAGAAATCCAAAAAACAAAGCAAATAATCCAACTATCCAAAAAACTTAAGAGCAAATCGAAAGATAAGACTCTCAAAAATATTTATGACTATGTCACAAAAAACTACACCGGATCAGAAGAAAGATATAAACTTATGAACTATCCAAAACTTTTCAAAAGTAATGTAGATGAAAACTTAAGAACCCCCCATCAATTCCTTGCATGCCATCTCCAAAATCTGATTATCATAACCCTTCTGTTAAATACAGGACAATTCTCAGCAACAGATATTAAGAGAAAAGAAACAATTACCCATTTCCTAACAATTCATCAACACCTCACCATTAATACTGGAAAAAAGAAATACAAAATCGATCCATTCTTCAAAATATTCAAGAAGATTTAATCCAAAAACTTAAATACTTCTTCCACCAAATTCTAATATGACTAATAAAAGATCTCTTGAAAAAAGAATCTCTTTAGTCTCAACTATAATTTCTATTATTATTTAAAACGTGAGTAGCAAAGCTATCTTACCAAAAATGACCTTAAACACTAGTTCTTCTGGCATTGAAAGAGACCAACCTTCTGACCTTTTGAAAAAAGCAGAAGAATTTAGAAGAATATTTACAGATAAGGAAAAACAAAAAAGAGAGGCCCTTGCATATTTCGCATCACTTGATGAGCCCGCAAAAAGATATATTCAGCACAATAACCCCTATCGATGGATGCACAAGGCATCAAGAATGCAAATGTAAACAACTAAACTTAAAAACTAAATAAGCATAAAAATAATATGACAGAAACAACAGAAATGACTGAGGAACAAATCCTAAAATTTTGGGAAGATAAAGAAATTTATCAAAAATCAAAGAAAAAGAACCAGAAAGGGAAAAAATTCTATATGATGGATGGACCACCCTACGCAACAGGGCACATTCACATGGGAACAGCCCTAAACAAGATCTCAAAAGATGTAGCAATGAGGGCACAGAGACTTCAGGGAAAGAATGTTCTAGACAAGCCAGGATATGATACGCATGGAGTACCTATCGAATTTAAGGTTGAAAAAGAAATTGGATCAAAGTCTAAACAAGACATCGAGAAATATGGGGTGAAGAAATTCATAGAGAAATGTAAGGAATATGCCACAAAGTTTATCGGAGTTATGGGGCCAGAGTTCAGGAACTTGGGAGTTTGGATGGATTTCGAAAATCCATATTTAACCTTAGATCAAGGATACGTAGAAACAATTTGGGATACATTGAAAGAAGCAGACAAACAAGATCTCTTATACCTTGGAAAATATCCTGTGCACGTATGCCCTCGTTGTGAAACTGCAGTCTCATTCAATGAGATTGAATACGCAAAACAAAAAGATACCTCAGTATTCGTAAAATTCAAACTGAAAGAAAAAGACAACACCTTCCTAATTATTTGGACTACGACGCCATGGACCCTCCCCGCAAATACTGGAGTAATGATAAACCCGAATGTAGATTATCAACAAGTAGAACTTTCTTCAGGGGAAAATTGGATAATTGCAAAAGACCTTGTCCCAAAAATTATGGGAGAGCTAGAAATGGGCTTCACAGTAAAGGAAGAATTCTCCGGAAAAGAAATGGTTGGATGGACTTATGAGAATCCATTATCAAAACATCTTAAGCTAAAGACAAAAGACGCATACAGAGTTATTCCTTCAGCAAGATACGTAACAACCGAAGACGGAACGGGATTAGTACACTGCGCCCCAGGTCACGGAAAAGAAGATTACGAAGTAGGAAAAGAAGCAGGAATAGATGCACCTTGTCCAGTAAACATTGGTGGACTTTTAACTGAAGAAACGGGAAAGTATGCAGGTAAAAAAGCAAGAGTTGTAGATGCAGAAATAATGGAAGATCTAGAGGCAGATAATGCCCTGATTCATAAATTAGAATACACTCACGATTATCCATTATGTTGGAGATGTAAATCTTCACTTTTGATGATCTCTCAACCACAATGGTTCTTGAAAATTTCAGATATCCAAAAAAATCTTCTTAAAGAAAACAAGAAAACGAAATGGATTCCAAAATGGATGGAATTGAGAATGAAAGCATGGCTAGAAGGAATTTCTGACTGGCCAATTTCTCGAGAAAGATATTGGGGAACACCCCTACCAATTTGGACATGTAACAAATGTGATAAAAGAAAAGTAATTGGTTCAGTAAAAGAATTAGAAAAACTTGCGAAGAAAGATGTAAAAGAAGTTCACAAACCAGAAATTGACGAAGTAACCTTCAAGTGTTCCTGTGGCGGAAAGATGTCAAGAGTGGGAGGAGTACTAGACGTCTGGTTTGATTCGGGAGTTTCAAGTTGGGCAGCACTAGATTACATGAATGATAAAGCACTATTCAACGAATTCTGGCCGGCAGATCTAAATCTCGAAGGAAAGGATCAGGTTAGGGGGTGGTGGAACTCTCAATTCATTTTATCACAAATCAAATTCGGCAGAAAACCATTCGAGAACATTATGGTTCACGGAATGATCCTAGACATGAGCAAGAAAAAGATGTCTAAGTCTGAAGGAAATGTAACAGCACCATCCGACATTATTAAAGAACATAGTAGAGACTTCCTTAGATACTACTTAGCAAAAATTTCTAAGGGAGAAGACTTTTCACTTCAAGAAAGAGATTTTAAGGAAATCAAAAAAACGTTCATGATGATTTCAAATGTTTCCAGATTTGTAAAACAGATAGAGGGCGGAAAACAAAAAGAAGCAATAGAGGATAAATGGATAACTTCCAGGTTCAACCAAACAATCAAAGAAGTTACAGAAAGCTACAACAAGTTTAATTTTCCAGAAGCAATAAAGAGCCTAGACAATTTCTTAATTAATGATTTATCAAGAACCTACATCCAAATAATTAGGGAAAGGGCAAATGAAACTAAAAAACTTCTAGAGGAAATTCTTGTTGGAACAATCAAACTATTCGCACCAATAATTCCATTTACAACAGAAAAAATCTGGCAAGAATTAAACCAAGAAGAAGAATCGATTCATTTATCGCTTCTACCCAAAGCAAATACAAGAAGGATAGATGAAGGATTGGAAGCACAGTTCAAATTAGCTTCAGAGATTATGGAAAGAACCCTGAGAGAAAGAGACAAACAACAATTAGGGTTAAAATGGCCCCTTCCAAAATTGACAATTTTCACAAAATCAAATTTTCACTTAGAGCAATTTGAAGAAATACTAAAGTCTCAATTAAATATAAAAGAAATCAAGATAGACAAGGCAAAAGAAACAGAACTTGAAATAAAATTAGACACAAAATTAACACCTGAATTGAAAGCAGAAGGATATGCCCGAGAGTTATCTCGAAAGATTCAGGCAGCACGAAAGAAGGCAGGACTAGTGGTGACAGATAGAATAGATTTACAGATCAAAGTCCCAGAAGAGATACTAAAGCTTATATCAAAACACAATCAACTTGAATTTATTGAGCAAAGGGTTGGAGCAAAAAATTCTGAAGCAACCTCAATAGAGACTGGCGATAAAGAAAGCGAGTTCGAAGAAGAATTCAAAATCAAGGGCCATCAATTTAAGATTTTATTTAATAAGCTATAACCGGGAAATAGTTTAATTACTCTTAAGAGAAGAAAACTCACACTAAAAAATTCTCGAAAAGTCGTTTTATCGTCGATAAAAACAATTTTCACCCCTCTCCAGAGAGACATTTCGAAGAAACATTTAAATAGTAGAATCTCATCAGATAAACATGATAGTCAAAGAGGAGTTTTTAAGCAGACTGAGAAAGATATTCGATCTGAACTTATACGAGGTAAAAGTTTGGACTGCCCTTTTATCAAGAGGGACTTCAACTGCTGGAGAACTCTCGTCAATCAGTGACGTACCGCGATCGAGAACCTACGATATTCTAGAATCTCTCGAAAAGAAGGGATTTATTGTTATGAAGCTCGGTAAACCTATCAAATTTGTAGCATTAAAACCAGAAGAAGTTATCGAGAGAGTTAAGAAGAATCTTCTTGTAACTGCAAAAGAAAAATCAAAGAGGCTTGAAACATTGAAGGGTGATGAAGTTCTTTCAGAATTATCTGGAATATTTAACGACGGAATCAAATATGTAGAGGCATCCGATCTATCCGGAGCACTTAAGGGAAGACAAAATATTTACAACCATTTAGATATGTTGGTGAGAGAAGCTCAAACTTCAATCACCCTTGTAACAACTGAAGACGGTTTAAACCGAAAATTAGAAGTTCTTCTTCCAAGCTTAGAAAAAGCAAAGAAAAGAGGCGTTGCGGTTAGAATTGCTGCACCGATTACAGAGAACAATAAAAAGATTGCAAAAGATCTTTCAAAGGTTGCAGAAGTTAGAGATGTTGAAGGCCTCAAAGCAAGATTCATGGTTATCGATAGCGAACAATTAATGTTTATGCTTCTAAATGACGAAGACGTCCACCCAACATATGATGTGGGAGTTTGGATTAATACAGAATTCTTCGCATCAGCACTAGAGCAATTATTCGAAATTGCTTGGAAAGGTTTCAAGAAAGCTTAATTTTCTTTTCTAAATAGATAATTTAATTTTAAAATGGAAAACAACCCGAATAATCAACATCTGTATCGTCTATATAACGGGAGGTCTGCGTGGATTTGGAACTGCAGAACCTGGAAGACCAAAAATTGGAAAGTCTAAATACGAAATAGGCCTTTATGAAAACGGGGGACTAATAGCTCTCTTCGGCACAAGAACCGATCAAAGAATTAGGGCAATCAAATTCGATGCAGAAAGAGCTAAAAATCAATTTGAAAAGGCATTTCCAGATAAAAATTATGAAACAAGGGAACTATTTTGAACTAATTCTAAGGAAAACAAATATTTTCTGACAAACATTTATAAAAATCAAACCAATTAATTAATCAGAGGTATTAAGGAAATGATTGATAATTATGTTGATGTTGAAACTGGAATCAAAGATACAAAAACTTCTCTTGAAACCTTAAGACAAGATCCTTCTTCGGATAAATTACAAGGTGCTTTTTACAAACAAGTAAGACATGTTGAACGTTTGACAAGAGACGCCTGGATGGAGCACGGAGAAGAATATGGGTCAGAAAGTCGCAAAAACATTTCAACAATTGTTCAAGAAGGAATAGAACTCATTAGAGAAAATCCAAATCCTTGGCCTACCCTTCCAGAAGACATCACCAAAAACGAATTTGATAAAATCATAAGTGAAAACCCAGGAAAATATGGTGGCGGAAATCCTACCCTCACAGGTTCGTGGTACTACCTAAAAAAATTAAGAGAATCACACCAACTTTTTGAACGCTGCAGAACTTATGAAAAACCAAAAATAAGTCCACTAACAAAAAGGTTATGGAAAATCCGCAATTTTCTCGGCATACCTCTCAGAATAAAACTTCCATGAGACAAAACTCATAATTTTCCAGACTACATCTCTTCCAACACACCAATTCCCAACAAATCTAATCCATTCTTCATTACAACCCTAAAGGAATCAACTAACTTCAGTCTAAAACCTTCCTCGGCACTTCCCAAAACAGGGCAACCATGATAAAACTCATTGAACGTCTGTGCCAATTCATAGCAATAATTCGCAATCAAATTAGGAGCTAACTGATTATATGCTTTCTCAATAACCTTCCCAAAACCATCAATCTTCTTCAGAAGTTTAATCTCTTCCTTTTTCAGGTCAATAATTTTCATGGCCTTTTTCAATTTCACTCTTCGGAGAATACTTGATGCCCGGGCATAACTATACAATAGGTATGGGCCAGTATCACCTTCAAATGCAAGGAATCGATCGATATCGAAGATTATATTATTCTCCCGAGAATTCTTTAAATCCCCATAGAAAATTGCCGCCAGTGCAATCTTCTTCGCTCTTTTTTCTAATTCTTCCTTAGACAATTTCTCTCGAGCCATCAAATTCTTCTTTGCCTTTTCAATTGTATCATCAAGAATATCGCTCATGAAAACGGTCTTGCCCTTTCGCGTAGCAAACTTCTTTCCCCCCTCACCGAGATACAATCCGTGAGCAACATGAACACAATCCTTGCTCCAACTATGACCCATCATATCCAAAATCTTAAAGAATTGATTGAAGTGTAGCTTCTGCTCCTGACCGACCTCATAAATCAAACGATGAAACTTATATTCTTTTTTACGGTCAATAGCTGCCGCAATATCTCGAGTAGCATAAAGTGAAGTTCCATCAGATTTTTGAATTAAAGCGACCCCCAGACCTTCGTCTTTAAGATCCACAATCAATGCCCCGTCATCTTTCTTGACAATTTTCTTCTTCTTCAACTCTGCCACTACCGCATCCATCTTATCATTATATTTACTCTCTCCAGAAATAACATCAAACTCAACTCCCAAGAGATCATAAATCGAATCAAACTCCTTCAATGAAAGCTTCCTAAATTTCTCCCACATCTTTAAATTATCCTTATCTCCTCCCTCAAGTTTCTTGAACTCTTCTCGTGCAGCTTCCTCATGTTCCTTAGCGTTCGCTTTAACATAAATCTCCAACAGATGCTTAATCGTATCTTCCCCCAGTTTCTTCTCATTTCCCCACTTCTTAAATCCAAAAATCATCTTTCCAAATTGTGTACCCCAATCTCCAAGATAATTAATCTTAGTCACCTTATACCCATTAGCTTCACAAATCTTCCAAATAGAATTTCCGATTATCGTAGAACGTAAATGTCCAATTCCGAATGGTTTAGCAATGTTCGGAGAAGACATGTCTATCACAATATTTTTGCCTTTCCCAGAGCTATTCTCTCCAAATCCTTTCTTCCCCACACTTTTCAAAACCCCTTCGGCCAATATCTTCTTATCAATAAAGAAATTCACATATGGGCCCTTAAAATCGACACCTTCCATCCCCTTTCCTAAACCCTTCTTTCTTAACTTTTCAGCTAGCTCCTTAGCAATCTCCATAGGATTCTTGCGTAAACTCTTAGCCAATGCAAAACACGGAAATGCATAATCTCCCATTTCACCACTTGGAGGGACTTCTAAGAGATTCTCAATCTTGCCCGATAAAGACGGCACACCGGTGCCCTTTTCAGAGGGTATGCCGCGTGCGGCCCAAGCTTTCATTTTAAGCTCATTCTTCAACAGATCAATAACTACCTTCTTCATAGAAACAACACGAAATAGAGATTTATTAACCTTTAGAAAATTTCACCAGACTAACTCTTCTGCCCAGATACTTCTTCCCGAGCAAATAATCTCTTCGTCATGCCCCAGAAAAAATCCCAATGCAAAATAAGATGTAGGATCATTAAAGCAATAAAAAACAATCCAAAATAATTATGCCATGGCTGCCAATCAATCTTGTGTGTTCCCAAAAATGTCGCTGCCCTTCCCTGTCCTGGAACTCCCGAAACAAAGGCAAAATATAATACAACCCCACTAATCCCCACAATAATCAGACATGCCACCATCAGCACATCAATCCAATAATTCAACTTCGCCCCCATAAGTTACCTAAGATAAAGTAGTATAAAAGTTTAACTCCTAAAACACTGCCCATTTTCCCTTTCCCTTCTGTTCCCTATCCAGCACACTCCCCAACTTATTAATTCGTGGCCTCCCACTTTCCTTGTCTTTCCTCAAAGTAATATCTAAACTCTTCAACAGTTCTGAGATTCCTTCTTCGAATCCCCTAATCTCGCTTGCTTCGCCCTTAACTCCGCTCTCGCCACCGAAATTAACAATACTGTCTGCCAAATAAGAAACCAAAAGTAAATCATGATCTACAACAAAGGCCGTCTTCTCCTTCTCAACCATCATTTCCTTAATTGCTTTAGCAACGGAGATTCTTTCTTCAACATCCAAATAAGCGCTAGGTTCATCAATCAAGTAAACATCGGCATCCTTAGCCAAACATCTCGCAATACTAAATCTTTGCAACTCTCCCCCAGATAATTCTTTAACTTTCTTAGCTGCCAAAACTCCAAGATTGAAAACCGAAGCCATTTTCTTCCCGATCTTCTCCTTAAACATAATATCTCTAACAACTTCCTCGCTATCAGTAAACAAATACTGTGGCTTATAACTCACATCTAGCTTAAGATCCAGCTTACCTTCACTTGTTTTGAGCTCACCTGCCAACGCCCTAACAAACGTCGTCTTTCCAGTTCCATTCTTTCCCAAAACCCCAATAACATGATTTTGATGAATCTCCCCACCCTTAACATCTAACTTAAATCCCGAGGGCCCTGCAGGGTCATCCCCGGTGGGACCGAATTCCATCTTAAAGTCAGGCCACTCCGCAATCTTTGCCCCACTCATTGGAGGATTCTTTGTAAAATTAAAATTAAGCGGCTTATCCCTAATCCTCAAATTTTCTTCCCTCAAAAATCCATTAAGATAGGCATTCACGCCATTCTTTGAGGCCTTCACACCACTAACAGTTCCAAACGCACCTTGTCCCCCGAAAAAGATATTCAAATACTCACTAAGGTAATCCAAAATCAGAAGATCATGCTCAACAACAACTACAGTTTTACCCGTTTTAGCAATTTCAGAAATAAAATCACTTACTCTAAGTCTCTCTCCAATATCCAAAAAAGCAAGTGGCTCATCAAAGAAGTAAATATCTGCTTCTCCAAGTGCCGCTGCAATAATCGCAACCCTCTGAAGTTCACCTCCAGAAAGTTTATTCATCTTATTATCCAAAACTTGTGTTACTCCCAGCTTTTTTGCAAGCTCATTGATTTCTTTTTCAGAACCTCGTTTTTTAAGCAAATCTCTTACCTTGATTCCGACACTTAACGAAGATAAATTTTGAGGCTTATAACTAATCTTTTTCTTATCAAGATTCTCGAAATATCTCAATAATTCATTTCCCTTAAAAAATTTCTTGATATCCTCATCGCTAGCCTCTTCTTTTCCCAAATTAATCTTATCTGTTCCAGCAAGAATCTTTACTGCAGTAGATTTCCCAATCCCATTCCGCCCCAACAACCCTAAAACCGAACCTTTCTTTGGAGTCGGAAGACCATAAAGAGCAAAACCGTTCTCCCCATATCTAAAAATTAAATCGCTCTCAGAAACAGCAGGCAAGTTAATAATATCAATCGCCCCAAAAGGACATCTCTTAACACAAATCGCACATCCAACACAGGTATGTTCATCAATCTTGGCCTTGCCCGATGAAGACGGCACGCCAGTGCCCATTTTAGAGGGTATGCTGCTTGCAGCGACCCCAATTGTCACACAACTATCTAGTTCCTTCTTCTCAACAGGACAATATTTCTTACACTCCCGCCCACATGCCGCAGGCTTACACTTTTCCTTATGAATTACAGCTAATTTCATATTAGAATTAGAGATTATGAAGTTTTAAAGTTAATCAATTACCAGAATTATCTCCAGAAACCTGCCACACAAGAAGATCTAGCGCTCTCCTTAAATTCTTAGGAGAAATATAATCTGCCCTATCTGGGGGATCCATACAATAATTGAACTCATCAGAATAATACGTGGGAATTTTCTTTCTTTCTGCCGCCATTAAGACCGATAATCCCTCGTTCATTAAAGCTCTCTCCTTAGAATCAACTTCCGAGGGGAAATCTCTGAAAAACCTCTGGAAATAATTAGTCTTAGAACAAGAACCATTAACTCCTACGGCCAAATCAGGGATATAAACTACGCCAAACTCTCCAGATTCAACTTTTTTCCGAGCCTCACTCCCCTCACCAACAACTTCATATTCAAATTTGCCATCCTTAAGTTGTTCAAGAACATCAGCATACTCTTCGGGCCTCTCCGTTACTATTAGAATTTTTCTTGCAACATCATCGCCGTTGTTTTCAGCCATCATCAAGTGCTAAAATTCCTTCGAATTAGCTCAATCAACAGAGGTCTAAACTTTTTAAACTTTCTTACTCTTTCTACTTTTACCTGCTCCCACGATAAGCTTTCCCTTGTATTTATCTACCGGAGCCTTACCTTTCTTCACCTTTTTACCGCTTAGTTCTTCTTCCAAAATAGGTAATTCCCCCTTAATCTTCTGAAGTCGTTCTTCATACTTCTTCATCCTAATTTCATAAACCAACTTTGAAACCTTATTAGATTTAAATCTCTCCACCTGAGCTTTCTTCATCAAACTCAATAAAACCCTGGCCTCAGTTTTCATCCTTTGAACCTTTTTACCCAAAAACCGCTTCCTCACTCGAATATATAAATAATAACCACCACCACTAAGGATTATCAAAACTAAAAGAATCCAATACCAATTCTCCATTAAGAAACTACCAAAACTCTTACCAAATACAATTGAAGTCAATGTCTCTGTTCTCCTTATATCTACCTCGTCCTCTAATTGTTCAGCCAAGATCCTAGCATCCCTGTATCTCGAATCAGCTATCGCAGCTTCAACTTCATTAATCAAAAACTTAAACCTCTCAAGATTAACTCCCTCAACAGAAAAAGACACTATATCCCCGGATTCATCCCTCTTAGATCCTAGAACTGTTTCCTGTACAACCAATAAATCACTAACTAGAAAAGCCAAATCTCTCGTTTCAGCAATTTCAATTGTATAAACCCGGATATCAGAATAATTAATATTTCTCCAGTTAATTAATGACAATGCCTGCCTAGCCTTATTTTCTTCAAAGGTAGTTGAATCCACATTTCCCCTCAGAATATCTGCATACTCTGCCTGTTGGAAAACATTATTCGCTTCCAATAACAAATCACTAACATAAACTCCCGAAAATCCTCCCCTCTTCATCTCTGCAAGAATCTCTTCACTTTCATTAAGTGCCTGTAATGCATCCTCACGAGTAAAACTAAAGTTCGCATCCAATTCCCCCACCCCCACATCGTTAACAGCAAACCCGGTAAATACTCCAGTAAAGGTAAGAACCATCAATGCAATTACTACAAAGATCCCAATCAAAGCTGCCCTGTAATGTTTTCTCATAATATTCCCATCATCCTAATTTTATCTCTAATCTTTCCTTCTTCCTCCGATCTCTTCGTCTCTTTCTTTTTCTTAAAATACTCAAAAGGCTTAAAAACAAATTCCTTCATTGTCTTGAAAGCACCCCCAATCTTACTAGGTTTCTTCTCTTGAATAACCTTTCCCCCCGCCCTTGTTTTATCAGCCTTCTTAGCCTCAACATTATCCCACATATTTTTTATCTCTTCTCTCAGTTCAAATTCTCTCTTTAGTTCCCTCTTTTCCTTGAACTCCCTAACAAAACCAAAAGGACTTGTAAAAAATTTCTTAACCTTAAAAAGTGTCTTTCCAAAAGCTCCCTTTTCCTTGACCACTTTTTTTGGACCACTAACTTTTTCTTTAGCATCTACAACCCTATCATCTCCGCCAAGTTCTCCCTCCGCCTTCTCAGTTTCTCTTTTCAATATTCGGGCACTCGCTTCCTTCGAGAAAGATGCGCCTTTAATCACCTTCTTTGTACCCAGAAGTTTCAATGTCATCATCTCCCCCTCAATCTCCGCCAACCTACCATTCAAAATCTCAAACTCTAATTTATATACGCCCTCAGAAATACTGCCCTTCTTGTAATACTGCGTCTGAATTTCTTTTATCTCTTCTTCAACTTGCATTCTTTCATTATTCAACTCACTAACTATTTCTCTAGTTCCAATCATCTTTACTCTAAGATTTCTCAAGCTCATTCGAGTCTTCTTCAATCCAGAAAGCTGCTTGTGATATCTATCCATAAGATTATGGTAAACACCTGTGGAAATTCCTCCAGAGAAATAATTTTTCTGATTCTCAACAATTAATTTTCTAAGATTCTTTTCATGTTGGTTAGTTCTCTCGATCTTATTTGTCACAGCAAATTTCTGATACCTCTTATAGCCAAATATTCCAAGAGCAATAAGAATCAGCATTCCGAGGAGCACAAAATACCAATACAAATACAGAAAGTATCCCAGGTTCCCTTTTATGCTAAACAATAACAAGGAACGTGCACTATCTATTCGCTTCTTAGCAAGACTATAATCTCCTCGTTCAAATGCAACAATCGCTAGCTCCGTCATCTCTACAGAAGGATGATCCTTAAAAAATCCTCTAACTGCAAATCCCGAAAGCCCATCAACTAGCCTATCACCATCCCCTTGATCTCCCAAAACCTTGAGAAGCTTCCGTAGAGACTCGTCCACTTCGAAAGCCAATTTACCAGTATTGATAACCTCGTCAGATAAAAGTTTAGCCTGACCATTCCTTCCACTATCGATCTTGACAATCGCTTCAGCCAACAAACTTTTGACCTCCCCAACATTAAACCCTTCCTCGATCATATCCTGAATCATTTTCTCTGCCTCCTCCAAGCTAAATCTACTTTCCTCCTCCGCAATCTCCTGAATAATTAACTTAATGTTTTGAGTTTCCCTATAGCTCGTTTGAGTTCCCTCTTCATTTACCTTCCATCCAGTTATAACTGCCCTCAAATCATGCTCTTCATAACTTTTGTAACTAGGTGCACTTAATTTAACCAAGAAAGACCCATTTTGACCATAACTTATCCTAGAGATTTTGGGAGGAGATGTAGAAAATTATTGCTCCGGAAATCCGGTTAAGACTAACTTCATTCCTTCCAAGGTAAAACCCCCATACTTATTTTCAACGTCTATTTCAAACTCTTCCCCCTCGCCACGAATAACCTCAATTATCTTGTTATAGACAATTGCTGCTCCGCCACCAGCACCACCACCGCCACCACCGCTCGTACCCGGAGTCGTAACGACCTCCGTCACAGTCAAAGGATCACTAACACTTACAGATTTTGAATCTATTGCAGAATCGGCATTTGTTGAAGAAGCTACCGCAGATAAATTAAGTGTAGATTCGCTAATTGAACTTCCAACATCTATAGTAATTGTATTAGTTCCACTGATATCGACTCCAAGATTACCCAAACTCCTGTTTAAACTTCCAGATACTAAACTAAATCCTGAAGGTAAGGTCCAGTTCAAATAAACGCCCGTTGCATCAGAAGTTCCAAGATTAGTAACATTTGCCACCAATTCCAATCCGGTCTGCCCACGAGTTACAGTTGAAGAATAAGTATCGATTGAAACCGAAAGTGCTGGAGCAACAACATTCTGAATATTCAAGTTCCTTTCATAAACTGTGGTTCCAACATCAGAAGTAATAGTAACGTTATAATCATAAAGTCCTGCAGTTAAATCAGTAGTATTAACATCAATAGTAATATTCACCGCAGATCCAGAAGAAGCAGTATAGTTCTCAGTCAAATTTCCAGAATAATTCACACTCAACCTACTTCCTAATTCACTTGAAGTCAAACTTACATTAAATCCAATTGTTCCATCCCCCGTATTGTTCATGACCAATCTACCTAAAGAATTATTGCTAGCCGCCTGAGCAGTTGTAAATGATTTTATTGCAGGAATTGTAGTAGTGATATTTTCCGAAGTATCATTTTCCACGACAATCGTCGTATTTGAAGAAACATTTTCATTCCCGGCATTATCAGTAGCATTAATTCTAAATGTCCAAGTACCATTTTCAGGAGTAAACGAAGCATTATAGACAATGGTCGAAGAGGAACCCACAACAAGATTCGAATTATTACTCATCGCAGTATAGGTCCACGCAGAAGCAGAAGTATTGTAATACATCAGGTAAACAGTTGAGATATTATAATCCTCAGTAATAGTGGTATTTACATAAACTGGGACACCAGGGTCCAAATCATCAGTTTCATTAGGTGAATAAGTCACGTTATCAATAATTGGCAAGGTATCGTCGGTAATAACAACATCATCAGTTTCACTATCATTTATCTGACCCGACAAATCGTAAACATAAAGGAGAGTACTAAATCCCTCAGGAGAATGATTTCCACTCTGAATTATATAATTAGCAGTATCCGAAGTTCCACTAAGAGATATCTGGGAACTATTCACAAAACTTCCAGAAGTATTGTAACTTACAATTGCATAATCTAAGCCAATAGCGTCCGTCGCACTAATCGTACAATTAACATCAACAGAATCATTCACATCAGAACAAGAGAAATTTGTCACCGCAGGCTTATTCAAATCAACATAGACGGTAACTGAATCATTTGCCTGATTATCTGAAGTATCATTTGCATAATAGATAATATCATGCTGACCTTCAACTAAACTAATCGTTTTATTCCACGAAGTCATCGAAGTATTACCTAAATTTGTCAATGTTCCAGAATTATTAGTATATCCTGCCCAACCCAGATTCTCGTTTGTAGTTATATTCAATAAAACACTTCCATCGGTATCATAGGAATTATTTGAAGGACTCCAAACAGTTATTGTCGGAGCGGTCGTATCTTCAGGCACAGCATCAACAGTGAAATTAATCGAGTTAGTCCCAATGTTCCCTGAAGAATCAATTGCGTAGAATATTACTGTTTTCTCCCCGTCAACCCCGGTATCTACAGAATCACTCCATGCAGTTCCAGAACCAGATAAACTTACATTTGTAGCTCCGCCATCCAACGAATAATTTGCGGCAGTTGCATTTTCTCCAAGAGTAATACTAAACAATATCGTAGCAGTACCATATGTTTGATTCAGCGGAGAATTAATACTAACAACTGGAGCAGTTACATCATTAACACTAAAAGTTGTTGAAGTAATATTCGAATTTCCTGCAGCATCAGTTGCATAGAACCTACAAGTATAGTTTCCTTTTGCGACACTAGTCATAGTATGATTCATCCAGCCCGTGGCTGTCAAGCTAATTGTATGATTAACAAAACTTCCAGAAGTATTCTCCTCAATCTTAACACCAGATAATGCAAAAGTATCGGTAACATAAGCGCTACAATTCACATCCTGACTTTCGTTTGCAGGATTTGGTGAAGCATTTACATTAGTAAATTGCGGATAAACCGTATCCACATAAAATGTTATCGTCTTATTCCCCTGGTTAGCCGGAGAAGCACTATCATTTGCATAAACAATTAGAGTATTTGTAGATTCCGCAGCCAAAGTTAGACTAGTATTCCAATTAACCATCGAAGTATTCGTCATAGCCACGACTGCAGAACCATTCAGAGAATAACCTGCCCAAGTCGCGTTTTCATCAGTAGTTATATTTAGGGCAAGACTTGTTGAGGTATAATAAGTTACATTAGCAATACTATCAATAGTTATAATCGGAGGAGTTGTATCGGGAGCAGCAACGTTAACCGTAAAATAAACAACCGAAGAAACTCCCACATTATTCGAACTATCATTCGCATAGAAAGTAATATTATATGCCCCATTAGGTAAACTAACAAGAGTACTATTCCAAGCAGTAGACGAGGTATTTCCCATAGTCACATTAGTAGTTCCGTTTAGAGAATACCAGGCTGAGCTCGCATTTTCAGAAATCGTAATCGACGCAGAAACATTATTATCATTATACGTTTGATTAGTTGGACTTATCACCGTAATAACTGGTGCTGTTACATCATTAACATTAAAATTAACGATTGTCTCATTCATGTTTCCTGCCGCATCAGTTGCATAAAACTTACAAGCATATCCGTCAGGACCAACAAATTGTGCTCCCGAAATCACATAACTTGCTCCCCCATTTGTTCCCGAAAACGTAATAGTATGGTTTTCAAGAGTTCCTGTTGAATTCTCTCCAATAATCACACTAGAAATATCAAAGGTATCATTCCAGATCACAGAACAATTAACATCCTGTGAGACATTGGCTGGACTCGGATTTGCTTGAGCCAAGCTATATCTCGGAGCAAGACTATCTGCATAAAATATCGAAGATTTATTATTTTGATTACTCGAAGTATCGTTTGCATAAATCGTAAGATTATATGTTGTTTCCTGTGTCAAACTAGAAAGAGTAATATTCCAACTAGTCGTAGAGGAGTTTCCAAGATCAATAATCGAACCCCCATTAAGCTGATAAGCAGCCCATTCAAGGTCTTCATCCGCAGTGATATTAATCAGAGTGTTTGCAGGATCCTGATAACTCAAATTTGCAGGAGAGACAATTGTGATTGCTGGAGGCGTTGTATCCACCGGAGTCGTATCAATAATAAACCAATTTCCCACCAAGGTTCCATTATTCCCATAACTATCATTTGCCCAGAAAGTTATATTATATGTTCCGTCGGAAATACTCGAATTTGTATGAGTATAACTTAACAAGGTCGTATTCGTCATAGTCACATTAGTCACCCCTGCATCCAGAGAATACCATGCCCCCGTTAAAGCCTCATCAACAGTCACTGTAAAAGTCACAGAATCCTGGGTAATCGTTGAACCATTAGTAGGAGTAACCAAGGTAACAGAAGGACTCGTAACATCAGTGGTATAACTCCCACTAGCATTCACCAAAGATATCTCCCCAAGAGCATCATACAAAAAAGCATACCAAGTATGAGATGCCGAATCAGACTCCGCCGTAAAAGCACATGTCAAATTCGCCCCACTAGAAACACTCGTATTACAATATTCATTACCACCGCATCCCGAAAAACTAGCACTGTTAGAATCACAAACCCACAATGTCAACGTCTGGGAAGTATCCAAATCATAACTCACGGTTGAAATATTAACACTCTCCCCACCACCAATTGTCGTAGCATTATCTGAACCACTCGTAAAAACCGGCAACTAATTAATATTAATAGGAGAACTCTGCACCGCCTGAACCTTCCCCGCATCATCACTTGAATTAAACCTCAAATAATTCGCACCCCTATTAGCAGAAGTAAACGTAACAGTCCCAAGATGATCAATACTTATCGATGGCACACAAGTATTCGCAGTATCAGTACAATAAGTATCAGTACAATACAACGTCGTCGGATCCGAATCCGTATTGTCCGCCTCACTTATCGTCACAGTATAATCCGGAGAAATAATCGTAGAACTCGCATCACTCGAAGTTGTCGGCGCAGTATAATCTAAAGTAAAAGAAACATCCAAATTATTCGCAGAGTTTGCCTCATTCCCCAAGGAATCCTGGCAAGAAATATATCTCGTAGCAAATCCCTGAGATACAACATTATTCACACTACAACTCGCAGTAGTCCCATCAATATCACAAGCATTACTCATCGAAGAATAAGAAACATCACTACTAGACCAACGACAAAACATTTCAGCCTCACCCGTAACATTTATTTGTGTTAAACCATCGCCATTGGTATCATAATAACTCGCACTCGCATCACCCGCAACACTGTCGATCGTCAAACTTGGTGGAGTCGAATCTGTCGTATAAGTTATATTCGAAACATTAGACGAATAAGCAGCACTATCATAAATCCTACAATATTCAACATGCGCAACATCATCACTAGGAACTGGAAAGGTACAAGTCAAAATATATGGATAATCTGTATCACTTGTAGCTCCACCAATACAATCCGAATTCGCCAAAGTCGGGGTTACAGTACTATCGCAAAATAATTGCAAAGTATCCGCATCACTATCATTAACACCATTAGCGGAAGTGTTTGCATAAATTGTAATCGTATCCCCTCCCTGAATTGTCGAATCCGAAGCAGTTATATTATGAATCACAGGGTCCGCATTAATCACAAAACTAATATTATTAGAAGTCTCTTCAATCCCTCCCTTGTTCTCATGAGTAAATAAATAATTTGAACTATCACTCGTCACTCCCGTCCCGGTAGTAATACAAACCCTCAATCCCTCATGTTCTCCAGCGGTATCCTTAAGCTTAATCTCTGCCCTATTATTAGTCGCATTAATCCAAAATTGAATGGTATCTGCAGCACCAGTATGGATCTGAGGGTGACAATCAAGAGGACCATTCTTATGTTCTCCACCATACAAAATAAAGTCACAATCATTTACAGTAGCTCCACTTCCAAAAATATTCCCAGCACCCATAACTCCAACGATATTAAAATAACCATTAACAGAATCCTCAGCATTAGCCCACTTCCACTTAACCTCTCCCGCATCAAGATTCGTTATATTATACTCTAAACAATAATCAGTGCTATCCGCAATCATCCCACTACCTGTACATGCTACAACTTGATTATCCGTATCTGTCAGACTCAATGAACAAACTTCAGTCCCAGCACCAGAAACTAAAGATGAAGATTCATAGACTGTAAATCCACTAGGTGCCCAACTCAAATCTGCAGCCGAAACAACCCCAGCCATAAACAACCCAACCAACAAAACAAAAATCAACTTCCTCATTTCAAATCCCCCTTTATCAATTTTTCAACATACTCAGAAATCTCAATCCCTTCCATAATACAATGAATCTTCACCTTCTTCCACAATTCTTCATCAACTTTCAAACTAGTAGTCTTCCTAACCATGGACAAAATATAAGCAAAGTAGTATTTAAATCTAACTATACCATATTATATAATACTATAATACTCAAAAATTCGTAATTTCAAAGTAATCGCTTAGACTTAAATACCATAAATACGCTATAATATAGCATTACTTCGGTAGTGTAGGGATAATAAGCTTCGGTTTTTTATCCCTTTTTTTATTTGGTTTAGAAAATTAAAACATGAAACATTTATGTCCGAATTACATTTAGAACTAAAAACTATCCCAAAACTTTCTGTAATCTCGTCCTAAAATCCCCCACCCTAACCGGTTTCTCAAAATATTCCACTGGCTTCAATGCCTGAATAGAATCTTCTCCCTGCTTACCTAGCTGAACCACAGTCATAAATGCAACCTTCTGATTCTTTAACTTAGGATCTGCCCGAATCTTCTCTAAAACTTCTTTTCCGGACATCCCGGGCATAAGAATATCCAATAAAACAAGATCATACTTCTTACTTCCAAGAGCTTTCAAGGCCTTCGCCCCACTATTCACCGTCTCCGCTTCATAACCAGAATCATCAACAAGCATCTTAACCGAAGTTAGAATATCTTCCTCATCATCAACAATCAAAACTTTTTTCATTTTACACCTTTTTTAATCGGAATTTTACCTTTAACTTGCACCTTGTCCTTCTTTTCCTTAGTTTCAGTAGTATCTGTATTATTTAAGTTTTCCGCACCCTTCGGAGGATTAATTGGAAGAGTAAAATAAAATGTAGCCCCCTTCCCAAAAATACTTTTAACCCAAATCTTCCCCCCATGCTGACGAACAATTCCCCGAACAATCGCCAATCCCAATCCAGTCCCCCCACGATATTTTTCAATATAAGAAGGCTTAGCCTGGAAGAAAGGATTAAACAACTTCTCCATATTCGCCTTCTTAATTCCCCTTCCAGTATCCGCCACGCTAACTAAAACATGATCCTCCTTCCCCACAGCCTTTACGCTAATCTTTCCACCAGCAGGAGTGAACTTAACCGCATTATCTAATAAGTTAACCATAACCTGCTGAAATCTAAAATCATCCACCTTTATCTCAGGTAAATCTCCCCTAACAAAATTAATCTTAACTCCTTTTTCATCCGCCTGTGGCTTTTTCTCGGAAATAACTTCAGAAATACGATCATTAATATTTTTCTTTTTCAACTGAAGTTTCAAAACCTTAGAACTAATCTTTGAAACATCCAAAATATCGTTAATCAGTCTTGTAAGCCGCTCCATATTCTTATGAATTATCTGTGCACCCTGCTTCTGCTTCTCAGTTAACGGACCCAAATCCCCCCTTGCCAACATTTGAGCCTGAATCATCAAAGGAGTAATTGGAGTCTTCAGCTCATGAGAAGTAATAATCAAAAAGTTGCTCTTCAGCTCATCCAGCGTCTTAAGTTCTTCATAGGACTTTTGTAACTGCGCAGTCCTCTTCTTAACTCGCTGTTCCAGTTCTTCATTAAGCTTTCTTATCTCAGTAATATCTTCTCCCGAGCTCAAAACACCCCTAACTTTCTCGGGCACCCCCTCCAATAAGGTATTATGCCACGAAATCAGCCTTTCCTTCCCCCCGCTAGTCAAAACCGGATTTTCGTAATCCTCGACAAACTTCCCTTTTCCAGTCATCAGTGAAGCAAAAACTGTCTTTACCTGCTTAACCATCTTCTTAGGAAGACATACATCAAACCAATTCTTTCCAATGAGGGTCCCTTCCTTATACCCCAAAATTTCATATCCTTTTTTATTCAGCAAAGTAATCTCTCCTTTCCTATTCAGCGCAACAATAATATTCCCCGCAAGATCCAGATATTTCTCGGCTTTCTCTTTTTGCAGAATTAATTCTTCCTCCGCCTTCTTTTTTTCAGTTATATCATGAACAATAGCATAAGTAACTCCCTCCTTCACAATCGGTCGCGAAATCCACTCAAACCACAAATACGTGCCATCCTTCTTTCTATAACGATTTTCAAATCTAATAACTTCTACACCCTTCTCAAGTTTTTCTTTAATAATCTCTTCAGTTTTCTTAATATCCTCAGGGTGTATAAAAGAAAAGAAAGGTTTTTAGAGCTTCTTTTATCAACGGCTTTTTCTTATCCGAAGATTTCACGAAAAATACCGCACTTCCTTTTTTCTTAGAAAGTTCATCCTTAAATGACCGGATAAATTCCCCAATTATATCCCCTCCCACCGGAACCGCCTGCTTATGAATCAAAAGATTAGATAAAGAATCAAAAACCAAAAAAGTATAGCCCTTACTTATCGCAATCTTAACCAATCGTTGAATATTATCCAAAGAATAAGCTGCAGGAACATAATGGCAATCCTTCACTCGCGGAGGAGATAAAAGAGTCGCACTAATCCCATCAATATAAAAGAACTCCTTCTTAACCTTCTCGAACATCTCCGCTAATGATCCACAACTTCGATTAAGAGTCACGTAGCACACTTTCTTTTGCTTCGCGCCCCGAACAACCCGCATAATCGTCCCTGAATAATCCTTATTCGCTGGCACAGTTTTCAGAGTAATTGCCATATCATTCACCTCTCAATAACTAGTCTTACAAACTTTATAAATTATCCTAACATTTCTTTCCGCATTCAGGGCAGAACTTCATACCACTCTCAAGAACCCAGCCACACTCACAGTGCCTCACTTTTTCAGATCTCTTTTCCTCAACAACTTCATAATCATCTCTGCCAGAAAGAATCTTTCCCATTATCTTTTTGATCTTATCTTTATCATCTCCATCTTCCTGAAACTTAGTCAGATCAAATCCATCCATTTCTCCTGCCATTTTTATTCTATACAAAATGGGAGTCGGAAATCCCTTGATTTACTTCAGCCATTTTATCTTATAATTTTCTCCATTTTTAAATCTCTCGCTCAATAATCCTGTACTTTTTATCAAACTTTTTCTGCTTAAATAAGGAAATTGCCCCCTCAACAACAAGACCCACCCCTGCCAATAACCAAAACCAATCAGAAGAGAAATTCCACTGCCCAGTCAACTTTCCAAAAGTCCCAAAAACCATCAAAATACCGACGGCAATAAACAAACTATAACTTACATAATTCAATTTCATACTAATTTCAAAAAACGAGATTTTATAAATCTTCGTCTCCCAAAAGAAATATGGCAAAGCATAAATGCACACTATGTGATGAAGAAATTAAGACAACTTTCTTAGATAAATTAGATGGAACATTCATCAATAAGAAGCCAGTCTGTTCAGCTTGTCAAAAAGAACACAAAGATAAGCTGAAAGATAAGATTTCTGAATAAAACTATGCCTATGTAGCTCAGTTGATAGAGCGCAACACTCGTAATGTTGAGGTCGTCGGTTTGATCCCGGCCATAGGCTTAAATTGAGATCAAATTTTGATTCCGAGCAATTCGCTTTCTTGAAATAAATTTCAACATATTTTCAAGAAAGCGAATTGTAAGCAGGCCATAGGCTTACAAGAACAAGAAAACAGATCCCAAACCCACAGTCAAGATTATCAAGAAGATAATCGAGATATACATTGCAAATCTTTTCTCTCCAAAGAACCAGGCCATTCCAGCCTTAACCAACGTATTAGAAGATGCCGCTAAAATTATCGAAGTTGCCGCAACCTTTGAAGAGATTTGACCCGCACCACTTAGTGATGCCATTGTCAAGGTTATAGCATCCACATCCGCCAATCCAGACAGTATACTCGCAATATAGATTCCGGTTGAACCTGCTAAAATTTGCGCAATCTTTGCAACGAAGATAATCACTACAAAGAAGATCCCAAACTTTAATGCAGTCCAGATATTAAACGGTTGCTTGAACTTGATTTCCTCTGTTTTCTCCTTCTTTTTAGGTTTCCTTTTCTTCCTCAGATACAATCCAAATGCAGACATGTAACCCAAGATTCCCATCAATCCAAGAGGTAAGGCAACCATACCAACTAAATCTTTGTTAATTACAACAACCTCTAAGAGGATTCTAATAAAAGAAGTAGCCGAGGCAATAACAACAGCGACGACAAATGGGCTAACAGTTCTCTTATGCCTCTTACTCTCTCCAGCCATCGAAAGTGTAACCGCAGTAGAAGAAACCAATCCGCCCACAAGGCCTGTCAAACCATAGCCTTTCTTCGCACCAAGGGTTTTAACTAAAATATATCCTAAGAAACTGATTCCTGCGACCAATATAACCATCAACCAAAAATTATACGGGTTAAACAAATTCAATTGTTGCATAATCGCAGTACTTAATCCTGCAGAAGATAATACATCCTTCAAAATTGGAACATCGAGTGGAGAAAACACCCTCCGAGGAAGCAAAGGCAATACAACTAAAGCAATTAAGGCAAACTCAACAACCGCAAATAGTTCTTTCCGTTTGATTTTATTAGCAAACTTATGTAACTTCTTCTTAAACGTCAAGAAAGCAGCAACTAAAATCCCTAAAATCACCGACTCGATCAAAAATCCGGCCACACACATAAAACCAAGAATAAAGACAATAATTGCAGTTATCTCAGTTGTAGAAGTATTCTGTTTATATTTAAGAAAAGTCACAAAATAAGAAGCAAGAGCAAAAAGTGAAACGACAATAAATCCCACAATTACCAGATAATAATTCCCAACAACGCCCAGAGATAAGAATCCCAAGATCGCTCCAAAAAGTGAAATCAAAATAAATGTCCTTATTCCAGCAAACCTAGAAACTTGTGTATGATACTGTTCATACTCCCTCTGAAGACCAATCAATGCCCCCAGCATAATCGCTACAAGGAATCCCATCACTTCCATAATAAAAATATAAAAAACATCTATAAAAAACTATCTAAATCTTCTTTCGCCTTAGTAGATTCGCATTAGTAACTACAGTAATACTACTCAAGGCCATAGCCAACTCTGCAAAAACCGGATTCAAAACACCACCAATCGCTAATGGTATCGCTATAACATTATAGAAGAATGCCCAAAACAAGTTCTGTTTTATCTTACCAAATGTCGCTCGAGACAACTTAATCGCCTGAACAACACCAGTTAGATCTCCCTTAGCCAAAACAATATCTCCTGCCTCAATCGCAATATCCGTCCCAGTCCCCATAGCAATCCCCACATTAGATTGTTTCAATGCGGGCGCATCATTAATCCCATCCCCAACAAAGGCCACCATGCCCCTTTTCTGAAGCTCCATCACCTTCTTGGACTTATCTTCAGGCATAACCCCTGCAATAACCTCGTCAATCCCAACCTTTCGCCCAATTGCCTTGGCAGTGAGTTCATTATCTCCGGTAATCATAACAGTCCTAAAACCTCCCCGATTCAATCGCGCAATTGCTTCTCTTGAATCTTCTTTTATCGCGTCCGCAACTCCGATTGCCCCTAAAATCTTTTTGCCCTCAACAACAACCATAACACTCTCACCATTTTCAGCAAATCCCTTAACAACCTTAGCATAATTTCCGAGTTTGATCTTCCTATCCTCCATCAAAGCTTCATTACCAATAATATACTTCTTAGTCCCAATAGTCCCCTCAAGTCCCTTCCCACGAATAATCTTAAAACTCTTAACAGATTTATACTTTTTCAGATTAGCTTTCTTAACAATCGCCTTAGCCAATGGATGTTCACTCAATTTTTCCAAACTTCCAGCAATCTCAAACAACTTAGCCTCATTCTTAGTAAAAACCTCAACAACTTCCGGTTCACCTTTAGTAATCGTTCCAGTCTTATCAAAAACAACAATCTTAACTTCCCTCATCGTCTGAATCGCCTCACCCTTTCGGATCAAAATTCCACGCTTTGCCCCCATACCAGAACCAACCATCAATGAAATCGGAACAGCTAAACCTAGTGAACATGGACATGCGATAACCAAAACAGCAATACTATTACTTAATGCCTCACTCAAATTAGCATTGAATAAATAAAACCAGCCTAAGAAAGTCACCACCGCCAAACCTAAAATAATTGGAACAAAAACACCAGTTACCTTATCTGCCAGCTTTTGAATTGGAACCTTAGTCCCCTGAGCTTCCTCAACCAACTTAATAATATGAGACAAGAAAGTATCTCTCCCAACTTTCGTAGCCTTAACATGCAATATTCCATCTTGATTCAATGTTGCTCCGATAACTGGGCTCTTAACTGTCTTCTCGACAGGCAAACTCTCCCCACTAATCATCGACTCATCAACAGCACTCTCCCCCTTAACGACAATACCGTCAGTCGGAATCTTCTCACCAGGCTTAATAATCATAACATCTCCAATTTTAACTTCATCAATATCAACTTCAACTTCCTTTCCACCACGCAAAACTCTCGCTTTCTTCGCACCAAGCTCAAGTAACTTCTTAATCTCAGAACTAGCCCTACCCTTCGCCTTAGCCTCAATAAATTTCCCAGTAATAAAGATAGTCATAATCATTCCGGATACTCCTGCAAAACTCGTAACATCAATATAGAAACTCAAAAAACCAGTCAAATAAGCCACAACAGTTCCCAAGGCAATCAAAGAATCCATAGTAAACTGCAATTTGTAAAAACTTCTCACACCAGACTTAATTGTATGAAATCCAAAAATAAAAATAATTGGAAAGCTCAAAATCAGCATCAGGGGCGTCATCCACCTCATTGGAACAAGCATCACTCCGAACAAACCTTCGAAGTACATTATCCCCATAATTAAGACAGTTAGTATCCAAGTCCCCCATAATTTCTTTTTCCAAGTTTTTATCTCACCGCTATCAGTTTTCTTAACTCCCGAAGGAGTGGACGCAGAATCTTCAAAATTAACTCCAGTTGATTTAAACCCTGCATCCTTTACAGCCTTACCAAGCTGTTCTATAGAAACGTCATCGGCTACGCTCGCAAAAGCCTTCCCGCTAACAGGATTAACACTAATTTCCTTAGCGCCAATCTTCTCAAGCTCAGAAGTCAAAATCTTCGAACACGAAGCACAATGCATTCCTTCAACGTCTAGTTTTACCTTTTTCATATTTACTCCAACAATTTATTTATTCAAAACAAGCAGAAAAGAAGTATTCTCTCCAGCCCTTAATGAATGAACTGCATTCTCTTTCATAGGGATAAAAACTCCCGGAATCATTTCAATATCATCGCCTTCAAGATTGAATGAGCCCTTCCCATCAACAACATGAACAAATCCAGATTTTGTGGAAGTATGATCTCCAATCTCCGTTCCAGCAGCCATACAAAACAAGGTTACATCTACCTTTTCATCCATGAGAACTTCCTTACTCAAAATTCCTTCGCGGGGATATTCGATTAATTTTTTTATATTTTTCATTTTATTTTTCCTCCAATTTATTTCTTCTGCTATCTTGTTCACTATAGTTAACATTATTTAAGCCTTGCGTTAACGGGGTGTTAACTAAAACCTATAACTCCCTGCCGCTAAATCAGATTTCTTAATTACTAAATAATCTCCTTCAACAGTACTCGGAAGGTATCCTGGCCAACATCCGCCACCCTTAAGGTTCTTAGTTCCTATCCCGTCAATAGCATAATGGTTTCCGCAATTATTACAAATCATATCTCCGCCTTCTTGCCGGTAACCTTTCTTTGCCCGATAACAGACATCGCACGCATTGAACGCACTCTTCACGCTACCATCACTAGCTCGAACAACAAAGAACTCTGTTCCCTGAAGATCATAGAATTCGGCATTCTCGCCAATCCCAGATAAAGGTATCTTCATAACGTCTCCGCCATCAATCATTTCCGCACGCACAACATTCCCAGTTGAACTGCTAAAGAATAGAAAGCCGACAACTACGACTGCCAAAATTCCAACTCCAATCCAAACATTCTTACTCATCTTAACATCCCCCCTTTCACTTTCATATTATTAATCGTATTATGTTTCCTCATGCAGATTTTACAACAAAAAGATCCTGAACTCTCCAGGATCATCCCACACATTCTACATCCGCGTCCAACTCCCGAAAAGACTTCTTTTTTACAAACCGGACAATTCAATATATCTTTCATTTTATCCCCCACACCCGCATCCGCCACTTCCAGTAGTAGATCCACAAGTAGGACTTCCGCAGGAGCCTCCTCCTGCCCCGCCACCACAACTTCCACCAGAGCTTGAAATCGCAGCAGCCTCTTGTAATTGGCCGGAACTAGCAGCCCCATCATCAGTTACAATAAAGCTTCCAGGAATCATCCCCATCCAACAACTCCATCGAACAGTTCCACTCTCTGTTGGGGTGAATTCGACAACATTCAACCCTTTCTCCAGTTTAACATCAAGACCATAATCTCTAACAATTATCTCATTATTACATCCTGTAAGCTCCACTACGTTAATATTCCACTTAACTGGCACGCCTTTCTTCAACACAAAGTTATCTGGCTTCCAGCCATATCGATTTACTTCCATGTTTATCTCCTGAACTCCATCAACTAAAACTGCAGACCCCCCAACAGCAATAGCCCCGCCAGCAATACTATCAACAATCGCATCAAAGCTATAATCACTACCAAGCACAACTAATCCCCTATTCAACATTATCAATCCCAAGATCAAAACAAGAATCGCTGCAATTTTCAAAATCCTTTTTGTAGCTTTCTTACTAATCACCGAGGTCAGACTACCAAATCCAATCAAAACAGGCAATGTTCCAAGACTAAAAGCTCCAAGAGAGAAAACCCCTATCCAAAAACTTCCAGTCCCTGCAGCATATAAGTATAATGCCTGTAACGGACCACAAGCAATAAACAGTCCACTAAGTATTCCAGTCATAAAAGGCGCCTTGTAAAATCCTTTTGCACCATGTGTTGTCTTAGCGGCCCACCTAGATAAAAACTTCGGATTAAACTGAAACACTCTGAAAAACTTAACTCCCAACATACTCAATGCAAAAGCAATCATAAATAATCCTGCAAAAATCGCAATCCCTGCACGAAGTCCTACACTAAAAGCAAATACTCCTCCGATCAAACCAAAAATTCCTCCAATCACTGCATAAGAAACCACCTTCGCTCCACCATAGACAAAATGCTGTCTCATTCCCTTATATCCCTTCGAAGCATTCCTAGTAGTATATCCAACAACGAACCCCCCACACATAGAAATACAATGAAATCCAGTCAGCAAACCAACAAAGAACAATATAATTATTCCAGAAGACTCTCCAACGCCAGGAATAGATAGATTAAGCCCCCCCATCCAATTGTAAATATAATACGCCAAGACCAACAAGGCCCCAATCATAACCCAAAATCCAATTTTATCACTAAGACTTTTTTTCCCAATTGTCTTTTTTACCCCTTCCCCTTCATCAGTGTTATCTTCCCCCCCATCATCAAGACTATAACCAAGACCTTCGATCTTTTCAATAATCTTTTTTTCAGAAATAAGGCCACTATGAAATTCAACTACCACCCTTTCCTTAGAATAATTAGCAGAAACACTATCAACACCCTTAAGTCCCCCCAATCCTTCTTCAATCAATCGGGTACAGGAATTACAATGCATCCCTTTTATTTTGAAAGTCTTTTTCATAAAGAACTTAGAACAACTTTTTATTTAACCGCTTTGCTGTAACTAGTTTCAGGACTTATTCTACCGGACCTAGATCCTCAGGAATCTCCCCGTACTCCTCAAAAGCCTCAGCATCTTCTCCGGGCTCGCCTCCAGGACCATCAATCAAATCATAATTAGAACCACCCCCTAAATCATCTGCCAAATCTCCATCGTTTGAGTTTTCAAGATTCCTGCCCCAAGAAAATAAAAAGAAAGCTCCGACCGCAAGTATCATAATAACCAAAATTATCACAAGAGTTTTCAAAACCGCTTTTGTGCTCACCATCTTAACAATCCTTCGAGTAAATCTATGTTTATATAATTATTCAAACACGGCGTTAACGCAATCCTTAAAAACTTCCGCTCCCAAATAAA
Source organism: archaeon (assembly GCA_018694115.1). Lineage (GTDB taxonomy): Archaea > Nanobdellota > Nanobdellia > Pacearchaeales > GW2011-AR1 > JAGVXH01. Next base: position 46,415 of record JABHNB010000016.1, read on the forward strand.
AATATGAAAAAGACAGAGGCGAATTTGTTGAAAGCATTTGCGGGCGAAAGTCAAGCAAGAAACAAGTATACTTACTTTGCTAAAGTCGCACGTAAAGAAGGATACCATTACATCGCAAAGATCTTCGAAGAAACCGCTGAGAATGAAGTTCAACACGCAAAAGAAGAATTCAAACTTCTAAAGGGAATTGGAAGCACCGAAGTCAATCTAAAAGAAGCAATCAAAGGAGAACACTTCGAAACAACTGAAATGTATCCGGGGATGCAAAGAGATGCAGAAGAGGAAGGAAACAAGGAAGCTGCAAAACTATTCTCAGAAATAGCAAAAGTAGAAGCTCATCACGAAGCAAGATACAAGAAACTTCTAGAAATGATTGAAAAGGGAACAGTATACAAGCGAGATAAACCAATTAAATGGAAATGTTCAAAATGTGGCTTCATGCACGAAGGAACCGAACCGCCAAAAGTGTGCCCATCATGTAAGCACGAAACAGAATATTTCGAACCAAGCGATATTTGCAAATTATAAAAAATTAATTTTGAACCTTCATCTCTTCAATTCCAGGTTCCCTACGTCTCTTTAGGAAAATAATTACCAAGATAATTACCAAAACAACTAAGACAATAATGCCCAAGATCCATAAGAGAATATTTGAAGAATCTTCTTCAGCCCGTTCCTTCGCGACAGAAGGTGCCCCTTCCACAATCTCTGCCCCCCCCTCAATAACTCCAATTTGTCTAGAAACTTGAATAGTCTTATATCCTTCCTTAGAAGCCTGAACATCTATCCCATAAGTCCCAATCTCCTCCAACTCCAAAGTAGATGGAATCTCGATATCCTTAGATTTCCCAGAAGGGGAAGTCAATGTAGCAGTTATTAAAGGATTTTCAACTTCGGAGGTATAATTTAGATCAATCGTTTCACCAAGAATAAAAATACTTTTTTCCATTTCAAGATCAAAAGAAAAACTTGGAAGAGTATCAATTGTAAATGTTTTTTCTACCTTCTGTTGAACCGGAGACAAAATCTCAACATAAGCAGTACACGTTTGAGGTTCGATTGAATCATATATTGTTAAATAATCATATATTCCACTATAATTTTCCCCCCTAGATAAATTTAATTCTTCACTTTCTGCAGAAATTGGGGGAGCGTCTGGACAAATTATTTGTTTAACATACCTTACGACGAGATTCTCATCAGAGGAAACAGTATAGCTAAAAGATATTTTTTCATTCAAATCAAACGAATCTTTAATATTCATTCCAATATTTAGTGAAGCAGATGTTAAATTACATAAAAGTAAAGAGATTATTACCAATAACATTATTTTATTCATTTTATTCATAACCTCCAATTAGGGATAGTTTAAGTGTCGGATCCCCCATCAAAATAAACTCACTATCGAAATGCTTACTGTTACAGTGTAAAGCTATATAATTGTCTATTTCTCCCAGGGAGCTTTCAGGATTTTGAGACAAAGCATCAACCAACTTATCAGTTTGACAAACATATCCAGATATCCATGAAGGGCCTATAGCCCCATGATAACCTAGAGCACCCTGCCTTAAAGCTCGGATTGAGATTAATCTTGATTTAGAATTCCAACGCCAAAAATCGCTATTCAAGCAAGATGCAGAGTGAATATATGTCAAATCTAGGGGGGGGATGTTCCCATAATCCAATGCTTGGACCATGAGGCCTGGAGAACCATGATCCATAAACACAAATAATTGCCGATTTTGAACCAAGTCTTCCCAACCAAGAACTTTAATCAAGTAGTCGTTATAATCACAATCTACAGCATATTTTGAAACGCAAATAGAATTATATCCCAATCCATTAAGGGAATCTCGAATTACAAGAGGCTGATTTTGGACATCCATAGGGAAACCAGCATTATCGCCAAATACTGAGATTGTGTTGTGATCCCCACTATAAAGGTGATCATAAAATAAAGATCTTGTAACATAAGAGGAGACATCAGAAATACTTAAACCATATATCCTTCCAACATTCATATTAAATTCAGAACCAACAAATTCCTGTAAATATATTTTACCTCCCCACTGGTCACCAAGATATTTTTTGAAATAGATTCCGGCCCCATCATTCCCAAGAAGATATTTATTTCCCGAGAGATCAAATTTCAATTCTTCAAAAATGTCTTCAACGACCATAATATTATCATCACCATCAACTTTATAATATTTCTCTTGCCACCGGGGAGAAGATTGAGAATTATAATATTTAACTGTTAAATCCAGATTATTAAATTCATCAAATTTCATATCAAGTAGTTTTGGCAGATACAAATTAATCGAGAAAGTTCCTTCATCTAATAAAAGACCATTTTCATCAAATACTCGGTGATGCACCATTTTAGAATAAATATCCTTCTTGAACAATAAATGAATTTTATTATTACTGTCTAAACCAGCTAAGTAATTATTTGAAAACTCAAGGGAAGAATCATCAAAAATCACACTCCCATTATTATCTAAAATCATATATCTTAGGTTGCCACTATTTTCTCCGGTTCTGGAAAATATATGATTTTTTCCAACAGAATCCGTAACAGAAACGGGAGATTTGCATTTCTCAGAACAGATGGTTGTATAATCTTTCAAGATGTCTCCTTGGTTATTTACTTTTAAAAAACCGATAAGATCTTCATAATTAAATCCCTTAAAGGTAATTAAGAAATTATTTGAATTATCCATCCCCACATTTAATATTCTTTTATTCCCCAATTCTCCTAAGATTCTCTCGGGAATAATCACATCACCATTAGAATTTAATTTGAAATACCTCACACCATAGTTTAATGTATCTAAAATAATATTTAAGTTTTCTTCAGAATCAATCTGAAAAAAGAGTTCAGAGGGAGAGTCATATGAATCATAAGGAATGTAAAATCTTTTTTCTTCAATTAATAATTCCCCATTAGTGTTAAATTTTTTATAATATGCTTGACCAGCTACAAATCTGCCAGGATCATAATAAATCCGGTGAACATTGCCTGAAGAATCAAACTGATTAATACCTTTTTCAATAGGATAATTTGGATTTCTTGCATAAATTCTATCAACCCCTAATCTTTCATTCGATTGAATAGATTTTGTAAAAAGTCTTTCTGAATCTGGAATAACTGAGGGGGTAGCCATGATTGTTAAATATTTTGGATTAAAATCATAGAGAATTATTTTATCTCTAATTAAAATATCTGAAGAGATAATATTATTTCTCATTTGGTCTGTAAAATCTATACTTTCTTCAAGAGAATTTGTTAATATTAGTTCTTGCTTCGCACTCGCCAAAATCGGCGCAACCAAACTCGTCCCACTATAAATCTCATAGATAGGGTTAGGAGACTTCTCGGGCAAAAACACCTCATCAACTTTAATATCCAAATCATTAGGATTAACTAAAATAATCTTATCAGTATCAGTCATCTCGACATATTTCTGCTGTAACTCCTCCAAACCATACTGCTCATCACAACTCATCCCAGTAGGACTCCCAACACAAGCAACATTCCTTCCAACCATATCCAAACCAACCGGCTCACTTCCTTCAATCACCAAAGGAGCATTAATTAAACTCGCATAAGTCGAAGCCAATAAGGCCAATTCGTAATCATCTTCAACATAAACAACATCTCCATAGGAACTCCAATAATCCAAATAATTCTCCACACCAATCCTTTGAATCTGATCCCCCGAAAGTCCTGCTCCAAGCTCAGGTTCAGCAACTAACAAATTATCTAACCCTTGGGGTGTCTGCCCAATAACACTTACCCTATCTGGAGAGTATTGCTGCATAAAATAAATTGATGAATCTATATCAAAGATACTAATCGAATCATCACCAAAAATTTCCATGCTTAAATCATAAGAAGGCTCTTTACTGTATTCCCCAAAAACATATGGGTTTCCAACCCCAAATCCACAATGATCTGTTCCGGAGGATTCTATCTTGTACATTTCTTCCTTGTTAATGGGTGTATTAAAGGTGAAGCTATGTAATTCATAATTTTTTGTAGGTATGTGTGAATCACTTTCTGCTATAAAATTATCCTGACTATCTTTTAGTTTTAATTTAAAGCTAATACCCTCAGTCCCACAATTGATTTTCACTTCACTAATATAATCATCTTCCGCAATAAAACTTTGCCATGCGCCTGAAGGAAAAGACATTCCAACATTATATGCTATCTCTCCAATAAAAGGAACAAAATTCTCTTCTTCATGATAAATCAGCATCGGATAAACGCAAACATCCTCGGGAGTATTATAGCCTCTCTGACAGTCCAGTTCATCTCCAGTCCAAACACTAGCAGAAACAAACGGCAAAACATCTTTCCAATTTTTATCTGAGATTAAAAACAACTCCTTATCAGAATAAAGAGACATATTCTTTTGATTTTCCCTAATACAATCTTCACCGCAATCTTCTTCGCCCCCACCAATCTTCCAGAACATCCCCTCTTCATAAATCATATGAGCCTCTCCAGAAGCCCATCCATTTGCAACATCACCCATCGCACCAGTTGTCCAATTACCATCATACAGATTACCCTCATGATTAAATCCAAGAGAAGGAGACACAGCCATCTTTCCAGTCACTCTCGGACCAACTTCCTGCCAAGTTCCATTATAACAATAAGGGGCAATATAACTATTTTCCATCCCGTGATTAATGTTGACAATTCTTATCCTTAGTTCGATCTTATCTAGATAATAATCAAAGCAACTATCAGGCAATAAAATTTCTTGTTCAACAATTCCCGCAGGCACATGATTTGAAGCAACATGCTCATCCCCATACTTAACCTTCCATTTAGCCTGAACTGCTCCAGTATACTTATTATAAGTCACGCCAAAATTAGAGTATCCGTCTTTCCAGGTAGGAGTATGAAATTCACGATCATCAGTTATGTATAAATCCGAATCTTCCTGATAAACCCAAGTAGTTGTGCCCCCCGCATCAAAATTTATAATTATAGTATTCCCATCCTCATCAATTCCATAAATCGTTCCTTCTCTCGGAACATTTCCAATCCTCAGCTCGACATCCCCAATAGCATTTCCAGTAATAACAACATTTGCAGTAACAGGACCCGTCCCGATCTTAAAAGAAGGAACAACCCTAACCGAATCCGGTTTATCTCCTCCCAGATCAAATTTATACAATTTAGCAGAATTAGGTTCGAGAGTATCATTACCCGGGATTATAAGCTTGACAGATTCTCCTTCAACAGAAAAAATAACCTCAATATTTTTTAATTCAGAATCATCATCTCCCCTTTTTATCTGAACGCTCGCCAATCCCGTAGTTGGATCATACACAGTATATCCTTCAGAAGTTATAATCGAAAGTTCTCCTCCTGACCCCCCAAGATTAACTCCAAGAAGTGGTAGAATAACCATCCAAATAATTGCAATGGCAGCAACCACAATCAAGATTATTAGAACTGTTGCAACAATAGTGCTCACTCCTCTTTTTCGATTCCCAAGAGGAAAACGTGAGAATCTCTGATTCACTCTTTTTTGCATAGTCAAAAAAGAATTTAGAATTATATAAATGTTCTCAAAAAAAACAGCGTTAACGCAATTCTTAAAAACTTCTAATCCTAGTTATAATCATGACATCTAAATCCCAAATCTGGAAATGTAACGTCTGCGGAAACATAATTGAAATTCTGCACGAGGGAGCTGATTCCCTAGTATGTTGCAAACAACCAATGGTTCTTCAAGAAGAAAAAATAGAAGAAGAAGGCACCGAGAAACATAAACCAGTCATCGAAGGCAACAAAGTAAAGATCGGAAGCATTCCACACCCAATGACTGAAGAACATTTTATAGAATGGATTGAGGTTTTCCCTGCAGAAGGTAGAAGTCTAAAAGTTTTCTTAAAACCAGGAGATATCCCCGAAATCACAGCTTGTTTCACCCCCACATCCGCAAGAGCTTACTGTAACGTACACGGACTTTGGAAATCTTAGATCTTAATTCTTCAAAACAACAATATTATTCATTCCCCTTCTCTTCCGCTCAACAATCTGCTTTGCTTCTAACTTATCCAATAATCGAGTAGTCTTAACCTTTCCAAAACCAAACTTCTCCATTAAATCTCGCTGGAAAACTGCCCCGCCCTCATTCTTCAAATAATTAACAACTCCTCGTTCATCTTCATCCAATCCTGCCAGATTAATTCTCTTCTTTCGAGTTTTAGATTGAACTTTCTTAATAACGATTTTCTCACTCTCCTTACTAAAAATCAAAAACAGCCCGATCACCAAAACAACCCCTGCAATAGTCAAACTAAGATAAGTCTGAACCGCGATAGTATCATACATTGTACAAGAAGAACCATGAATACATGTCTGATCTACAACATTCCTAAGCCCAATATTAAAAATCCAAACAATAATTCCGATTACAACCGCAATTCCGCTAATCAGATAACCAACATTCCTATTCTTCATGATATGATCAATTTAAGGCAATATAAAAAGCTACCCTTAACAGCGTTGACAAGCTGTGGGGACGAGTCAATTCGCTTCGAGCGACTAAAGAGTATATCACGCGAAATGCAAATTGCGAGCAAGAGGATGTAATCCTACGACTCACATTTTTCAAAAAATGTGGGGAGGAGGATTCGAACCCCCGTAGGCAAAAAGCCACAGCCGCTTAAAGGCTGCCCGTTTGGCCGCTCCGGCATCCCCACGTGAAATTACGACCATTAATCAACTTATAAAGATTATTATTTTGACTTTGCGACCTTTTCGGCCCGCTTAATCATCTCTTTCTTCAATCCAATGAAAACCCCGCCATCTTTCGCCCCAACAAAAGAATTCTCTCCAGGTTTCATGACCTCGTTCAACTCATCTAACTCAATATCTAGGTGCGTCACAGTTGCCCCGCTTTTTCCCTTAACATGCAAATATACGTCTGCCTTCCCTAATTTTATCTTTCCTTCGCCAGGTCCACTCATAAAAATACCTAGACAACAAACTTTAAAAGTCTACTCCCTCCAATATTTATACAGCGGGATGGAGCAGTCAGGTCAGCTCGTGAGGCCCATAACCTCAAGGTCGGTAGTTCAAATCTACCTCCCGCTATTCTGAACTACCGACTGTCGGTAGCGAGCGATTCGCTTTGAGCAAGGCTATTTTCTATTTCTTGCGAGATGCAAATTGTGAGTAAAATCTACCTCCCGCTATTCTGATCTATATTCTACTCCCAAATATCACCAAATTCTTATAAACCTAAAACTTCTTCCATAATCATGGCACTAATAATCGGAATAGATGATGCAGGGCGAGGACCAGTTCTAGGACCTATGATCCTTGCAGGAGTGCTAATTGAAGAAAAAGATAATGAAACTCTTAAGACATGGGGGGCAAAGGATTCAAAACTCCTAACTCCAAAAAGACGTAAAGAAATTAAGGAAAATATCATAAATCAATTCCCATACCATATAGAAATTAGCCAACCAAAAGAAATTGATGAATCATCAAATCTGAATTATACCGAAGCAATCAAAGCTGCAATGATAGTCAATAAGCTAACGGAAAATCTAAATGAAAAAGTTAGTGTCATCATCGACTGCCCATCCGTCAATCTTCAGGCATGGCAAGCTGACGTCCAAAAACTCCTAGATAAACCAGAAATTGTCTCACTCTCCTGTGAACACAAGGCAGATTTCAATCATCCATCAGTTTCCGCCGCCTCAATAATCGCAAAAGAAAAAAGAGAAGACGAAGTAACAAGGCTCAAGCAAGAACTTGATATTAACTTCGGATCAGGATATCCTGCAGATCCAAAAACAAAAGAATTCATCGCAGAAAACTTCGACAATCCAAAATATAAAGAACTAATCCGATTTTCATGGAATACAGTAAAGAAGCTCGTTAAAGCAGCAGACGAAAATCAAAAGAAACTATTCTAGTCAATCACAATAATCTTTATTAACTAATTCAAGCAAGAGATAATATGGCAACACCAAATGAACCATATCTCCAATTCTTTTCAAATAAACACGAGCCTTCCACAAGGGAAACCCTCGAAAGATTGCATAGATTGCCGATTGATTTGTTTTCACTCCCAATTTCGGGTCATTCAATAATATATTACTGCCCTGACGGGAGGGATTCTAGAAGGGCCTGTACTTCTCACCACGGACCAACAGCAATAAAATATCTACTAAACTCATTAGAAGATACTTTCTCAGAGACACCCCCTAATCCTCCAGCTTCATCATAAGCGTAAGATGACTCAAATCCGCAGCATCTTCAATTATCTTAACTATATGCCGGGTAAATCTTACCGTATGCTTATCCAACCCTAAAAGTTTTAGAGAATCTTCCCTTACCTTCTCCCTTAATACGTAGATATCTTCAGCAACCTTCGGATTAAATTGATAATAAAAATCGAAAGCCCTTCCAAGCCCTTCCGCGGAAGTCTCAGCAAGTTTTCTTAGCTTATCTGTTTTCTTAACATTATACTTGAGATTGGTTCTCCATAATCTCTGAATTTCGTCGCCAATTCGCTCAAGTTCAAAGGAATAGGTTGTAAGTAGTCGCCCCATAATCGGATCCGGATACGACATTTTATTTACAGCCCTCTGCAAATACAAACAAAACTTATTGATCTCCCGATCCCTAGCCCAAAGTCCTTCGATCGTTTCTTCCTGCTTCCCAAAGATATCCTTAATAGCCGAGTAATAAAAAGAAATAACCATCTGGAAGACTCTCTTAAAAATCTCGTCAAGATCAGAATAATTTCCCCCACCCATATCCCGAATAACATATTCTCCCTCGTCGTGAGAAATTATCGCATAACCAAGAGTATTCCCCAACATATTAATTATCTTTGAAGAACAAACCTTCTTACAAGAAGTAATTTTTATCTCATCAACGCCCCGTGCATAAAGCGCAGTGATTTGTCGAGAGATATTTCTATCATCAAGCCCTTCAACATCAATCTTAACCTTCTTACCTTCGACAACCCCTTCATTAGAAACCACCAAAGACTTACCCTCAACACTAACATTCACCTCGCTGCTACCAGAGATTTTATTCGCCCGAACCCAATCTATCGGGAGTGTCATCGTATACGCACTATTTGCTTGTTTGATTATTTTTCTTTTCATTTCGTTTATTTCGGCCAAATTGGCCATTTATATCATTTATATAAATAATATAAGAAATATATAAACCTTTCTATATCCATATAATAGTACAATGGTAACAAAGAAACAAACCAAAGAAACAAAATACGGAGAAAGACCGTTCCTTTATACTCGTAATCCGACAAGAAGAATGAATAAAGAAATATATGCAAACGAATATGTTCTCATGGCGGGAGATAGTTTTGAGGTAGGCGGAGCCCATTCACTACACACAACAAAAAAGATTTCTGAAGAATATGAACCTTCCGGCAGATGCTGGGCTTCAATACATAGAAACATACAAGTATTCGTCTCAAAACCTACACTGGAAAAATTAATGGAAAATGGAGGAACAGTCTTCAGTTGTTGGGAAAACTAAAATGGAAACAAAATACATCGACTTCCACACCCACACAAGACTCTATTCAGATGGGGGATTCACTCCAGCAGAAGTAGTTGAGAAATCGTCAAGAAGGGGAATAAACATCTTAGCAATCACAGATCATGATAATCAGAGAGGATATCACGATGCAAGACAATTAGCAAAAAAGAAAGGAATGATCCTTATTCCTGGAGCAGAACTAACAACACCAAAGTACCATCTTCTTGCACTTAACTTCAATCCTCACGATGAAAAATTCCAAGAGTTCTTAGAATATTCCAGAGGACTACAAAACGGGGCGTGTAAAGAAAGAGTTGAAATTCTCCAAGGAGAAGGAATACCAATCACCATGGAAAAAATTAATGCCCAATTTCCATATGCAAGGGTCGGAAAAGGGAACATTAGAAGCGTCATGAGAAAAGATCCAGAGTGCATAGAATATCTTGCAAAAAAGCATCCCGGACTTTCAGAAAAGGAAGTATACTTCTATTACATGGGAAGAGATGGAATCGCAAGTAATCTAGAACCGCGGGCAGGATTAGCGCCTCAAGAAGCAATTGATGCAGTTCACGCCGCAGGAGGAATAATTGGTATAGCACATCCTCCAAAGGATATTGATGAAATGGAAGAACTTGAACTTCTTGTAAAACAAGGGATTGACTTTCTAGAAATTCAGCCAATGTTCAAAAATGATTTCCCATACCACATATATGAAGAATTCGCAGAACAAAATGGCCTTCCAGTTTCATACGGATCAGATTTTCACGATCCAGATATGGGAAGACCAATGCTTGAAAAAGGCGGAGAAAATATCCTAAGTCCAAAGCTTGCAGAGATACTCAATGGGGGTTTTATAAAAATCCAGATCAAAGAGACAAGGGAGGTACTAAAAGTTTAAAATGACAGACAAAGACCAAACACAACTACCTGAGATCGGGCAAGATATATATCTTCCAACGGTCGGCTACATTTCCCACGGGGCAGACGACTTTGAAGGAGGACTTTGCAAGGTAGTTGACATTCAGATAGGAATCGGGGGCGTAGGAAAAACTCCTTTTGTATACGTAGAAGAACGTCCGGGACACGGACATAATTGGGAAATGTTGGAAGAACGACAACAAGAACTCAAAGAACGCTATGGCGATCAAAGGGGAAGACCAGATCCAGACTATGCACCAGAAGCTAATGGAGGATGGCTATAATTACATTCCCTGTCCGCTATGAGATTTGCTAATCTTCTTCATCAAGAATTCTCTTATTTTCTCAGCAGCTGCAGGAGTCACCGCAGGAATAGCTCCTTCGGCTCCAGCGCCACCACGACGACTATATGAAAGGCCAGCAGTCTGAATAGCAACACTAGAAAAACCACTCATTCGCGCAATAATTCCTCGGTGAATATCAACATTTTGTACCCGCTCATATGGAATATTTGAATACTTCTTCCAAATTATCCCCTTTTCTATCTTCAGATTCGTAGGAGTAAACTCATAGAACCATCGGTTATAGGCCATCCTTGAATAAATTTCAGAAATAATAATTGCAATTATAACCCCAACAATTAATGGGACAAAACTAAAACCTACATTCAAGGCCTCTCCCGCCTGCGCCCTTCTAACCACAAAGAAAATCCTAAGCATGTTTCCAATAACCGAAGTTAACACAATGGCAAGAACCAAAGTAACCATATAACTCCGAATTCTGAACAACCATTTTGCACCAGGGTGTAACTTTTCCATAAAACTATATGATAATCCAATTTAAAAAGTTAATCCAAAACCAAACAAATTCTTAAAAACCCATTTCCCCTAAATTCTTCATGCCTTATGTAAAGAAGATGGTGATGCATGGCTTCAAGTCATTTGCAAGAAAAACAGAAATACCCTTAGAAAATTCTATGAATGTTATTGTAGGACCAAATGGCTCCGGAAAATCGAATATCACCGACGCACTTTGTTTCGTTCTTGGGAGACTTTCAATTAAATCAATTCGGGCCGCAAAGGCTGCAAACCTATTATTTTCGGGGAATAAAACCTATAAGGGGGCCCAAGAAGCATCTGTTGAACTAGTGTTTAATAATGAGGACAAAGCATTTGCCGTCGATTCGGATGAAGTAACAATTAAGAGAACGGTAAGAAAAACCGGACAATCCATATACCGTATCAATGGTCAAACAAAAACCAGGCAAGAACTTTTAGAACTTTTAGCACAAGCAGGAATAGACCCTAATGGATTCAATATAGTTCTACAGGGAGAGATCCAATCTCTTGTGAAGGCAAGTGCAGAAGAAAGAAGGAAAATTATCGAAGAAGTTGCTGGAATTTCAATCTACGAAGCACGAAAACATAAGTCCATAAAAGAACTTGAAAAAACGGAAGAAAAACTAAAAGAAGTTGCGGGAGTTCTTAAGGAAAGGAATTCCTACCTAAAAAATTTAGATAGAGAGAGACAAGAAGCAGTCTCCTACCAAAAACTAGAAATAACAATAAAAAAATGTAAAGCAACAATTCTCAACAAAAATATCAAGGAGAAAGAAAAGGAAGTTTGGGGACTTAACAAAACAATTGAAAATCAAGAAAAAGAGATCGGAACAATCAAAAAGCAAATTCAAACCAAAAATCTCGGAGTAGAAGAACTTCAAACAAAAATCTCCTCAATAAATAAACATATTCAATCCTCAACAAGTAACGAACAAGAAACATTGCATAAGGAAATTTCAGATCTTAAGGCGGATCTCGCAGGGTTGACTGTTAGAAGAGAAAATTTTGAATTAAGATCTGAAGAAGCAAAAGAAAAGGTAATCAATTTTAAGGAAAAAACAACAGTACTAAATAAAGAAATATCGGAGATACAAACCTCAAGTCCGGAAATTAAAGAACAACAAGAACGGCAAAAAACCCTCCAAGAAAAATTTGATATCCTAGAACAACAAAGAAGGAGATTCTATGTTCTAAAATCTGAACTATCAACTCTTGAAAATCAAAAAAATGAAAAAGAAAAATTCCTAATAGAATCTAAAAAAGAAATTCAATTAATCGAGCACAATATTTCATCCTTATTCGACGAGATAAAATATGCAAAATCTTTTGATCAAGCTGAAGCTCTTAGAAGAGATTCTAAGGGAAAAATTGAAGACCTAAAAGAAAAAATCTCCGAGATAGAGTTAAAGATTCTAGAAAATGAAAAACAAAATGCAATTCTCGAACAAGATATCAAGAGAGAAAGTAAGCTCAAGGAAGATATAATTAAACTAGATAATTGTCCCACATGTAAACAGCCAGTAAAAAATGAATATAAATCGGATATTTCAAAAAATGCAAATAAAAAAATAGGCTCTGCAAAAGAAGATCAAGAAAAAAATCAAAAACTTATGGAAGAATTTCGTCAAGAAACTCAACAAACTAAAAAATCCCTAGAACAACTTGAAATAAAATTAAATGAAATAAATATCGATTTGTTTAAGTTAAAAAATTCTGAAGAGAAAAAAGAACAAATGAAGAGAATCTCTGTCCAACAACAGGAAACACAATCTGAATTAGGAATAATCAATCAAAAGAGTAGTAAATTAAGAGAAGAATTTGGAAAACTTAAGGATATAGAGGAAAAATATGATGATACAAGATTAAAGCTACAAGAATTGTCCTTTGTAGATATAGATGTAGACACAGAAATAACGATAAAGAAGAGGGAAGTCAATAGAATGTCCATTGAATTAAAAAAGACAATTAGAGATATTGAAGAATCAGAACAAGAGCTGAAAAAGATAATAGAACAACTCATTGAAAAAGAAAGATTCGTAGAAAAGAAAGAAGTTGAAGAACAGAAACTCTACGAGAAATTTCAAAAATTCTTTAATGATCGAAATGAAATCCAGGATAAACAAAAGGTTCTTGAAACAGATGTAATCGGCCTCCAACATACCATCAGAAATCATGAGGATCGAATTAACCACCTAAAAATCCAGAAAGCGCAGTTCAATGCACAAATTGATTCTCTAAAAACTGAACTTGCAGAATTTGGAAATATTGAGGTTCTCAATCTCCCCCTAGATCAAATTAAGGAAAGATTACAAAAATCTCAATTCAGAATTTCAAGATTTGGAAATGTTAATCTCCGTGCTCTTGAAGTTTTCGATAAAGTTCAAGAACAAGTAGAGTTAATTCAACAAAAAGTCGAAACAATTGAGAAAGAGAAAGAGAAAGTTCAAAAGATTATAACAGAAATTGATAAGAAGAAGAAGAAGGCATTTCTAACTACACTTCATGCCGTTAATGATCTATTCACAAGAAATTTTACACAACTTTCAAGAAAAGGAGAAGTAATACTAGAACTTGAAAATAAAAAGGAGCCATTCGAGGGAGGCCTCAATATCTTAGTTAAGGTTTCAAGAGGACGATACTTCGACATAACTTCCCTTTCAGGAGGAGAAAAAACAATGGTTGCTCTGAGTTTGATCTTCGCGATTCAGGAATATAAGCCCTATTGCTTCTATATCTTTGATGAAATTGATGCTGCACTAGATAAACATAATTCAGAGCTCCTTGCAGCCCTTATCAAAAAATATATGACAACTGGTCAGTATATAATTATCACCCACAATGACACCCTCATCTCAGAAGCCACCAATCTATATGGGGTATCTATGCAAGAAAATATTTCTAAGATTATCAGTCTTAAACTCTAATCGTGATAAGGCCTATCTGAGCCCCTAGAATGTGGAAAAAACTCGTCCACACAAGAACCAATAAAGCCATGAAGAAGAAAACTAAAATATCCTTCCAAGAATGATTCCACTGCTTCAATACCCACTGCAGGAAAAAGAGATCTCCCCCCAGAATAAACAGGATAAAGCCTAGTTATTCGACTCGCTTGCCATTCAAAATGTAAATTATAATTTGCTGCAAATCTTAGTACATGAAAAGCCCAATCATCATATGCTGGATGCTCTGAACAAAATAACTCAATCCCCACCAAATCTCCCTCCGCCTTCCGTTGGGCGGCCCTCACCTCATGATATTTCTTCTTTCGAGACTTCTTAGCCATGTCCTAAACATGTAAATAAAGTTTATTTAATTATCTAAAAAAAATAAAAAAAGGAATCAAGAAAAAAATTCCAAAAAAATAAAATTGGGTTTAGTAGTAACTAGTTTCTACTTCTTCGATTGGCTGTTCCTTTCGTGTAAGCAAGATAACTAAAACCGCTAGCAAGACTACGAAGATAATCACTAGAATAACAGTCAAAGCAACAACAGATGTTGAAACCGACTTTCCAGTAACGTTCGCACCAAGCACAACTTGTTCACCATCAACATCCACAGAGAATGTATAAGTTCCAACTGCAGCATCTCTCGACACAGCAACACTAACCGGAACCACTTCACTAGAGTCTGGACCAACAGTAACTACTGTAGGCGCAGAAACTGTCAAGACAGGTCCTGATATAGTTTGAATGTTGAAAACCTTTACGCTCTTTGCAGAGTTAACAATAACCAAATCGTAGGTCTTTGTTTCTCCAGCGTTCACGTCCTGATTCTTTGCAGATGCCAAAACAGTTGTACTCGAAGCCGAGCCAACATTGACAAGCCTTGTAATCACTGTTTCAGTGTCATCGTTGAAAACCTTCACTTCTAACTCATATACTCCGGATGCTGCGTTTGCAGGAACCTTCAGGTATACAGTTTTCTGTGTAGAGTCTTCTTCGTCATCGTAATCTGTGTAGTCTTCAGTAGGAATAAGATCGCCAGCATATCCTCGGCTTGAAATACCAAGCTCAGGGACAGAAGCAACAACAAAATTGTCGTCTGCTCTCTCAAAACCAACGTTCTTTAAAACCACAACAACAGGAAAAACATCACCTGCTGAAACTCTAGTATTGTAGTCAATAGCTAGAACATCAAGCTCGTATGATTCTCTCTGCATTCTGATTCTATAGTCATCATCAAAGTCGTCAGTACCATGATCAGCATCGTAAACCTCAACATTAAGAGTCAAATCGTCTGACTCCGTATCAAGATCGGATGGCAATCTAAGGGACAATAACTTAGAATATCTGCTATCTTTAACAATGTTAAAACGTCCAGTAACATCAGTGACGTCATCATGACCATCATAGACACTTACTCGAACCTTAACATCCGTACTATCCTGGATAGCACTGAAGGAAACTCGAACTGGGACAACTTCACCAGCAAAACCAGCAAGACTGTCTGTAGTCAAATCTTCTCCATTAAGCTCAATATCTACATTAGATACTAAGTTTCCAGCAGATGCAAGACCAACCACTAAAAGGGTTAAGACTGCAATAAAAGGAACTAAAAGCACTTTTCTTTTCATTTGTACCATATTATAAAGTTTAGTTAATCGTACCAATTTCAAATACTTTATAAAGCTTATTATTGTTGTAATTCTAGAAGGACAAAAACAGACGGAAAGTATACCGGAGTATACAAATCATCATCAAACCAAAGGAGTAAAAATGAAGAACAAAAGAAACAAAAAAACTTCAAAAAATAATGGGATCACAACGGTCAAGATTCAAAAAGAAACCAAACTTAGAATAGAAAAATTACGAGAACACCGACGTGAAACCTATGATAACATTCTTAGAAAAATTCTTTATGTACTTAATGCAACAAGAGAAGATCCAGATAAGGCAAAGCGTATACTTGAGCGAATTGAGGATTTAAGAAGAAGAATGTTTGAAGAAGAGGCAGAAAAGGCAAAAGATGAAAAAGCAGATAAAATCAAAGAAAAGGAAGAAGCTGAGCTAAAAAAGAAAGGAGAGAAAAAATAATGGATGTATGGAGTAAACGACCCGGAGTATGGAGAAAGGATAACGGGAAGAGTGAAATGAAAAAAGCAAGAAAAATAATTGCAGACCATAATGGGGAATATCAGTCAGCAAAAGTAGAAAAAAATATTGGAGTTGCAACAGATCATTTCGATGAAATATATGAACAGACATTTAGTGCATTCCACAATCTACGTGCACTCGAAAGAGAAAATCCAGAAGACCGAGAGATCAGTGCCACCGCTAAAAGCCTAAAAACTACTGCCCGAGAAAAATTCAAAAAACATTACAGATTCCTAACAGCATTGCAATTAAGAAGACACGGATAATCATAACCTCTCGAAAATTTGCTTACCCAACAAACTATCTTCAACAGGACTCGGACTCTCACAAACAATAACTATTTCCTTATCAAGTCCGGCCATAAATTTCAAAACCTTCTCCCAATATTTTGGTAATGTTCTTTTGTGATTCTTCTCGCCCTTCTCACCATAATCAATTCCAGAAAAATGACAATGCCATCTCTTCTGAGGAAATGCATTAAGAACTTCATCAAATTCGTACTTGCCATATCTCGCCAATACATGAGCAAAATCAATACAAAATCCACAACCGGTCTCCTCAACTAATTTAGAAACCTCATCAATAGATCCAAAGACATTTTTCTTTCCCATAACTTCCGGACACAATTCAATATCCCACTTCTCTTCCCTTACCTTGGCCATCATTTCCCTTATTCCATCCCGAATATTCCCCAAAGCTTCATTAGATTCCATTCCAGAATAAAATCCCGGATGAAAAATCACTCGCTTAGCCCCCAGATAATGTCCAATCTCACAACATTTCAAAATCCTCTTCTTAGAAGCTTCAATCTTCTCCTCTTCCTTAGAATTCAAATTAACATAATATGACGCATGAATAGAAAGAAATATTCCCAGCTTCTTCGCAGCCTTCCCAATCTCAATTGCATCGTCCTTCTTAATATACGCCCCATAGGTAAAAGCAACCTCACAAGCCTCCAATCCAAGTCTATGATACTCCTCAAGATTTTCAATAGCCCCTTTTACAGGACCAAGCCCCGACGGACCAAACTTTATAGTTGCCATAAAAAAATAAATTAGAAGAACTTTATAAATTATATCTAAGCTATCCCTGTCGGATCCAATAAATCTAGATTGATCCTTCCCAGATTCTGAACAATATAAGTATGCATCTGCTCAATTATCAGATCTTGTAAGCCTTCTTTCAAAAGTCCATGACATGCCCCAATATTAGATTCTGGAATCATTACAACGCCCAATGGAAGATTACATTTCATTTTATGGCCTTCCATCTTAATAGAATCCTGATTATCCAATTCTCCCTGTAATAGTTCGACTCCAACCTCGCAACTATCTCCGGAATCTCCATAGATAGTATAATCAAAAATCATCCTAGATCCCCCAATAAATCGTGCCTTACTACATTCTTCAAGGTGATCATTAAAACATTCCCAAGATTCACAACTATCAAAACCGAAAAAGAAGAACCATACCAACCAAATAACAACTGCAACCGCAATTAATAGAATAAACCACTTCCAATTAAACAAATGACTCTTCACCTCTTTCGCCATATAAAGCAAAACAAAAAGAGGTATATAAAAGTTATGGGGGATTAACCCCAAAAAATATTAAAAAAATAAAAAATAAAAATGCCCCAAAACGGGGCAAAAGATTCAAAACTTATAATGAAATTAATTCAACGTCAGTTTCAGGAACTTTTCCGAATGTCTTAGCTGCGACAGCCTTAGCCTGAAGCTTCTCTGCACCGTGAATAATAGTTCCCGTTGCATTACCTGCCATCAGAATAAATGCCTTGTCAGTCTTCAAAGAACCAAGCCTAGATGCCGGAACATTCTGGAAAATATCCAAGTTCTCATCAAGAACTAGTACATTTCGTCCCTTTATCTCAGATTCAAGTTCTCTAAGCTTCGCACGATCATCATCAGTTAATGCTCTTCGCTCAATATTTTCTGCGGGTGTCTCTTCGACTCTTCGAGGACGTTCACTTCGACCGTAAGATCTCTGTGATCTACCACTAGACCGCTTAAAAAAATCAAGTTTAGGAACCTTTTTCCTCAAAGCTTGCAATAATTCCTTACCAGTTAACTCTTCAACTTCCTTCCCATCAGGGGCCTGAGTAATATAGATAACCTTTGCATTATCACAAACATTCTGAGCAATTAAATTTCCACCACGATCACCATCAACGAATAAGGTTAATTCCTTAGTTTCGCCAAGAGTGGCTATCGTTTTTGGAAAACGAGTTCCTTGCATACCAATAACATTCTTAATTCCATGCTTCAACATATTAACAACATCGGCCCTTCCTTCAACCACAGTAACTTCCTTAGATGAATCAACATCAGGACCTGCAGCCAAACCTTCAGCACCATAAGAAACAATCTTAGCTACTCTCGTAGATTCTCTAAGTTCAGTTCCCATTTCCGAAGAATCCATACCTTCGTTCTTAATTCCTGCAAGCAATGCTTTCGCACGCTCCATGATATAATCACGCTTAGAACCTCGAACATCTTCGACATCCTTAATGGTAATCTTCGCATCAGTAGGACCAATCTTATCAATTGTTTCTAAAGAAGCCGCAATAATTGTTGTCTCAGTCTTATCTAAAGCAGACGGAATAATAATTTCTCCAGTGGTCTTTCCACCTTCAGTAACCAAATCAACTTCGATTCGGCCAATCTTTCCTTCTTTCTGAAGTTCTCTCAATTCCATATCAGAACCAAGTAATCCCTCAGTCTGCCCAAATAAAGCACCAATAACATCAGGTTTTTGGAACGGACCATCCGCTACAAATGTTGCAATAATCGAATATTTTATCGACGTTGGACTTATTTTTGCCATTTTTTTTCTTTCTCCAATTTAGTTCAAACGTTAGAAATCTACCCACCCTTCCCTTTCACGATAAATATAAAATTTGATAATGATGTAATCTAGCGAATCGTCTTCTAACAAAAAAATAAGCAAATAACCATTTTTAAAACTTGCTATTGAAATAAGTCTCTAAAAAATTACCTAAATGTTTATAAATATAAAATAGATTTAGATTTCAATAAAGGAGGCCACATGGAAAATACCGAATTTTCAACCGATGAACCTGAAGAAGAATTTGACGATTCGGATGAACTCGGTGAGGACTAACTTTATTCAAAAGAGGTAAAATGGCTAAAGAAGATAATTTGGTAGACGACTCCGTTCTCGAGGACGGAGATGGAGATTTCGACTTACTCGAAGAAGTCGCACTCTAACTTTTTCTTATTATTATTTTTTTAAAACAGCATCCCAGAAATTTTTTAAATTTGATTAAATGCCTTCCAGCAACTTCGCTTCCCTAAACAATCCAAGAGCATTATATGTAGAAATTAATTTCTCTTTGATCTCATTCTTCTCTTCATTATCCAAATTCATCTTAACTAGCTTCTCATAGAATTTAGCAGCAGAAGCCTTCTTTCCCTTCTTCTCAAGCCTCTGGGCGGAAACTAGATAGATATTCTTTCTCGCTAATTTTATTCTTGCCTTTTGTTCAATATTCGCATCACGAGTTGCACGAATAAACATTTCGTCAGCATCATCGACTCGACCTACTTTAGCATATAATTCAGCCGCAGCCAAATAGGACTCAATCTTGTCTCTAAAAGTTATCTCCATTCCAGCCTTATTCGCCATAGATTTAGCCGCCTTATCAAACATCCTACGATCTTCATAAAAACCAGATAATTTCAACCAAAGAAATCGTTTGATTTCAAAAGTAAACCCAGAACTCTTTAAGGCCGATTCAAGATAGACAATCTTATTCAATGAAGTCTGCATTTCAGATAGTCTTTCTTCAATCTCTTCAATAGTCTTTTCTCGAACATCAATAGCCATAAAATAAAACACAAGATCTAGTTTATAAGAATTATTGTAATTGAGTTACTCTGAATAATCCATATCTCCTAAATCCATATCAAAAACGCCATCAGCAACTAAAGTTGTAACAGTACAAGCAACTATAGCAGAATCAAAGTGGCTAAAATCATAACTTTTATCTACAGCCATTTCCTGTGCCCGCTCAATCATAAGATCGGGAGTATGGGGGTTTTGGGAGTCTCCCCTAAATACATAATAATGACCCTTACAAGGCCAAGTTACTTCAACAGTATTATTTCCCATAAAAAACCAGATTAAACGTGAATTATAAAGGTTACGGTCTTCCGACACAACAATAAAAATAGTTAACCAACGAGGACCCTTTTCAGAGTCCCCGAAGGAATTTATTATAAAAAAATAAAAAATCGGTCTTTTAGACCTTAAAGTTTCTTAGCAACAAGAGATTTACAAACGCCCGCAGCAACTGTAACACCAGCGTCTCGGATAGCGAACCTCGCCATGTTTGGATTCTTATCAGCAGATTCCAAAACTAAATTTCCGATCGGTTTGATCTTAACAATAGCAACGTCCCCATTCTTCAAAAAGTCTGGGTTCTCTTCA
>JABHNB010000014.1 GCA_018694115.1 archaeon
AACACGTTGTCTGAACCTTTACGCAATCTTCTGGGACTTCACACGTTTCTTCAAAGCATTCTTCATCAATGCCGCACACCTGATCCTCCGATGTTTCGAAGTTTCTAACAAACCAAAAAAAGCCCACAACTAACAAAACAATTATCAAAACAATCAATCCAATTAGTCCCCTCTTGTTCCTCATGAAAAACCAACAGTTCACGGGATTATAAAACTTACTAAACAAAACTTAAAAACTCTATTTACCCCAATATATGAGATAAGATGGTGAAAATACATACAGTGGGGGGATTCTCGGAAGTTGGGATGAATATGGTGGTAGTAGAACTAGAAGAAGACGCATTCATTTTTGATGAAGGATTTTTCTTGCCTGCAATTGTTTCTATGCAAGAACGAGATAAAGTTATGACTGAAAGAAGACTAAAGTCTGTGGGAGCTATCCCGAATGATGACGTGATAAACAAAATTCGTCACAAGGTAAGGGCACAATTCATCAGTCATGCACATCTTGATCACGTTGGGGCAATACCTTTCATGTCAGATAAGTATAATGCTCCAATTTATGGTACTCCATTTACTGTTGAAGTTCTAGATTCACTATTGGCAGATAATGATATTGTCCTAAAAAACCAAATATTCCCGATAAAACCAAACACCACCTTTTTCGTTCAAGGAAAAAACAAAAAGTACAAGGTCGATTTCATAAATATCACCCACTCCACTGCTCAGAGCTCATTTATCGCAATTCACACTCCTAAGGGAGCAATCCTTTACGGAAATGATTTCAAGCTGGACGACACCCCTACATTTGGATTAAGGCCAAATTATAGAAGATTAAAGGAAATAGCAAAGGAGGGAGTTCTTGCGTTTGTGGTTGATGCCCTTTATTCCGGTTCAGAAAGAAAAACTCCTTCGGAGAAAATAGCAAAAGTTCTCTTAGAAGAAGTTTTGTTAACCATTCAAAACCGAAATGCTGGAATGATTGTAACAACATTTTCTTCACATATTGCACGGCTAAAGAGCATAGTCGAATTTGGGAAGAAACTAAATCGGGAATTAATATTCCTCGGAAGAAGTATGAACAAATATTCAAAAGCTGCTATTAATGCGGGAATTGCCCCGTTCCTTAAGGATGTTAGGATAGCAACCTATAGAAGACAAGTAGAGAAAGCATTACATCAGATTGAACGAAAAAGAAAGGATTATCTTGTTGTATGTACCGGACACCAGGGAGAACCAGGGTCTATCCTAGAAAGACTCTCTCGCCATCAACTTCCATTTAAATTAAATCGGGACGATAATTTAATATTTTCCTCAAGTGTAATTCCTACCGAGATAAATAAAGAACAATTCGCAAAAATGGAGGCGCGTTTGAAAAAACACAAGCCTCGAATATTTAGAGATGTCCATGTCTCTGGCCATGCTGGGAGAGAAGATCTAAGGGATATAATGAATATAGTAAATCCTCGGCATGTGATTCCGGCTCATGGAGGTTTGGATAAAACAGAACCTATGGCAGACCTAGTAAGTGAGATGGGTTATCATTTAGGAAAACAATGCCACCTAATGGGGGACGGGAAAGTCCTTAAATTATGATGCCCCAACAACCTAATGGGAATCCCAACCAACCAATTCCCCAAAATTCTTCAATAAAAAATCCTGCAGGACCTGCAGCTAATTCTCCTGTGCCTCAAAGTCGAGAGGAAGAGATTATGGGCGGGCTGATAAACGCTTTAGAACGGGGAGATAGTTTAGAAAAAGCAAAACAAAGTTTCCTCAATGCAGGATATAAGCCTGCAGAAGTTGAAGCTGCTGCAAGGAAATCTGCCTCATTCAATGCACAACCCTTGGCTACACCTGCCCCCGCCTCAAAAACTGTTGTGAAGGCCAAACCTTTAGTCGACGTAAAACCCATTGCAACAACAAAATCTTCTACCCCAACAGCAGTTGCAGCACCAAAAAAATTCTCAAAGATCTGGATCATTTCCTTAGTGATCATCTCTGCAATGATATTAGTCGGAGCAGCAGTATTTGGCCTATATTGGAGCAAGTTATTCGGTTAAAATGAATCCCCAAATATATGCTCCCGCCGAAGACTCATACCTCTTTAGAGATTTTCTAAAAAAAATTCTTTCAAAGTCGGGGAATAGGGATATTCAATATCTCGATATGGGAACTGGATCTGGCATTCTTGCAGAAACCGTCGCTAAATTCATAAATAAAGATAATATCCTTGCAGCAGATACTAATCCTGAAGCAGTAAAAATTGCAAGGCAAAAAGGGTTAAAGGCAATCAAAACAAATCTCTTTGATAAAATTCCTAAGTCAAAAAAATTCGATATTATAACTTTCAACGCACCTTATCTCCCCAGAGATAATCGAGAACCAAAAGAATCCCAGTTAGCAACAACCGGAGGAAAGCGAGGGGACGAAATTTCAGTAAAGTTCCTAAATCAAGCAAAATCGTACCTAAAAAAAGGCGGAAAGATCTTCCTTCTCATCTCAAGTCTAACTCCTCAAGATAAGATCCAGAAATTCAGGACAAAAATCGTTGCGAGGAAAAAAGTGTTTTTTGAGGAACTACAAATATTGGAGTTTTCTTAGCACCAAACCAAAATAATCGTTCTATTACACAAATCATTATAAACCGTTCAAGACCTCTAAACTAAATCAATTTAAGGAGGATAAATGGTAAAATTCGCACATCTCGCAGACTGTCATTTGGGTGGCTGGAGGCAGGAAGAACTCCAAAATCTCAATTTTAGAACATTTCAGGCCATAGTAGCGAGATCAATTCAGGAAAGAGTAGAATTTATGTTAATCTCCGGAGATCTATTTGATTCGGCGTATCCTGCAATAGAAATCTTGAAAGAAACATTTTCTGAATTTAAAAAACTCCATGATGCAAAGATCCCCGTTTATCTAATCGCAGGATCTCATGACTTCTCCGCTTCGGGGAAGACATTCCTTGATGTATTAGAAAAAGCAGGTTTTTGTAAAAATGTAGAAAACTCCGAAGTTCAAGAAGATGGAAGAATAAAACTCACTCCCCACTTTCATGGCGATATTGCAATTTTTGGTTATCCTGGGAGAAAATCTGGGATGGAAATAGAAGATCTAAGAAAAGTTTATTTTGATTCGGTATATCCATTTACAATCTTTATGATTCATACTACAATAAAGGATGTCGTGGGAACAATTCCCATAGATTCTCTAGAAAAATCTGGGCTCCCCCTTGCAAACTATTATGCTATGGGGCACATCCATCAGATCTTCGAAGCAAGGGAAGCAAATTCCCACTATGTTTATCCGGGCCCAACCTTTCCAAATAATTTCCAAGAGTTAACCGATCTAAAATGTGGAAGTTTCCAGCTTGTCGAAATTGAAAATGGATCAACAAAAAGTCAAAATATCAAAATCCCACTAAAAGAAGTCGCATATCTTGAAATAAATCTAGATAGTGGGCTGACTGCAACGGATAGGATAATTTCTGAACTAGATAAACTCAATCTCCGAGATAAAATCGCACTACTAAAATTGAAAGGGACCCTTCTAGAGGGAAAATCCGGGGATATTCGGTTCAACGAGATCGAGGAGTTTGTAAAAAAGAAAGAAGCATATACTTTTCTCAGAAATATCTCTTCAATAAAAGTTCAAGATTCAGAATTTGAAAATCAAAGTTGGGAAGTGGATAATGTGGAGGCCATCGAGAAACAAATCCTTGGAGAATACTCAAAACAAAATCCTGCAGATTTCAATAAATATCTCCCACAATTAATGAACGCGCTCTCTGTAGAAAAAAATGAAGGAGAGAAATCTGCGATATTTGAAGATCGTCTCTTAGGTGAGCTAAAGAAAACATTGGAGATCAATAAGATTATGTAAAATGATATTAAAAAAATTAAAACTACAAAATATTAGAAGTTACGAAAACTTGGAAATAGATTTCTCAATAGGATCAACTCTTCTGGCGGGAGAAATTGGATCTGGAAAGACTTCGGTTCTTCTGGGCCTTCAATTTGCTTTATTTGGATTACAACCCGGACAAAAAGGGGCCTCAATTCTCAGACAAGGAACTAGCAATGCCTATGCACTATTGAAGATAGAAATCGATGGACAAGTCATAACTCTTGAGAGAACAATAAAAAAAAGTAAAAGTGGAAGCATAACCCAGGATTCAAACATTATCACCATCGACGGAACAACTGAAGAACTCTCGACTTCTGAGATGAAGAACAAGGTAATACGACTTTTGAACTATCCCAAGGAATTTGCAAAGAAATCAAATCTTCTTTACAAATTTACAGTTTATACTCCCCAAGAAGGGATGAAGGAAATTATTCAGGAACGTCCAGAAGTAAGATTAGATACTCTAAGACACATTTTCGGAATAGATCGTTACAAAAGAATAAAAGAAAATACACAAATATTTCTTCAGAAATTAAAGGAAGCAGTAAGAATAAAAGAAATTCAAATATCTGAGTTAAATCTTCTCAAAGAAAAATTAACCCAAGAAACAGAGAATAAAATAAAACTAGCAAGAGAAATAAATAATTTGAATATAGAATATCAGAGCCTTCTTAATACAAAGAAAGAAAATGAAGAGAAACTTCTTTCCGTGCAGAAGCTTATCGATGAAAGAAGAGAAATAGATTCAAAAATTGGACAGCTTCAAGTACTAAGGCAAGGAAAAATGGACCTTGAGACAAGAATGAAAAAAGAAATGGTTTTAATGCAAAAACAAATTCATGAGAAAATTGATTTTTCAGAGGAAAGATTGAAAGCGGTTCTAGAACTAGTAGAAAAACATAGGGGAATTTTAGAGGAAAGAAATTCAAAGTTTTTGGAGATAAATTCAAAAATTTCGGTATTGGACTCCAAGAAAGAATCTCCACTAAAGCTAAAGGAAACGATTATCTCCCTAGAAAACTGTCCAACATGTTTCCAAACAGTGGGTCAGGATCACAAGGAGAAGATTGCGAAGAGAATTCAGTTTGATGTCGAAGAAATTGATCGAGAACTAGAACGAGCAATACAGGAAAAATCAAATCTTGTTAAAGAAATAGAAAAAGAAAAAGAATTAGCACGAGGATACGAATCTGATAGAAGTAGATTTCAACAAGACAAGATAAAATTTGAACATCAAAAGACTATCGAGACAAAAATTAAAAGTGATGCCTTTGTATTGGATCGAACCTCCAATGAAATTATTGAGTTAGAAACTCAAATAGAAACACTACAGGAAAAACAATCAGGGTTTAGTCAATCTCAAGAAATTTTTGATCAAACAAAAAACGAATCCCAAAAGATCGAAAGCACAATAAGGTCTAGTGAAATTAAACTTGCGGAAAAGAATAAGGAAGTGGAAATTTTAAAATCTAGAATCACAGAGCTCCAGGAAGACATTAGAAATAAGGAAAAACTAAAAGATCAGATGAATCTCCTCCGTGGACTTCAAGATTGGGTACAGGAAAAATTCCTTTCAATGATAACCCTTACCGAAAAAAATGTTATGGTAAAATTAAGAAACGAATTCTCAAAAATCTTTGGAGAATGGTTCTCAATGCTTGTCTCAGAATCTCTATCCGTTAGATTAGATGAGGATTTCACGCCAATAATCACAAATCAAGACTACGAAATAGAGTACGACTTCCTTTCTGGAGGGGAAAGAACTGCCGTGGCTCTTGCTTACAGACTAGCTCTGAATCAGGTTTTAAATTCAATGCTATCAAAGATCAAAACAAAGGATATTGTAATCCTTGATGAGCCCACAGATGGATTTGCTTCAGAGCAGATAGATAAAATGAGGGATATTTTCGAACAACTCAAGGCTAAGCAGATAATCTTAGTCAGTCATGAGGAGAAGATTGAAGGTTTTGTCGACCACGTCAAAAGAGTTAGAAAAGATGTGAATAGTTTGGTAGAATAATCACCAAAAGCCTTAAAAACCAATTTTAAGACATATTAATATGGAGATTAAAATTCTTAAAGATGAGAAGAACGAACTAGATATAGAGTTATCTAGTCTAACAATCGCAGAGATTCTGAGAGTTTACTTAAACAAAGAAGGTGCAAAAGTAGCTGCTTGGAAGAGAGAGCATCCAACAAAGAACCCAATTCTACACATCGAAGCAGATAACGCAAAAACTCTAGTAAAGAAAGCTATCAAAGCAATCGAGAAAGAAGTTGACACAGCAGTTGACGAGTTCAAGAAGTTGAAGTAATCCCGGTAAGGGAAGAAGAGTTCTGATGGGAAATTATGGTAAAGCCAAAGATGTATTTCGTAACAACAAGAAATTGCAATCTAAGGTGTGGCCATTGCTATATGGGGGGAAGGCCCGGACTAAAAGATACCACAATTTCTGATGACGATTTTAAGAAGGCAGTCAATAATCTCCCAAAAGTTCCAATATCCCTAAAATTATCTGGGGGAGAGATCTTTACAGTTCCAGATTCTCTGTTCTCTTTCTTAGGACATATTCAGGATGTCAATAAAGAAAGAAAAAGATCACATAAGGGAAGGATTGAAACACACGTCCAAACAAATGCCTTCTGGGCTATGAAAAAGAACCCGGTACCAGTTCTAGAGAAATTAGCAAATTTAGGTGTGGAAGGTCTGGATATAACTTCTAATGATCCGTTTCACCAAAAACAAGGAATCCATCCTGATAAACTATATTCATTAAGAGAAAAGGCACGAGAATATTTCCCCATAGTGGGAGTACGGGGAGGCCCCCCCATGGAAAATGCTATGCCTACTGGGCGTCCAAGAATGAATGGGGTTCCAATGGGGTATCACTCTGGGGGAATGTGTGAGGGAGTATTTGATGATCTAGAATTGACTGTTGATGAG
>JABHNB010000015.1 GCA_018694115.1 archaeon
ATTTACTGTTGATGGCGATTCTAATGATACTAACAAATATTCTATGGTTTTCTTCAAGGGAGATAACCCTGCTGGTTTTGTGGATAGAAACGAATTTGTGGGTTCTTTCCTTAGTGGTTCCATTGATGTAGATCCAACAACTAGCAATCCTGCAGTTAATCCTTATGAACTTGTAGTTGGAGAGGCATTAAACCCAGGCACAATTTGGGGACTTTATGATGCAAATAGCGACGGAGACTTTGGATCCTGGAGCCTTAATGGTTTGGGAGGAACGGATATTACTTTTGATGACGGAGAATTAACCCTTGATCCTGCAGCCTTCAATTTCGGAGGGCCCTTACCCCACTTTACTGGAACTGGGATGAGTGGAGATTTACCTTCTTTAGATTTTGATACTAGTTATGCCGTTCCAGAACCTTCAACATTATCTCTTTTGGCTATTGGTGGAGCTGCTTTAGCGTCTAAGAAACGAAGGAAGTAGAGGAATATTTATAAACTTCTTTAGTGTTTGGTTTTGATGAGGTGGAATGTATTAGTCTTGGTTGTCTGTTCTCTTTTTTTGATTAGTTTTGCTTCTGCGGCGATTCCTGCAGATTGTGATGCGAACATGGTTAGCTATTGGAAATTTGATACTACCCCCCTTGGTGCCGATGATGTTTTGAATTTGAACGATGGTGTTTTGGATGGCGCGGTGGCGGGAAATGACGATATTGCAGTTTTGGGATCGTTATTTAGTTCTCAAGTGGCCAATAATGCAAATGTCCCCCATTCTTCAACGTTAGTTCCTTTTTCTGGATTAACTCTTAATTTTTGGTTTAGTCCGTCTGCCCCCCTAGTAGCTGCTATGCCCTTTAATTCTATTATTAAAAAAACTGGTTACAATTTTTCTATTGCTCTTGATGGTTCCCTTTCTTCTTACGTTGGGGACGTATTACTTTCTAGTCCTGCAACTTATGTCCCAAATACAAAATATTTCATCACAATGACTTGGGATGGATCAAATGCAAAATTATATGTCAATGGAACGCTGGAAGACACAAAGCCTTTAACCTCAATAACTTACGGAACTGATCCATTAACTATCGGGGAAGGATATGTGGGTTACATAGATGAGTTCGCGATCTACAACAGATCCCTAACTCAAGCAGAGATAACCAAACACTTCACGGATTCTTCGGATGGTAAGGACTACTGTTACAAACCTTCAACATTCACTGGATCTGGAGAGGGGTCTACTACTCAAGTAAACTTTAGCATCTTTGGATGTACGGTTCCTGGGGGAGAGCAGATTCCTTATGGGGGGTGTTCTAGTGATGGGCTTTACTATTGTGATCGAAGCGCTTCAACATATTTTGATACTATTGAATCTCCGGGGATGTGTAAGCTTTATGCGGATGATATGGGGGGAAATTGTTGTCCTACAGATCGGGAATGTGTAGTGAGGGGCCAGGCAGAGTTTGGGGATGGTTCTTATGGGGAAGATGAATATTGTTATCCGAGACTTCAGTCATGTTCTTCTTATGATGATTCTACCGAGTGTGGGGATCATTCTTGTTGTTGGATAGGGAGCAGTACTGATGGAATTTGTTATAATTGTAATGATCCTTCATTGAGTTGTAGTGTTTATACTTCTAAGGACCCTTGTGAGGAGGATAGATGGGATCTTGGTCAAAATGGTGCTGGAACAGATGTTTGTGGAACTTTTGTTGGAGATAAGGTTATTCCAACTCCTTCATGTGAATGTGTATGGGATGAAATTGGGGGGGACGATTGGGAGGCCGATAGTTGTGTTCTTGGGAGAGATATAACTGATGAATTTCATGATGGGAATCCGGAAACATTTAAGTGTTTAAGGTCTACTAAGAGTGAAGGGTGTATTGAGGGAGAACAGTTTATGGAGTGGACTGTTAGGGCGACCAATCCTCAGAATTTTTTGAATAATATTGTAACTCCGGCTGCAATGATTCGGGACGGATGTGTTGCGGGAAATGTTACTCGAAGCTGTGGAGAACCGATTGTAAAGTTGCCTGGTTTCGGAATGCTAAATGTCCTCGTTGCGGTTTGTTTATTGGGCGTGATTTATTTATTTTGGAGAGATAATTAATCTTCCTCGAAACATTTATAACTATCTTTTGTATTAGTTTGATATGAAAAGGGTGATGCTGACTGTCTTGATGGTTATGTTGATTTGTAGTACTTTTGTTTTTGCAGATTCTACTTCTAAAATCCGAAGAGAATTCTATGTTGGAGATAGCCCTGTATCCGGAGATGCTTCTGGAACCCCCTCCGAAGTAAGCGATTACGATTTTTTCAATAGTTCTGACCTGGCTTGGATTGTTGGTGCGGTGATTTTTGTTATCGTTCTCGGTTCTTGGATTTTGTATGGGAAGAAGAAACGAAGGTCCAGAAATAAGAAAAAGACTAAAAGAAAGTCTAAGAAATAATTTATAAAGTGTGATTCCTTTGATTCTTGATGAGAAAGATTGGTGTGATGCTTATATTTGTATTAGTATTCTGCTTGGGTGTTGTGTCTGCAGAGGTGACTGTCCATAATTATAGTGTGAAGGGAGCGTATGCTCCTTCGGATGTTTTAGAAGGTATGATTAATTTGAGTATATCCGATATCGATTATGACTCTAAATTAACTACTGATAGTGGTAAAGAAATGTTACTTGGGGATTTTCTGAGTGCAAATGGAATTATCCTTAGCGAGGTTTGCTCTCCTTCGGATTGTTCTGGTAGTTATGCGACTTCAGCTTCGGGGAGCACTGCAAAAAGTTTTTCAGTTAGTGCAGGGACTCCAATATCTGCAGGGTTTGTCCTTAGTGGGGATAATATTCAAATTTCTGGACTGAGTTTTGATATTGCAAGTGATTTTCCGATTGGGCAAATTTTGCCATTGAAGATTCAATTTTTTGAAGACTCAACTTGGAATTATGATATTTTTTCCGACGAGTATTCTCAAAAAAATTATGGTTGTTATGATGCAACAGTTGGAGTGCCTGGCCCTCCAATTATTACTTCTAGTTATTGTGAGAAAATCAGCATTTTAGAAAGTGGTTCCCTAAGAATTGGTGCGAAGGTGGATGCTGCAGATGATAAGGAATTAAAGATGGTTATTTACTCCGATACTGGTGGAGCTTCTGTTGCCGATTGTTTATTTAATCCATCCAGTGAAGAGGATTGTGTGGTATATCCTGAAGAAACTGTTTTTGATGAAGGAGAATATTATTTCTGTGTTGAGGCGGAAGAGGCGACAGGATATCATCTTTATGTTGAAGAGTCTTCGGGAACTAATTGTGGATTTATTTATCCAAATGCGGCGAATATGGTCCGAGATTATGGGATCTTTGTTAAGACGGCAAAATATGCGGATGCTAGTTTGGCAACTATTTCTGATTTTTCAAGTTATTTGACTTCTGCAGAGGATTTGATTTCTAGTAGATACTCAAATAATTGTTCGGATGATTGTATTCTTCCCCTTAAAATTTCTGGAGTTTCCCAATCTTTAGAGATTTCTAATGTGGCAATTACATATGTTTCTGATGATGGGGACGGTCAGGAAAATAAAATTTATCCATTAAGTATTGCTCCTGCAACTGTTGATTATACTGGGGAGTTGGATTTAGAACTTTTAGACTTCGAACTTAGTGATGAAGATGAAGATTTTGTATTGTATCTTGGAAGTACAAAGATTATTGATAAAAAATTAAACATATTGCCTGCCCCAGTTATTAATTCGGTTTACCCAACTAATCCTCCTGCAGGTATCCCGGTTACTTTTTATGCAGATATTGAATTTAAATCCAATGCTACCCTTAGTTACAAATGGGATTTCGGTGATGGAACTAAAGAAACAACATTCAATCCCCAGGTCGTTCATACTTATAATGATTTGAAAAATTATACCTTGAAGTTGAATGTGAGTGCCGGCGGTAATTTAACGAAGGTTGCTACATTTCAAATTGAGGGAGTCAATCCCGAGGCTGCGGTAAATGCTACGATTGCAAATAAAAGGAAAAGCCTGAATAATGCAATAAAGGAAGTTAATGCTATGCCTGCATGGTATCAGAGTGCGATAGAGAAAACAATCAATATGTCTTATTATGATGATGAGTTGAAACGTATTGAGAAGGCAAGAGATAGTGCATATGATGAAGAAGGATTCTTGAAAGTTGCAAAATCGCTTTACGCTCTTGATGTTCCTGCTACTGTTTATGTTTCTGATCAGAGTCAATCTCCACTAATGACCGATCTTAATGATATTGATCCGGAACCTGTTCAGATGATCGGCGGAGGTTCATCCGAAGAGAATCTTGATGGTTATAAGAATCCGATCCTGAGATGGCAAAGTGAATTTGTGGATTCTACGATTTCAATTGAAAAAATTTCTTCTGTTAGTTCAAGCGGAACTCGTTCTAATGTTTTAGTTGCTTATTCAGTGAGTGTTACTCCTAATGATGTTGGAGAGAGTTATTTTATTATTGGAAAGGATAGGGGGGATTTATACTTTAAGGAAGATGCCGGGGCTCGGAAAGAAGGTAGTTCTACCGCAATTATTCTTGAGTCTGGAGAAACTAAGAATTTTGACTTCTATTACACTGGATCAGAAGATGCTTCACTTTTTGTTTCTCCTAAGTTGGGTGTTCTTGTAGTCAATGCAGATATTGATACTACATGCAATTCCAATAATCGCTGTGAAAAGGATCTTGGTGAGAATTCAGATAATTGTAGGCATGATTGTAAGCCGGTTTGGAGAATGATAATCTACTTGATTTTGGCTTTAGTTTTTGTATTGATTCTCTATACAGTTCTTCAAGTTTGGTATAAGACTCGTTATGAGAGATTTTTGTTCAGTGATAGAAGATTATTGTTTAATCTTGTGATGTTTATTACTAATGCTCGGGCTAGGGGAATGAGTGATGACCAAATCTATAAGATGCTTGCTAAGAATGGATGGTCAAGTGAAAGAATTAATTATGCTCTAAGGAAATCTCGTGGTGTCCGAACTGGCATGTATGAGATTATCCCTATTGAGAAACTATTTGCCGGAGTAAGAAATCGTGGAGCTAAGAAAAAGGCTTTAGCGGGGACATTACCTGCGGCAATTCCTCCTAAGATGGGTCCTCCAGTGAACAAGAAGATTGCTACTGAAAATCGGCAACAAATTGGGAGAAAGATTAATAAGGCTGGTTCTCGGGTGTAGAGAATGATTAAGATTATAAGGAATTTTGCTAAGAGAATCCTCTCTGGAATTTTTGGTAAAAGGGGCGAGGTAAAACTTGGTTTTTATGGATCACCTAATGCGGGAAAGACTAGTTTAGCTAATAAGATTTGTCAGGATTGGTTAGGGGAAGATTTGGGAAGTGTTAGTAAGGTTCCTCATGAGACTCGGGAAATTCAGGTTAAAGAAAAGGTTATGATTGAGAAAGATGGGCGGAGGGTTGAGTTCAAATTGATTGATACTCCTGGAATCGCAACAAAGATTGATTTTGAAGACTTCTTGAAGTTTGGTATGAAGAAGAAAGAGGCTCAGGGAAGGGCTAAAGAAGCTACACAAGGTATTATTGATTCTATTAAATGGTTAGATGACATGGATGCAGTTATTGTTTTGATTGATGCTACTGCTAATCCCTATAGTCAGGTAAATATTACAATTATTGGAAATCTTGTTGCACGGAAAATTCCGGTTTTGATCGTCGCTAATAAGATTGATCTAAAAAAAGCAGATATGAAGAAAGTTAGGGCTGCCTTTCCAGAATATGATGTTGTTGGTATCTCCGCAAAGACTGGGGAGAATATAGAAGAGTTTTATGAGTCGTTATTTAAATTGGTAAAAAAGGCGAAGTAACCTTTAAATAATACTAGAACTAAGTAATAACATGGCGAAAAAGAAGGTGACAAAGAAAGTTGTGAAAAAGAAATCTAAGGCTGGCAGGGCTAAGACTAAAGCTAAAGCTAAGGATTTAACAATTCACTTTATGCCATTTTCAGAGATTGCTAATGAGGATACTATTGGGCGTATTAAGAAAATTATGGGGCTGGTCCTTGAGGGCAAGGTAATCATTCTTCAGGGTTGTCTTAAGTCTGATGAAGAAGCAAGATTGATTGAAAATTCTATGACTTTGATTGGAAATATCGAAGGATTTCAGGGAATTGAACTTGCGACGGTTTCTGGGGAGAATGATAGTGTGGGAGTATTTAACAAGATTAGGCATAATCTTGCGAGGATCTTGGTGGGAGAACAAGATGCAATTACGATAATTGGCCCTGCTTCTGTTGTGAAGGATGTAAAGAGAGATCCAAAGAAGATGGAACTGATGCTTCAGAGGAGATAATCATGGAATTTTTTAAAAGGCCGATTGGAAAAAAGGCAATTTCAGCGACTATAGCAGTTATTCTAATGATATTAATTGTTGTGGCGGGAATAGGCATTTTATGGGGGGTCCTTCTTCCACTAATTCGAGATAATACGGAGTTTAGTGGGTATGATATTGATTTGGTAATTGAAACTGGGGGGGGATATACCTATTATGACGCAGATAAGGAAGTGGCGTGTGTTCAAGTTAAACGGGGTGGAGATGTCTATAATTTATCTAGAATCGATATCTTCTTCGGATTTAATGGAACCTCCCATATTTCTAATTTTAGTGGTGTTGAGATCCCAGATCCTAATGAAGCTAAGACCAAGTGTTTTAACCTTGAAGGTTATGGTGGCGCTCCCGAATCAATAAGAGTATCTCCAGTTATCTGGGATGGAAACCGGGAAGTGATGGGAGAAGTTAGTTCTGAAACAAGGTCAGTTAGTGAGGGATTTTATCCTGATGATCAGGCTCCTGCTGCAAGTTTAGAGAAGCCAAGGAAAGGTAATGGTGGAGGTAAGCCTGCTGCAGAATGTAGCAATAATCTTGATTGCGGAACCCCAAGTTCAGTAAATATTTGTGAGGGGAATATAATTAATATTACTAATACTATTCCTACCTGTACTGGAGGTGTTTGCGGTGATATTATTGACAGATCTTATGACGATTGTGGTGATGGTGGAACTTGTGTTGTTGATACATGTGTTTATGATAATCCTATCTCTGAGTGTCCATATAATTTAGATCAGGGGGGACAAACATATAATCTAATTAATGATCTTTATAGTACTAGTAGCTGCTTAATTGTAAGTGCTGATGATATTACTATTGATTTTAATGGATTCAATATTACAGGAAATGATCCTCGGGGAGGAACTATTTCCGGTGTTTACGTGAATGGTTATGGTGGTGTGACAATTAAGAATGGGAAAATTTATGATTTCAGATTTGGAGTTTATTTGAGAGAAAATCAAAATAATAATCTCCTGAATCTTACCTCCAGTTCAAATGGGGGTGGCGGAGTCTATTTTTATTCTAGCTCAAATAATCAGTTAATGAATTTAACCTTAAATTCAAATGGTTATAACGGGGCTGCTTTTTATTCTAGCTCCAATAATAATCAATTAAATAATATTTTTACAAATGCAAGCAAGGGAAATATCGGGATTTTCTTTTCTTCAAGCTCAAATAACACTTTAACAAATATAACTGCGATTACATGGATTCATTCTGGAATCTATCTTTATCAAAGCTCAAATAATACTCTAACAGATATTATGGCAAGGGCGGAGTCTGGGATAGGAATCTATGTTTCTTCAAGTTCAAATAATGTTTTGGATAATGTTTTGGTAACTTCAAATGGAGATCAGGGAGTTTGGATTTCTTCAAGCTCAAATAATACCCTATCAAATATTATCTCAAACCTAAATGCTCGTGACGGAATTATTATTTCTTCAAGCTCAAATAACACCTTATTTAATACTTCTACAAACTCAAATGGCCGGAACGGACTTTATTTTTCGGGTAGTTCAAATGACAATACTATTGACAATGCCACTTCCTGTGGGAATGATTTATGGGATTTCTATTGTTCTTCATCAAACAGAAATTCTGGACAGGGAAATGTTTTTAGTGGAGTGAACATTACGAATTGTGTAGATATCTGGCCTGTCCAAGGGATTGGTCCCGAGGGAGACTATGTGGCCTGTCCCTAATTGAAAATTCGTTTTTAATCTGGAATTTTTTGTTTTATAAAAATATATAAACTTATTTTTGCTGTATTACCTATGGAAAAGAGAGGTATTTCAGCGACTATAGCAGTTATTCTAATGATATTAATTGTTGTGGCAGGGATAGGCATTTTATGGGGAGTTCTTCTTCCACTAATTCGAGATAACACTTCTTTTGGCGGTTATGAGGTAGATTTAGTAATTGATACTGAGGGCGGATATACCTATTATGATGAAGATAAGAAGGTGGCATGTGTTCAGGTTAGGCGGGGAAATGATGAATTGAATTTATCTCGTATTGATGTATTCTTTGGATTCAATGGAACTTCCCATATTTCTAATTTTAGTGGAGTTGAAATCCCTGCCCCAAATCAGGCCAAGACCAAGTGCTTTAATTTAGTAGACTATGGGGTCGCTCCCGAATCAATAAGAGTATCTCCGGTTATCTGGGATGGAAATAAGGAAGTTGTGGGGGAGGTTAGTTCTGAATCAAATAATGTGAGGGACGGTACTTATCCTGGCGATCAGACTCCTGCGGCGAATTTGGATAAACCTCGGAAAGGCGGTGGAGGAGGTCCATCTCCCCCTTCAGAGGGTTGTGGCGATAATTGTGTCCTTGATCCAATTTTGGTTACTGCCTGTGATGAACCTAACCCTGACGGAAGTATTAAAACTTATAGATTGGCCGAAGCAGGTAGGGAGTATATTCTTCAAAATGATGTTGAACAAACTATTAACCACCTTAATTGTTTTGAGTTTATGGCAGAAGGTATAACTTTTGACTTGAATGGGAATGGGATTGGTCTCGATGGGATAGATTATCTTGGAGCTACAGGTATCAATTCAAATGGTTATGATGATTTGGTAATCCGAAATGGAACTATCGGCTTATTTACATTTGGTATCTCAGTTAGGGGCAATAATATTACAATTGAGGAAATAAATGTATCCTCAATAACTATTGGAATTAATCTCCTGGACGTGTCCAATTCTAGTATTCGGGATGTGATTATAACTAAAGTGCATGCGGATTACTCATTGAGGGTTAGTGATCCAAGTACTTCTGCAAATAACGTTTTTACTAATATAAAAATAAATGGGAGTGGTGGAGGGGGATTTGCTAATACTGGGACTGGGATATTTCTTTCTTCATCCGGGAACTCTTTCAATAATTTGACTATAACCAATTTACAGTATGGAATAAATCTTCGATGGGACGGGGATAATGAATTTCGTGACAGCAATATCATCAATAACGAAAATGGAATATATTTCCATAATGCAGATAGTAATAGATTTTATAATAACAACATTTCCAATAATGATAATGGGGTACATCTCTTAAACTCCTATGATAATAGATTTTATAATAACAACATTTCCAATAATGATAGGGGAGTATATTATCCTGATTTAGGTGTGAATACATTTTATAGTAACACGATTCTGAATAATGGGTGGGATTTATATTGTGATGGTGGCGGAACTATTCTTCCACTTGAAGATTTTGTATACGGTAGTAATCACAATTGTTTATTTACTGATTGAAGATCGGGCATCTAATCAAAAACTTTAATAACTTCTTAGTTGTTGTTTATTTAGGAGTTATAAAATGCCACACCAATGTGTACACTGCAGTAAAATCATCGAAGTAGGAAGTAAGGAAATCCTAGAAGGTTGTAATGCTTGCGGCGGGAAGTTCTTTTTTTATATCCGAGATGAGCAGGCAGACAAGATTCGAGAGGCTCGAGAGATCCCAATTCCGGAGTTTAATACTATTGATAAGAAACAAGTTGAGGAAGATGTACGGAGCATCTTGAAAATTGAAGATGAAGATAAGCCGGTTATTCTTGATTTAGAAAGTGTTAGGGTTCTTAATCCTGGGAAGTTTGAGATAGATATTGTTAGTTTGATGAATCGAAAGCCGATTGTGTTTAAGCTTCAAGAGGGAAAATATTTAATTGATATTGAGAGTGGAATTAATCTTCCTAAGTAACCTCTTTCAGAGGCCCAGGAAGGAAAATATTTGATTGATATTGAGAGTGGAATTTCTATGCGTGGAGATGATTAAATTTAAATAGTATTTTTGTTAGTATTTATTATGAAAAAGGGTGATAAGAGGGGTATTTCTGCGACGATCGCAACTATATTAATAATTTTAATAACTGTTGCGGCCATTGGAATTATTTGGGGATTGGTTATTCCAATGATTAGGGATAGTGCCAGTTATGGGGGATATGATGCAGATTTGATTATTGAAACGGAGGGAGGTTATACTTATTTTGATTCTGATAAGGGGGTTGCTTGTGTGCAGGTTAGAAGATTGTCCGAAGGCTCTAACTTAAGCAGGATTGATGTTTTATTTGTCTATAACGGAACTACACTAGAAGATCGGGGAAATTTTTCTGGTGAAGAAATACCTCAGACCAATGAGGCCAAGACTAAGTGTTTTAACTTGACTATCTATTCGGATGGTGTTGGAGGATATGACGCTCCAGATTCTATAAAGATTCTTCCAATATACCTTGATGGTGCGGGAGAGGTTGAAGGGGAGGTTATTTCCACTGTTGGCGGTGATGGTAGTGGAGATGATTCATATAGTTCGGGAAATTTTCCAGACGGTGGCTCGGCTGATCCAATTGGAACTAAAGTTTGTGAAGGTGGTTGTGATGATGGAAATGATTGTACTGATGATGTTTGTTTAGAAGGCGTTTGTTCTTATTCAAATAAGGCGGAAGGAGATTCTTGTTCTTCCGGGGGAGAATGTTATGAAGGAACTTGTTATACGGAGTTACTTCGAAGTTGTGCTACATTGAGTGTTGAGAATGGAAAGTATCTCCTGAGACAACTTGTTTATGGCGATTCGGGTACTTGTTTTAGTATCGAAGCTGATGGAATAGATTTTGATTTGGGCGGTAATAGTGTTTATGGTCCGAATGATCAGACTGGAATCGGTGTTAGCATCAATGCAGATGATGTTGAGATTCATAATGCTGGTGTGACTAATCCTTCGGGGGGAGGTTCTGGAGGAATAGTT
This sequence comes from archaeon, assembly GCA_018694115.1. Classification (GTDB taxonomy): domain Archaea; phylum Nanobdellota; class Nanobdellia; order Pacearchaeales; family GW2011-AR1; genus JAGVXH01. The sequence continues at coordinate 11,130 of JABHNB010000015.1, forward strand.
TATTTTAATTATGGAATTGCTATTGGTGCGGAAACTAGTGGGGGAGTAATTCGGGATGTTCGTGCGTGCGATAGTCAGAACGGATATGATATTTCTTGTGGCAACAATGGCGAGGGATATTCTGGCGAGGGTAATAATTTTGATCCGGCTAAAACTAGTGCTTGTGATAATAGTTGGCCTCGTTTGGATAAGCGCCAGTATGCTCCTTGCGTTGCTCCAGTATAGGAATCTGAAGGAGAGATGAAAGCTTTAATAACTAGTTTTTCTTTAGTATAATTATGGGTGTTAAGAAAATTCTGAATGATGTTTTGTCGGAGATTTCGCTTTCTGGGGAGGAGGTTAGTTCATTGAAGGCTTCTGCCAGTGATGCAGTTAAGCGGATTTCTTCTGGTAAGGTTAAGGCATTTGTTGGGGGAAGTTTGGCTAAGGGAACCCAGATCCGGAAAGAAGGGCCCCAGGATATTGATATTTTTGTTGTTTTTGAGGATGAGAAGGAAACTAAAAAGTTGGGAACTATTTTGAAGAAAGCGAAGTTGCCAGGAAAACTTAAGGTTGTTCATGGATCTAGAGATTATTATCAGGCAGTTTCTAAGAATGTTGTTTTGGAAATTATCCCGGTTGTGAAAAATGTTCGTCCGGAAGATGCTGAGAATGTGACTGATGTTTCTCTTAGTCATGTTAAGTATGTTGGGGGGAAGATAAGGAAGAATCCCACCCTAGCAGACGAAATAAAGCTTGCTAAGACGTTTTGTTATGCAAATCGGTGTTATGGGGCCGAGGGATACATTAAAGGATTCTCGGGGTATGGATTAGAGATTTTGATTATCCATTATGGTGGTTTTGTGAAGATGTTGAAGGGGCTTTTGAAGCGACCTAGAACATTGGATCCTGAAAAAGCTTTTCGTGGAGAGCGGGAAGTTATGTCTGAGTTGAATGCGTCTAAGTTGCAATCTCCAGTTATAGTTGTTGATCCGACATATAAATATCGAAATGTTTTAGCTGGACTTGGGAGTGAAACCTTTGAAAAGTTTTTGAAGGTTGCCCATGGTTTTTTGAAATCTTCTTCTTCGAATTATTTCAAGAAGGAAGAATTTGATGTTGCGAAGATGAAGAAGCTTGCTTCAAAGAAGAAGGCACAGTTTATTGAATTGGATCTTAAGACTGATCGACAAGCGGGGGATATTGCAGGGACTAAGATGAAGAAGTTTTTTGATTTTATTTGTAATGAATTTCATAGAAAACAGCAAGAGGTAATTGGAAAGGAGTTTGATTATTCTGGGTCGGGTAAGAAGGCTAAGGGATATATTGTGGTCAGGGAAAAGAAGGTAATTGAAGTTCGTGGACCTGCAGATAGGATGATTGATGCGATTAAAGGATTTAAGAAAGCAAACAAAGGTGCAAAGATTTTCAAGAAGAAAGGATTCTTATGGCGAAGGGAAAAGATCTCGCTAAAGAAGATATTAGGTTCTTTTAAGAAAGTTGGAAAAGAGATGGGCGCTGGGTTAGCTTAGTTCAGCTTCTTGTCTTAGAATTTCTGCTTTGTCTGTTTTTTCCCAAGTGAAGTCTTCATCTTCTCTTCCGAAGTGTCCGTAACTGGCAGTCTTTTTGTATATGGGCCTTCGTAGATTAAGTTGATCTAGGATGTCGTGAGGTTTTATTGGGAAGTGTTTTCTGGCCAGTTCAGATAATTTTTCTTCATTGATCTTTCCGGTTCCAAAAGTGTTTATATTGACACTGACTGGTTCTGCTACTCCGATTGCATAGGCTAGTTGTACTTCGCATTTTTCTGCTAGTCCTGCCGCTACAATATTTTTTGCAATGTATCTTGCGGCGTATGCTGCACTTCTATCAACTTTTGTTGGGTCTTTTCCAGAGAATGCTCCGCCCCCGTGCCTTCCTACCCCTCCATAAGTATCTACAATTATTTTTCTCCCCGTTAGTCCCGCGTCGGCATATGGTCCCCCCCTTACAAAACTCCCCGTTGGATTGATGTAGATTTTTGTTTGTTCATCCATTAGATCTTTGCAGATTGGATTAATTACTTTTTCTAAGATATCTTTTCTTATTGTTTCATGATTTATTTGTTCTGCGTGTTGGTTTGAAACAACAACTGTTTCAATTCTTTTTGGTTTATCATCTTCATAATCTATAGTTACTTGACTTTTTCCATCAGGTCCTAGATATGGGATTTCACCAATTTTCCTAACTAGTGCTAGACGTTTGGTTAGTTTATGTGCGAGTTGGATTGGTAGAGGCATTAATTCCTTTGTTTCATTGCAGGCATAGCCGAACATCATGCCTTGATCGCCGGCTCCTTGTTCTTGGAATTTTCCTTTGCCCTCGGTTACCCCCTGACTGATCTCGGGGGATTGTTCTTCTAGATGAACTAGGACTGCACATGTTTCGTATTCGATTCCATGGGATGATTTTGTATATCCTATTTCTTTTAGAGATTGTCTAACAATTTTTGGAATATCGAGATTTGCGTGTGTTGTGATTTCGCCCATCACTAAAACCATTCCTGTTTTTGAACAAGTTTCAACACCTACTCGGGATTGAGGATCTTGTCTTAGGCATTCGTCTAAAATAGCGTCGGAGATGTGATCACAAATTTTATCGGGGTGGCCTTCGGTTACACTCTCGGAGGTGAACAAATAATTTTTCATAATATATTGTAAGCTCTTTTGTTTATATAATCTTTTGACTAAAATATTCCGATAGGAATATTTTTATAGTGTTGTTTATTCCTTTAATTATGGAAAGCTTGGAGTTGATTAAGAAGAGAAGAATTGCTGTCGGGGCAACTCAAAAAGAATTGTCTGATTTGAGTGGGGTTTCTCAGTCAATGATTGCAAAGATTGAGGCTGGAAGAGCAGAGGCGAGTTATAGTATTGCTAAGAGAATTTTTGAGGCGCTTGATTCCATGGCACACTCTCATGATCCGCGGGTTAAAGATTTTATGGTCAAGAAGGTTTTGTTTTGTAATGTTGGAGATAAGGTTGGCGATGTTGTAAAAAAAATGAAGAAAGGGGGAATATCGCAATTACCGGTTTTAGATGGAAAAGAATTAGTTGGTTTGATTAGTGAAAGTGTTTTAGTTGACAATATGGATAGATTATCAAGTTTAACTAAGGTCAATGAAATAATGAATGATGCGCCACCAGTTATTTCTGAGGAAACTTCTTATAAGACTACAGTTTCATTATTGAAAGAATTTTCGTTTGTTTTGGTTAAGGGAAAGAAAGGATTTGTTGGATTAGTTACAAAAAGTGATATATTGGGCGCTAGGCTGAGTTTTTAATCGTTCTTCCAAGCTAATTCAAACATGTATGCTAACGAGTTTGTGAAGAATGGAGAATTAATCCAAACACCATAATCAAAATCTTCGTGTACATTTGTTGGTTTGATTGTAAAGATAAGTTCTCTCTTGTCTGCGATTATAAATCTTGCATTAAGTGGTTTTGATCTTATTGGAACACCGAATTTCTTAGAAAGTTTCTTTGCTTCATCTTCATTATCTGAAACCATTACCTTAACATCAACTTTTCTTCTCACAAGTTTTGCAAAAGCATCCTTGAACATCTTCTGTTTTGATAAAAGTTCGTATGCAGATGAAGTAATATAGATAGATTTTTCTGCATTTTCCATAACATCTCTCATTTGAACATAAAGATTGCTTCGTCCCTTGATGGATGTTGAAAGTTCGTGGTTTTTGATTGGTTCAATACCTGTTTTATGAAGTTCTTCTAATTCCTTATATTCTGTAGTATCTTTAAGGTTTGCAAGTGTTTTTATCTTGTCTTCTGCGTCTCTAACTGTGTTATTCTTTAATTTTTCAATAACAACTTCGGGTCTTACAGCGATATATTTTACTGGTTTTCCTAGTTTTTGGATTACAAATCCTCTCTTTTCGAGGGATTCTAGAACATCATAGGTTCTACTTCGTGGAACTCCAGAAATCTCTGCAATTTCTCCAGCTGAGGAGATACCCTTAGAAAGCAAAGCTAACCATACCTTTGTTTCATAAATATTTAGATCGAAATAACCTTTCAATTTCCTTACTAATTCTTGATTTACTGCCATTTTTACTACTATGTCAAGATAAAAACCCTTTTTAAATCTTTCGTTTCTGTTGTCTTTTCATAGGAGTTACAATTCGGAATGAAATTTATATAGTCTGTTATTAGTTTTGCTTTATGAATGAATGGTTTATTGGATATGGGGCGGTTTTTTTGATTGGTTTTCTAAGTTGTGCAGTTCTTTTTTATGGATTTTTTTACCTTGGGGCCGAAATGCCGCTTGGAATGGGTGCTTGGGGGGCCGATGTTGAAGCTCCTTCGGATTATGTTGGGAGTGATGACGTTTTTATTAGAGGTAATGAGGTAGTTTTAAGGATTCCTGATGCAAGTCTATCTAGATATGCTCCTACGGGGAGTATGAGGCCGGTTTTAGATGTCGGTACAACGGGGGTACGAATTATTCCTCAAGGCGAGGATGAGATTAGTGTGGGAGATATTGTGACTTTTCAGAGAGGTTTTGACCTAATTGTTCATAGGGTTATTGAAAAAGGAACAGATTCTGAAGGGATTTATTTTGTTACAAAGGGAGATAATAGTGATATGGCTGATGGGAAAATCAGGTTTGAAGATATTCGGTATAAAACGATTGCATTAATCTATTAAATTAGAAATTTCCAGATTGCAAGACTTGCAAAGATTCCTGCAGTTATGTATGGCATTGCAGGATATGCTTTCCCCTTCTTTGTTATTAAGAATAGGAATGTTAGACCAACTAATGCTCCTGCGATTATGAATAGTGCAGGGATTAATCCTGCAACTCCGAAAAGTGCTTGTTCTGGAAATGCCCTCATGAAGACTCCTGCTGCGATTATTGGGAAGATAACATCTCCGCCTCCAAGAATTGCTAGTGAAACCTTGAACTTCTTCTCTTTTACTCTCTTTGGCATTGATTTGCCCTTGTATTTCTGCTTGATTTTGGTGATTTGAGCTCTGACTTTATTTGAGACGCTTGGAATTAGAAATCCTCCGAAGATCCTAAGTTCTTCCATTTGGAACTTTGCCATTTTTTGCATTATTCCGGAACGCCAGACTGCCCAGGCATCATATAATGAGATCAATATCAATAGGGCGATCATTGACCATGGAAGAAGGATTGGGATGAAAACTGCTGCGATTCCGGGATAGATTAGAAGTTCTGTCAAGTTGTGAATGTATGTATTTGGAATGAATATTTTTGCGTATGCTAATGGAATTGCTATTGCTATTGCAATTATTGACGCTTGGACTAAGTGAGTTCTTAGGAATGCATTTATTGAGATTCCCAATGCAAGGGTTATTACCAAGAAGAACCAAGACCTAATTACAAATTTCCATTTGTATTTCATTAAAATGAATATTATCGCGAATGCGAGTGCGAAAGAGATAACTATGGATAATAGACTTGGGGTAGCTTCTTGTTCTGGAGTCTGTAGACCGAATGGAAGGTTTTGTTGAGAAGTGATATTTTGTATTTCTCCTGTTTCTGGATTAACTACCGTTTGTTGTACTGGGGCGTAGGCATTGATTACGAGAAGTCCTATGATTTGTGTTGCAAGGAACATTCCGAGTAATAAAAGTGTAATATGTGCTTTATGTTTCATCTCTTTTCCTCCTGGTTATCTTAGGGTTGAAGAGTTTTTAAAGTGTTCTAGAAGTCTCCTAGGCTACTCTGAGAATGTCCTTCTGCGATTTCCTTAACATTGATATTGAAAACATCGAATATATTTTCTACAGGTGGAAGGATTTGATTGTTTAGGTAATAATCAATGTTATATTTGGTTTTCTCGTCGGGAAGAAAGACTTTATCTCCAATTCTTTTTGATGGTTTGGTGGTCTCTCCGATGAAATATTCAATAATCATTCCTGGAGATATTGGGATTTCTTGTGCTTCCATCTTCTTTGCAGCAACTACATGAGGACCCTCTGCAAGATATTCATTTATTGGCTTTTTTAATTGGGTTCTGATGATTAATTCTTTTAGGGCTACTTTTCTATTTTGAAGATTTGAGATGGTTTCTTTTAGAATCTTTAGCGATTCCTTTTCATCTCCGTCGTGAAGAACTTGATTAAGAACCTTATTTTGAAGATTTCTTGCAAGTTTGCACCAATCCCTTCTTACTGTTTCAAATCCCCTGATCTTTAGTTTATCTTTTTCATCAAGTAGGGCATATTTCTTTTTAGCTCCGGTTTGTGTTGTTCTTTTTGAAACAAATAGCCCCCTTTTGTAGAAGTCTTCTAGATCTAGTTCCATTATTCCCGGAAGTTCCGTATTAATTTTCTTTAGAAGGTCTAGGATCTGTTTCTTATTCTTTTTTCCTTGTAAGAAAGCAATGGAATCTGTATCTGAGTAAATTATCTTATGTCCTGCCTTTTCTATCTTATTAATTGCTTCGTGTATATTCTTTCTTGCTAGTGATGCTGTTGCTGCAGCGGCTTCACGACAGTAATATCTTGCTCCGAAGAATCCTTGGTAACCGTATGATGCATTTGCTAGGAGCTTGTAGGCATTACTTCTTGCTCTTTGCATTCCTGAAGGATTTTTTGCAAATTCTTTTTTGTGTTCTTTTCTTTTTTCGATGATCTCGTTAAGCATTATCGGGAAGAATCCCTGTTTCTTGGAAAATTTTGCATTCTCTTCCTTTATTTTTCCTGCGAAAACTTTTTCCTTATCCTTTAATGTAGATAGTGAAAGGTTGTATGAAACTATGACTGAAGCATACATGCTTGTGAAGTCGAACATTACCAGATTTTCATAGAGTCCGGGTGTTGGTTGGAAGACAAAAGCTCCCTCGTATTTTCCTTTTGCCCTTCTTTTGCCGACTTCATTATTCATTGGACGTTTCTCAGCTATTTCTTCAAATCGATCTAAATTATGGAGCATATAGTTCTCAACATGTGTAGACATTCTGTCTCTGGTTATGTCGAATAGTGGCTCCTTTACTATTTTTGAAAATTCAATCATGTCTGGCCAAATCTTTTCGGCTAATTTGTGTGTAACTCGTGCATCCTGTAAGTTGTATGAAAAGAAGTCTCGCCAATCCGAGTCGGTCATGTGGGGAAGTTTATTGAAATCGAATTCTTCTTTTCTTTCGTCCACTAGTTCTTTTGCAACCTCATTTAATGAAAGTGTTTCTGATTGGAGATATTGGGAGAAAACCGCATCGATAAATCTGTATAAGTCGATGTGAACGATCCCGGATATTTTTCCTGAAGGGATCCTTCCTCTTGTGAATGTTGGCTGTTTGTTGTCGATTCCTAGGGCGAGTTTTATTTTATTTTTTTCTGCCGCCGCCTTTAAGTATGGGAGATCGAATCCATCTGAGAAATATCCAGTTAGAATATCTGGGTCATATTCCTTTACCGATTCTACAAATTTCTCTAGCATTTCTCCTTCATCTTCAAAACATTCTACATAGTCTTGTTTTTGGTCGCAATGCTTCCATGTTAGAACTTTTTTGAAGTCTTTTCCATATAGCGAGATCATCAATATATTTCCTTTTCCAAGTTCTGCTTCATCGGTTTCAATATCGTATGCGAGGATTTTTGGTTCAAACTTCCTCTGCTCTGATTTTTCTATTTTTCTTGCTTTGATACAAATTTCTAAATCTAGTGAATCCGCGATTCCTCCGAAGTCTTCTAGTGTACACATATCTCCTTCTATTGTGTGCCAGGTTAGTGGTTGGACTTTTTTCTCTTTGATATATTTAGTAATTATTGGAATGTCGTATTCTCTTCTGTTTATGATTTCTTTAACATCTCCGATTTCTGAGGCTACATCGTGCGCATCCTTGTGGTTTGATACAAAGATTTGTAGGGCTTGAACATCTTCTCCTAGGAATTTCTTATTTTGAAGCTCGATCTTTTCAACTTTTGTTTCTCTTTGGCCTTTTTCCACAGTTATTTTTTCTATTTTCTTCTTTATCTTATCAATACGGTCTTTTGAAGTTCCTTTCTTGAGAATTATCCAAAAATTAGGCTCATAGCTATCGATGACGCATATTTTCTTTCCTTTTTCAGTTCTACCAATCAATTTAATGAAGTTTTTACCTTCAAAATCGAAATAATCATAGTCGATGGGGATAAATTCTAGTTTCATGTTATTTGTTGTGGAAAGAATTATTTAAAGGTTGTTGGGAGTGATATAGTTGTCCCGTATGAATGGTAACAAATAGAAAGCTTTATATAGTAATTCCGCCTTAGTTAAGCATGAGAAAAAGTGTGAATAAACAATGGAATTTAGCAAGTCAGATGGATGAATCCCCTGTTAGTTTTACTAGTGGAAACCAATTATCTTTAATTGCTGAGCCATCAAAAGCTGCAGTTGTTTTGAAGAAGGTAGATCTTAGGAATTTAAGTGATTCTTCATTGAAGGTTCTTGCTTGGCAGTCAGGTGTTCCCGCTGTAAAACTTAAACAAGTTCGTTCAGCAGTAAGATCCCAGGACTGCCCAGAAGTTGATCCAGAAGATGTTCAGGGAATAAGGGATAGTTATCTTCACCGGAAGGGGCCTGATGCGACTTATAGGTTTGGTGAGGGGCGTGTTTCTTTATCTGAACTACCTGATGAGGTAGTTATTCGAATGAATAAAAATCAGCCAGGAGTGGATGGCCGTTTTGTTAAGGAATTTAATCACAGATATGGGACAAATATCCAGTTATGAGCCTAAACGAACATTTTATTAATTTAGTTAACATATATTTCTTGTATGGGCGTACAGATTTCAGAGATTATTCCTAAAAAGGAGATCTCGATTAAGGATTTGAAGGGAAAAGTTGTAGCGATAGATGCATTTAACACGCTTTATCAGTTTTTGACAACTATTCGGCAAATGGATGGAACTCTTTTGATGGATAAACAAGGAAGAGTGACTTCCCATTTGTCTGGATTATTTTATCGTAATATTAATTTACTTCTTGAGGGAATTAAGCCAGTTTATGTTTTTGATGGAACTCCTCCTGAGTTGAAGATGGCGGAGATTGAGCGTAGGAAGGAAGCTAAGAGGATTGCTGAAGGGAAGTATGAAGAGGCTAAATCTGCGGGGGATGTTAAGGGAATGGGAAAGTATGCTGGAAGATCTGTTAAGATTACTGATGAGATTATTGAAGATTCTAAGAAACTACTGATTGCTATGGGGATTCCGGTTATTCAGGCTCCGGGCGAAGGAGAAGCTGAAGCTGCGGTTCTTGCTCGTGGCGGAAAGGTTTGGGCTGCTGCGTCACAGGATTATGATGCTTTGCTTTATGGAACTCCGCATTTGGTTAGAAATTTGACCCTTTCTAGAAGAAGAAAGACTCCCTCGGGAATTTATGTCGAGGTTAAACCTGAGTTGATCGAGTTTCAGGATGTTTTGAATTCATTGCTTATAGATAAGGACCAATTGATTTGTTTGGCGATTCTTGTGGGGACAGATTATAATCCTGGCGGAGTTCGCGGGCTTGGTCAGAAGAGAGCATTAGAGATTGTTCAAAAGTATAAATATCCTGTAGCGATTTTTGATCATGTGAAGAATAGCGATAAGTATGATTTTATTTTTGATTGGCAGGAAGTTTTCAAACAGTTTCACGAGTATGAATCGTCTTCTACTGAGGAAATTGATTTTAAGCCAGTTGATGAAGCGGCAGTGAAGGAGATCTTATCCTCCCATGATTTTTCTGATTCGAGGATTGATTCCGGATTATTGAAGTTAAGGAATTTGGAAGAGGGTAAGAAGCAGAAGGGATTGGGCGATTTCTTTTAATTGGTAACATTTAAATACTATTGGTTACTATAGTCTACTATAGAAAATGATAACTACAATACAAATTGATAAGGGCTTGAAGGCAAGACTTGAAGAATTAAAAATTCATCCTCGAGAAACTTTTAATGAACTTATTTCGCGAATGGTTGATTCGGGGGGTATAGAAAGTGCAACTCGGGAAAGTTTAATTGCTACTATTGAAGTTATGTCTGATCCTTATTTGATGAAAGATTTGGGTGAAGCCTTGAAAGAAGAAGGGGGAACTCCTCTTGAAGATCTTGAAGAAGAGTTTGGAATGAATGTATAATATAATTCTTAAAAAACCTGCTAAGAAATTTCTTCGAAAATTAGATTCAAATTCTAGAAATATGGTGTTGAAAAGATTGAAATTATTAAGAAAAAATCCTTCCATGGGGATTCCACTTGGGGGAAAATTGAGAGGTTTGTGGAAACTTAGAATTGGAAAATATAGGGCAATTTGTGAATTAAATTCTGGAAAATTGGTAATTTACGTTCTTACAATGGGTCATCGAAAGAATGTATATAAACAACAATAACGATTAATTAACATGATAAAACCCATGGCTTTAGGAGTTTCAATTGCAACTTTTTTTGTATCTTTAGTCTTTATTATCTCAGGATTCGCAAAAGGTCTTAAGCCAAATATTATTACAGGTAATGTGATTGGCCCATCCCAACTCGCATCTTATTCAATAATTGTACTTGTTGTTAGTTTTATAGTTGGAATGATTATTGTAATGTCGATGAGAAAGTAATTATCTGTTTTTTGTGGCTGCTTCAACCAATTTGTTAACTGATTCTGTGCCCATTTGTTGTTCCAATTTTTCTTTAGCTGCTTTTTTCGTTGCATTATATTTTCTAATAAGGTTTCCAAAGACTGCGATGGCAGGGATACCGAACATTAATAATACAAGTAGGATGATGAAAACTAGTACTCCCCACCAAATGGAGACTTCTACCACATGGGATTTTTGAACTTCCGGCAATAATTGTGAGGCCGGAATCAATACTGTAAAAATATATATTCTCCAACTTTCTATGATATTTGCTAATCCTATATAAAATTTGAGAACCATTAAGACAATAAATAGGGCGATACCAAAGAAATATTGGTAACTTCTTTTTCCAATAAAGAAGAAGATGTCGGAATTTAATATTAGGGCTACTATAAAGAACAGAATAAAGTAAAGATTGAATGCGAATAACCAAGAAATTTGAGGCTTCATATTGAAAAGGTACTTCATCCACCCGACATTGTCTTCCAGCCAGAAATCTATTGCTTCAATTCTTTTTGTGGCGTTAGATTTAAATCCTGCAGTAAGATTTCCTTTTACTAGTTTGCCGGCTTCTTTTCCCCACTTATTGACTGTTTCAACGTCCCCACTCCCAATGTCAACTCCTGCATCTGGAGTTTCTCCTGTTTCTTGAGCAAAGACAAAACTTACCGAAACTAAGAGTAGAATAAAAATTAATACACCAATCTTTTTCATATATAATCTAATCATCCCTAACTTTTAAACTTTGTGAGAAGATATTTAAACATGTTTTTGTTAAAAGAGATATGAGAAAGAGTGTGATTGTGTTTATATTGTTATTATTAATTTTGATGCCCATAATTTCTGCAGAAAATAATACAACTTCGATCTTAGGGAAGGCAAAGGGAGTTATTTCTAATGTTAGTAGGGGGGCGGGAGTTTTAAAGGAAAATTTTTCTCAGATTAGCTCAGGGTTTAAGGATGCAGCAAAAAAGGCGGATCCTTGGAATGCCTCTATGGATAATGCCGTTACAATTTCGCCAACTTGGCAAAAGGTCATGGGGGGATTCTTTGGCTTAAATCTTCACGGAGAGTCTACGGAAATTAGTGTTCGTGAAGCAATGGTTTTCTTTATGATATTCATAATGTTCCTTGTAATAATTCTTGATATTATCAAACTGACGCCTTTTTTTGAGGGGAGGATTGGTGGGATCGTTTCAAAGAACTTTACTGCGGCCCTTATCATCTCGATCTTAGTTTCGATAACTGGGGCATTTATTAATTTGAAGGGAGTATTTTTTAAGGGAGTAGCATACGTTGTGAATAGTTTAAATTGGGGATGGTTGAATTATGCTAATCAAAATACTACTTGGGGAATCATCTTCACTATGTTCGTTGTCATTCCGATAATATTCTTGATCCATGAGCTAATTGATTGGATTTCCCCCGTGATCAAAAAGTATAGTCAAGTTTCAAAGGCAGAAGCAAAAGGGAGAAAATTAGGAGATATTATTGAGCAGTCTAGCCAAGAGTAGAATCTCTTTCAAGCTTTTTATCAACGATTTCTTGTCGCGCCTTTCTTATTTCTTTTTTTGCCTTGTATGCATCTTTTGCTGCCTGGCCGATCCATCTTGCAAGCATTTTGTACAATAATAGTTGCCCAATTCCTAAGCCGATCAAAACCCACCCAGAAATGTACCTCATAATGGCTATGGCGCCTTCTTCGGAATAACTGTATCGGATAAAGAAGTTTCCGAAGAAGATTAGAAAGACAAGATTGAATAATTCTGCGTAAAATGGACTTCCCTTTTCTCCTTCGTAGGCTCTTTGGTAAATTCTGAATGTAAATGCCAATATGATGAGAAGTGGGAGTACAACAGTTATGGCTATTCCCATTGCTTCATAATTTCCTAAGATTACCTGAATTGATTCTGCATCGATGGCTATGAATGCAAGGAGGGTGATAATTGAGGCAATGAGAATATTATATTTCTTGAATATAAATCCTGCGGTTCCGTGTACGACCATGAAGACTAGTACCATAAAAAGAAATTGTGCAAAGGCTAACTGTCCACCTTCCCTGAAAACTCCGAAGCTGAGGAATGCTAGGGCCCCCATAAAAAACTCTTGAAATTTCAAAATATTCTCTCCGACGATTTCAGCATATTTGTCTATCTTTGATGGGGCACTTTTTATCGCTCCGGTGATTTTTGTCTTATTGACTATTCCACTCACTTTTTCTTTTAGGCTGCTTGAATTGTCTTCATCTTCTGCAGCGTAGACTCCGACAATGCTAGACAATAGGAGGACTAATAGAATTAATGACACACCAATCTTTTTCATAGATATCTAAGAGGTCGCTTATTTAAAAAAGTTTAGGAAAGATTATACTGCACCTTCAACAGATCTTGCGTGAGCGTCGAATGCTCTTGCCTGTGCTCTTAGCAGTCTTGCTCCGTCTGCATCGCCCGCCGCTGCCAATGTTGTTGCTTGTTGCCTTAGCGAGATTGCAGCTGCCGTAGCTTTCTTACGGCTGGTTACTTCAGATATATCAATCAATGATCCTGTAGCTTGCCTTAACATAAAGCCCCTTATAGTATCGAATGCTATTATAAGGATTATAATTATAAGTAGAGTTCCGCCATATAATGGATATGCTAACTTGGAGATTTTTGCAGCGTCTACACCGGTGGAAAGTCCAAAGGCTCCCCAAAGTTCTAGAAGCTTGTAGGCTAATACTAGTGCATAGGTTCCCATTATAACTTTTTGGAGTATGATCTTTCCTGCGGAAGGATTGTTTGCTAGTTTATATGTAAGCGCAAGAATTACTGCTAATGGAATTGCTGAGGTAATTACAATGGCCATTGTCGTATAAGAGACCAAAATGGTGTAGAAATCATTTGGAGTAATGTACATTACAGACAAGTAGGTAATTATGGCAGAAATAAGAATTGCCATTTTTCTTTTATTTTCTAAGAAAGGAAGAGCATCACTAACGGAATAGATAATTAAAAATAATAAAAGAGCGAAAAGGGCCTTAATTACTGCAAGTTCAATAACTCCTGTGCCTGCTTCAAGTCCAAATATTGTCATGAATGCGGAACCTAGAAAAGTCTTAGTACTCTCAAAAAATTCTTCGGGAGTAATCGCTGAAACAATACTCATAGCGAGAGTAGTTAAGAATATGCTGAATGTTCCGAGAGTTAGACTTTTCTTGATTCCTCTTTTCATATTCTTTATTAGAGATTAATTCTTTATAAATCTTTCTTAATTAAATCATTGAATAGAAGTAGTTAACTGAGACTAATGTTTTCGAAGATCTTCTATCTGTTTTACAAGTCTTCTTCTCATTCTCTTGAATGCTGCCGTCGGGTAACTAGCCCTTCGATCGTCCAATTTACCGAGTTCTTCTTCTAGTTTAGCAGCTTTGGATATTCTTTGATCTGAAGTTATCGTTTCAAATTGTTGTCTTAACATTGCTCGTCTTATGGTTCCATCGAAAAGGAAAAAGATTAGTGCCAATACTCCCGTAATAAGGTAGATCCAGGCTATATCTCCTAGCTCGTTATATCTTGAAGTCCAAAGTCCTACAAAAATTACTAGGAAGAATAACCAAAGGCTCTTTCTAATTAATGAACTTTCAAATCCTTCTGCGAAAAAGAAGAAGAGTATTAGTGGCAGTGCAGAAGTTAAGGCTACTCCAAAAACCCCATATGGAAGAAGAATAGTTTGGATTAATTGAGTTTCAGTTAGGAATCTTGCAGAAAGAAGTGAAACTGCGATGGTAATTATCCAGATAACTCCTTTTTGTCCTTGGAAGATTGGCACCCTGTCTGATTTGAGTACTACATAAACTAGTGCGAAAATAATAAAGAAGAATAGTATTCTTTCAAATAAATGTTCTCCTCCGCCTCCGAGAAAAACTGAGAAAAATGGTCCAAGAACATTTTCAACTATGTCAATTAGTTGTTCGGATCCCCTTGCAAGACTGTCGCTTAAATCATATGCGCTAACAAGGGAGATGGTCATTAGAGCTAGAATGAATATTGTAATGCTCTTTTTCATAATAATATATAGAACCGGAGTTTATAAAATTTTACTTAGCAACCTTCTTAGGAGATGATCCCTGCATCCTTTTCTAGTTTTTTCAGGGCAGTATCTAATCTTCGATAGTCTTTTGGAGGCGTAGTTGCCTTTTCATTTTCTAGTTTAATCCTATCTTGTATTAGTTGGACCCTTCTCTTTGATTCTTGTATTCCCAATATTTCCTCTACCTTGGTTCTCTGAAAGAATCTTTTAACAGTTCCATCAAATATTAGCATTAGCAATGCAAGTCCTGCCGCCACGAGGTAGATGAATCCAAAGTCTCCTATATCATCCATTCTTGTAAACCAGAGTGCTGTAAAGATTGTCGCGAAGAAAATCCAAGAGATTTTCCTGTAGGTTGCCCTCCAGTCCATAGTTATTATGACGAAGACTACGAATGGAAGTCCTGCCGTTAGTGCAATTCCGAGTACAGAATATGGAAGAAGAACTGTTCTTACTGCCCAATCGTTTACAAATATTCTTATGGATAAAACTGTAGCACTAATACTAACAATAATTCTTACCCATGTATGGGCTGCGAAAAAATCAACTCTTTCTAGTGCTGCCCATAAAATTGAGAAGATTAATATCATGAATAAAACTTTTGCAGTAAATAATTCTCCTCCTCCTGCAATTCCGGCCTTATCAACATCTCCAACCATTGCCTCAAGTAGGGGTTTGACTAATTCGAATGCTGCTTTTCCAACTTCCTGAATTTTTATTACTGCATCATTTATTGGTTGGGCAGAAGCTAAGTTTATTGATAATGCAAATAGAAATGTAGTTAATATTACTAATGATAGAACTCTTTTTGTACTCTTTTTCATGTTGATTTTAGTGTGTTGTTATTTATAAGTATTTAGCTTTTAGTTGCTCCTTCGATATCCCACGATTTCTTTTCCCTCGTAGATTGGAACTTCAACTGATTTTTGTTTTCTTCTTCCGCCTTCGCCCATCATCGTTAATCCGATTCCCACTACAATAATAACTATTCCTCCAATTGTTACAAATATTGGATTGAAGTTTTGGAGGATTGGGAGGTCAAATTGAAGAAGGCCGAAGCTTATTGCCATGATTGCAAGACCCACTATGGATACTATATATCCCACCAACTTTTTCATGTTTCTTATTAGTATATAATGTTTATAAATATTCTGTAGTGACAAAACATTTATTAAGACCATGATATACGAGTTTTTATGAATAAATTCGCAGAAATTTTGTTCGGACTAATCTTGTTGGTTGTGCCTATTTATGCATGGATCGTCGACTTTTGGGGAGTCGGTTCAGCAGCAACGGCGTTCTTCAAGGGCGGTTTAGTTTGGTTATTGATCCTTATAGGGGCTTTATTCCTCCTTTTGGGAATCAGTGATCTGAAAGGATAGTTTTGATAACATAAATTATTATAACTCTTAGTTGTTACTCGAAACGTTTATATAGCTATAGTTTATTATATAGTTACTATGGTAACTACAATTCAAATAAGTAATCCCCTCTTAGAGCAACTTAAGCAAATGAAAATTCATGATAAAGAAAGTTATGAAGAAATAATTTGGGATATGGTTGAAGATAGGATGGAATTATCTGAAGAAACAAAGCAAGCTATAAAAGATTATGAAAAAGATGTTAAGGCTGGAAACTGGGACAACTTCACAGGTCATGAGGATTTGAAAAAGGAGTTGGGGATAAATGTATGAAATTATTTATCATAAATTAGCAAAAAAACAACTTAAGAAACTTCCAAAGGAAATACAAATAAGAATTCTAAAAACAATAGAAAGGATAAGGGTTCGGCCGCATCATTTTATAAAGAGTTTATCTGGATCAAAATATCATTCCCTAAGATCTGGAGATTATCGAATTATTTTGGATATTCAAAATAAAAAATTGATTATTTTCGTTGTAGAATTGGGTTTAAGGAAAAAGATATATAAGAATGTATAAATGAATAAATACTCGGATTGTTACTCTATTATATGGACTCACTGTGTATTCGATGTAAGGGGAAGGGATTGTGTGGGAAACCATGCAAGATTCTTAGCAGATTTATGGATAGTGCCCCAAAGGTGAAATTGCATTTTTCTGGGAAGAGTGCTCCTGAGCTTTTTGTGGGGCGGGTTGGTTATCCCCATATAAATTCGGGGATCCTTGCCCCGAGCGACAATGATGAGATTTCTAATTTTGCAACAGCTGAAGAGTGGTCTAAGAATAATTTTTCTATTGAGAATGTTCTGCGTCTTAGGGGACAGTTAATTTATGGGCGAGGATTGTCCCATGTTAAATCTACAAATCAACTGAAAAAGGTGACTCAAGAATTGGCATTGAGTTCTAAGCCGGTATCTACTGAGTTTTTTCTTAAGAAGAAACCAATCTTGAGTCTTAGTTCAAGCTCAGTTTTTAGGCCGATGACAAATCCTGCTCCGATAAAGAGGGTCCTTCTTGGGGAAAATGTTAAGGTTGAGAAAAAGATTGACTATCTTACCTCGGATTATGATATTAAATCTATGACTGCCTTGAAAGAACTTTATGGTTCGGGGGTTAGGGTTGATCATCTCCAAAAATTATTATCTGTTGGAATGCTGGGGGCGAAGATTGCCCGGAGAATGGTCCCTACCCGTTGGTCGATTACTGCAGTGGATGATACAATTTCTAAACAGTTGCTTAAGAAAATCAGATATTATCCTGAACTGAATGAGATTCTTCTTTTTTCTGGAAATTTTGTTGGAAATTATATTGAAGTTTTGTTATTGCCTGGAAGACTTTCATTTGAGGCACTTGAAGGATGGTTGGCCGGGAATTTTTATGCCGGAGCTGAAACTAAGATCGGGCAAGATTATGAGGGATTTCATGATCGGAAGAGTTATGCTTCAAATATAACTGGAGGTTATTATGCAATGAGGCTTCCGGTATGCGAATATCTTGATAAGATCGGGAGGCAGGCGACGATTTTGGTTCTTCGTGAGATTAGAAAGGAATATTATGCACCACTGGGAGTTGGGATTGTTCGGGAGTGTACTCGTCGAGCAATGCGGAGTGTGCCTAGGAAGGTTGAGAGTATTGATGAGGCCTTTAATTTCATGAAGACTCGATTGAAAATCTCTGTTGACGATTTAAAAAACAGGTCGTGGGTTTTGGAGAATTATGGAAAGCAGAAGGGGCTTAGTGAATATTATTAGATCATCTTTATGATATCGCCGATTTTTCCGGTAAATTTGTAAAGGTGTGCTGGTCTGAATGAAACTCCTTCTTGGAATTCTTGTGTTTCTTTTACTATGTCTAAGGATAGGATCTTTTTTCTGAAGTTTCTTTTATCGAATTTCTTGTCGAAAATAGTTTCATAGATTTTTTGTAATTGAGTTAGCGAGAATTTTTTTGGAAGTATTGAGAATGCTATTGTAGTATATTCGAATTTCCATCTGAGTCTCTGAATTGCGTAATCAAGAATTTTTTTATGGTCAAATGCAAGTTTGGGTAGGGATTTTACCGGAAACCATTTTACTTCCTCTGCTTCGGGAGAAGTAGAGAGTTTTGTGTCATTAGGATTAATGAGGGCAAAATATGCTATGGAGATAACTCTCCCCCTAGGATCTCTTTTAGGATCTCCGAAAGTATAAAGCTGTTCTAGATATTTTGCATCAACTCCTGTCTTTTCTTTTAGCTTTTTCTTTGCGGTATCTTCTATTGAATCTTTGATGTCTACAAATCCTCCCGGGACGGTCCATGATCTCTTAAATGGTTCAATTCCTCTTTTGATAAGTAGTACATTTAATTCATTGTTCTTAATTGCGAAAATTATTACATCTGTTGTTACGGAGGGCTGTTTGTAGTCTGTTAGTTTCATGGTGTAGTGAACACAATAAGGTATTTAAGCTTTGTTTTATTTGGGGCATTATGGGAAATGAGGCTGCAAAAATGATTGGGGAGTTATTGAAATCTCGTGGAGAGAGAATTGCAGTTGCGGAGAGCATTAGCGCAGGAAACATCCAGGCAGCTCTTTCTTCAAATTCTGGGGCTTCGGATTATTTTGAGGGTGGAATTACTGCATATAGCTTGAGACAAAAAGTTAATTTGTTGGGGATTGATGAGCAGAAAGCCAGGGAAGTTAATTGCGTTTCTCAGGATATTGCTAGAGATATGGCGGTGGCAGTTTCTTTGAAGTTTGGTACTGATTATGGAATTGGAACTACTGGTTATGCAGAACCTTGGGGGGAGATTAAGGTGCCCCATGCGTATTATTCAATTGCTCACGGAGGAATTGCCTTTCGTGGTGGCTGTATTGATGGAACGGGGCTAAGTCGCGAATCAATGCAAATTAAAGTTTCTAATGTGGTTCTTAAGGATCTTCTTTATCATTTGGATCTGTGGATCCGTTAGTTTTCTTTAGAGTTATAATAAAACTGCGCCCTTAAATTGCCAGTCGTATCTTAAATGTCCGTCTGGGAAGAAAATAAGTTGTCTGAGATCTTTGCCTTCAGGTTTTATTGTTAGGCAATCTGAAAGACAAATGTTTTGTCCGTGAAGATCGTAAACAACTCCTCCGTGATCTAGGGTCATAAGCTTGTTTCCTTCTTCTTTTAGAAATGCGTCGATTTCCTCTAATTGTTTTCTTGTTAATTGTCTCTTTTTAGTCCAGTTGAAGACTTCGATATCTTCTGATTCTTTTGGAGTTGTGACTCCCCTAACTGTAAGTTGTTCTACTCCCCATTCCTCAACTTTCTTAACTAACTCTTTTACTTCTTTTGCCGAGTCTATGTAGTCTTTTAGCATTATGCAACTAAGTCTAATTGAATATCCTAGCTTGTGAAGTTTATCGATTACCTCTCCAAGTTCAATGTAGTCTGAGTGTGGCGTATAAATCTCCTTATTTCTTTTCTTGTCATAGTGGACCATAGAAATTGCGATTGTGTTTAAACCTAACTTTCTCCATTCTTTTAGATAGGGTTCGTATTTCTCAAATTGATTTCCAATTACTAATGCATTTGTTTGGATTTCAACTAATGGAAAATCAAATTTTTTCATGTGTTCTAGAAATTCAGTTATTTGATCTGGGTATAACAGGGGTTCTCCTTTTCCAGTTAGTAAGACTGTACTGACGTTATTTATTTGTGCTAATCTACATGCTTTATCGAAGTTTAGCCAATTTACATCTTGTAGTTCGAAATTTAATCCTTGTTTTGGAGTCATCCTAGAAATACAATACGGGCAACTCGCGTTACATGCTGCAGTTCCGACGACGATTGTGAATGTCTGTATTTTCATTTGTAAAGTCCTTTTTGTTTAATAAGTTCTACAATATTTGAGGGAAGGAATTCCTTAAATGTCTTCCCATTCTTGATCCTTTCTCGAATTTCTGTTGAAGATGTGGAGTCTGGATTGGAGGTTATTGTTCCGGCAATTTTCATTCCGAATTCATTAGTTATTGGGTAGCCAGGTCTTTTGAATACAATGAATTCTATTTCATTTATGAGTTCTTCATATTTGTTCCATCGAGAAATTTGTGAAGGGATGTCGGATCCCACGATTAGAAAAAACTTGTGGGGATGAATTTCCTTTAATTTTTTTATTGTATCTATCATATAACTTTTTTCTTCGGATTGGAGTTCTATTTCTTCGATTTTTGTATTGGGTATATGCTCTATTGAACGCTTTATCATTTCGACTCTTGTTGGTCCATCAACTAGATCTTTTCCGAAAGCATGATTCCCACAGGGGAGTGCCCAAATTTCATCAACAAGTCCATTTTTTAGAGTATCTTCAATTAGGCGAACGTGTTCTTTGTGAATTGGATTAAAACTTCCTCCGAGAATTCCGATCTTCTTTGATTCAGCGTCCATTTCTTTTTCTCCAGACTAGATAATCGTTTACCATGTCATTGTGGTCGAATGCAAGTTTTGGTATTTCGTCTAGTGAGAACCATTCTACTTCTTTTGCATCGTCTCTTGGTTTTGCTATTCCTGAATATCTGCTTGCGATGTAGGTATGGGAGATTACGTGTCCACGTGGATCACGATCTGGGCTAGAATAATTATTTAATAGGATTAGGTCTTTCTCTTTTGCAATTAAACATGTTTCTTCTCCAAGTTCCCTGCAGGCTGCATGTTCAAGAGTTTCTTTTCCACAATCAAGATATCCTCCAGGTAATGCCCATTCTCCATTGGCTTCTTCTCCTCCTCGCTTAATTAGGAGGATTCTTTCCAAATTATCTTCTACAATCACATCGACTGTTGCTGCTGGGTTAATGAATTCAACTTCGTGCATTTTCCTTATACTCCGTTAATTTCATTTTCCTTGTAGGATAGATTTACTTTTCCTACGGGGGGAACCTTTCTTTTGTGTTCGTTTATTTTGTGTCTATGTGATACATCCTCTATGATTCTTCTTTCAAAACCTGTGATTTGTTGAATTTGTTCTGCGTCATACCCTTGATCAAAACCGTTTTGAACTATTTCTGCTTGGTCGTAGGTATATCCTAGATCTCCTTCATCAGTTTGGCCTTGACATAATCCTGCAGTTGGTACTCGGCCTACAAGATCTTCGGGGGCCCCAAGGTGTTTTGCTAATTCCCTAACCAATCTTTTTGGCAGATTTCCTAGTATGTTGTTATCTACTGCTCCGTCTCCTCGTTTTGTAAAATAACCCAATACATAATCTTCATCTCGATTTCCAGTTCCCATAACTCTGCAATTTTTGGCTGCGGCAATTCTGCTTAAGATAACTGCCCTTGTTTCGGAGTATAAGTTTCCTTTATCAAATTCATTATCTATTTCTGGGAACTGATTAATGAATGCCTCGGCGATTGGCTCAATTGGAATTGTTATGTCCTTTATTCCTAGGTTTTTTGCTACCTTTAAACCGTCTTGTTCATCACTGACGTGATTTGCTTTTGAGGGCATTATAATTCCAAATAATTTTAATGGTTTTTCACCGGGATTGTTTTTGTTATATTTATCAAAGGCATATTTGCATAGGTATGCAACAGTTGTTGAATCGATTCCCCCACTTAATCCTAGAACTCCTCCGTCTGCTCCAGATCCTCTTGTGAATCTAATAATTTCTTCGGCAAGCTGATTTAATGCTTCTTTTGTTCCTTCTGTGAAATACGCTTTTTTTATTTTCATTTTATTGTAATTATTTCTCAATTTAACTTTATAATCGTTAGCTTCTCCATATTTTGCCTTCAAGAACATCTTTCAGGTTTACAAATTCAGCTCCTGCCCTTTCCATATCATTTACTGCTTTTTTTGTGTCTCCGGGATTGGCTTCTAATGCATATATTCCTTCATTTACGACATACGTTTGAATTCCATTTTTTTGCATTCCCAAAACTGCGTCTTTAACGCACCAGTCAGTCAAAACTCCATAAACTACTGCTTCATCTATTTTTGCATAGTTCATGAATTCTCCAACTGCAGGATTTGTGTGGATGTCATACATTTGTTTTTCGAAGAGGATTCCCCTTTGTTTGAGACCTTGCTTGAATATCTCTAGATCTATGTGTTCATCCAGATAGTGCGGATGTATTATTCCTCCAAAATCTGTTTCCGGAATTTTTCTTAGGCCTTCTGTCCCCTTTTTTGTATGCATTGGAAATGGTCCTCCGTTTACAATTAATTCTACTTCCCTATGGCTATATTCTGGAGTTCCAAAATGAACATCCATCCCCCCGACCAACATAATGCCGTTATCTTTTGCATATTGTGTTAATTGACCTAATGCTGGTCTAATTATTTCTACACCCTTAGCATACATTGGTGCTCCAAGATCCATAAAATCCTTTTGTGTTTCTACGTCGTAGAAGATTCTCATTATAATACTCTCTCCATATATTTTTTATTTGGTTTTGGGGGCCTTCCGTTCTTGTGAGTTATGTTTCTTGCTTCGACATCTCTTCCGACGTAAAAGTCTACTTGATCTGGTTCTTCCCCAACTGCAATAACATCTGCTGTTGCTGTCCGAATTCCGTCAAGAAAACCTGCACCAAGGAAATCATATAATCTCATTTTGAATTCTCTTTCTCCTTCATTGAAGGCCTTGACTTTCTCAGGATTACTAAATCCACTACTTAGTCCGGTTTTTACATACTCATGACTTGCTTCGTTAAGTGCTTTTCTTAGTGCACGTACTCCATAAACAGTGACCCCATTTCCTTCCCAGAATTTTCTATTTCCGGACCTTCCACCTTCTGAAAGATTTTCGCCACAGGTATCTGTTCTGACCCCATATAGATTTCCATTAAGAACTTCTGCGGTTGCTATAGAATCTGTTATTTCTCTATTTGCATAATCTATTAGTGCAATTCTTGGAACTGCCGGATCGATAACTTCGTTGAATGCTTTTGTGGATTCTACTACCGCGTTATTTCTTCCGAAATAGTATGCGAATATGTTTTCTAATGCATGGGGGATTGTTCCTGACCCTTCTTTTCCGACTAGTTCTGCCCCATTATCTGTTGCAACTGCAGCACATCCATTTGCAAACGCTAGATTTGCTAATGCAGAATCATAAGTCCAGTGCCAGTGCCTTGCTCCAAAGTATAAAACGGGCCTATCTCCTGCAAGATCTACCACTTGCCTCATTTGCTCTCCGATAGCATTGAAATCAAGATCTTTCTTGTCGTTTTCTCTTGTTACTTCTGCTGCGATTGGCCCTAGATATACCGTTTCTAATTCGTCGATTTCCTGGATTGGCGAAATGATGTTTAGTTGAGTTTCCCCAGATTCATATGTTGACCCTTTTGGCTTTGCATAAATTCTTCCTCCAACTTCAGCTATATTAGAATTACTTGTAATTATGTCTACTGCTTCTTCTAAGCCTGCAACTTTTCCTGGGCCCTTCCTCACAAATACTTGCATATTTACCCAAGGATTCATATCCTTTGCTTTCAAGATTTCGTTGAATCTTAGGAAGTATTTGTCCGTGTACTTTTGCATCTTGTTCTTTGCCATGACATAGTGTATAATATACACTATATAAAGATTGTGGTTCTGGAATATATGTGTTTTTTAGGTGATTTTTGGAATAATTTGAGAATTAAATTGCTAGAGCGATTAAAGTACCTTCGATGATTCCTGCAATTATAAGAAGTGGAACGATTACGAAGACGAAAAATCTCATGGATTCCTTGAAATCTTTTTTGAATGATTTCCATTTATCTTTCTTTTTGAAAAGATTACTTCCGAGTTTTATTCCAAATCCGATTGAAAGAATTATTGCCGGAAGTTCAAAAATCCCATGTGGTAGAAGTCTCCAGAGTATGAAGATACCATTTTCTTCAACTGCGAATCTCATGACGAATCCTATTAGATAACCATTGAAGATGCTGGTGATGAATGGGAATACTCCGAATAACGCTCCAAGAATTATTGCGAAGAAGCTTGCTTGTAAGTTGTTAAAGAATATGTAGGAGATTATTTCTTGAGTATTAAGTCCTTCAAGACCGAGCATCATTTCTTGGATAAGTGCGTTAATTTGGTCGGTAAAAAATATTGGTGCTGCGAATCCAATTAGAATAAATATGCAGAAAGTTAATAGGGCTGTTACAACATACCATCTAGACTCCTTAAGAAATCTCCAACAGGCTGCGTAGTTTCCTTCTTTTTGTTTTTTCATTTGTAGTTATCTTGAAAAGTATCTACTAATCATCTTAGTTTTTCTTGGATATTTTTTCTTTAGATAGAATCCGTAAGCAAGTCCGATGATCAATCCTCCAAGGTGTGCAGTATTTCCAATTGGGAGTCCTGCTGCTAGGGATAGTGCCCAAAGACCGAACATTAAAACTCCCATTGCTGCCCACATTGGCATTGGAATGATAAAGAAAACTAGAACTGGAAGCCGGGGTGTCAAAACTGCAAGCAATCCCCCTAAACCAAATATTGCTCCAGATGCACCGACGGCAAAAACGTTAATATCTGATCCGGTTATCCATGAAATTAATACGAAGAGTATTCCTGCAGAAAGTCCTGCTACAAAATAGAATGTTAGAAATCTCTTTTTCCCTATTAATTTTTCTACAAAACTTCCAATGAACATTAGTGAAATCATGTTAGCTACCAAATGTAAAACTCCTGCATGTAAGAACATGCTTGTAATGAAGGTCCAAATGTTTTTCCCTGCTAAAATTGCTGCTGGTTGAAGTGCTAATAATGAGATCACAGTATCTTGGCTCATTGAGTTTAGTAAAATTAAAAAGACGAGAAATGCTACCGCATTAATTGCGATTATCCAGCCAGTATATGTTGCAAATATTTTTTGTCTCATGTGATTAGTGGGGAATCTCCATTTAATAAAAGTTTGTAATTATTTCTTCTTTTTCTTAGAAAGCTTTTTCTTCAATTTGCTTGCAAGGCTTGATTTTTTCTTCACAACTTTCTTCTTAGCAACCTTTTTCTTAACCGGCTTCTTCTTTTTCTTAGCAACCTTTTTCTTCACAACTTTCTTCTTAGCAACCTTTTTCTTCATAACTTTCTTCTTAGGATTTTTCTTTTCTTCTTCTGCTTTCAGTTTTGCTCTTGCTGCAGCTCTTGCTTTCTTAAGAAGCTCTTTCCTTGCTGCTTCTTCTTTTGCAAGTTTTTTATCTGCACGTGCTCTTCTCTTTCTATCTTTCTCTCTTAATTCCTCTAGCTCTGATTCTATTAGTGTAAGATCTTTTCCTGTCTTCGTGATCTTTGCTTTTGTATCTCTAATTGACTTAGAATTATCGGATAACTCATAAACCTCTGCACATTCTTCACAGGTAAATCCATGTTCAAGTGCCTTTTCTTCTGTGACTTCAATATCACATTGGTGGCAGATATAGAATCTTTTTGTTTCTCTACTGTTGAGAATTGCATTGAGATCGTTTATCTTTTTTTGTAATGATTGTTGGAGTTTCTCAAGACATTTTTCTGATTTGAGTGTCCAATAATAAATATACCATCCTTTTCTCTTATCCTTTTTTCTAATGAAAGAGACAAGTCCTTCGGCAGATAATTTATATAAAATATTTCTAACTTGATTTATCGTTAGTTCCATCTTCTTTGCAATTAGAAATTCGTTTACATCTTTCTTTCCGAATAGAGTATCTACGATTCTTCCGGTTTCAGCTCCGGCGAGTTCTTCGACGAGATCTTGTAGAAGTTTTACTTGCATAGATAATAAAATTTTCTTTCTTTTAAATACCTTTCTTTTGGGTCTGTAGTCATTATATAATTAATATAAACCTATAAAAAAGAAATCTGGTTTTTACTGACATGGGATTGTTTAGTAGTAAGGAAAAAGTACCCGAGATTCCTCCGGCACCTCAATTACCAGAATTGCCTAGTGCACCTGTATCTGAATCCGAGAAGAAAGATCTTCCCGAATTACCTTCCATTCCAATTTCTCCCCATAACAGTGCTCTGAATCAGGAAATGGTTAAATCTGCAGTTAGTGATGATAATGTCCCTGAGGAAAATGAGGTGAATGTGGATATCCCTGCGGACCTCCACATTAAAGAGGAAGGAGAGGAATCAATGATTCCTCCTAAGCCTTCTGAGACAGAGATTCCAGAACCTTCCAGTACGATTCCTGAGCCTCCAAAATCTATGCCCTCTGGAGAAACTAAGAAGACTCTAGAACTTACTCCGTCGATGGGAAGTACGGCCTCTCCGGTGAAACCCGTAACTCAATCTCACGAACCAATTTTTGTGAGAATTGATAAGTTTCAGGAATCTCAGAAGAATTTTGATCAGATAAAGGAGGGTGTTAAGGAAATTGAATCGATTTTGAAGAAGGTGAAAGATGTTAAGGCGAAGGAGGAGGAAGAGCTAGCTGCCTGGACCCAAGATTTGGAGAAGATTAAGTCGCGGTTGGCAGAGGTTGATTCAAATATTTTCGATCAAATTTAATTCTCAAAATGGCAGATAAAAAAGAATTGTATGTTTCAATAGATCCTGCAGTTTATCGAACGAATAAATCTAATGTTCTTCTTTGTCAGGCAGATTTATTGGATGCAATTAAGCGATTACAGAACCTAAGAGTTCTTGCTCGTCAGAAAGCTAAGTTAAAAATTGAACTGCATAAGTTGTTCTCTGCAGTTTTAACTAACCTGGATAAGATAAAGGGAAGATTACCTACTCCCAAGGTTCCTAAGTCGGTTAAGGAAGTGGCTGAGAAAGAGGATAAGGTCGGAGTTAAGATAGATCTTTCAAAGCGGGCGGCTGTTGATCAAGAGCTAAGGGAGATTCAAGAAAAGTTAAGAGAGCTTAATGGCTAAATCTTAAAAACCCCCAACTCCTTCTCATTTTATGGATAGAAAAGAATTGATTAAGAAATATATTGAATTTTTCAAGTCGAAGAATCATAAGGAAATTCAGAATGCTAGTCTGATTCCTGAAAATGATCCGACAACATTATTTATTGGATCTGGAATGGAGACAATAATTCCTTTCCTTTTAGGACAAAAACATCCGCAGGGCAAAAGGATAGTTAATATTCAAAGATGTTTAAGGACTGGAGACATAGAAGAAGTCGGGAATAGCACCCACCACACCCTGTTAGAAATGATGGGAAATTGGTCATTGGGAGATTATTTCAAAAAAGAAGCAATAGAATACTCATTCGAATTAGCAACAAAAGTTTTCAAATTACCTATTGAGAGATTAGCAGTTTCAGTATTTGCAGGAGATAAGCGATCATCGAGGGATGAAGAGGCTGCGGAGATTTGGAAGTTATTGGGAATTCCAGAAGAAAGAATAACATTTTTAGAAGATAATTGGTGGGGCCCAATAGGAGAAACAGGGCCTTGCGGAACTGACACCGAAATGTTTTTTTGGAAACTAAATGATGTTCCTGCCCCAAAAAAGTTTGATCCCCAGGATGAAAATTGGGTAGAAATTTGGAATGATGTTTTAATGGGATTTATAAAAAATAAAGATGGAAGTTTTGAAGAGTCAGATCAAAAAAACATAGACAATGGCCGAGGTCTCGAAAGAGTTCTGGCAGTCTTAAATGGTTTTGATGACAATTATCTCACAGACATCTGGCAACCTTTAATAAAACAAATAGAAAAACTCTCAAACAAAACCTACAAGGGAAACGAGAGAATAATGAGAATTATTGCAGACCATATTAGGGCATCGGTTTTCTTAATTGCCGACGGGGTAACTCCATCCAATACTGAACAGGGTTATATTTTAAGAAGATTAATCCGGCGGGCAGTAAGGTATTCTGGGGAATTGGGTATTTCCAAGGATGCAGATTTAACAACACCAATAGTAAAAAAGATCCTCGAGATATATGACGATTACGATATCCTAAAAAAGAATAAGCAAAAAATAATTGATGAGTTGAATAAGGAAGAAGATAAGTTTGAGAAAACTCTTGAAAAGGGCTTAAATATTTTCAATAGAATTACAAAAGATAAAAAAACCATTGATGGGAAAAATTCATTCTTACTTTTTCAGTCCTATGGTTTTCCAATCGAAATGACAATTGAGTTAGCAAAAGAAAATGGAATAAAAGTTGATGAAAAAGGATTTGCTAAGGAATTGGCAAGTCATCAGGAATTGAGTAGAACTGCTTCTTCCGGGAAATTCAAATCAGGACTTGCAGATGATAGTGAGGCGACTAAGAAGTTGCATACTGCAACACACCTTATGAATGAAGCTTTGAGAATTGTCCTAGATAAACCTGATTTACATCAGAGAGGTTCTAATATTACTTCTGAAAGATTGAGGTTTGATTTTAATTTTGATCGAAAGTTAACTCCTGAAGAACTCAAAGAAGTGGAGGATATGGTGAATTTGAAGATTAAAGCTAACTTGCCTGTTGTTTGTGATGTCATGCCTGTTAAGAAGGCTAAGGCGGCTGGTGCAGGAGGAGTATTTGATAGTAAGTATGGTGAAGATGTTAGGGTTTACACTGTCGGTTCAATTGGAAAGGAATTTAGTAAGGAAATTTGTGCGGGCCCCCACGTAGATAATACTTCCGAGTTAGGAACTTTTAAGATTGTTAAGGAAAGTTCTTCTAGTTCTGGTGTAAGAAGGATTAAGGCTGTTCTTGAGTGATTTTAATAAATCAAAAAATAAAAAATAAAAAATTTGGTTTTAATACATGAAGAGTGTTTTTGCTCCCCAAATTATTAATGCGATCCAGATTAGGATATAAAGCCATGACTTCTTGATTATCTTCTTGTCTTTCATTAACTTATCTGCAAGTTTGATAACTTCCTTCTTGTAGATTGCTATTCCGCTTGCCATTAGGAAAGTTAGGAAAAGAAGTACTGCAAAAATCTGGATAATTGTTATCCCCCCTTGGATTAAGTAGTACAACGAAGCTGCTGCAAGAATAAGCGATATGCCCATTATTAGTCCGCTATTTGCCCAAGTAGTTTTTATTACGTTATTCCACTTACCCGGACTTATTAGAATGACAATAATCTTGATCGCGGCAATAGCCATGAAAATTAAAGCCATCCACTCTATTGGTGTAAATGCTATTTTCTATCACCCCCTTTCATTATTATTTTTTCAATCTTTTTTCAATCCGATTAAGTTGTTCTTGGATTTGTTCAATTTCTTTTTCTGCCTTTCTATTAACTTGATAATCGTATTCTGCCTTTTTTCTATCCTTTTGACCTTGCCTATTTTGACTCATTAAAATTATTGGTGCTTGGATTGCTGCCAAACAAGATAGCACAAGGTTTAGTAAAATGAAAGGGTAGATGTCCCACTTTCCAAATAGAATTACCGCAGTATTGAGAATCATCCAGATAACTAAGAATATTGCGAAGCCAATAATAAATGCCCAGCTTCCGGCCCATTTTGAAAGATTGTCTGCCGATTTTTCTCCAAAAGTTCGTGTTGTACGGGTTAACTTTGAGGTCTCACCATTCTTTTTCATACCTTGTCGAAGAGAATACAGTTTATATACTTTATTCTGAAGATGTGGGGTTGTTTTATCTTTCTGGGGAGAGAAGTTTGTGGGTTTTAACCCAAAGATTTCTGAATCCCTCACGATGTTGGAGGATCCATTCGAATCCTGCTTCATTTTCTTGATCTCGTGTAGGGTTATCCCCATATTTTTCCCTAATATGATCTTTCATTTCTCTTTGTTGTATAAGATCGTATATTTTTTCTGCTAGGGGAAGATTACGATAAACAATTTTTTTAATATTATGATCATAACGGCAGGCTCCATTAAATTGGTGGAGTTCGCCCTCTAATCTTTGAACAATATCTTTTGGTAGTTTTCTCTCTTCTATGACTTCCGGAGGGAAATCGTTTTCTATTGTTGTATGGTTTATTGTGTGTCTCATTCTTCCAGATAAATTGCTGGGCTGCCGGGTTTGGCCTTTCTTGATTTGTTTTCTGGGTCATATTTCTTTGGGTCATTGACCGCAATAATCTCGACATTTTTCCCAATAGTTTTATTGATATTTTCTACATCAGTCATTGCTAATTCAAATGGCATAACATAAACATAAATTTTCTTTGCATCTTTCGTTTTATTTAAAAAATAATTAATGTTTTTGATAATTTTTTCATTTAAGTCTCCAACTTGCCCCTTTTTTACAATTTTAGATTCATTAAATTTTGGCCACGAAGCAAGTGAGATAAAACTTTTTCCGCCGATCTTCTCCCAAAGCTCTTCTGCAATATGTGGGCAGAACGGCGCCAACATTTTCAAAGCACCCTCCAAGGTAGCTTTTGAAACCTCTTTCTGTTTAGCAAGCAAGTCAAATAATTCTTTAAGCTTAATTGTGGCAGCCCTATAATCAAACGAATCAACTTGTATGCTAACATTCTTGATGGTTTCATTTAACTTAGATAAAACTTCTTCGCTGTCTTTTCCAATCTTCGCATTAGAATAAAGACTGACAACTTTCTTCATAAATCTCAATGAACCATTGATTCCTTTCTCGCTCCAATCAATATTCTTATCTGGTGATGCAATGCCTGACAAAAAGAATCGGGCCGTATCAATTCCATACTTACTAGAAACTTCTTCAGGTAAAACTCCATTCCCCTTAGACTTACTCATTTTTTCTCCATTTTCGCCGTGTAACATTCCTTGATGAAATAACTTAATGGCAGGTTCATCAAAGTCAATTAGTCCTAAATCTCTCAAAAATTTAACATAGAACCTAGAATAAATCAAATGCATACAAGCATGCTCGGCCCCGCCGATATATGTATCTACTGGACACCAATATTTTGCCTTTTTAGTATCAAAAATCTTTTTGCCATTATTCGGATCACAATATCTCAAAAAATACCAGGACGAGTTCACAAAAGTATCCATAGTATCACTTTCTCTTTTTCCGGCCCCACCACACTTCGGACACTTAACATTCAACCATTTCTCATTTGTCTCAAGAGGGTTTCCTTTCCCGAACTTAACTTCCTTAGGTAATTTAACTGGTAGGTTTTTCTCTGAAACTGGAACGGCCCCACATTTCTCACAATGGATAATTGGGATTGGAGTACCCCAATATCTCTGACGAGAAATTCCCCAGTCTCTAAGTTTAAAGTTCGTGATCCTTCTACCTTTCTTTTCTTTAATTAACCAATCCGTAATTTTTACAATTGCCTCTTCACTTTTTAAACCATCAAACTTTTCGCTTTTGGTTAAAATTCCATAATCTGTGAAAGCCCTTTTTGCTTTATTTGGGTCACTTGATGTTCCATTAACTGGTAAGATTGTCTCAATCAAATTAATTCCATACTTTTGTGCAAATTCCAAATCTCTTTGATCATGAGCATCTGCCATAACCATTCCACTTCCGTAATCTGCGATAACAAAGTTGGCAGCCCAAATTGGGATTTTTTCATTCGTTGCCGGATTAATTGCGTAGCTCCCTGTAAAGACTCCTTCTTTGTTTAATTCTTCAACATCCTTCATAGCTTTCTGTGAAACGCTTCCAATTTTCTTCAAAAACTTTTCAACATCTTTTTCTTGATCTGCAGTAACTAGTGAATCTAACTTGGAGTGCTGAGCTGCTACAACCATAAAAGTTACTCCAAAAAGGGTATCTGGGCGAGTCGTGAAGATTGGCCAAGTATTTACTTCAGGATCCCTACTACATCCCTCATGTGCATGTGTTTCAATCTTAAAATCAATTTCAGTCCCGTGCGACTTTCCAATCCAATTCCTTTGCATGGCTTTTGTCCTATCTGGCCAATCCATGTTCTCAAGATTAGAATACAATTCATCCGCATACTCTGTCGTCTTTAGAAACCACTGCTTCAATTGCTTAACCTCGACATTCGTATCATCATGTCTCCAACATTTTCCGTCATGAACTTGTTCATTAGCTAAAACAGTATTACATTTATGACACCAATTGACTGCGGAAGTTTTTTGATAGGCCAATCCCTTGTCTAACATCTTCAAAAAGATCCATTGATCCCATTTGTAATAATCTGGTGAAGAGCTATTCACCATTCTTGACCAATCATAACTAATCCCCAGAGACTTAAATTGTTTCGTAAAATTAGCAATTGATTTCTTTGTATATTCCTCAGGATGCTCTCCTGCTTTAATTGCTGCATTTTCTGCGGGTAAACCCAGGGCATCATATCCCATTGGATGTAAAACGTTAAACCCTTGCATTATTTTAAATCTTGCAAGAATGTCTCCAATCGTATAGTTCCAAGCATGACCCATATGCAATCCGGATCCAGACGGATATGGAAACATCTCTAAAACATAGAACTTATCTTTTCCTGAATCTTTTACTTCGAATACCTTATCTTTCGCCCATTTGTTTTGCCATTTTTTTTCTATTTTTGCGAAATTTATTTCTTTGGTCATGTTTTCTTGAGCATTTGTTTATATTTAAACTATTCTCTCGCCCCCATTGTTAGTCTTGCAATTCCCCTGTTTTCATTTGTATATTCTGGAAAGCAAATTTTGGAGGCTTCTTCTGGAAGTGCCCTTACTTCGGGATCATCTATGGGGAGATTAACCCTGATGAATTGCAATTTTCCCGATTTATGTTGATAGTGCGTCGTAGCCCTAGGTATATCGATCGGTTGTCCGCGCATAATTCTCACAGAGGTTAGATATTCGAGAGCCATTTTATAGAAATGAAATAACTCCCTTAAAGGAGAGCTAAAGCTAGCAAGAGGTTCAAGTTAGTTCCTGCTAATGTTTTCATATTATTATTTTGGTTAAGAAGTTTATATACTTTTGGGGATTGTAGATTATATTAAAGACACATCAAACAATTTTCAGTCTTTTGGGTTGGCGTGTGCTTCATGGAGACGGTTACTTTTTGTTCTAGTGGTGCGCCAATACGGTTACAATGTAAATCATAGTGTCGTACTGGTCCGGTTAATATTGGTGGTTGATCTTCTGTCATTCGAACATCTTCTATTTTGAATAGATATAATTCAAACACTCTATCTACTAGCTTTCCCAAGGGAGTACCATCTGCCAAAAGGATCTTATTGACTTCACCAAGTTCATAGAATTTATATGAATGGGGCGCTCTGCTTATTACTTCACCGAGTAGTCCTGCCGTTTCATTAAAAACTTCCAGTGCTTCTTTCGGAACGCCACCCCTGTCATCCATTTCCCTATAAAGCTCTTTTCTTGTTTTATGTCCGATTACTGTAAGGCAGAATTCTGAGTCGGTCATATCTCTTAATTGTTCCGCGTTAAATGGGATTGCTTCGGGTTTTTGATATTCTTTGGACATTATATTTTCCTCTAAAAAAAATATGCGGGGTTTGATTAATAAGCTTTTGTATACTCTATTTTATCGATGTCGTAAGTTTTAAAAGCTCATATAATCTTTTTGTGATATGCTCTCGTAGTCTAGTGGCCAAGGATGCCGCCCTCTCAAATCGGAGGTTTTAGTCGATGAGATGATAAACCTCAGCCCAATTCTTGGGCACGATAAGCTCCAAGAGTTTTTTTGGAGAACGGCGGTGACCCGGGTTCAAATCCCGGCGGGAGCATTTTATCTTTTTAGGATTTGTTCAAATGGCTTCTGTGAAGAAGTGTGCCGGCAGGCCGAGGCGGGAACATTTTCTTAAATCGAAATCTTTAAAACTGCATCATTCTATTATTAGTTATGGAATTTTGGAGCAGAAATACTGGCTCGCGAGAGCACGATTATATTCCTTGTGAAAGGAAATAGGCTTCGGATATCTAGGATTGGGACTCTTCTTGACGAATTTATTGAAGATCAACAGATGACATA
Source organism: archaeon (assembly GCA_018694115.1). GTDB lineage: Archaea > Nanobdellota > Nanobdellia > Pacearchaeales > GW2011-AR1 > JAGVXH01. The sequence continues at coordinate 44,954 of JABHNB010000015.1, forward strand.
TGATCGAGAGTTTAGTGATGTTGAATTAAATGAAATTGAACGGTTGAGGAGGCAACCTCGTGATTTTGTCGGGAGTTTTATGTACGAAGAACTTGATCCTTATGCTCTCGTATATTTTGAAAGGTAGGTTTAAAAATCGCGGATTGTATATTGTAATATCATGGGCACACGCAAAGGTGTACCCGTTTTAGGAGATCCCTAGAATCTCAATTCATATCATGGGCAAAAAAACAACATTTAATATATCGAAATCGGAGAATTTCTCTGAATGGTATTCTGAAATTTTACAAAAGGCAGAGGTAACTGATATTCGTTATGGTGTTAAGGGCTTTGTTGTGATTAGGCCATGGGGCGCAAGAATTATTGATAAGATGTATAGGCTTTATGAATCTGCATTTCAAAGAACTGGACATGATCCGGCTATTTTTCCTACAGTAATTCCTGAAGAGAATTTTAAGAAAGAATCAAGTCACGTAAAAGGGTTTAGTCCCGAGGTTTTTTGGTTAGAACAAAAGGGTGATGAAGATAAGGTTGCATTGAGACCGACATCTGAAACTGCGTTTTATCAGATGTATAATCTTTGGATTCGTTCTTGGAGAGACTTGCCATATAAGATGTATCAGAAAGCTAATATATTTAGGTATGAGACTAAAGCTACTCGTCCATTGATTCGTTCTAGAGAATTTCTATGGTTGGAATCCCATAATGCTTTCGCTACTAAGAAAGATGCTGAGGCGCAGGTTTTGGAAGATATTAGAATGACAGAGGCAGTAATGCACGATATTTTTGGAGTTCCGTTTCTTCCTATGAAGCGGCCTCAATGGGATAAGTTTCCTGGTGCAGAGTATACAATTGGAAGTGATTCAATTTTACCTGATGGAAAAATTATCCAGCAACCATCTACTCATTTAATTAGCCAGCATTTCTCTGAGGCTTTTGATGTTAAGTATGTGGATAAGAACGAGAAGGAGAGACTTGTCTGGCAAACTTGCTATGGCCCTGCAGTTTCTAGAATTTTAGCTTCGGTGATTGCGATTCATGGGGATGATAATGGATTGGTTATACCTTATGCTATTGCGCCTTCGCAAGTCGCTATAGTTCCTATCTTGAAAGGAGAGGATAAGGGTGACAAGAAAGTAATTGAATTTGCCGAAAAGCTAGCCGAGGATTTGTTTAAGGAAAATATTACGACCTCCTTAGATCTTTCCGATAAACGGCCTGGTGAAAAGTTCTTTCATTGGGAGATGAAAGGTGTTCCATTTAGGATTGAAATTGGTGGGCGAGAGATTGAATCTGGAGAGCTGCCTTTATTTATTCGAGATACCAAGGAAAAGATTAGTGTTAAAGTTGATGGAATTGCTGAGACGATTAAGAATCTTGGTGCGGAATATGATGTTCGATTGATAGCTAAGGCGGATGAATTCTTTTCGGATAAGATTGCTGATTGTAAAACTAAAGAAGAAATAAAGAAAGCTCTTGATGGGAAGAAGATTGCGAGGTTTAGTTTCTGTTCGGCGGAAGAGCGGGGAGCTGATTGTGCGGCATTTGTTGAGAAGGAACTTCAGGCAAGAGTTATGGGAACGCGTGGAGATAAGAAAGAGAAAGCTAGTGGGAAATGTTTATTTTGTGGAAAGAAAGCTGGTGTAGTTGTTTATGCTGGGAAGAGTTATTAGGAGCCGAGTTTGTCTTTGACTTCTGCCGGTTCGTAGTTTTTTATATAATCTAATGCTTCTTCGGGGGTGTCGACTACGTGGAGGAATGGTAGGTTGTCTTTTGGGGCTAATCCTTCGTCGATTATTTTTTTGACTTGTTCTATTATTGGTGTGTAGAGATTGTTCGTGTTTACTACGACTAGTGGTTTGTTGTGTAATCTTATTTGTTTTGCTACGAGGACGTCGATTAATTCATGGATGCTTCCGAATCCTCCAGGTAGTACAATGAATGCATCTGATAATTCCTGCATATTTCTTAGTCTTTCTCCGAAGTTTTCAGTTACTATGCAATTGTGTTTTTTGACTGCGACATGCTCGAATATCTTTGGGATTATTTCGGTTATTTCTTCGCTGTGTTCTGCGAATTCTCTTGAGAGTTCACCCATTAATCCGAGGTGACTTCCGCCGTAGATTAGATGATGTCCTTGTTCCCCCATGAGTTGGCCCATTTTTATTGCCGTGTCAATGTAATCTTGATTAAGTTCGTCTGTTGATGAACAGAATACGCATATTTTTGCCATGATAATCTATCTTAGCGTTTCTTTAAAAATCTTATGATATGTGGAGTGTAATAATCCTTAAATAACCTGAATTGATTGGAAGGGCATGGTGATGAGCATTGTTACTGCTGCAGACTTCTTAAGGAATGTTAATAACTATTGTCCTGGGGAAGATAGTGTTATTGCTGTTGCAGGGGGATCGGGGAGTGGGAAGAGTTATATCGCTCGGGAAATTGTTAAGATAATTGGGGGGAGAGTTATTAGTCTTGATGATTATATTATCCCTGAGAAGATTGTTTCTGGAGGAAACTGGGATTTACCTGATGTATATGATTTAGGGATGGCTCGGAGAACCCTGGGGGCCTTAAGTCGTGGAGAGAACTTTGATAAACCAATTTATGATTTTGAACAGGGAATCATTGGAGGATATGAGACTGTTTCTCCGGGGAAGCCAATTGTTTTTGAGGGATTACATACAATTGGTGATTATTTTGAGAAATTTATTGATTTTGGTATTTTTGTGGGTGCTGGGGAGAAAATTCGATTGAATCGACGTTTGAGCCGAGATGTTGCTGAGCGAGGTCAGGGAGTTGAGGAGATTAAGGCTAGGTGGAATGGGACTGTTGAACCAACCTTTAGGGAACATATTGCGTCTCAGGCATATGATGCAGATTTGGTTGTCATAAACAATGATCCTTTGGCGCAATAAACTTTATATATCCGTTCTTACTTTTTTTTGTATGGTAGTAAAAATAAAACAGAGTAAACCAATTACTGAACTTGGGAAAGGCGATAAGTTAAAGATTAACGGTCGAGAGTTTGAGATTGACGCCCAGGTTGTTTTGATTGAGCATGATAAGGATACTAGGGAAATGGCGCTTGAAATCTTTGATTCTAAGGCTGATGAAGATTTTCAGTTAAGATACTTTTCTAATAATATGGAAAATAGTTTGGAATTTTATGAGCTTAAGAATGAGTTTATGTATTCTAGAGTTCGTGATGAATTGAAGAGTGTTGAGTGGTAGTTTTTTGTATATTCTTGAGTGCAGTATAATTTATAATGTTTGATTAACGCTATTTATTATGATAATTGGGGTGAGTAATGGGATCATTCACTGATAAGAGCGATAATTACAAAACTTTTAAGGGAGTTCAGCCTGCGGCAGATTATGTTGGTGCTGAAGTTAGGGAGCAGATTTTTGGAAGTGAGGTTCCGGGACTTGTGGATTTCCTCCAAGCGAGAATTGCACATGAAAGTGTGTTAAAGGCCAGGGATTTGGCTTCAGAGGTTGGTGTTTCTTGCGGTGCTCCTTGTGATGGACCTTATTTTGTGAGTGATAGAGATATGGGTTTTGGAGCTTCTACGGATGACAGTTCTTATGCCTTGGTTAAACCCGGTAAAAAGGGGGCCCCACTTAGAATTATCTTGGCTCACACCGATAGCCCGTGTCTGAGACTGACTCCTCAACCGGTTTTTATTGAAAGTGATGCAGATCTTTGTTTAGCATATCCTAGTTTTTCACTTATGACTCGGCCATCTGGTGCAATTAGGGTTGATGATTGGTTGGGGATGGATGTAGATATTATTGGTAGAGCTTATGGGGAAAAGACGCGACATATCGATATTCCTGGAAGAATAAAACATAGATCTTTTCATGTAGATTCTGGAGAGGAGACTCGGAGACCTTTCGAATTAAAAATTGATAGTGGGGTGAGGAAGTTAGGACGTTTATATGAATTATTTGGAATGAAAGATGGCATGGATTTTGCATGTGCGAAACTTTATGCGGTGCCTCATTTTCCAGGAACTAATGGTCGACTTGTGGGGAATGAATTGGGGGCTTATGGATTAGATGATCGAGCGAGTCTTTGGGCAGCTACGAGTGCAGGATTGGAATCCCTTAGTCTTGAGGAATCAGATAATACTTGGATAGTATTGGGGTTGGATAAGGAGGAGACCGGCAGTACGGGGGCAAATGGGGGTTATCCTGGTTTTTGTGAGAGTGTTATAAAGGAAACCTTGGAAGTTGTTTATGGTGATGAAGCAAAGAATTTTGATATTCCATTAGATTTGAGGAGAAGATTCTTGGGAAATATGCCCGTTATCTCTGCAGATTGTGATGTTGCACTGGGAGATGCTGAGCTCCAGCAGACTGGAGATAGTTTAGACTTTTTTAATTCTGCAAAAACGGGGTGGGGTCCTTTTATTTCTTCAGAGGGTCCGGAGTGGAATGATCGAGAAGTTTCTCCCGAGCATGTTGCTCGACTAGCAAGCCTTTTTTCTAATGGATTGGGGGGAAAGAAACCTCGGGATCGTTTTCATATGATTGGAAAAGGCACTGCATATGATTCTGAATTTGCTACTGGAACAATGGCAGATGTTTTTGATAGGTTTTTCCCTTGTGTTGATGTCGGACTCCCAATTACCGGGTTACATAGTCCTCGTGGCGAGGCTGTGAATGTTTATGACGTACACTGGCTTAAGGAAATGTTGGGATTATATCTGGATTCTGAATAATTAGTTATTTTTTAGTAATTTTATTTTAAATCAAAATGTTTATATAGTCTTGGTTACCATTTGTTTATTAATGGTAACCCAAAAAAGAAAAGATACGGCGATTAGGGTGAGCAAGTGGTTGGACAAGGAGGTTCAGAAATATATTTCTCATGATAAAAAAATTGCGTTAGAGTTTCCGTCAAAACGAAACTTTGTTGATAAGGCAGTTATGAGATTCTTGGAGGAAGAAGGAGTTAAACTAAACAACTAATGGAGGCAAAATGAATAACATAGAAAAAGCAAGGGAACTTTTTGAGCGGTTAGAGGGTATGGGTGGACAAAAGGCGGCTGGAGAGATTGCTAAGAGAAGTTTTTTGATTCGACAGAGATTAGCAGATAGCGTTTGTTAATTGGGCCATTTAGGGCATTTATCACAATAATCTTCTTAAAGGGATAATTCTGGTAATTGTTTAAAGATGGTGGATATAATTATTAATGAGAATTTTGAGGACGATGCTTCAGAATTATTTGGGGATATTGAGAATAAGAGTTTTGATTCTTCTGAGTTGTTTAAGTTGCAGATGGATGCAAAGGAGCTTGTTTCTGACAAGGAGATTGATGAATTGATTTCTTATGGGATGATAAAAAAGAATTTAGCTTATGATTTGCCATATCAGCGTGAGGGTGCCTTGAGATTGATTAAGGATTTGAATGCGACGGCTTTGTTAGCGGATGAAGTTGGTTTGGGGAAGACGATTACTACTGCAATGGTTATCAAGGAAGGTATTGTTCGGGGATTTTTGAAGAAAGTTGTAATTTTAGCTCCCCCAAGTTTAGTTGATCAGTGGGTTGCGGAATTATGGGAAAAGTTTGAATTGGATTTTCATATCGTTGAGACTTCTGCGGATTGGAAGAAGCATGATCTTGTGATTGCGTCTATTGATAGGGTTAAGATATTTGATAGGGTTGAGAGGAAGTTTAAGCATAAGGATGCACATTCCGTTTCTTGGGACTTGGTTATTGTTGATGAGGCGCATAAGTTGAAGGAGAAGAATACTGTTCGATGGAAATTTGTTGATAGATTGCAAAAGAAGAGGTTTTTGTTGTTGACTGCGACTCCGTTTCAGAATGATCTATTGGAATTGTATAATTTGCTTCATTTATTGAAGAGAGGACATTTAGGTACTGTTAAGGAATTTAGACGGAATTTTTTATATAAGGGTAATAAACGGCATCCCTTGAATCCCCTTGAGTTGAAAAAGAAATTAGAAGAAGTTATGGTTCGCCGACGCCGTGATGAAACTGGCATAGATTATAAATCTCGTATACCTAAAATTATTACCATCGAAATGACACCTCCCGAGAAAAAGATCTATGAGAATACTGTGAGATTATTGAAGGAAAATTATTTCCGAGCGGACGGCCGTGAAATTAATGGGCGACTAATTGTTTTTGCAATTTTACCTAAAATAACTAGTTCGTCTAAGGCCGCTATTGAGAGTTTGAATAAGATTGTTAATAGTGAAACTTATCACGAAGGAACAAGAGATTTTGCTCAGGGAATCCTGGATGATTATGCTGCATTGAAGACTGATTCTAAGATTGAGCGATTGGTAAAACTTGTCGAGGAAATTCGTAATCGTTCTGGCGATGAAAAGATTTTGATTTATACACGACATCCCACAACATTGAGATATATTGTTGAGAAGTTGAAACCTTTTAATTTAAAGATAATTGAATTTATGGGTGGTCTTGATAGGGAAGAGAAGTCAAGAAGGATTAATGAATTTAAGGCAGGGGGAGCAGACATTTTGATTTCTACAGATACTGGGGCAGAGGGTTTGAATTTTCAATTTTGTAGGAATCTGATTAATTATGATTTACCCTGGAATCCTATGAGTGTTGAGCAAAGGATTGGTAGATTGGACCGTATTGGGCAAAAACGTGATATGTATATTTATTCGTTTGCTACTAAGGGAACGATGGAGGAGCATGTAGTTGATTTGATTATCAATAAGATGTGTTGCGTCGGATTGGTGATTGGAGAATTACCTATTATTCTCTTTAATTTGGGATTGGATGGAAATGGGGGATCTGGGAAGAATAGGATTGAGGAAAAATTAATGAATTCATTTATTGAAGGAAAAGGAAATCTGGATTTTTTTGCCAGGGGTGTTGATGAAATTGCTGATGAAATTGCACTTGGTATGAAAGATTATGATAAAGAAAAGAAAGAGAATAAGAAATTCTTTGATGAGTAGATTTAAATAATCATATAGCTTTTGTTAGGAATGGCGAAGAAAAAGAAGGTTGATGAAGAAGAAGAGCTTTCAGATCTTAGGGCAAGAGTGAGAGAATTGAAATATGAGGATGATGATGAGCGAGAGAAGACGATTAAGGAGGCACTTGCATCTGGGAAAGATGACATTTTAGCTCCAATTTATTTTCATCTAGGAGTTAATGAAAAAAAATATTCTGTGGCAATAGATTATCTTACAAGGGCCCGGGAGGCGTGGAGGAGGGAAGGTCATGCCTATTATGTGCGAAGTGCTGAGAAAAGAATTAGTATGAGAAAAGAAGAGGAACAAGAAAAGAGAAACAGCCTTGTCGGAAGAGTTAAGGGCTGGTTTAAGAAAGCGGCTTAATTATGTTAATTCTATCACAATAATACTCTTAAAGCATTTATCCAATGATTTTTGATGGATCAGATAAAAAAGTTTGTGATTGAGTTTTTTAAGAACCTGAAATGCTCGGTTTCACTAGACGGCGAAGTATTAGTTGTTGAAAATGTTCCCAAAAGTTTCGAAGATTTATTTGGAAAGGAATCCCCCTATAGATTAGGGTTTGAATCTGGAACTGGGGCTATTTTCGTAGGGAAAGGGAGTTCTTTGCTAGCTGCTATGACTAAATATTTGGAGGGTGCTGGAAAGACGACATTATTGAAGATTGATTTTGATGTAGACCCTGAAAAAGAGATTTCTAAGGTATTAAGTTTGAAGAATTGCGAAATTAGCAATCTTGTAAAAAAACATAAGAATAACTTTTTTTCTAGATTCACTTTTATGACTACTTTTAGATACTTGAATGAGTCAGAACAGATTGTGAATGAAATTTATGTTCATAATGGCGAAGTTGTTGATGGGGATCTGGGAGGATATAATGTTGTTGAGGGAGATAGTGATTTGTCTTCTGGAGAGCATATTGGTGGGGATTATGATATTGCGAAAGTATTTTTGAAGGGTGCATTGCAAGATAAGACTTCTGAGATTAGTAAGGTTTTGGGAGATAAAGTAGAGAAAGAGATTGAGAGAATTAATTTACATTATGGGAACCTTCTTGGTGAACTTGGGGGAGATTTGAATGGACAACTGGAGAAGGTTAAGAAGCTTGAGTTGGAATTGAGGATGGCAGAGGATTCTGAGAAAGATGGGCTTAGGATCCGACTGGATAGGTTGAGAAAAGGGCTGGTTAAGGTTGGAGATGATAACGCTAGAGATAAGATTTTGAAGGAACAGAAATTTACTGTCAAGGATGCAATGCATAAGCATAGTTTGGGAATTGATAATAAGTTGGTCAATACTACTGTGATCTATTATCCGGTTTTTACTTTTAATTTATTATTGAAGGGAGATGGAACTTCTGGACGTTATATTGATATGATTTATGATCCTTTGACTAAGAGTTTAAATCAGGTCGATTGTGAGGGGTGCGGAACTAGGCTCAATGTTTTGAATCTTTGCTCTGGAGGGCATATTTGTTGTGGGAATTGTTTGAGAAAATGTGGAGAGTGTTGTGAGCAATTTTGTGTAAAGTGTTTGACTAGAAGTTGTTCTTGTTGTGGAAAGGCACTGTGTAAGAATTGTTCTAGGATGTGTCTTGGTTGTGGGAAGAATGTTTGCGAGAATCATATGCGGGTAGATTGTGTTTCTGGAGAAGATAGATGTGTTAATTGTTTAAGGGCCTGCATGAGATGTCATGGATTATCTAGTCCTAAGTTTTTTGGAGAAGCAATGGATGGTAGTAAAGTTTGTCAGAAGTGTTTGGGCGCGGAAAGAAGAGGAAAAGTTGTTGAGAGTATTTTTAGGGATCGGAATTAATCAAGAGTATTTGCGAAAATTAGAGGTAATGCGATTGTTGCATCACAGTTAACATCTACGAATTCTGCGTCTTGTTTGAGTTTCCCCCAAGATTTTCCCTCTTCTAATGGTGCTCCTGATGAACCTCCCCCTGCTGGGCTGTCTGTTGTTATTTGAATTCCGTAATCTGCCCCGCTTGAGAATTGTAATGATTGTTGGATGAAGTTTTTTGGTGTTCCGCCTCCAATATAAATGACTCCTTTTGTTTTTGAAGTCCATGCAGTGTCAATTATCTCTTTCATATCTTCGAAAGCGTCTATTTTGATTTCCTTCCCTGAGGCGAGTCTACCCCAGATCATTAAGCCGATTCCGGAGTCTGCAAGCGCGGGACAATAAATTGGTATGTTATTTTTTTGGCATGCCTTGATAATGCTGTTTGAATCTTCAGGAAGTAATTCTCCTATTTTCTGGATTAAATCTTTAATATTGTTTGTGGACTTTAACTCTTCCCAGTTTTTTTCGAAAAAGTTTTCTAATTTTTCATAGACTTTGTTTTTCATAAGAACATTGTAGATTCTGTCGTAGCCTTTTTTGTTAAATTCTTCGTCGTTCCAGGTGTCACAATGAAAGTGTTCCTCTCCGAGAGCTTCAATTAAATCGTGGGTTAGATTTGCTCCAGTGGTGACTAGGACGTTTATTTTTTTTGAGTTAATTAGGTCGATGATTATTTGTTTCATTCCCGCTGGGACCATTGCTCCTGCGAGCCCAAGAAAAACATTACAGTCTTCCTTTGAGAACATTTTATTTGCAATTCCGTTTGCAATTCCGATTTTTCTTGCTCCGAATCCTGCGGTTGACATTTGTTTTACTAGATTGGTGACAGTCATGTCTTTTGAGATTTTTATTGATTTTATTTGATCCATTTTTTAACAGAATCCTCTTTTGAGAAGATGTTTTTTGTATTTAGTTAATTTTAATTTTTTTGTTAGATATTTTATCGTTTTGTTTATGGGAAATTCATTGCAAGAGAAGATGTCTAGTGCGAACCATTTTTTGGAAGGATAGGTATGGATTGTAATGTTACTTTCTGCTAGGATGATTGTGCCTGTGATTCCCGATTCTGATTCTTCTTTTGCTTTGTGATTTATGATTAAGGGTTTTGAGATTGCTTTCATTTTAATTTTTTTTGGAAGGGTTATTAGAAATTTTCTTATGAATTCTGGATCATCTAATTTTGCGTTTGAAGTCCCATCTAAAATTAGGTGATTTCCTTGGCCGTGAAGTTTAGTTAATTTCATAATAGAATTAAGAAGGTTTAGAGTTATGACTAGTATAAATTGATCGGGATTGCGATTGTATTCGTATTTGTCATGTTTTTATGAGAGAAATTTGATTTTTAAGGGTTTCTAATGACTAACTTCTTTATTTTTCCTCTTAGGAGAATCAAAATATTTTTAATGGGCGGATTCTTTCATTTTTTATGGAGATCCCAATTTCGAGTAGATTCCACCTTGTAATAGACGCATTTAATTGTGATAGTGATAAATTGGGCAGTAAGGACGAACTAGTTAAAATGATAAAAGATATTTCTGAACTTTTGAATATGAAGATCATTTCTGGACCTATTGTGGCTGATGGGATTGAAATTAATCCGGGTTTAACCGCTTTTGCCATCATCGATTTCTCCCATATCTCAATTCATACTTTTACTGATAAAAATGAATTTTGTTTAGATATTTTCTCCTGTAGGCAATTTGATTTTTCTAAGTTAGAAGATTTTATTAAAAAAACTTTTAATTTAAGGAAGGGCCAAATGTTTAAGTCGATTGTGAAGTATGACGAATTTGATATAACATATAATTGGCAAAATTTTTCTCCTAAGGAATATCTAAATGAATATTTTGATACCTTGAGTAATGAAAATAAGAAAATTCTTGATTGGTATCGTGAGATTTATTCAAATATGGCTGGGAGTGAGCTTTTATTGGAAGTTGGTGGCGGTCCTACGATTTATCAGTTTATTTCGGCACAAGATAGGGTGGGTTCTATTTATTTTACAGATTATTTAGAAAGTAATCTTGAGGAAATAAAATTGTTAAAAGAAAATAATGGTTTTTGTTGGGATCCTTTTATTGAGTATGTGATGGAGAGAGAACAATGATTCTTCTAAGGAAGATGTACGAGAGCGAAAGGAGAAAATTCTTGGTAAAATACAAGATATTTCTGTTTTAGATGCTTCTGAGCTTAAGAAGGATTATGAGAATAAGTTTGATATTGTTCAATCAAATTTTGCTATCGATAGTTCTACAAATGATATTACTAAATTTTATCAGATGCTTTATAATATAAGGAGTTATCTTAAGGTGGGTGGAAAATTTTTAATGACTGCTCTGGGAGGTGCTTCTGTTTATAGAAGTGGTAATCGATATTTTCCCGCAATTTATCTTGATAGGGGTTTAATAGAGAAATATTTATCTGAAGTGGGATTTAAAATAGTAAAAATAAATAAATTACTTGCTGATAATCCCGAGGTTTCTAAGTATCATTCTATTTATTTAATTGAAGCTGAAAAATAAATCGGGATTTTTAAGGTTTTTGATTTATATTTTGGAGTATCTATTTGTTTATTAATGAATAATGTGTGAATTTTTTATGATAAATAAGAAACCCTCTTTGACATTTCACCCTTTTGTCAGAAGATGGATGAAAAAGTTTTCTCTTGTGTCTGAGGATACATGTACTCAGTTTGGATACGCTGCGAATCCACAAAGAGATAGATTTCCTGACGATTTTCTATTTAATTTTGATGATGTGCAAGGGGATATTGAAAGATTGAATTCGGTTTATGGGACTTCGTTTGATACTGGATTATTAGATGCGAGGTTTCCTGGACGTAATACTTTGAGAGAGTTAATCCAACAATTTTCTGAAGTGCGTAGGGCTTTGGATATTTTGCCAGAATTGAAATCTACAACCTCAGGGATTTATATCTGTGGTTTAAAACTTCCTAAGAGGAATTTTCTTTATCTTGAATCTAGCAAATTAAGTGAAGGATTGAAGGAAGAGTATTCTTTTTCAGATATGCATCTAACTTTATTACAGAGTATTACATTTATCCCAGTTGCAAAAAAATATAGGCCTAAATTCTAACTTGTTGCTTAATCTTCTTCAATCATCTCTTCGAATATTGCCTTAAACTTGTCTAGATCATCTGTGTTTACTCTTGCGCCTGTTGCGTGTTTATGTCCTCCGCCCCGAGCACCTTCAAGTTGTTCAACTGCCTTGAGGGTCATCTCTCGAACATCCACTAAGTTCCCTCTGATTGAGAGATTTGCAAAACTACTATTTACATAGGCTACAACGATGACCTTATTTGGGAATTCATAGCTTATTTGGTTTGCGAGGTTTGAACTTAGGCTTACATCCCCACTATATCTAAAGAAAATCATCTTTTCTTGAAATTGATCTCTTGCTTTTTTTAGAATTGCTTGGTATTTTGTGTTTAATTCCATATAACGTCTTAGAATATGTCTCGTTGTGGAATTTTCTTCTAAGATATCCATTGGGCCCTTTGCCTTTGACATGAAATGAATCATCTTTAGGACGTTTGTCGTTTTATCTTTTAGGGAGAAGTCGAGGATTCTTGCTATTTTTCCTATTTCTGTGCTAAAGAGAACATCGAATGGTGAATCTGGATCTGCTTTTCCTAATTCTGGAAATTTTTCTATAAATTCGTCGTAGAAATCTGGCATATAACAATCACTTATGCATCCTATCACGGCGAGCCAGATATCCTGCGGTCTGTTCGCAATTTTGTGACAAAGATATGAGACTGGTTCATTTGTTTTATCGTTGTGAAATGGATTATAGTATGTGACGTTTTTGTTTGTTGGTGCTTCAACGTCATGGTGGTCTATCCAAACTATCGGAATATTATCTTGCTCAGCTCTTTCAAGAAATTCATCAGAAATTCCCGGGATATCAAGTACAAAGATTGTGTCGGGTTTTAATTCGTCAACTTTTCTATAATAAACTTCTTCTACACTATGTGAGCCTTTTGCTGCAACGCCCTTTCCTCTGTCTAGGAATCTCTTTAGGAGAAGAAAACTTGTCAGGCCGTCATTATCGTTATCAAAGAAGAATAATGGGTTTTGTGAAGCTTCTAGGCGTTCTCTGATCTCTTGATTTTGTTCTGGTGTTAACATATCAGAAAGGAAAATAATTTAGTTTAAATGTCTTTGTTATTAACAAACAACTTTCCCATTTAAGATTTGTTCTCTTAGATGAGTTATTTCTTCTCTTATTGAAGCTGCACGGTTCTTTAAGATTGGTTCGAGATCTGCGGATTCTGATCCTAGAACCTGGGCGATACTGCCGAATTCATTAACAATTAATGAGATTTCTTTATCTGAAAGAGTTAGATGAGATAGGAACCGATATCCTCTTGGCGAGATATTTTCTTCAGGAGTTTTTTCCATGATTAATCTTGCGAGGGATTCTAGATCAAGGATTCCATCATAGCTTAAGTTTGATAGAAGAGTCTTCGTTCTTTTAAGAGTCAAATTGCTATAGTCTCTTAAGATTTCACTTTCCCTCTTTTCAACATTTCTAATAAGCTCTCGGTATCTTGTACGCATGATGTTTCCTTCTTTTCCTAGTTCAGTGAAATCTCTTTTAACGGATTCTGAAATTTTTAGAATCATTTCTGCCCTTTGGATTACTTGACATGCATCACTTACTGAGACTAATTCGGACATTTCTAAAACATTAAGATCTCCGAGGATTTGATCGAAAGCTTCTCTGTGCTTTTCAAGAACTTGAAGAGTTGAACTTAGATTTCTTAAAAGTTCGTCAGAGGATTTTAGGAAGTATCTTGATTGGTTGTGGTAAAGCGTTGTTTTTTTACGTCTTTCTGAAACTGCAATTGCAAATGTACTTGCTTGTTTTGCCGATCTTTCAGCGGCTTTATGCCTTGTTCCAGTTTCGGTTGTATGGATGGAGACATCTGGATTGATTAGAACATTTGCAAATAGAATCCTCTTAAGATCTGATGAAACGATTATTGCTCCGTCCATTTTGCAAAGCTCAAAAAGTTTTTGTGGAGTGAATCTACAGTTTATTCGGAATCCACCCTCAATTACCGATTGGTTGTGTAATTCTGGTGCATCAAAGATGATTAGGGCACCTAGGCCTGATCTTACTAGATCATCAATTACTGTTCTTAGTGCACTACCTGGAGAAACTTTCTTAAGATAATCTATCATAGTTTTTTCTTTCTCTGGTGTCATGCTTAAAAAAAGTCAAACTAGTATTTATAATTTTATGTGTAATTTTGAGAATTTGTTGGATAATCTTATAAACTCCATAGTTTGTTATATTTTTATGGCAATTGAAGGTTCTTTTAAGAATGATTGTAGGAATCAGAGAAATAATCCACTTTATGTTCCCCAAGCAGTTATGGATGGTAGATGTTCTCCAGAGTATGGGACGAAAGTTGTTAATTATGTCGAAGAGGGTTTAAGGAGAAGGGTTGGAAGATTTCTTCTTTCTTCGATGGATGCTCTTCTTGGATAATCTTATAAATTAGGATTGTTATTTTGTTTCATGGATAAATATGTTGAAAAATATCAGAAAATTGTTAATGATCTGATCAAAAAAAGTTTTCCTGAATTGAAGGGAAAAAGAATCTATGTTTCTGAGGCTTCTAGCAAGGTTAGTGAAAAATGTTCTGCAGTTAATTATTATTTTATTTGGGTTTCTTTCATTAAGGTAAGTCAAAAACTAAGAAAATACTCTGACTCTGAATTGAAAGGGATCCTTGCTCATGAACTTGGACATGGTCTTCGTTTTGAAAACTGTAACTTTATTGGAAAACTTTGGAAGGGTTTTAGATATATGACCTCGAGAAAAGCTCGAACTATTGAGGAGAACGCTTGTGATAAGATTTCAGTTGAAAGAGGTTATGGTCGTGGGCTTTCATCTGTTAAGGTTAAGCGAAGGAAGAAGGGAAAATATGCTAAATGTTACATGTCTGCCGAGGAAGTTAGAGATTATGCTAAGGAGATTGGGAAATGGTAAATAAAAAATACGTCCTAGGAATAGAATCAACAGCTCACACATTTGGAGTCGCTGTTGTAGACGATAAGGGAAAGATTCTTTCAAATGAGAAGGATAGTTATACAACTGAAAGTGGTGGAATGATCCCTATGGAAGTTCGGGCACATCATGCGCAGGTTGGAGATAAGGTTTTTGATGCTGCGCTTGAGAAGGCGGGGATTTCGGAGGACGAGATTATTGCGGTTGCTCTTTCAAATGCTCCTGGGCTTGCGCCTTGTTTGCTTGAGGGAATGGCTTTTGCTAAGAAAGTTGCTAAGAGATTGGATGTTCCGATTGTTCCGATTAATCATTGTATTGCTCATTTGGAGATTGGAAGTTCTGTCGGGGCAAAGGACCCTGTGATGCTTTATGCTTCTGGGGCGAATACTCAGGTGATTGCATATGAGGCGGGGAAGTATCGGGTTTTTGGAGAGACACTTGATTTGGGTGTTGGGAATTTTATTGATACATTCGCTAGATTTGCCGGGCTCGGATTTCCGGGAGGACCGAAAATTCAGAAGTTGGCTGAGGCTTGTAAGAATAAGGATGAGTTGATTGAGTTGCCGTATTCGATTAAGGGGATGGATGTTGCTTTTTCGGGGTTGCAGACTAAGTTGAAGAATTTTTTGGATAAGAAAACCTATACGATTGAGGAGTTGAGTTATTCTATGCAAGAGCATGTTTTTGGGATGTTGGTTGAGGCTGCTGAAAGGGCTTTGGCGCATACTGGGAAGAAGGAGTTGTTGCTTGGTGGTGGAGTTGCTTGTAATTCGAGGTTACAGGAAATGTGTAGGATAATGTGTGAGGAGAGGGGTTGTAAATTGTTTGTACCAGATTTTTCTTTGTTGGTGGATAATGCTGGGATGATTGGATATTTGGGTTTGAAGATGTTTAAAGCTGGTTTGGGTGAAAAAGATTTGGATAAAATTGATATTGCACCTAGGGAAAGGACTGATGATGTTGAGGTTAGTTGGAAGAAGTAATTTCGGGCATGACTGTTCTGAGGATACAGTCTATATTATATTCTAGGTCCTTAAGTGTTGTATTATTTTTGAGTCTGTAATCTGCCATTCTCATACATTCTTGGACCCTCATCGTGTTTGGTCCAGAGTTTTCTAGTCTGTCATGTCGAATAAATTCTTCAAGGCTTGCGGCTTCGGGGAATTTCCCTCTTGACTTTGCTCTTTCAAATCTTAATCTTGTCTCTGCATCAATTGCTAATAGGATTAGGTGGGAATTACTTCTTAGATATTCTATTTGTGCGACTTGTCTCATGCCTGTTATGATGCCCAGACTTTCTATTTGTGCTAAGTGAACTCTTGCACTATAATCTTCTCCCTTTTCTTTTGCGAAGATTGGTGAAAATTTTGTGATTTCTTCTCTTGTTGGTGAGATCCCTCTTTGTCGTGCAGCTTCTATAATTGGTCCACTAATTTCAAATAGGGGAACTTCTAGCTTTTTAGAGATGTATTTGCCTGCATGATCTTTTCCTGATGCGATTGTTCCAGTTATTCCGATAACATTTTTCATGAAACTTGGGAGAAATGGGTGTTTAAATTAATTTATGTCCCAGAGTAGCAACCTTTAAATACCCAAATTCAAACTAAATTATACCAATGAAGGTAAATCCTGAGGGTTACTTCTTGGAATTAAACAAAACGAAAAAATCACAAAAATGGTAACCACATATGATATTGTCGAGAAAGCAGCCAAAACCGGACAGGTTGACAAAGGCGTTAACGAAGTGACTAAGGCCGTCGAGAGAGGCGTAGCTAAATTAGTTGTCGTTGCATCTGATGTTGATCCTAGGGAGTTGACACAGCACTTACCCATCCTCTGTAATGAGAAGGAAATTAAGTTTGCTGAAGTTGATTCACGAGAGAAGTTAGGAATTTCTGTCGGAATTAGCCGACCAACTGCTGCTGTTGCTGTCGTCGAAGTTGGCGAAGCTAAACTTGATCTCTTAAAGTAATTTATTCGTTTTATTGAAAGACAAAGATGGCAAAAGAACAGAAGAAACAAGAAAGTAAGCAGCAGAAAAAAGCTGGCGGATCTAAGGGTTCGGAGAAATTGACAGAGGAGGGAGCAGTTCCCGCAATTGTTGAGGCAGTTATGGGTAGAACTGGAACAAGAGGAGAGATTACGCAAGTTAGATGCAGAATTCTTCAAGGTAAAAATATGGGTAAATCTATGAGACGAAATGTTCGTGGACCTATAAAGAAAAGAGATATTTTGATGTTAAGAGAAACAGAAATTGAAGCACGTAGAATTTTTAAGAAAATAAACAAAGGGAGCCAGAGTTAACATGCCAGTTTGTTCATTTTGTAAAAAGGGATACGAATTTCCTAAGGGAACTACAGTAATTCAGAAATCTGGGGATGTTAGATACTATTGTTCTTCTAAATGTAGAAAGAATTCTGAGATGGGTAGACTTACTAAGAAGGTAAAATGGATTCGGAAATCCGATGTTGTTAAGGCTGAGAAGGCAAAGAGAGATGCTTCAAGAGCTGCTAAAAAGTAGGGGTCGTATATTCTCGAGTGCAATAGTTTTTATAAAGCTAAAAGTTGAATTTTTTTTATGAGAAAGGTCGGAATTATCGGGGGAGTTGGTCCCGAAGCATCGAATAAGTTTTGTGAGCTTTTAATTAAAAATACTCCTGCAAGAAGTGATCAAGACAATATACCCTTCATTCATTTTTGTAATCCTCAAATTCCCGATAGAACAGATTTTATTCTTGGACAAGGTGAAAGTCCTGTCAATTCCTTGATTGAAACTGCTACAACTCTTGTAGGTGCTGGAGCGGATTTTTTGGTTATTCCATGTAATACTGCACATCACTTTTTACGTGAAGTTCAGAAAAATGTTTCTGTTCCAATTGTAGATATGACTAAAATTTTGGTTAAGAACGTATTATCGGATAATCTTCAGATAAATAAGATTGGAATTTTGGCTACTACGGGAAGTATCGAAGCAGGAATCTACCAAAATTACTTTGAGAGTCTTGGTATAGGGAGTATTTTGCCAAGTATGGAAGATCAGAAGGACTTGGTGATGGGAGCTATTTATGGAGATCATGGAATTAAGGCTGGAAGGAAACTTATCCCTAAGAAGTTATTGAGGCGAGCTGCAGAAAAGCTTATCGCGGAAGGTGCGGAGGCTATTATTCTTGGATGTACCGAAATACCCCTTGTATTAAAGCAAAGAGATTTTGATATTAGATTATATGATCCTATGGATCTTACTGCTAAGGAGATTGTGAGATACAGTGGAAAGTGTCCTGCAAAGGACATTATTAGTGTACAGTTCGTTTTAGAAGATTTTGCGGAGAGTCTTGGTAGGACATTTGAACATAGAAGGGGCGTTGGTGGGGGGGTTACTATTTAATGAATGTAGGAATTTTACATCATGATTTGGAGCATCAGGAAGAATATTTGATTAAAAGACTTAAAGATGCAGGATTTGATTCTTCCCTGGTAGATGTTAGAAAGACTTCTGCCAAAAAACTATCCAAGTTTAATTTTATTTTAAATAGAGTTTTTGCAAGTGTCGCTAATCGAGATTGTAAATCAAATAATAGAACTCTTAAATTATTAAAAAAAATTGAAGAATTGGGAGTTAAATGTATTAATTCCCATTATGCGACTAGATGTGATTACGATAAGTTTTTTTCTGGAGAGGTTTTAGAATCTAAGGGTATTAGGACTCCAAAAACATTGTTAATTAAACATAAGCAGGATATTGGTCGTGTTGAAGATTTTGTTAGCGTAGTGGGTCTTCCAGTAATTGTTAAGAGAAATATGGGTGGCAGGGCAGTCAATCTTATTAAGGCAGATAATCTTAATGAAGCAATTTCCTTCCTGGAAGAAGAAATTACCAATCCTGATGAACAATATTGTGAGGGATATATTGTTCAAGAGTATGTTGAATCTGCTTTAGATCACGACTATCGAATTTCTGTTATTGGGGGAGACATCGCTTTTGGAATTACTCGTTCCTTAGTTCCTAAGAATGAAAATGAGGCCCCGTGGATTGCTAGTGCAAGTAATGGGTCGGTAGTTAAATCAATTGATGAGAATATTCCGGATGATGTTGCAGAGATTGCACTAAATTCTACAAAGGCAATTAAGGCAAGCCTTAATGAGGTAGATATTCTAATTTCTAAGGATGGCCCGGTAGTTATAGAGAATAATCCTACTCCTAATTTCACTGCATCTTCAAAAATAAGACAAGAAAAGAAAGAGACGACAGTAAATAAAATATTAGATATCCTTAGTAATGAAAAAGTCAATAGCAGTTAGTAGTAAGGGATATGGAATGAGTGATTTTGAGGATGCTAAGAGGGCAATCTTTGATCGAGAATTTGAAAAAAAAGGATTGGATGTAAATTTCTTTAATTGGGATGGTGTGACTGAAAATAATTGTGTTTTGGATAATGCTGATTCGTCACAATCTCGGTATGGGAATTTGGGAGAGTTTGATTATGTATATATTAGTGCTCTTGGGAGTATTGAAGGCAAGGAATCAAAACTTTGTGATTTTATTGACTGTTTAAATCATACTCCTGCAAAAGTTGTAAATGATCCTGAAACAATGCGGGCAAATTTTGATAAGGGTTATCTTCTTCAATTACAAGAACAGGGGATAGACGTTGTTCCTACAGATGATGGGCGCTATCTAAGTTTTTCTGATCTTGAAAGGTTTGAGAAATGGAATGACGGTTTGGTTCTTAAGCCGAGACTTTTTGGTGAGCGAAGTAATGGAGTTGTAAAATCTTCAGACCTTGTTTCTAAAGAGAGTTTTGATAATTATAAGTCTCAATATGGGGGAGCTATTCTTGTTCAACCTTTTTTGAAGGGGATTGTTGAAAATGGTGAGAGATCTTTTGTTTATGTTGGAAAAGATTTTTCTCATGGAATTTATAGGCATCGGGCGGATTGGCAATTTGTTCCCGGAACAGCTAATCGGACAATTATTGAACCCACCGATAAGGAGTTGGAGACAATTAAAAATATTTTTGATGTCTGGCCTACAAAATATCATGTATCTCGGTTTGATTTTATTACTGAGGGTGGTAAACCTATGGTTAGTGAAGTCGAAATGGTTAATCCAAATGTATGGTTGGGCCGAGGAATTAAGACAGTTGATGAGACATTTCCGAGAATGTTGGCGGATTATTTGTTAAAGATGTCTTAGCGATAAAATTTTATACTTTTTTTGGTTTCTCGACGACAAATTGCAATTTTACAACACAAATGTTTATAAAGAGATTTTGTTTTTTACTGCCATAAGAGAGGTCTTAACTGATTTTAACTATGGCTGAAAAGAATAAGGAAGGGTATTCCGCAAAGGACATTACTGTACTTGAGGGTCTTGAGGCAGTTAGAAAGCGTCCGGGAATGTATATCGGTTCAACCGATAAATATGGTCTTCACCATATGGTTTATGAGGTTTCTGATAACTCTGTAGATGAACATATGGCCGGTGTTGCTACCACAATTAATATTAGTCTGAATAAGGATGGCTCTGTAACTGTTGAAGATGATGGTCGAGGAATGCCTGTTGATCCACACCCAATTTACAAGAGGCCGGCTATGGAAATTATTGTCACGAAATTACATGCAGGAGGAAAGTTTGATAATAAGGCCTATGCTGTTTCTGGAGGTTTGCACGGGGTTGGAATTTCTGTTGTTGCGGCACTTTCTAAGAATATGACTGTGGAGGTTAAGAAGGGGGGAAAAGTTTATTCTCAGTCTTATAAGATTGGAAAACCAGTTCATGACGTAAAAGTTATTGGAAAATGCCCAGCAGGAGTAAGTGGGACAAAAGTTATATTCTTTCCCGATGATACGATCTTTAACACTGTTGATTTTGATTATAAAACTCTATCTACTAGATTTAGAGAGACTTGCTTTTTGAACGCAGGATTGAAGATTAATTTTTCTGATGTTCGTGGCACTAAGGAAAAGAGTGAGTCATTTCACTACGCCGGCGGATTAATCGAATTTGTTAAATGGTTGAATAAGACTCGGAAACCAATCCATGTTAAACCGATTTATTTTAAGAGAGAAGAAGGAAGTACGGTTGCAGAGGTTTCGATTCAATATAGTGATTCTTATAATGAGAATATACAAGGTTTTGTAAATACTATTAATACGATTGAGGGCGGAACTCATGTTGCTGGACTGAAGTCTGCATTAACCAGGGTGATTAATGATTATGGAACTAAGAAAGGGACCCTGAAGAAGGGACAGAAGTTAACTGGGGATGATGTTCGTGAGGGAATCACGGCGGTAATTTCTTTGAAACTTGCTGAACCTCAATTCGAGGGGCAGACTAAGACCAAATTAGGGAATGGAGAAGTTAAGGGGATTATTGATTCTATGGCGACCTCTGCATTAAACGATTTCTTTGAAGAGAATCCGAGTGTTGCGAAGGCTATTCTGATTAAGGCTTCGGCTGCTTTGAAGGCTAGGGAAGCTGCTAAGAAGGCTAAGGATTTAGTTCGGAGGAAAAATGCTCTTGGGGGTTCTGGCCTTCCTGGAAAGTTGGCGGATTGTTCAAGCAAGAAGAAAGAGTTTACTGAGTTATATATTGTTGAAGGAGATTCGGCAGGGGGTACT
This sequence comes from archaeon, assembly GCA_018694115.1. Classification (GTDB taxonomy): domain Archaea; phylum Nanobdellota; class Nanobdellia; order Pacearchaeales; family GW2011-AR1; genus JAGVXH01. The sequence continues at coordinate 66,456 of JABHNB010000015.1, forward strand.
GCGAAAGAAGGAAGAGATAGGACAACTCAGGCGATTTTACCTTTGAGGGGAAAAGTTTTGAATGTTGAGAAATCAAATCCTGCTAGGGCTCTTGGTAGTGAGCAGATTTCAAATTTGATTACTGCGATTGGGACTGGTGTTGGTGAAGTTTTTGATATTAACAAGTTGCGATATAACAAAATTATAATTATGACTGACGCAGATGTTGATGGACAACACATCAAGGCTTTGCTTTTGACTTTGTTTTTCAGATATGTTCCCCAATTGATCGAGGCGGGACATGTTTTTGTTGCGGTTCCACCATTTTATGTTATCAAGAAAGGAATGAAAAAATACTGGGCTTATTCAAGTGACGAACTAAAGAAAAAATTGGAAACAATCGGAAAGGCAGAGGTTGGCCGATTTAAGGGTCTTGGTGAAATGAATGGTGATGAGCTTTGGGATACTGCTATGAATCCTAAGAGTCGAAGGTTGAAACAGGTTTCTGTTGAAGATGGTGTTGAAGCTGATGAGACATTTAGTTTATTGATGGGTGATGCAGTTGCACCTCGAAGAGCTTTCATTGAAGAAAATGCAGATAAGGCGGAGGTTGATTTGTAATGGGAGATAAATTGTCTGGAAATGTAGATTTAAAAAAATTAATGATTGTTTTGAACATGTCTACGGGATTAGAGGACACTCAGATGGGACTTCTAGATGAAGATTCCTGGACTATTGATGACGCTAGAGTAGAAAGAATGGGATTGGCCCTTACTGATTTAAGTGCGAGAGGTGTGACTGATTCTTCTAATGTTGGCTATTATTCTCGTGCGCTTAAGTATTATATGCTGAACGAAAAAAATACTAATTATGAGATTGGGAGGCTTGTTGCATAATGGTAAGGAAGAAAGGCAGGGCTGGGACTAAGGTTAAGCCAGTGAAAAAAATCAAAGCATACTTTTGTCCTCAATGCGGAAGTGTAAGAGTTTATCATCCAATGGGTGTCACCAATCTTTTTGGAATCATCCCCGGATGGAAGTGTAAGGATTGTGGATTTAAGGCGATGATGTTCCCATTGGGAATTGTTGATGCAGATAAATTAAATAAAAAGAAAAAGGGAGGCGCCGCTCGGCGTACCCCAAAATTGCGTAGTAAGGGGGCTAAAAAATAATGGCAGAAGAAGAAATTATTGAAGCGGAAGGAGTTCAAGAGATCGAGAATCTTAGTGAAGCTGAGGCTGAGGCAGCTGAGGCGCTCAAGAAAAAAGAAGAACTTACTGCAAGTGTTCAGGCAAAAGAATTGATCAACGCAGAAATTTCTAGTGAGATGAGGGATGCTTATCTTAATTATGCAATGTCGGTTATTGTGGCTAGGGCTTTGCCTTCTGCTGAAGATGGTTTGAAACCGGTTCATCGGAGAATTATTTGGGCAATGAATGAAGCAGGAGTTTATCACAATAAACAGACAAAGAAATCGGCAGCTATTGTTGGAGATACTATGGGTCATTATCATCCCCACGGTGATGCTTCTATCTATGATGCTATGGTTCGTATGGCTCAGAGTTGGTCTTTGAGATATCCATTGGTTATTGGTCAGGGTAACTTTGGTTCTATGGATGGAGATCGTGCTGCAGCGTACAGGTATACTGAAGCTAAGATGGAAAAGATAACTATGGAGCTTTTGAAGGATGTTGATAAGAAGACTGTTGAGATGATGCCTAATTATTCTAATACTAAGGAGGAACCTGTTGTTCTTCCAGGTAGAATTCCTACCCTTTTACTGAACGGAGCTGCGGGTATTGCGGTTGGAATGGCTACAAATATTCCGCCACACAATTTGAACAATGTTTGTGATGCCATCCTTACTTATCTAGAGAATACTAACTGTGAAGATAAAGAATTGATTAAAGCCATTAAAGCTCCTGATTTTCCAACTGGCGGAACTGTTTCTGGAGAGATCAAACAGGTTTATACTGAGGGTAAGGGTAGATTGATCATTGAGGGTAAGACTGAGATTGAAGAACCAAAGAAGGCTTCGGGCAAAACAAAGATTATAATTACTGAAATTCCTTATCAGGTTAACAAGTCTTCATTAGTTGAGCAGATTGCTATGCTTGTTAGGGATAAGAGGTTGCCGGATGTTTCTGATATTCGGGATGAGTCTTCTAAGGGGAAGGTCAGGGTTGTAGTTGAGTTAAGAAGGGGAAGTGAGCCAAGGTTTAGTTTGAATAGGTTGTATAAATATACAAATCTCAGGACTAGTTTTAATGCTAATATGTTGGCACTTTTTGGAAGGATTCCTAAATTGTTTACTCTTAGAGATTATATTAAGACTTATGTGGGCCATAGGCAAAGTGTAATTAGAAAAACTAAGGAATTTGATTTGGATAAGGCTGAGAAGAGACTGCATATTGTTGATGGGTTATTGATTGCTCAGAAAAATATTGATGCGGTCGTTAAACTGATTAGAGCTGCTAAGTCCAAGAGTGATGCTGCACAAAAGTTGAAATTGCAGTATAAACTTTCAGATAAGCAGGTTGATGCTATACTTGAGATGAAGTTACACCAGTTGACTGCTCTTGAATTTGATAAGTTAAAGAATGAAGAGAGGGATTTGAAGAAAACTATAGAAGATTTGAAGAAGATCCTTGGGGATGAGAAATTGATCTTGAGGATTATCAAGAAGGATTTAGCAGAGTTAAAGGATAATTATGGGGATTTCAGAAAGACCAAGATTGTTGGTTCAGCTAAAGAATTGGAAGAGCAAGACCTTGTGGATAAGAAGGATGTTGTTGTAACGATTACTGACAAGGGTTATATTAAGAGAATCGATCTGGCTCAATATAAGGAACAGAAGAGGGGAGGAAAGGGAGTAATTGGTTCTGATTTGACTGAAGGTGATTTCGTTAAGGAGTTATTGACTTGTTCGACTCATGATTATATGTTGTTCTTCACAGATAAGGGTAAGGTTCACTGGTTGAAGGCATATGAGGTTCCGGCTTCTGCTAAGAGTGCGAAGGGTAAGGCTATGATCAATCTATTGGCATTGAAGGATGAGAAGGTTACTTCAGTTATCGCAGTCAAAGAGTTTAAGGATTATTTGATGATGGCGACTAAGAAGGGTATTGTAAAGAAGATTGAGTTTGCACAGTTCTCAAATCCAAGAAAGGGCGGAATCAAAGCTATGAAGTTGGCGGAGAATGAAGATACTTTGATTGGGGTTAAGCCGATTAAGGAAGCTCAGGAAGTTTTACTTGTGACTAAGAAGGGTCAGGCGATTAGATTTAAGTCTAAGGATGTTCGTGCAATGGGTCGAGCTTCGTATGGTGTTACTGGAATAAAGATGTCTAAGGATGATGAAGTTGTTTCCTTGGAAGTTTTGCCAGAAGGAAAGGAAGCGGATAAGTTTGCTGTGCTTACTATTACAAAGAAGGGTTATGGAAAGCGAAGTGAGATTAATGATTATAGATTAACTGGACGGGCCGGGAAGGGAGTAATTAATATCAAGATCTCGAGTAAGAATGGTGATGTTGTGACTTCTCAGACAGTTAAGGGTAAGGACAATATTATTGTGACTACAAAGAAAGGAATTGTTATTAGAACTCCGGTTAAGAATATCCGAATCATGGGTCGAGCAACTCAGGGTGTAAGGATGATTAAGCTGAAGGAAGGAGATAGAGTAAGTGATTTGACTAGGGTGCCTAGTGATGAGGAAGTAGAGAAGATTATTGAGGCAGCAGTTAGTGAACCTGAGAAGGTTGAAGAGAAGAAGTAGAGTATAGAATTATTTTTAAAGCTAAATATGCTGGATAAATTATGGTTGTAAAAACTATTTCAGATGCATGCGATGCTTTCAAGGTTGCTCAGGAAATGGATTATCATGATGGGGATATTTTTATTGATAAACTTATTCGCACTGGTATTCCTTTTGAAATGAGTGAGGCTGAAGAAGCTGATACCTACGATCCTCGGTTTAGGCCTTTTTCCGTTAATGAAGCAAAGGACAGATATGCGACTGATGGGAAAAGTTGTGTAGATCCATTATTTAGGAAATGTTTTGAAGTTTATGATGCTCATAAGAGAGATTTTAAGGATAACGCTTTTGGAGAGATCTCTGTCCCGATTACTGATTTTACTAATGTTCTTTATTTGACAGAGCGGGCAATAATGGATTCTTGGGATGACGGGATTTTCTTACAATCCGATGATAAGATTGGGCTCCCTGATTTTTTTGAAGATTTTTTAATAGCTAGATGTAAGAATTCTCCAGAGAAATTAGGGATTCTTGAACCAGATTGTTATGTTGATCCATTGAGCCGGTTAGCGATGCATATTCCTAATTTAAGGAGACTTGGAACGCCTTCAAGGCATGGGGGAGGTATAGGATATTGGGTTTTGACTCCAAGAATGGATCTTAAGTTTAATATTAGGGGAGATTCAGGTTTGTTCGGTGAGAGAAATCACGTTGAGGGAACATTGAAGTTAAAAGCGTTTCCTGCATCTGAATATAAATTTTGGCAAGGGAAACTTGATGAGTTTATTACTGAAGTTTCTGAGGGAAAAAGAACTAGCTTAAGAAAATAAATATCTCTAAGGTTGGATTGAATCAGGTTTCTTTACAATTTTCTTTGCGACTTTTTCTGCAATTTCTTCTTTTTTTCTCCTGATGGTATAAACCTTTGGAGATTTTCCACTTGCCTTTTTCTTCTTAGTGGATGTTATGAAAACATTGAGTGCTACATCTATGGCGTAGGCTAATATAAGGTAAATTGCCATGTCTATAATTAATGCCCAGATATTAATTGGAATGGCTTCTGGATCTGCTAAGTCGAATACTAAGAACTTCATTGGAAGTCCAACAGCTAATTCGATATCGATATTTCCTGCGAAGAGCGATCCTAGGGGAAATTGTGCGATTCCAATGATAATAACTAAAATAAAAATTACTCCAAATGCATAGCTAAATTTTTTTGTTGGTGTTAGCTCTTTTGGAATTGAACTGCCGACGATTTTCCAAAGAGATTCTTTTGGCCCTACATATTTGTAATCTATTTTATTTTTTTGGGGAGTAGTTGCTTGAGCGGGATTTGAGACTGGTATCACTTCTTTTTCCATATCATTCTTAGGGAGAGTTGTTTTATAAATTCTTCTTTAGAAAGCTTTTAATAGTCTCTTAATTGATTAAAAATAGGGTGAAAACCCCAGAATTCTGGGAATAAATTCAATGGGACGTCGAAGAAAAGTCAGTAACACGGAATTTGAACCTTATTTTACTTGGAAAGGAAAACGTCCATCTTGGAAGGAACAGAAGAAAATGTTTATTGAATTGGGCAAGAATAAAACTGTTACAAATCTTAAATATCATGATCGAGGGATTGTTGAGTGTGCTGGGCGAACTGCCGAGATTTATGGATTTCCAAAGAAAATTTCTTGTAAGGTTGGAACTTTGGTTAATAGGATAGATAAAATGGGGGCTCTTAGTGAATATCAGGAAATGAAAGGCGGCGGAAGAATAACTGTAAATGATGGAGCATCGATCTACAAAATGGGGGGAGAAAAGAAGAGTCAGAATATTTGGTGTTTTTCTGAGCGGGGCGTTAAGTTATTTGGGGATCTAATTGAAATGAATCAGCCGATGGTTGCTTCACAAGTTAGTTATTCTATTTTGAGATTCGGAGGGGATTTAGATGATTTGATGCAAATTGGAAATATGGCTATGATGCATGCGGCTCGAAAATTTAATCCAAAATTTGGGTATGTATTTAGTACTTATGCTGTTCAAGCTATGAGAACTTCCTTTGCGAGGAAAGGGAAAAAGAAAAAAGCTCTACTTGTTGATGATATTTCCATTGACATGGGATCTAGCGGGGAAAAGGGAAGTCTTTTTGATATTATTCCTGATAGTTCTAGGAATCAAAATACGAGTCTTGATGATTATGATCTTTGGGATAGGTTGTCTTGGGAAATCAGTGATGAGCAAGAAAGCGCTCTTCTTATGTATCTTGGACAGGGAAAAACATTAGAAGAGACTGGGGAACTTTTAGGAATCAGTAAGGAATGGGTCAGAAAGCTCAATAAAGAGGCAATAGAAATAATGAAAGAGAAGGCTCGTGATTTAGGGGAATTAGTTTCTAATTAATCTTTAGTTAATTGAACCGAATCCGATTAATCTCCAGTGTCCATTAAGATTTCTTGCGATTCCGATTGATTCACCCTTAAGCGGGACGATTGGAATTTTTAATGATAGATCCGCCTTTTCTTTGTCTGATTTTATTACTTGTCCAACAGTGATTGAAGTATTTACACTTAACATAAGCATTTCGTTTGGTTTAAGGTTATCAACTTTTTCATGAGCTTCTGTTCCAAGAACTTTATCGAAAAGCTCAAATTTCATTGTTATCTTATCTGTTATTTCTGGGAGTTCTCCTTCTTTTGATGCAATGCTTCCGGAAAGTGCATCTGACTTTGTTAGACTTGGATCAAGTTCTGTCTCTATTGCTAATGATCCTCCAGGTCCTGCTTCAGTTATCTGGTATTCTCCTTTTTGCATTGAAACTATCTTTGATCTGACTGTTTTGTAATGGTATTGATTTTGTTTTTTATAGGAATATCCGGGTTTTATTTCAATTATATCTCCGACCTTTAATGTTCCTTGTTTAAGCGCTCCCCCAAGAACTCCTCCATGTAATTTTGAGATATCTGTTCCGGGTTTATTAATATCAAAACTTCTTGCAACTAGGAAAATTGGTTTTTCATCTTTTTCTGGTTTTGAAACTTCGATATTACAAAGAGTTTCAAGAACCTTATCCAAGTTAACTCCCTGTTGTGCAGAGGTTGGAATAATTGGAGAATCTTCAGCGATTGTTCCCTTAACGAATTCTTTTATTGTTTTGTAGCTTTCAAGGGCTTGTTCTTTTGATACTAGATCAATTTTATTCTGAACAATGATCACGTTCTTAATTTTCTTTGCTGTTAGTGCTACTAGGTGTTCTTGTGTTTGTGGTTTTATTCCCTCATTTGCTGCGATAACTAGGATTGCTGCATCCATAATTGCGGATCCCGAAAGCATTGTTGCCATAAGCATTTCATGTCCTGGCGCATCCACGAATGTAATATACCTTTTTGGAGTTCCTTCTGAATCTTTATCAACTGACAGTTTTTTTGTTTTTGGATCTTCACGAACGATTGCATCGGCATAACCTAACTTGATGGTGATTCCTCGCTTTAGTTCTTCAGAATGTGTGTCTGCCCATCTTCCGGATAGTTTGTAGAGCAGAGTTGTCTTACCATGATCGATATGTCCGACTATCCCTACGTTGATTGTGTCTATCTTTGAGATATCTACTTTTTCTTTTGCCATGTAATTGATTAAGAAATCGGGTTTAAAAGTTTATTCTTCTCTTAGATCGTACTTTTATTCCGGTTTGATTACTTGTTCTTCACTTGCGATTCTTTTGCTTAGGGTGAGAACTTTTCCAATGAAATCTGCAAATCTCATAATTAGTTCTAGAACGACTATGAAAAGTAAATAGTATGGGACATTGGAGAATAATGATGGGATCTCTCCGAATCTGGAGATAAGTGAAGCTGCGTCAAAGAATCCGGGTTTTGTTATTGCAATTGCTATTAGTGTGAACGGAAGCATCTTTGCAAGGTCTCTTGAAAGATTTTCACTCACATATGCCGTTACTCTAACTGATGCGACAAGAGCTGCAGAGATTAATAGGATTGTCGATGCATCCATTCCCTCAGCGAGAACTAAAATTAAAATTGCTAGAACCGCAAACCAGAAGAAAGTTACAACGGGGAGGATAATTAAGTATTCTGCGATATAAAATAGGGTTGCAAAAGCTTTTGAGATTCCTGCACTAATTCCTTCACCATATTTTGATAGGTTCAATTCTATGATATTTTTCTTTGCTAAGAATTTATAGAAGTAATATACGAATACAGAATAGATTACGATAACTGCGGTGAAGAATAGTAGTGTGAATAATAATCCTGACTCTCCAATTGCAAATCCGCCTAAGAATTTCGTTGTTTCACCTATCACCTCTACCATGATTGAATTAAGTGATTGTTGTTTTTAAGTACTTCTATTTCTCTATCCAAAACTCTTAAAACCCCTCTTTTTCTTTTTTATACATGGAAAAGAAAGCTATTGTCTTATACTCTGGCGGGCTTGATTCGAGATTGGCAGTCATGTTATTGAAGGATCAGGGTTTCGATGTTGAGGCAGTTTATTTTAATCTTCCGTTTGGATGCGGTTGTTGTAATAGTAGTTGTAACTTTAATTTTACTCAGGTTGAGGAAGTGAAGATGAAGATCTTTGATGCGACTAAAGGTGAACTTTTAGATGAATACTTGGCGATTCTGAAGGATCCGCAATATGGAACTGGGAAGGGAATTAATCCTTGTAAGGATTGTAAGGTGTTTATGTTTAGGAAAGCTAAGGAATATGCAGATAGTATTGGAGTTAAGGTGATTGCAACTGGTGAAGTTCTTGGACAAAGACCAATGTCTCAGCTTAGAAGTTCAATGGAAATAATTGATGAGGCTCTTGGATTTGAGATTTTACGTCCTCTTTCGGCTAAGAAGTTGGAAGAGACTTCGTGGGAGAAGGAAGGTTTGGTTGATCGAAGTAAGTTCTTCGGAATTGCTGGTCGTGGACGAAAGAAACAGATGGAATTAGCTAAGAATTATGGAATTAAGTATCCTTCATCTGGCGGAGGATGTTTTCTTTGTGAGAAGGCAGTTTCTAATCGTTTGACTTCGCTTCTTGGCGGAGATTTCGTTAATGAGAAGACCCTTCCTTTATCGATGATTGGTAGACATTTTATGATTAAGGGTGTTTGGTTTGTCGTTTCAAGAAATGGTGCTGAAGGAGCGATTATTGAAGATGGAGAATTTGGTGGTGGTGAGATCTTGGAGGGAGTCAAAGGAAAACCTTCAATTTACTACAGTAAGAAGGGTAAGGCTAATTTAGAGAAGGCCAAAGAATTACAGGAAGCTTATTCTACGGGAGATAATGACAAGGTTAGGGAAAAGTTTGAGAAAATCAAGTTGTAATTATTGAAGTATAAACAAAGCTTAAAAGTCTAGTTAGTATTGAATTATTATGGAAAAGAGGTATGTTTGGGAATTTACTAATCAGAGGAAGTTGACTAAGAAAGAGTTTATTGATTATTTTGGGAGGAAGGTTTTTAGAACTATTAGAAAATATGGCATGTTACCTTCAAATAAAATTATTAAGTTGAAAGAATCGGGAGATTTGAATACAATGGTTTTGGTGGAGGTTCTTGAAAAGAAGTTTAAGGTTAGATTGGTTGCTAGTGGGGCGGGGGCTAATTTTTCTTCTGAGAATTTATCTCAGATTGCTGAAGATGTTTTTGGGAATGTTTTAGGTGGAAAGTTCGCTGGGCCAAAACCAGAAGATAAGAAGAAACGACCATTATATTTCCATTCAGATAAGGAAGTTGAATTATATGCTAAATTGGTGGGAATTAAGGGGACAAAACGAAAACAGGATAAAAAAGTCCAGTCTCTTTTTGAAAAGTTTTTGAAAAAGAATCAAGATCTTGAAATGAATGTTGTGGGGGCATTATCTCAATTAAAATGAAAAAATCAAAAAGAGCAAGAAATTTTGTAAAATTTGTAAGTGTACTAATCGTCTTATTGATGGTAGCTCTTACTGTATACAGTTTTCTAAATAGGGGGATTCTGGATGATAAAGTTTCTTCAGGAATTTCTAATTATGGACTCAGTGCTTTATTTGTCGCATCTCTCCTTTTGGATTTAATTCCTCAACTTATTTCTCCGGTTGTAGCAATGGGTGCTGGAATAATCATTGGTATGAATATCTATGTTGCAATAATCACAACAATTCTCGGGTCTGCAGTTGGTTCACTCTTGGGTTTTTTTCTTGGGAAAAAATATTTGTTTGATGCGGTTGATGTAATGTCTTCTAAAAAGTCTGTAAAAAGATTAACATATCTAACAAACAGATATGGGAGAGTCATTGTTCCTCTTGCTGCAATATCGCCATTACCTTATCTCCCTGTTTTACTTGGCGCAATAAATTTTTCTAAGAAAAATTTCTTAATTTATGGATTAATTCCAAGAGCATTGAGTATTGTGCTCTTTGGATATCTAATTTGGTTGGTTTAAACTAATTATTCCTTGTTAAGTTTCTTCAAAACCTTTCCCAATCCCCTAAAATCTTTTATTATGAAGTCTGGTTTTTCCTTCATGATTGTTGTTTTATTTGACCAAGAGCATTTGTTATGAATCGCGATTGCAATACATCCCGCGTCTCTTGCAAATTCTATGTCGCTGAAACGATCTCCAATATAAACTGCTTCTTCGGGCTTGATTTTATATTTCTTGAAAAGCTTTTTTAAGAATTCGTCTTTTGTGCTAAATTTTTCTGCACCAAATACCCTGTTGAATAGGCCTTTAATTTTAAGTCTCTTAATTGAGGCTCTTAAGAAACTGGTTTCTGAGTTTGAAACCACGATTAATTTGTAGCCCTCTTTTTTCAATTTTTTTAAGGGGTTTATTGAAACGCAGAGTTTAATATCTCCTTCTTTTGCTCCCCTTATGAAATGCTTATAGAATCTCCTTCTTATTGTTTCTAGATGTCCTGCATTTAGCCCAAGGTTTTTTAGAATTATATGCATCTTATTTCCAAGTTGCTTGAGTGCATCTTGCTTATTGAATTCAAATTCAAATTCATCTAATGTTTTTACCAGAGATTTAAATGCTAGGCTGTAGGCATCAGAGATTGTTCCGTCAAAGTCAAAGAAGAGATACCTTATCATTTAATCCTCCATTCGTTTTAGAAGTTCTTTCAATTTTGCTTGATTAGCTTCTTTATTCTTGATTTCGGATATAGAATAAATTTGATGTTTTCCTATGGCTTCTTCTTTGTGAACTTTCAAATCTCTAAGCATCTTTTTTCTAATGTCGTCAGATATGAGGATTTTTTCTTTATTTGAATCTGATATTCTTCGAGCAAGTGCGATTGTGTTTCCGATACCAGTATACTTCAATTTTCCACCTTCTTTTGAGGCGACTAGTTCTCCAGAATGAACCCCGATATTAAATTCTATTTTCTCGTTGAACTTTTTGTTGTGTTCGATTAGTTTTTTCCATGCGTTAAATGCCGCCTTTGATGCAAGTTCTTCATTATGGAATGTTTTTGTTGCTAGGGGGGAGAACACAATAAAAATATGGTCTTCTCTCCAGTCCACTAAACCTTTGGCCTCCTTCATCTTATTAATCGCTTCGATGAGAGTATTTTTTGAATTGTCATTCAATTTTTTATTATTTTTAATACTAATTGCGATTACTGCAGATTGATTTTTTTCTCCTTTTAGGACTAGTGTCGATTCTGCACTACTAATTTTTTTCTTTGTTAGATCAAGCATACTATCATCTTCGTGATGATAATTTTTATCATCTAATCCTTGAACTTTTGGAGATTTGTTTGTAAAGTTCATGGTATTTGAAACCTCCGATTTTACTCTTGCGGGAATTTTGCCATTAATTTTTTCTTTAATCCCGTTAATTTTTTCTTTAATCTTTCCCTTTCCTGTTGGAATTTTCCCCTTCTTTCTATATCTGAAAAAAAGTATGACTCCCGTTGCACCTAAGATAATTATTAGGAAAATCCAAACAACCGAATAGTTTGTAAAGATTCCAACAGTTTCTAAATCTTTTACGGAAATTGCATTACCGGTTAGTAAGACTGAGCCTTCAAAGTTTGTCTCTCCATCTTCTACTGTTATTGTGTATTCCCCATCCGGTGCTTCTAAATTAAAATTTTTCTCCTTGCCTTCTTTGATATTTAGGCTGATTTCGCTGATCGTTTCCCCGATTTTGATACTAACTGTTTTGTTGTATGGAACATTACCAATGTTATTTATTCTTAGGACTCCCCCCTCAATATGGAATTCTGCTTTTTGAAGTTCCATTATTTCAAACTCTGTTTCATCTTCTAAATCTGAGAATGTAGAATGGATTTTCCATAATCCTTCAGTTGCATTTGTTGGAAAGTCTATCGAAATAGTTTCTTGAGATTGAATTGTTTTTAGAATTTCTTCATCTTCAGGGGAGATAATTATTAATGAAACCGTTCCTGGCATTTCTTTTTCTGATTGATCAAAAATGTCTGATCCGATGGTTAAGTTTTCTCCGGGGATCACTTCAACTTTTGATAGGCTTGTTGAAACTCTTGTTGCGATCTGATTTATTTTAAAGAAGACCGTTGTGTTTCCGATGTTTAGATGGTCTCCATCCTTGTTAGTGTCATAGGCAGAAATCATTAAAGTATAACTTCCTGCTTCTGCCGTCTCGGACATTGTGAAGGTTTCTATTGCACTTCCCCCTTCTACTTCTTTCGTAAACTCTGTTGCGTTTTTTACTTCCAAAAATCCATTAAGTGCCTTTCCATTTGCCTTTGTTGCATTGATTGTTAGTGTTATCTCTTCTCCAGGATTATAGTTTATCTTATCTAGCGTTGGGGTGACTGATATCTCGTCGCTAATTGTGAATGTTTTCGATGAAGCTGTGTTTTCACCTAATGACGCTGAGAGACGACAGCTTCCTATTATGTCTTTTATGTTCGTTATTTCTAAATCTTCTTCGGTCAAAATCTTGTAAGGTATTGAATATGATTGATCTTGATCTGTAGAAAAAGCCCTTGCTGAAATCTTTAATACATTTGTAGTTAAATTTCCACATACTAATCCCATGTTTAGATTTCCCGATTCTGAGCCTCTTAGTCCGTCCGCGGTGATGTATACTTTATCTCCTAAATTGTATGTGTCATATGGTTCGGATATTGAAATTTGTGCGGCTACAAATGATGTAGATAATAGAAGGCAGAAAGTAAGGATTATCAAGCTCTTTTTCATATGATTTTTAGGGCGGAGTAGTATATAAAGATTTCTCGTTATCAACAGTTTTATAAATATCTTAATTGTTGTTGATGTATGGCTAAAGAAGTGATTGATCCGTGGTCTTCTGAACTCCCAGACGATTATAGAAAGAAGATAAAGCAGTTTGGGCTGGAGAAATTTGAGGTGAATGATTTTCCTAATCCTAATTTGTTAATGCGGAGGGGAATTGTTTTTGCTGGACGAGATTTGAAGAGAATTTCGAAGAGTATTAAGGAGAAAAAGAAATTTTATGTTTTGACGGGGATCATGCCGACGGCAGATAAGTTACATTTTGGGACTAAGTCTGTGATTGATCAGGTTGTTTATTTTCAGAAGCAAGGTGCAGAGACACACGTTCTTGTTGCCGATTTAGAATCTGCAGCAACTAGAGGAATTTCATTGGAAGAAGCTAGGAGAAGGGCACTGGATATCCATATTCCCTGTTATATTGCCCTTGGACTTGACCCCAAGAAGACAAAATTTTATTTTCAATCGGAAAATAATGATGTGACGAGCTTGGCATATGTGCTCTCTCGTCGTGCGACATTGAATGAGTATCGCGCGATTTATGGTAACCCTGAACCTTCTAGAATTATGGCTTCGGTTTTGCAGGTTGCAGATATTATGCATCCTCAATTGAAAGAGCCTATGCCTGGGATAATTCCTGTTGGGCTTGATCAGGATCCGCATATTCGGTTATCTAGAGATATAGCCTCTCGGGCTAAGGAGTTTAAGTTTTTCACACCTTCTTCGATAAACCATAAATTTCTTCCGGCACTAACTGGAGACTTGAAGATGTCTAAATCCGAGGGAAATTCGCTTTATCTTTTGGATAGTGATGATGAGATTAAGAGAAAGGTTTCTCGAGCATTGACTGGAGGACAGAAGACATTGGCCGAGCATAAGGAAAAGGGTGGTGATCCAAGTAAGGATATGATTTTTGAGCTGTTTAAGCAGCATTTGATTGAGGATGATGCTGAGCTTGCTTTGAGGGAAAAGGATTATCGTGCGGGAAAGATATTAGATTCTGAGAATAAGGCTTATGCAACAGAGCTTTTACAAAAGTATATGGCTGATTTTCGTAAGAAATATGCTGATGCAAGGAAGATTGTTAAGAAGATGTTTGATTAACTAAGAGTATGTTTTCTTGTTGATCTCTTTGTAGGCCTTTTTTGTCTAACCATTAGATTAATGTTACTTTTTCCGTTCTTTCGAAATTTTTGATTTAACATATTCATTGTATTTCTGCTATTCTCTACCTTGTTTCTTTTTCTTCTGGATCCAACAATGACACATCCTTTTGTGTCTTTGGAATAGTTTCCCGTATGAAAAAGAACGTCTGTCCTTTTGGACACATCCTTGATTTCAAAATGTCTTTTGAATTTTTTACTGATTCTCGGTTTAACCTGATAAGTTCCTGTTGGAATACTTGAGATGTCTGTTTGATTATTTCTGTAGGGTAGTTCGAGTGTTTGTGCAAGTATCTTATCTTCTCTGTCGACTATTCCATTTCTATTTACATCATGATATAACGTTCCCATTGTCGATTGTGAAGTATATGTATCTCTTTCTAGAATCCAGTGAGCGTCGTATTTCTTTGATTTAGGTCTTTGTAGTTTAGGTCTTTCTTGGATCGCTCTTGCTAGATAAGTGGAGTTATCTCTTGGTTTTCTAGGAGTAATTTTTGGCATTTCTTTTGCTTTAGTCTTTGGAGTTTCTGCTTTCTCCCAAGATTCAAATTGGTATTTCCATCCAAATCCTGCCCCTGCAATGATTCCAGCTCCGACTACTGCGCCTGTAAATCCTTTCATAAAATCCCTTAATTTTGCCATATAATTATATAGAAATATACTTTATAAGTCTTCTGGTTTGTTACTATTATTCAGATACAACAAAACTAATATTGCGAGGATTCTGTTGTGGGCGTTGTCATTTCCGGTTCTTTTGGCGCTTCTAAGATTTCTATTCCCTTGGGTGTAATTTGCATTCCCTGAGGTTTCCTATCGTGTGCAGTTCTTCTCATCTTTGAGACTCTGATTGCTCTATCTCCCACTCCTGAGATTCCAGATTCATATAGGACTGTCACGGAGTCTGATAGGAATCTGATGATGTCTGTTTTTGTCCATTCTCCCTGAGTTTGTGGTTGCATTCCCTCAGCTTCCATACTTTCATCAGCGAGGATTGTGGTTACATTAAGTCTTTTCATTAGGGATGCAAGTTCGAAGATCGTGTTTCTAATCTTTCCTTGTTCGTTTAGGTTTAGGGCTAAAACAGATATTGGATCAAAACAAATTCTTTTGACTCCTCCCTGTGCGATGAGTTTTGTTAATTCAGTTTTTAGTTCATCGATTGATGTTGCGGGGGAGAACTTTAGAAATTTGATTTTACCTTCTTCTCCTAGCTTTCCAAAATCCCAACCAAAGGATCTTGCATCATTTACTGTTTCAAGAATGTCTGGTTCAAATGAACAATAGAGTCCATTCTCTTCGAATTTTTTTACTCCGTTCCACAGAAATTGGAGAAGGAAGGTTGTCTTTCCGGATCCCGGTCCTCCGACTAGAACATTAGTAGAATTTCTAATAAATCCCCCTTGAGATATTTTATCGAAGCCATCAATACCTGTGGCACACCTCTCCATTGCATCACCCATGATAGTATGACTGTGTAAATCTTTATAAATTCTACTATTGGGGGATTGCAAGATTTGGTTTGTTGGTTGCATATCTCATTAGATTTCTTGCAGATCTTAATGGTTCATAACGGCCCCTCATTTCTCTAATCGTTTTTGGGACTTTACTCCATTCGTGGTATGCTGGAACATTTTCAAATCTGCCTTCGATATTTTCATTTTGTGAATAAACTCTTCCTTGATGGAAATCCTGAGGTAATCTTTCAATCAAATCTTGATTATCTTCTGTGATCCATCCAAATATGTCTACAAATCCTGGACGGAACTCATTTAATGTATCTGCAACACAAGTACTGTGGTGACCATCCAATATAAGGTATGTTGAAGGATCTCGTGGGTTAGTTCTAACTGGAACAATCATTTTTTTAGGGGATCTGAGAAAACTTCTAATAACTCTTTTTATGTTTCTCTGCCTTAATGTTGGTTGAGTTGGTAATGCCAACTTGGTATCTAATCGGATTATCTTTCCCATGTAACTACTGAAGAATAATACCTTTTAAAGTTTATGATTTGAGATTAATACTAGAATTTATAAATTCTTTTATTCTGATTTCTTCATGAAGACTTTAAACTTGCACTGTGATTACATTAATTTTAAGGCACTGAAGAAAGCGCTTAAATCTGTAGATGAAATTGCTCCAAATCAAACTCTCGAGGGAGATTCTAAAGACTGTCTAGTTGTGATGGTGGCGGTGGAGAAGGGAGATTCTAAAGCAACTGTTCAAGGGCTAGTAGAATCTATTCAAAAAATTGCGACTGATGTAAAAGCAAAAAATATTGTTCTATATCCTTATGCCCATTTATCAAGTAATCTAGGTAAGCCTGAAACTGCGGTGGAAGTATTGAACGAAACTGCTAAGAAACTTAAGGGTTTCAAGGTTCTTCAAGCACCTTTTGGGTATTACAAACAATTTGAGTTGAAAGTCAAGGGTCACCCGTTATCTGAACTTTCTAGGGAGATTAAAGTTGAAGGAAATGAGATTGAGGAAGAGGAATTGACTGATGAACAAAGGGCAAAACTTTTGAGGCAAATTTCTAAGTCAAAGTTAGATACTTCTAAGATAAAAGAGAACGATCATAGGATTATCGGTGGGAAGATGGATCTTTGGAGTTTCAACAGCTCTGCTCCGGGGATGGTTTTTTGGCATTCAAAAGGATTGCATATTAAGAATAAACTAATTGAGTATTGGAGAGAGCTTCATCGAAAGAATAGGTACTCAGAGATTTCGACACCCCAAATTTTAGATAAGAAACTTTGGGAGATTTCAGGACACTGGTCAAAGTTTAAGGAAAATATGTTTTTATCGAGTTATGAGAATCGAGATTTAGCAATAAAGCCAATGAACTGTCCTGGAGGAATGTTAGTTTACAAGACCTCTCCAAAATCGTATAAGGATCTTCCTTTAAGGGTTGGTGAACTTGGATGGGTCCATAGGATTGAGTTATCCGGAGTTTTAGGGGGCTTGATGAGAGTAATACAATTTGTTCAGGATGATGCACATATTTTCTGTACTGAAAAATCTCTCGAAGAGGAAATTGCAAAAATAATTGATTTAACAAATGATCTTTACAAAACTTTCAAGATAGAAATTGATCATGTTGAATTATCAACTCGGCCGAAGAAGAGGATTGGTTCTGAAAAGATTTGGGATCTGGCAGAGAAGGCGTTAGAGAAAGTTCTTAAGAAAAAGAAGATGAAATATACTGTGAATAAGGGGGACGGAGCTTTCTATGGTCCTAAGATAGATTTTCACATAAAGGATTCATTAGGGAGAACTTGGCAGACTTCGACGATTCAATTAGATATGGCATTGCCCGAGAGATTCGAACTTGAATATACTTCAGAAGATGGTTCGGCTAAAAGGCCGATTATGCTTCATAGGACTATATATGGAAGTCTCGAAAGATTCTTGGGAGTTTATACTGAGCATGTTGATGGGAAATTTCCGCTTTGGATTTCTCCGAATCAGATTAAGGTGATGACACTTAATGATGATGTTAAGGATTATGCTAATGAGATTTATCAAAAATTATTCGATGAAGGATTTGAAGTCGAGATTAATGATAAAAGTGAATCGATGGGTAAGAAGGCAAGGGATGCACAAATTCAGAGGTTTAATTATCTTGTAACTGTTGGAGAAAAAGAAAAAGCTGCGGGTAATATTGCGGTTAAGGCTAGAGATTCTAAGGAAATTGTTACTATGGATCTAGATGGGTTTATTTCCCAGCTTAAGGAAGAGATTTCAACAAAAGCTTAGAACATTTTATAAAGTCTTTTAGTTTTAATTTGTCATGAGGTGGGGAAAGATAGTTTTATTGTTTCAGGCAATTGTAACTTTAGTTATTGGCCTGATTTTCTTTGCACAGGTTATGACTTTAGATCAGGCTAAGATTGAAGAGTTAAAAGTTGAGATCGCTCAAGGCGATATATTCTTTGAAGAGGGCGCAGAACCTGAGTTTATTGATGTAAAAGCTAGATTCCAAATGGCAGGTTATGTTTTGTTGATTATTTCCTTGATTGAAATTGTTTTGATTTCTCAATTGATTTCATAGCATTGATTAGTTTCTTGGATATATAATTTTATAAAGTTTAATTATCTGGAGATTGTATGAGAAAGACTGTGATGTTCTTGGTAAGTTTGGTAATTGTTCTGTTTAGTGTTTCAAGTTTCTTGGGAATGGTTGATGCAAGACGGTTGAGTGAGGCAGGATATGATTGTGATGGAGGTAGTGATTGTGCTTCTGGAGTGTGTGGGGGAGACTACAAATGTACTGATGTGGATTCTGAATATGGATATGGTGAATGTGGATATGGGAGTTCTAGCGATGGTTACGCCGGTTCAGAAGATGAAGAAAACTGCAAAAAATGCAATGAAGAAAATTTCATAAACCCTTTAAAAATAGATCTTGTATACGGCGGAGAAACTTACTCCTTAGATTTAATTAGCGGCCTCATCAAGATGCCCATTATAGACGTTCCAGTATATGAGATTGTTTATAGTGTTGGTGGTCGTGAAGTGGGTAAAAATATAATAAAGATTGATGAACTAATGGCTAAGGAGAAGTACTGGGTGATGGATGAAGAGGATGAGGCTTTACTTAATGAATTGAAAAGTAGGGGAGAGAGTGAGTTGTGGATTAATGAAGAGGATAAGGCCTCATTGGATAAATGGGAAAACAGGGAAGATATAAGTGCAACAGTCCACGATAAAGAACAAAGAGATAGAACGATTGACGACGTACCACAATTTAAGAAAACAAATAAACTTGATGGATATTATTTCGTAAAAAAAAATGGATTTAGAGTTGATATGAGATACCAAACAGATAGCAAAATATATGGAAAAAAAGAAATTTTAACCGATGTCCAAGTTTGGGTTGAATCTGACGGACTTCATTATGAGAAAGAACTTGATTACAATATAAGGTTTGGAGAGGCTATGTCAACAGGATATGGAGAATTAACTTCAATCAAACTCAAATCAGATCCTTGTCCAGCCAAATGTAAGGAAGATAAGGAATGCTGGAAAGACCAGAGTAAAAAAGAAGACTGCAATAAATGCCTAGAAGGAAGTTGTACAATTCTTGATGAGGGGAGTTACGGATGCCTTGAATGCGGGGGCGGAGAAGATTTTTTTGGGAAATATAAAAAAGATTTCGTAGATTGTTATACTGAGGATAAAAACCTGGAAGGCTATTGTTCAGAAAAAATATGCAAAGAAAAAACATGCAACAATGTTTATGGGAGGGGAAATTATTCACTTTGCCCAAAATAAACTAGGGAAAATAACGAATGTTCCCCAAATGGTTTTGATTGTTGTGATTTGAATAAAAAAGCAGATCCCAACTGTTGCAATAAGGAATTATTCACCTGCGTATCTGTATCCCAAAAAGGGCAGAATGCAAATCTTTGTAGTGTAAAAAAAGCCCCTGAAGGATATAGATTTTGTTCCAGCGAAGAATATAAAAATGAATTGGGTATAAATTTTCTTTGTCCAGAGAATACCCAGTGTGGGATCCAAACAGTTCTATTGGTGTTCCCAATGCCCGCATGTGTAATGGATAAGTGCGCGACAGGATATACAAAAGCTAAAGAAGCAGATAATAAAAAATTAATTTGTTGCGAGGATGGTGTTGAAACAGGCGTAAATGTTGGTTATGGGATTTTCAAGTGTACGCCAAAAAAAGAAGATTGTGCAGCACAATCAAAAAGATATTGCAAGGGAAGAGACAAAGCGGCAGAAGTTGGGGCATGTTGCGGAGAGGAAGAAATTTGTTTTCGGTACCCGAATGGTGTGCCTATTTGTGTAAAGGAAGGTGGTTCCCCCGATAGTCTTGCGATTTTTGCCCAAGAAGAAAGTGCCCTATTAGCATTTAACCCAGAAAACCCTGGAACCCCTTTTGGAATATTTCAAAATAGATTATTTGCATGGAACATATTCTCAGAAAGAAAAATAGAACCAACTCCAGAAGTCAATAGTAGAGATCTACTAGAAAATGTTCTAATTTCATTAAATGATTGGATTAAATCAGAAATCGCTTAAGGACAGTGCATAATTGGGCCTACGTTTTCAACTATCTGTTTGGCAAGATAGGTTCTTCCTCGTGCCATTCTGTCGTTATCATTCTTTGCAGGAGTATCATACTGACTATCAATCTCGGTCCTATGAGAATTATAAGTATTTAACATAAGTCGGTCACCCTTAGATAAATTTCTTGAATCAGCACAACCAACAACACCCAGTGCAGTCGCAGCTAAAATCGTCAATCCTACCAATGCATTTCTTCCTCTTCCAATAGTTTTACCCTTATTTTCCATAATTTAACTAACCATAATAACTATTTAAACCTTTCTATCTGTAACCCCTTGAGAGTAACTAATCACTAGGATAAATTGTAAAAAACTTCTTCATAACCTCAAGATATTGTTTAGTACAATTAGTGCCCCAATCAACCTTTTTTTGTAGCTCATGCTTCCTACTTCTTTTCTTAAATATATCTCCCCCCGCAGTTCCTGCAGCCTGAATTCCCTTGGCTGTATGGGAAAGTGTGGGCATTATATCAAATTTATCAGAAAGACTCTTTGTGTTTCCGCAACCTCCGATGATGCTTGTTGCAGCCAAGAGGGTTGTAGCTAAATATGCTTTAATTCTGCCAGGTCTTTTGCCTTCATATTTCATATATAATCTAATCATAAGAACTATTTAGGTTTTTCTAGAAAACTAAAAATGAATCTCTTTGCTGATCTCTTCATCAAACTCTCTTTTTCCTTCTAAATATATTTTTTGCTTCTCTGTTAGACATCTTTTAGGACTTACATATTTGCTATATCTACTACGATCTGTACTGTTAAACTTAGATAGGTAAGCTTGTTTTTCTGTTTTTGACATATTGTCTATTCCGGTGTGTACTCTTTGAGCATTATGTCCTTCAAGTCGATTGATCATGCCACTTTGACATCCTGCAATAGCTAGTGCTGATGCAATTGCTACAACTCCGCCCATTGCAATATTTCCTAATTTTCTCATATTTCAACTAACTTTAAGAACTATTTAAACCTTTCCTTTGTAACCCCTTGAGAGTAACTTCAAAATACAAAAGACTATTCTTCAAACATTTTATAAAGTTTAATTATCTGGGGGTTGTATGAAAAAGACTGTGATGTTTTTGGCAGGTTTGGTAATTGTTCTTTTTAGTGTCTCGAGTTTCTTGGGAACTGTTGGTGCGGTGGTGTCTGGTGGAGAGGTGGATTACTGTGAAGCTACAAGTGATTGTATTTCGGGGGAATGTTCTTTTGAGGGAATATGTGTTAGTCTTGGTGCAGATGATTGTTGGGGTTACGGTTATGGGGGTGGTTATGGATGCGATTCTGATTCGAAGTGTGTATGGGGTTATGGATATGGCCCTGGTTGTGGGTATGGGGGTTATTGCGGATATGATCCGGAGTGCGAAGAAGAACAGGAAGAAGCAGCATTTTGTGGTGATGAGGTAGTTGATGATGGGGAAGAATGTGATGATGGGAATACTATTGGGGGGGATGGCTGTAGTGGGGAGTGTTTAAACGAGAGTTTTGAGGTTGGATTAATAATGGGTCATGAGTATATCTTGGAGACTCAGAAATCTAGAGGCTTTCGACCAAATCCAGAAAATATCACTCCCTTTGATAATATTCTCTGCGGTCTGAAGGTTCGTGAATCTGAGAATCCTAAAGATAAAATATATACTGGTGAATTAAGATGGGTGGATCTTAGTTCTTCTGGAGAAGGTCTTGTGAAGAAAACGACAACTGACTCAGGATTCGTTTTTGCAAAAAATGAAAAGGGTCATGATTATTATGCTTGGAGGATTAAAGGTTGGCCGAATGGTTGGGGATCTCCGGCAGATATAGGAAAGTTAGTTGATGGGGGGGCAGTAAAATGTGTTGTTAATTTGGAAGATAGGGAGATAAATAGCTCGGTAATTGAACTAGATACTTGTGTCCACATTATGGGTCCGGATACGGCGGAATATAAGTTTATTAGTATGTATGGAAAGAGTTTGAATAGTGCTCCCAATAAGATTGTTAAGACTGGATTAAAAAATACTTTAGCATATATGGGCACTGACCCGTTTGCACAGTATCCTAAAAATTTTTCACATTATGCGGATCTGAAAGCCCATAATGACTCTGTTTGGGAAACAGAGACGGATTTTATTAATTCTGATCCAAGGAGACCGGTTAAATCCTTTAGTCTGTCTGCTAACCTCGCCAAGGGAAAAAGTGCCCCCAGACAGATTTCTATTGTTTCTTCGTGTGGTAATGGTGGGAAAGTATATCATTTTTATAATAGTATTGCTGATGATCTCTTTTCAGTCCGTGGAATGAGGATAATTTTTATCAATCCGTTTAAGTTAAAGCGATGGCCTATTTCTCGAGTAGCCCTCCATGAAACCGGCCACAATTTTTGTAAATTAGAAGATGAGCATTCATTTTCAGTTAAAAGTTTTTTATACTGGGGAGAAAAAAATTGTGTGGATGATGCAAATGCCCTAGCTCCTCTTGGTTTTAAGGCTGGACGACAAACTACAAGTGGGTTTGGACAGATAACACCAAAACTATATGGAGACACTAATCCGGGAAATAATGGCGTGGGATGTTCTTTTGGTGCAGGATTTAAGACTCCTTCGGCGAAAAGTGTTATGAATAATCATTATGAGGTTAATAAATTCAATGTTATCTCTTGCGGTTATTGTCTTAAGGAGATTCTGAACCAGACCAATTATAAATCCTTGGGGAATAACTTTGAGGCTTGTATGGATAAAAGTTGGGATACTATAAAACCTGGAGAGTTCGTTTGTGAAGTGGATGTTGATTGTTCTACTGATGGTACCACGACGTGTAGTCGTTGTGTTGATAATCGGTGCGAATTTCAGGGAGCTAAAAAAGAATGTATGAGGTTAGATCCAAGTGTGCCTAATGCTAAATGGGATTTTGGATTGTGTGAGCTTAATGAAATTTCAGAGAAAGCTTCATGTAAGATGAATAAGGATTGGGAGTGCCAGGACTCTATGAGTCCTTCATGGGTAGAAATAGTGTGTCCATTAAGGGATGGAGCATTAAAGGCGTTATTTTGTATGGATCATAAATGCGTTTATATTTAGAATCAAATTTCTTCAGCAGTTATAGTTTAGTTAGAATATTTTATAAAGTTCGGAACTTATTGAATTGAATGAAAAAGACTGTGATGTTCTTGGCGAGCTTGGTGATTGTTCTGTTTGGTGTTTCAAGTTTCTTGGGAACTGTAGGTGCAGTGGTGTCAGGAGGGGAGGGAGATTATTGCGATGCTACAAGTGATTGTGTTTCTGGTGAATGTTCCATTGATGGACTTTGTATTAATCTTGGTGCAGAAGATTGTTGGAGTTGGGGTTATGGGGGAGGTTATGGATGCGATTCTGATTAGAAGTGTGTATGGGGTTATGGATATGGATATGGCTGTGGATATGGGGGCGATTGTGGATATGATCCTGAATGCGAAGAAGAAGGAGAAGAAGCAGTTTGTGGTGACGGGGATATGGAATCTGGAGAAGAATGTGATGATGGCAATACTGACAACGGAGATGGTTGTAATGATAAATGTTTGAGTGAGTATATTGGGCTAGGAATAGCTATGGATTATAATTATATCATTGAAACTCAAAAGAAAAGAGCTTTTCGACCAAACTACAAGAAAATTACTCCATTTGATGACATCAATTGTATCTTAAAGGTTCGTGAATCGAAGAATCCTCGAGATAAGACTTATGAGGGAAGATTTTATCTGGTTGACTCTAAAGGAAATCAGGAATATATTCAGGGAACAAATCTACTTTCGAGGTATACTTTTGCAAAAAATGGGGGCGGACTTGATTATTATGTTTGGAGGATTAAGGGTTGGCCAACTGGATGGGGCCCGGGCGCAGTGAATATGACTAAATTAGTTAATGAAGGTAGTGTAATCTGTTCTGCAAATGTTGGCGGAAAAACCAATTTTAGTCGTCCATTAAGACCCGAAACCTGTGTTCATATTACTGGTCCTGATGATGCAAATTTTAAGATTGTTAATTCATTTGGAGATAGTGTTAGGGGGTCTTCATATTGGGTTTTTGAGAAGGGAATGAGGAATACTCTTGGGCTTATGAGGGTGGATCCATTTAGACAATATCCTCAAAAATTTGCACATTATGTTGATTTGAAATCTCATGATGATTCGGGTTGGAAGACTTACAGGGGGGGAAACAGAACTTATTTTAATCATTCTTCAAAACTTCCTAAGGGAGAGAGTGCTTGGAAACAGGTTGTCAACAAATCAACTTGTGATTTTAAGGGAAAGCAATATAATTTTTATAGTGACCGTACTTATTCGGGGTATACTATTCGGGGCCAACCCGTAGTTTTTATGGATTCTTCGAAAAATAATCAAACAACCCTCCATGAAACTGGCCATAATTTTTGTTATATTAATGATGAATATCCATTTTCCTCAAAAAAAGTGTTTTACAAAGGGAATAAAAATTGTGTTCAAAATATTTCTTTTATTGCTCCCCTGGGTTTTGTTGCTCCTTTGGGAATAACCGGGTCCGTCGCACCCCTGTTTGAGTTATATGGTGGTGCAGGATTTAACAATAGTGGGAAAGGATGTTCTTTTGGACTGGGCTTTAATGTTCCTTCTGAGCAGAGTATAATGAATCACTACTGGAAAGCTCCCAAATTCAATGTTATTTCTTGTGGTTATTGTCTTGGAAAAATTATTAATAAGACTCTGGATAGTGATCTTGGAAATAATTTTGGAGCTTGTATGAATAATAAATGGAATACTATTAAACCAGGAGATCAATCTTGTTTCAGCCATAAGGATTGTGCTACTGATGGCAACTCTGGTTGCAGTTATTGTAATGATAATAAGTGTGTCTATAAGGGGATTGACAAAAATGGTAAAGCTAGGGAGTGTATGCTTCCTGATGAGAGTAAAACATCTAAATGGTCTGTAGGAACTTGCGGAAATAAACAAGCAAATTCGAAATCTGCCTGTAATGCTGTTGCTGGATGGGAATGTACGTCTAGAGCGAGTAATCTTAAATCTCTATGTCCTACAAATGCGGCGGGCAAAAGTGTTATAAAATGCGAAAACCATAAGTGTGTGTATCCAAAATGAATAACAAAACAAAAATAATCTCGGCGGCGATCTTATTAGTTGTGGTGATTGCAGTATTTGGTTTTAGAATGACTGGAAAGGTTATAGACGAACCTGAAGGTTTGGTGGAGTCTTGTTTTATAAGATTAGAAATTGGCGAGGATAAGATTGGAGAAGAGATACAATTTTCCCTTGTTGGTCAGGAAAATCTTTATGGGAATTATGGTGGTTTGGTTGATTATTATGATGACGACGGAGGAATTGCTGAAGACTATTTACTAAGGGTTAATGATCTTGAGGGTGATCTTTTGTTTAGCTCTGCTCTTTCTTCTTCGAGATTTGTTTTTTACGATAACTTTGGAGAAGATGAAGAAGATCTAGGAGGAGTTCTTGAAACTGAGTCTGGAATTATTCCAGTGATAGTTCCTTATATTGAGAACATTGGTTCAATAAGAATTGAGAACGGGGAAGTTGAAACAGATTTGAATGTTAATGTTGGAGAGATTATTTGTGAAAGAACCTGTATGGCCGAAGGAGAGACCGGAAGTTCGGATGATGAAAGTTGTTGCATTGGATTTATAAAATCTGGAGGGGAACCCATACTTTTGGGAGATGCTGATGGCGATGGAGTGGTTGGTGAACTGGATACTGCAGTTTTTCAATCTCAATTTGGATTGATAGAAGAAGGACTATCTGCTGACTTTGATGGAGACGGGGATGTAGATTTATCCGACTTTACATTTATTCGGGAAAATATGGGGGGAGAACCAAAGACTCCATTTACTTGTGTGAATTGTGGAGATGGTGTTTGCTCGGACGATGAAGATCCTGATCTTTGTCCTGAAGATTGTATTCCTGAATTTTCTTGCCCTGAAGATATGATTAAGATGGCCTATGCTTGTTCGACTAGCGGACAGAGATTCGAAGATTGGCGAGGTGATTGGATTTCAACAGATACTATGATTGGAGATACTGAAAATTATATTTTGCCTTCGCTGGATTAATTATATTTTATAAAATAATTCTTCATAATCTTATCGAACATTTTATAAAGTTTAATTATTTGAATTCGGTATGAAAAAGACTGTGATGTTCTTGGTGGGTTTAGTGATTGTTCTATTTGGTGTTTCGAGTTTCTTGGGAACCGTCGATGCTCGTGTTGAGGAAGAGGTTACCGAAGATTATGGATATGGATACGGTGAATGTGGATATGGGGGTTATGGCGGTTATGGTGGTTGTGATCCCGTGATTGAATCAATAACTCTTGGAGTGAATATGGCATGGTTGGAAGAAGGATCTTCTAAGTTGATTAATCCATATAAATATGAGGAGGAGATAACTATTGGTCGACAGAAGTATGGAGTTTATACTGCTGGAGATCAGTTAGTCTGTAAGACCGTTGTTAGAATTGCTCCAGAGGACCTAAATGAAAAATACTACCTAGATTTTGAGTATTATGACGACGACCAGCAAAAAGGAGTTACTCAAACAAAAAAAATCCTAGATTATCTTCCTGGGGGAAAATCACATTCAGAAAGCTTAGAGATTGGATACTATCCTAAATCTTTGGCAGAGGGAAGAGATTGTTCTATGGAGGGAGATAAGGTAACTTGTAACATATTAATACCCAAATCTTCTGCAGGAAGAACCACCCAGTGTTCCGCAGTAGTTTATGTTTCAGAAAGAGAAGATGACGATCGAGAGGTATTTAGTAATCTAATGATTCATGCATCTTATGCATTTTATTTTACCCCAGTAAGCGAGTCTATGAATGCATCTGAAGAGTATGGAAACATCGAAGAACAATATGATCATTTCGTCGAGCTTAGTGAAGTTAATAAGTATCCTGAGACTGTTGGAAAAAAGATATTTTTGTATACTCTTAGTGGCATAACTAATAATGAAATTTGCTGTAAACTTGAATATAATAAGTTTATTGAAGATAAGTATCTATGGACGACTTCGAAGATTTGTAGTAAACTTGCAATGGAAGAAGGGCTCTATAGGGGTAGTGTAGTTGAAGATGAGAGATGTGTGGATAATGCACCAACAAGTAGGTCTAACCACAAAAGAATTGAAAAAGAACTTAATCAACGTTTATTTGATAATTCGATTGCAAACATGGTAGAGAACCCTACAGTGATAATGATCTTTGATAAGAATGAGTATCCAAAGATTCTTGAGGGATGCTTGGAAACTGAGGGGCTTTGTACATGGGGGAATAGATATAATGATTTGCTTCCCCTAACCTGGATTTCTCAGGATTCAATAAAACAAACTCTATCTTATCAAATGGGTTATAGGCTTGTCGGAGCATGTAGTGAGATAAATTTTGTGTCGTGGGTATTTCAACATACTAAGGGGCGTGGCGGAACTACCTTAATTCCTCGTACTGAGGGTTGTCCAAATCCTGTGGGAGAGAGTGGAAAGGTATTCTTCCCGAGTTGTTGCTTTGATAATGTTCCTGAACGCTGCCCCCCTCTGGAAGGGATATGTATGAGGAAGACTGAAGAAACTAAGGATAGGGAAATATTGAAACCGAGTAATGGGAAAGATTATGCATGTCTTAATCCGGAGTCTATATGTTATAAGGCTGAATGTAATTATGACCAAGATTGTTTTGAGAAAGAGGGAAGTTGTTTTTGTAGCCAAGATACTAGAACTTGTACTACCTGTGCTGATGGCTTGGAATGTAGGGGTTTTAAGGGAATGGCCTTTTGTACTGCAAACGAAACTGAAGCAGTAGAAGCTATATGTGATGGTTCTCCTACTTCTTGTGATTATATCCGGGGACCTTGGGGAAGGGATCTATGTCGTGATTGTGATGCCAAGGGGGGAGTTTGTGGTTTTGAGGAAGTATCTGGAAGAGACAGGTGCAGGATAGTAAAAGACTCACAGAACCCTTATTTCCTTTCTAACAAATGTGGAAGTGAAGAATACTGTTTGGGAATGCCTTATAGGGTATATCGGGATGACGGGGCTGTAGCAAGTGATATTGATGTTCCGGAGACAATAGAAGATCATTCTATAATGGGAATATATGAATCTTTAGGAGGAATTTATCCTCCAGAACTTCCATGTCCTCTAGGAAACTGTAGGGAGGCTGATGAAAATGCATAAAAGATTAATTTTGGTGGTGATGGCGGGAATTTTGTTGGCAATGCCAATGATTTTTGCAGAATCCTTAGAAGTTCAATTATATGTTGATGGTTTAGATCCTGTAGATATCCCTGAGATTTATGAAGGACATGAAATTCCAAGAACTTTTTTCTTAGATTATTCTTTCATCCTTATCGATTTAGCTAAATCCCCAAAGACTTTTGAATCTTTTAGTTCTGGAGATTTTTTAGCAAAGATTACCGACGCCGATGGCGAGGAATTATCTCGGATGAATTTTGAACCTAATTTTTTAGGTGAAGCTTCTAGCGATGTTGTTACATTAAATTTAGAATATTCTGACTCTGCAGAATACTTGGAAGTGTATATGGGGGAGGAACAAAAGATGAAAGAGAGTATTGGCGAACTTCTTTGTAACTCTGATTCGGTTTGTGATGCTTTTGAAAACTATCTTTCATGTCCAACAGATTGTTCATTATATAGCGAGGATGGGCTTTGTAACGGTTATAGTGGGGATAATTATTGTGATGCTGATTGTTATGCTGATGAGGATTGTGGCACGGAAAATTGTAATGATGGAGTTTTAAATCAGGATGAAACTGGCGTAGATCAGGGGGGAGTATGTGATCAAGAGGATTGTACTCTTAAGGAGCTAAGTGGAGAGATGACCTGTGGTGATGGTGTTTGTGATGCTTCCTGTGAAAATGTTTTTTCTTGTGAAACAGATTGT
Source organism: archaeon (assembly GCA_018694115.1). GTDB lineage: Archaea > Nanobdellota > Nanobdellia > Pacearchaeales > GW2011-AR1 > JAGVXH01. The sequence goes on from JABHNB010000015.1 coordinate 95,561, forward strand.
TCAACAAATACTTGTGTAACTCCATTTTTCAAGGTAAGAACTTCATGTTCATCACAATCAGAAATATTTAGGGACTGGAGAGCTAACAGAATATCAATTAATAATCTAATGAGGGATATCCGAGATTATATTTTCCCTTCGTTGGAATAAAATACAAAACAATTAAAAACAACTAAAACAATAAAGTAACATGAAAAAAGAGATAACAATTATTTTGGCGGCGGTAATTCTTCTGGCAATTGGCTTAAATATAACTGGTTTTGCTGTTGAAGATTCAGATACCATTGGAGTGAGTGTAATAAGATCTCCGCCAATAGCTGGAACTGGGGGTACAACATATAATTTGACTATTGTTTCCTCTGAAAATGTTGTTGCGATCAAAGAATCTTTTATCCCGGAGGATTGTGAAGTTATACTAACCCTTCCGATTGATAGTGTCGATATTTTTGAATTTAATGGAAATGAAAATACTTGGATTATTGCAGATCGAGCTGAAACATTTAGTTTCAATATGATTTATGTTATACCTCTTGATTGTGAGCTTGACGAGGCTGCAGGAGAGGTTATTACCTTAGCAGATAATGGTGATCTTTCATCTGGAGCATTTGGTTCTGAAGTTGAGGCAGATCTTTCTACTACTAGTAGCTCTTCTAGTGGTTCTAGTTCTGGCGGTAGTGGCGGTGGTTCGGCAGATTCTACTTCAGATCTTGGGTCGTCTTCCATTAGACAGACGAGTTCGACAGAGGAATTCAATCAGGCAGTAGAGGAAGAAAAAGAAAGTATCTTTAGCCTTGGAGAATCTAAGAAACTTGAGATGGGATCGTTTACAACTATCTTGATCCTTGTAGCTGTGATCTTGGTGATTGTCGGTTTCCTTGCTTATTCGTTCTTGAAGAAGCCTAAAGATTTTGCAGGACAGACTAAGGCCCCTATGTCGTCGAGGAAGTAATTTTTTACTAAGATTTGGTTTCAAACAATTTATAAAGTTTTAATCTATGAAGATTATATGAAAAAAGTCGTGATGTTTTGCCTGTTAATTATTATTGGATTTTTCGTTATGTTGGGAGTTGTAGATGCGGAGGCGTGTGGAGATGATTGTTATAAGGAAGGGGTTTGTTGTTTTTTGAAGACCTCTAAGATTGATATTAGTTTTGATCTTTCTGACATCTTGGAGGACTATGGTGATGACTCTTGCATTGGGAGACGTTTTGGTGGACTATTAAACATGGAAGGCATCGAATTAAATTCTTCTTCATCAGGTGCTTGGACTGGGGAGATTGATTCTCAACCTGCCAATCCTGCCCCTAATCCATTTTACCAGGAGATTAAGGAACCCTTGAGAATTGAAGTCCACGCCCCCTTTGCGAGCACTTCTTGGAGTCTTACGATAAGAAGGGATCTTCCAGATCCAGATGAATATACTTGCGAAATTCAATTTTTTGGAAATCTTGTGGATGGAGATTATTGTTCAGGATCAAATGGGGGAGGAACGATTGTTATAACACAAGAATTTTCTGGAGATTCTGAAAGGATTGTAAAAACTGGGGGAGATTGGCATGTTTCTATGGGGGTTACAAATAATGGGGATGTACGATTAGAGGAAAGTGAGTGTGTGAGTGGCCGAGAAAGTTCATGTTTTAATAAATTGGATGATGACGGTGATGGTCTTGTGGACTGCCTTGATAGCGATTGTAATGCTGTTCCTGGATGTGAATGTAATAAATGTCAGGGTGTGACTCCAGATAGTTATTTGTGGGATTTAAAAATAGCTTCAAGCAGTACTGGTTATGGGGTGATGGATCGGAGTGAAGAAGATCCTTGTAAGTTTGTAAGGACCCCCATAGGTGCATTTGATGGCAATCCTCTAATCGATTTAGATATTGGTGGCTACACTCTTCTATGGGATAATAAGGGGTGGATTCGTCCGGAAATAGTATCTTTTCAGTTAAGCGGAGATAAAGATTGTTGTAAAAGATATGAAAACACAAACGGGTGGATTGAGGGAAATTGTGAACCAAAGGGAGATTCTGATTGGGATGGGATCTTAGATGAAGATGATGATTGTGACCGGGTCCCAGACGGAGAGGACCAGGGAATTTGTGTTCTTGAAGAGAGTTATTCCGGAGAGGGATATCTTCGTTTGGTTACAAGAGGAAATAGGATCGGTTTGAAAAATGAGGCAGGAGTAGATTATTGTCTTGTAGGGGCTGATCCGGGAGTGGGGGCTTCTTGCCCAGATTCATATTTTTGTTGGGATAATGGGCAGGAAGATGTGGACGGGGATGGAATTGGAGATGTTTGTGACGAATGCCTTTATGAGGCAGGAAGTGATTGCAAAGTAGAAGAAGTAGAAGAAAAAGAATGTTTAAATCTGGAAGAAGTAACACTGGATAATGGCGAAGGAACTAAAGCCTCGCTTCCCCCAAAATTACAGGAACAAGTAACCAATGCGATTAATCTCTGGGAAGAAACTGCAATAGAAAATTCAAGAAAAAATGCCATTATAAGAATCGCAACATCTAACGGGGCAAGATGTTATGCCCAAGGACATCCGGGCCCAATAACTTCAGATACCCCTACTTGCTGGCCTACCCTCGATCTTATGGGGGAATTTAAGGATATAACAATTCACAAAAGCATAGAAGAATGCCATGGAAAAATCCTCGGAAACTGGTATCCCGGAACTTTTATCTTGGATGCTGGAGCAAGCGGAGGATTAATGGGGCATATCAATAGGCATGTGGCTGCGAATTACCAGGGGAGTATTAGTGATAAAAGATGGGGGAGTGTGGGAAGTAAATATGTTAAGGAAAATATAAAAGACAATGATATTGTTTTCACATTTGGATGGAGTGCGGGAAGTACTCCTGCGGTTCAAGAAATTCAGAGAATTTCTAACCAAGTTAGGGCAGAGGGCCTAAGGGGGGTAAAATTAGGAATGTTTAGATTTGATCCAACTGATTCTGGCAGTCATGAGAATGGAAAGATGCCAAGCGAAGTTGATTATTTTGTTACTGTTTTTGTAAGCGGCTCACCTTGGGCGGGAGATGAAACTGGAGATCCTCGTGAAATCGTATACAATTTTAGGGAAGGGCACTGGAAAAGGAAATTTGGTTTATTTGGTTTATTCGCCCACTGGGGAGTAAGTAATCCGATACCTAAACTAATGATGGAAGCATACATTGACTGCTTAGGGGAGGGATCGACAATGCATAAAAGAATAGCAAGTCACGGACCAATTAGTCAAAGTGCTTGTAAGGCTAAAATAGATAGTGTCTTGGAAACTTATGATAAAAGGGGGTGGCAAGAAGCGGCAAAACAGTTAAGGGAACAAAGAGGTACAGAATTGGCGTTAAATAATGCGGGTTCTGATGGAGATCTTAGTAATCCTGATAAAAAAACAACACTCCAACAAGCAAGTTTAAATATTAAGAATTCCCTCAATATAACCAAATCAACTAATAACACAGGACAAACCGGTTTAAATAAAAAAGAAGAAAATATAATACATTCCTCAGATACTGATGGCGATCATATCCCCGATATGACATATAATGCTCAAGGAAATCAAAAAACAGGAGACAATTGTATTTACGTTGATAACGGACTTATAAGTTACTTTATTCCAAAAGAACACAAGTGGAAAACTCCAGCAATTCTAACTTCTAAAACCCGGGGCAACGCAGAATTTTGCATATTCAACTCTGATGGAACTCTCTCAAGTTCTGATAAGGAAGGATTTATTTGTTCGGGCATACAAAGCGATCAAGATAGTGATGGGGAAGGAGATTTATGTGACAATTGTCCCTTAGATAAAAATATTGATCAAGCAGATTCAGATCATGATGGGATCGGAAATGCATGCGATAATTGTATTGGTGTTCCAAATTCAGATAAACTAGGATATTGCAAAAGTATCAATTTGAAAAACCTAGCTGATAGCAAAAGCTACAATGTACCCTGTACTGATAAAGACCAGTGCCTTACTTATGATATAAGTCTGGAAGGAAGGACTGGGTGGGTTTGCATGAACGCACGAAATTCTGACGGAAGCCAATCTGAAGTAGCAACAGAGCTAAAAGGAAAATGTAGGATAAATTAAAATGAATAAAACAAAAATACTAACAACAACACTAATCTTCCTTGTGGTTCTTCAAATGGGGTTGGTCTTAGCCGAAGAAAATTATGTTAGAAGACTCGTAACAAAAAATAGCGAACTAGGAGTAACTGAAGTAAAGCTCGGAATTACTTACCCTGGTGACGTGATCTTAATAGATGAAGAATTTTCCTCCGCAGAGTGCACCGTCTTCTCTTATGATATAACTCCTGATATCTATATGAAACTTTTTGAAGAAAATACTAACGCATGGATTCTAGGTAACCAAACCGGAGGCGTTAATGTTATCCTTACTTACACAATCCCTCATGATTGTGTTGTTTCTGGGGGAACACATTATATTCTAGATGAAAACGAAGAGATCGGAGATGGTTCAATCACTAATGAGAGCTTTAATGGAAGTTTATTTGGGGAAACGGAAAATTCCGGAGGAGAATCTTCAGTTACACTTCAGGTAGATAATGAAGAAGCATTTGAGGAATCTCTTTCGGCTGCACAGAGATTCTTTGGTTTGGACGTTTCTCAAAGGTTTGAGGTTGGCTCCTTTACCACAATAGTCATCTTAGTTATAATTGCGCTTGTGATAATTCTATTCTTCGCATATTCTTTTCTAAGGAAACCTAAGGATTTTGTAGAGCAAGCTAAGGCTTCTATGCCGTCGAGAAAGTAATTTTTCGTGAGAGATTTTTTTCAAACAATTTATAAAGTTTAATTAGTTTGAGATTGCATGAAAAAGGTGGTGATACTGTTTATTCTTGGAATTCTGTTAGCAGGTTTGGGATTTACGGGATTTTCATCTGCTTTAATTGAGGATTTAGGGTGTGACGATTGTCTTGACTTGATGTCTGCTGGGGGAGAAGCTGTTGTCCAGCTTTCTGGAGTAGATTTTAAGGTGGGTGAAAAAATTATTTTAGAGAATGGTGCTTGTATTGATACAGGGCATGGTGATGGGGCTTGTTCGATTACTGTTGTTTCCTTAAATCTTGAGAATAATAAAAATTATGTTCTTCCCCTGAGAACTCATTCTTGCGATGGGAATGATAATCTTGCTTCAGGGGGATGGGGGAATGTTAGGGGAGATATGAAGGGATATGTTATTGAAGATGGAATAACTATCCGATATGAAGATATTCCGGGTGCAGGAGGGGGAATTAGAGAATATACTTCAGACCTTGTAATAAGTCTTGATATGTGGCATGATGCTGAGAATAAGAAAATGAGATGGGACCTTATGATTTATACTCCTTCATCTGGTTCTGGTTATGCTGGTACAACTAGTCTTTCTCCAAATAACTTGTTTGTTGTTTTTAGTGGGTCAGACCTGCAGAATCATCTTATTCTGGATGAACAATGTTCTTTTCCCACTATTCCAAATTATTTCTCTGAATCAAGACTTATTCCCTTCTCTGGTTGGTGGGATACTGTTGCTTTGTCTTCTGGAGGAACTGCTTATATTTCGGGTACGGAGGCAACTTGCGGGGACGGGGTCGTAGAAGGGGATGAAGAGTGTGACGAATCAGACGGTAATAGTGAGAGGGGGAGTTGTAATGATGAATGTAAGGAAACTTTCTGTGGAGATGGCATAGTTCAGACATTAAATGGGAGGGAAGAAATGTTTGAAGAATGTGATGGTGCTGTTCCTCTAGGATACAAGTGTATCGGGTGTGAATTAAAGGGAGATAGCGACGGAGATGGCATTCTAAATGAGGAAGATAATTGCCCTCAAACTCCTAACTCCCAATATCAGGGAACCTGCGTTAAGGTGGAAAGTATTTCTGGAAATTCATTGAGATTTACTGAAGGTCCTTTAACTAATCCGGAAGGAAAAAAATATTGTACTGCTCTTGAAGCCGGGGGTGTTTGCCCGGAAGGTTTTATTTGTTATGGTGGAGATGGTGAGGGGAAAGGTAGGGGAGAATCATATCAGAGAGATAAGCGGAAACCAGCAGGAAATGGTATTGGAGATGTTTGTGAGGATAATTGTGTTAATGCAGTGGTACTTTTTCACCCTGGAGATATCTCTGATGAAAAAAAATATTCATTAATCGATGAGAAGATAATCGAAGAGGTTGAAAGAGCGAGAAGAATTATGGGTTATACTACTACAAATGATCGGGGCGAGAAGATAAGGAGATGCATTGCTAGTGATGATTCTTCTGAAACTTCTCAAGAAACTAGAGGTAATGTTGTTTGTCATACTCCCCTTACTGGTGTTCAATATGACATAAATGGCTCTGAATCATTTGAAGAGTGTGCCGGAGAGGTATGGGGAAATTGGTATCCTGGAACTTTCCTATTGGATCTTGGGGCAAGTGGGGGATTGATGGGATTTATTAGGAATCATATTCAAGAAAATTATGTGGGGGGGGTCGATGACCGAAGGTGGGGAGGCATTGGGGGGAGTTATGTGGATAAATGGATAAAGGACCATTATACTGTTTTTACATTTGGATGGAGTGCTGGAGGTTCTAGGGCAGTTAGAGAAGTAGTAAAAATCTCTGATCAGGTTAGGGCTTCAGATAAAAGGGGAGTTACATTGGGGATGTTTCGTTTTGATCCAACCGGTTCGGGGAGTCATGAGGGTGAGGTCATTCCCTCAGAGGTACCTTATCATGTTTCTGTTTTTTCTAATTATAATACTATTTGGGCAGGAACGGCTTCGGGGGGTAGAGAAATATTGATTGATCTTAAGAGGGATTCTGATCTGGGGGAGAAGTTTGCTTCTATTGGGCATTGGGGGGTGAGTCATCCTGCTGTTAAAATTATCATGGAATCTTATATTGATTGTTTAGCCCAGGGGACTGCGGCTTCTAAATATTCTTCAGGACCTGGACAATTGGATCAATTTTATTGCCGGAATAAGATAATTAAGGCTTTACGGGAGTATGATTCGGGAGGATGGGATGCAGCGAGAAAACTTCTTAGGGGTCAACGTGGGACTAGATTAGAATTGGGTGCAGCTAGTGCAAATGGAAAAATAAGTCCGGAGCAATCTGAGGCGATTCTTAGACAAGCTAATAATGATTTGGTGGCGGCGTCTGATGTTGGAAGCAAGCCAGGAGATCGAAATGAGGCTATTATTTCTGAAGATGTGGCTGAAGAATTTACAGAGGATACTGACGGTGATCAAGTTCCTGATGTGAGGATAAGTTCAGTTAATCAGAAAGAAAATGTCCCTGAGTCTTATGATGTATGTCCCACAATTCCGGATGGAGGACATACCTATAACTATCGGAATGGTCATGATTGGAAATACCCTCTCACTATGGATGATCTTCCTTCCGAAGATATAAATCTTTTTTGTTTTTATTATCCGGATACAGAGGCTCTTGAAGGGAATGATCAAGCTATGAAAATTCAAAATGAAGTTGAAGGATATACTTGTGCAGAATTTCAGGGAGATCGAGATAATGATAGTGTTGGAGATCTTTGTGATAATTGTCCTTCTGATGTAAATAATCAGGCAGACACGGATGGGGACGGATTTGGGGATGCTTGTGATAATTGTGTGAAGATTCCCAATACTAATTTCCTTGGATATTGTCGAGCTAAGGATGTTAATAATCCTTCAAATGATAAGATTCATCTCGATAAATTATGTAAAAAGAAAGAGGATTGTATTGGGGATTTGGGGGGAAGAACGGGATGGTCCTGTATTAATTCTTTAAATGCAGATGGGAGTCAACCAGAGGTTCCAGCGGAGGTTAAAAAATATTGTTAAAATGGAGAAAATAAAAATATTTGCTTTAGGCTTCGTTCTTTTAATGATCTTTCAGATGGGAATGGTTTTTGCCGAGGAAGATTATGTACGAAGGCTTGTTACAGAGAATGAGGCCCTTGGGATTATTGAAGTTAAGTTGGGAGTTACTTATCCTGGAACTGTAATCCTTATAGACGAAGATTTTTCTTCGGAAAATTGTACTGTTCTTTCTTATATTGTTGATCAGGAAATTGGAATGAATATTTTTGAAAACGATACTAATGCTTGGATTTTAGGAAATCTTACGGGGGGGGTTAATGTAATCTTGAATTATACAATTCCTTATGGTTGCGATGTCTTTAATGGAAGCCATTATGTTTTGGAAGGTGGTGATTTTGGGGATAATGTAACTTCTAGTGATGATTCTGGCGGGGGTGGTTCTGGAGGTGGATCCGGCGGAGGATCTGGAAGCGATTCAGCCCTTAATGACTCTGAATTAGATTCGGCGGTTACTCTCCAAGTGGATAATGAAGAAGAGTTCGAAGAATCCTTAACAACTGCACAGAAGTTTTTTGGTCTTGATGAATCTAAAACTCTTCAAGTTGGATCATTTACAACCATAATCATATTAGTTGTTATTGCACTTGTGATAATTCTATTCTTTGCATATTCTTTCCTAAGAAAGCCTAAGGATTTTTCTAGTGCTCCTAGAAAAACCGTGTGATTGCAAGAATTTTTAAAGAGAATTTGATTGCATTTTTCATGAAAGTTATGGATTTATATGGTGAGTTGAAAGAGAAGGATTTTTTTAAGAAATTTGTGACTGATAAGCCTGATGCCTTCTTATATGCAGGTTTTTTTGTATTAAATTTTGAGTCTGGCGATGAAAGTTTTCAGTTTGATTTTTATTTACCGTCGGAGAACAGCGTCGAGATTGTCGAATTTCCTTTTGAGGGATTTAAGGCTCAGGAGAATGTTGTGCCTTGTCTTGAAGAAAATGTTTATGACTCTGACAAGATGAAAAAACTTGATTTAAATTTGAAGGTCGATTTGGATGATTTGAAGGAAAAGGTTGAAGAAGTCAAGAAAGAAAATGATTGTGCTCAGCCTACGACCAAATTGATTTGTGTTTTGAAGGAAGGAATTTGGAATTTGACTAGTTTGAATAACCAGTTAGGTATCTTGAGAATTAAGATCAATTCATTGACTGGAGAGGTTGTTGATTTTAACAAAGGTAGTTTGATGGAGTTTATGGGTGTTGTAAAGAAGTAGGAAAACTTAAATAATTTGTTTGATTGAATATTCTATGAAAAAGAGAACAATGGCAGCCGTTATCGCGTCTGCCCTTGCTATTGGTTGTATCTCTGGGTGTGGACCTTATCGGTTCCGTACAAGTTCTAGGGGAAGCTCTTCTTGTAACCGTAGGTATTATCCCTCTAATCCGGGACACCATCCAAGATATCGTGTTGGATTGCCGCGTCATGCGACTCCACACAACATACAAAGCAAGTTTCGAAGAGATGTTGATTATTTAAGAAGACGAAGAAGATAAATCAGTTACGATTTGGTTGATTATATTTTTTGGATAGTTGCGTCTATGTTTTTGTCTTCGGAGATATTGATTATTTTGAATCCTGCATTTTCGATTTCTTTTTCTAGTTCTTCTCGATCGTAAATATATGTATAACGTTTTTTTACTCCGACGGAAGTCCATGGGACATAGGTTTCTTTAGGGCGATTCTTTAATCTAGGTGAATTACGTGACCAAACAGAGATTAGGGCTTTTGCGTTTGGTTTGAGGGTCCTTAATATTTCTTTCATTGCTTCTTTCCTTGCCTTTTTTGTTGGGATGCAGTGTAGAACGGCGATGCAGATTGCGTGATCGAAGTAATTATCTTCAAAGGGTATTTTTTTTGAGGTTGTATGACTTGTTTTAAGATTTAGTTTGAGTTTTTTTGCTTTTTGTTCTGCGAATTTTAACATCTCTTTTGAAAAATCTGTGGCATAGATCTCCATATTCTTGGGAATTGAGGGAAAGTTTCTTCCGGAACCTGATCCTAAATCTAAAACTTTTCCTTTTTTTCCTTTTAAGAAATTTTTTACTGCAGAGCTGGGATGATTTTTTATTTCATTCCATCTTGGCGCAATTTTATCCCAAACTTTCTCTTGATTCATGAATACTTTACGTTTGGTATACTTAAAAATATTGCCGTTACTACTTTTTAGTATTCGTCGACGGTAGTAACATTTATATAGTATTTTTTTCTGTAGACTATATGAAAAGATTAGTGAGTTATGTTCTAGGTGCTGTTCTTACCTTAGGTTCTGCAGGCTATGCCGTAGCTGAAAGGCCAACAACTAGGCCCTCTAGACCTCGGGGGCGTGAAAGTATTTATCATCGATCTGTGAGAACTGGAGATCATAAGAAGGCAATGGAAGGTTTGATTGAAAAGTTCAAGGAAAAACATCCCGGGCTATTGGAAAAACTTCAGAAGGAAGGAAGGACTCCTTGGGGCAGATATGAGGCTCGTAAGAAGTCTGATGGGAAATCCAAATACGAAGGTAAGAGGCCTGAAGCTAAGAAACCAACTTATGACCCTAAAGCTAGGTCAGATAGGGCAGCTAGAATAAGGGCATATTTTTCTAAGAGAAGGGAAGAAACAGCTAAGAAGTACGGAACTCGTGGAAAAACTCCCGAAGTTAAGAAACCAACTTATGATGCAAAGGCTTTTGCTGAGAGAAGAGAGAAGATTAAATCATATTTTGAAAAGAAGAGAGAAGAGGCAAAGAAAGGCGGTGCTCAGAAGTATGATCCGAAGGTAATAGCTGAACGGATAAAGAAGGCGAGAGAGAATTTTGCTAAGTATATTCAGGCTAGGGAGAAAAAGAAAGAGGAAACTAAGAAGGTAGAGGAAAGAGATTCAAGATCAAGACGTCCTTCATTTAGAAGCAGATCCCCTTGTGGACATCACGGAACTATTAGGAAAAGTTCTCAGAAATCTAGTGGCCATTCAAGACATCCTGGACATTATCCTAGTGTTGGAAGACTTTCAAGACCTTCAGTTCCTTCGAGATTATCAATACTTTCAAGACCCTCAATTCCTACAAGACCACCAGTTTCTTCTAGATATCCAATTAGTTCAAGGTATTCAAGTCTCTTGAGGAGTTCAATTATTCGGTCTCTGCTTTCGGCTAGGAGACCAATGGATGGTAGGAAGCTTGAAGTGCCTTCTAGTGGAAGAAGACTTGAAGTGCCATCTTGTGGAAGGAAACTTGAGGTGAAAAGTCCCCAGCAAAACTCTCGGGATTCTAGGCATAAGCGTCATAGGAGCCATGGATCCTCTAGGCATCACGGTCGAAGATAAATTTCTTCTTTGCCCTATTTATTAAAGCTTAAAAAGCTCTGTTAGTTTTTTCTTGTATGAAAAATGTAATTAAAAAGCCGACGAAGACTATCTCTGGTGTGGCGCCTCTTGCGGTAATGTTGCCTCCAAGAAAGTGTGAACATGGGGCGTGTTTGTATTGTCCTAGCTTGAATGCTCCCCAATCATATACTCCTGAGAGTCCTGCTGTTTTGAGGGCTAAGGCTTGTGAATATGATCCTTATAGGCAGGTATTAGCGCGTCTGAGAGCGTTTAAGGGAATGGGGCATCCAACTGATAAGATTGAATTAATCATTATGGGGGGAACGTTTCTTTCATTTCCTGTTGAATTTCAATATGACTTTGTTAAGAAATGTTATGATGCTTTGAATGGCAGGAAATCTAAGGATTTGGATTCTGCAAAGAAGTTGAATGAGAAAGCTAAAAATCGGTGTGTTGCGCTTTGTATTGAGACTCGACCGGACGTTTGCAGTGATTCTGATATTGTTAGGATCTTAGATTTTGGAGCGACTAGAGTTGAGCTTGGGGTTCAGGCGATTGATGATGCGATTTATAAGAAAGTTAATAGGGGTCATGAAGTTAAGGATGTTGTTGATGCAACTACTCGATTAAAGAAGGCGGGATTTAAGATTGGTTATCATATTATGCCTGGAATCTATGGAAGTAATCCTAAGAAAGATATTAAGATGTTTAAGAAGATTTTTTCCTCAAAGAATTTCAAGCCGGATCAGATTAAGATTTATCCTTGCCAGGTCTTGAAAGGTGCAGGTCTTGAAAGTTTATACTATGGGCAGGAATACGTTCCGTATACTCGGGAGCAAGTTGCGGAGTTGGTTATTCAAATGTTGAAATTGACACCGAGGTATTGTAGGATTATGAGGATAATGAGAGAAATCCCTCCAGCGTTTTTGATTGCGGGTATTAAGAACATTGACATGAGAAAGGATATCGAAGAAGTAATTAGAAAGCGGAAGATGAATATTGATGAGATTCGTTTTAGGGAGATTGGATTCGCTTTAAGGGATAAGAGGAAAGTTGATGGGAGAATTGGAATTAAGAAAACTGTTTACAAAGCTTCTGGAGGCAAGGAGATATTTCTTGAGGCAGTGAATCGTGAGGGGATTCTTTTTGGATTGTTGAGATTGAGGTTTGAGAAGGATAAGAAAGTTCCTGCAATGGTTCGTGAGTTGCATGTTTATGGGCCGTCGGTTAATTTAGGTAAGAAAGATGAGCAGAAATGGCAACATAAGGGTTTAGGGCGAGCTTTGCTTGATAAAGCTGAAGAAATTTCACGTAAGAGTGGGAGAAAGGCGATTAGAGTTATTTCAGGAGTGGGAGTTAGAGAATATTACCGAAAATTAGGATATGAATTGGACAACAAAGGGATTTATGTTGAGAAACTGTTGTAAATTTAAGTAATAACATTTAAAAGGATGAAGCTATTGGATTTTTTATGAGTAAAAGACTTTATGTTGCAACATATTTTGCACCGTACTTTGAAGGTAAGTTTGAGGAACTTTGTGATGACCTGAAGGTTGAACCTCCCATCTTATTTGCTGACTCTCCAATTCATATTAGGAGGGGAGAAAGGTTAGTTGCAGGATGTAGAAAAACTGATACTTGCGATAGTGGTGAAATTATGTTAACTTTTGTGGGAATTGCGGATAGTATGGATAAGCTCCCAAAATTACCTCTTCCTACTAAGAAGAAATACTCGTTTCACTTGAATAAACGTTTAAGTGGAATGGCGCACGGTCCCCTAGAGAAGTTTGCGGAACTTTATCGATTGGCTAATGAGGTCCATAATTTTAGGGAAGAAAAATTGGGTATTTTAAGGTAAGCTGGATCGATAATTAAGTTATTTCATCACAATAATACTTATATAATTTTAATGGCATTATTTATTATGGGAATTTTTAGATCGAATCTGGATAAGAAGATTATACATAAAATTAAGGATATGGAGAAGAAAATGAAAAATTCTTTTGCCCTTATTCGGGGAGATGTTAGGGAAATGCAGGTTGTTGTTGAGGCTATGAGGAAATTTTTGAAGAACAAGGATAAACAGTTTGCCTATGCTCGTAAGGAGGATAATAAGATTCGAGAAGAGTTTAGGAGGGATGTGGATATCTTTACACAAAAGATGTCTCAATTATCTATCGCGCTTTCAGAAGTAAAGGTTCTTCAGAAGGAGGTAGTTGTTGTTCGCGATTTGGCAAAGATTGAGGAAAAGATTAAGACTAATTTTAAGGAAGAAGTTGAATCCTTTAAGGAACAGGAAAGGGAGTTTAAGCAATACATTAATGAGTTTAATCGGAAGTTAACTGATCTAGAGAAGAGGCTGGAGAAAAATGGTAATTCTACTAAGGGAAATGGTGGAAATGGTGTGAAGAAGTTTTGGTTTTTTAAGAACGGCAAGAAATAACTCTTTTGTATATTTGAGGACACAAGTACTTAAAAAGTCCCTTGCCGATTTTTCGATATCTGAGGTGTATTATGTGGTCATTATATGAAAGAAAAGAGGAAGATTCTGGGGAGGGTGCAGGATTGTTTAATTATTCTGGTGAGAAGCTTGAGCCGTTAGAATTTTCTAATGGAAAAACTCAAGCAGATGTCGTGAAGGAGATTCTTGATTCGATTAATGCTGGAAATAAGATTATTTTTGTTAGGGGTGTTTGTGGAACTGGAAAGTCTGCGATTGCATTGAATCTTGCTAGGCATTTCAATAAGACTTCAATTGTAGTTCCAATTAAGAGTTTACAGTCCCAGTATGAAAAAGATTATTCAAAAAAGAAATTTATTATGAAAGAAGATGGAAAGCAGTTGAAAATTTCTGTTGTTAAGGGGAGGAATAATTTCCGATGCCCTTTTTCTGGAGAACGAGCTGATGATCCCGAGTTGCCGTGTACAATTGAGATTCGTGAGAAAAATACAGAGCAATTATTGAAATTTGTGGATATGAATGAAAATGTCGATAGGGGAGATTTTTCTACGGCATCAGATGTTAGGAGAATGAATATTGCTCCTGCTTGCCCTTATTGGGCTCCACTTATGCCTGCAGGCATTAAGCCTAAGGGGATGACTGAGTTTAAGGAAAAAAAGTATGCTGCAATTTGTGGAAAGGATTTTTCATTATATCAAAGAAAGAAGGGTTGTGAGTATTGTGACCAATACACTGCCTATTGTGATTCAGATGTTATGATCTTTAACAGTATGAAATATTTATTGGAGAGTTCTATTGGTAGGAAACCTAAAACTGATTTAGATATTATTGATGAGTGTGACGAATTTCTTGATAGTTTTGCAAATGAGAGAAAGATTAATTTGAATCGATTGCAGACGGCCATGTCTAATCTTTTGCCTCAAGATCAAGAAAAAAGAAATGCCTTGAAGGCATTAATTCACGCGGTGGATAATTTGATCGTGAATCCTCCAGTTGATGAAGATGTTATGAAAGTTGATCTAACTGAACTTAGTGGAGTTATTGATCTGGTTCTCGAGAATCCTAATCTTGCAGAGGATGAAGAGACTAATTATTATAACAATGTTGTTGAGATTGCTAGGTCTTTTGAGAAATTGATGAAGGAGACTTATGTTTCTTTTGAGAAGATAGGGAAAGATAATAATCAATCTGGACTTTTTGGTAAGAATTATAGTAAGGATGACACCGTTCTTGTGAGCCTGGTTTCAATTAATCTTGCGGAAAAGTTTAGAGAAATTGTAGATCAGAATAATGTTTTGGTTTTGATGTCTGGAACTTTACATTCTGAGCAGGTGCTTAAGGATATCTTCGGTATGGATGAATTTAAGATTATTGAAGCTGAGACGAAGATGCCTGGAGTTGTTACTAAATATCGGACGGGATTAGAAAAAAATTGTAAGTTTGCTAATTTTCAAAATGGAACCTTAACTAGGAGAATGTATCTGAAGGTCTTAGATGTTTGTATGGCGAATGCTACTCCTCCAACTTTAATTCATGTAAGTGCGTTTAAGGATCTTCCAACGGAGGAAGAGAATGCAGAATTTAAATTTGATAATCTGATTACTCAGGAGAGACTTAGGGAATTACAATCTCGTGGGAATCATGCTGTTGATGATTTTGCTAGCGGGGGAGAAGAAGTCCTTTTTACAACAAAGTGTTCTCGGGGAGTTGATTTTGCTGGAGATAAGTGCAATTCTATAATTCTTACTCGATTTCCTTACCCAAATATTCGTGGGCTTTTTTGGAGAATTTTGAAGAAGGAACAACCCGAAAAATTTATGGAGTTTTATATGGATAAGGCGAGAAGGGAACTTATTCAGAAGGTGGCTCGAGGAGTTAGATTTAAAGGAGATAAGGTTACTCTTCTGAGTCCCGATATTCGTGTCTTGACTGCGAATTTGGATTAGTTTTTAACAAAGTGGGAAGTCCAAGACCTAAAGAAACTAAGGATGCGATTCCGCATTCTATTGGATAACCTGTAACTGTTGCTCCGTATCCAAGTGCTATTCCACTTCCGATTAATATAGATCCCAAAACATCATTTGCTGTTTCTAAGCTTAGATCAATCATGTTATTTGACTTGTTAAGATACTTAAATAATTTGTTATTTGGATAGGTTTAAAAATTCCTTAGTCGCTTTTTATTTATGGTAGTTTATTTTATGACCGGAAACAAAGGAAAGTTTGAAGAAGTTAGAGAGATCCTTGAATCAGTTGAACAGATTGATTTGGATTTGCCGGAAATTCAGGAACTTGATTCCAAGAAGGTTATTGAACATAAGCTTAATGAGGCAATAAAGAATCAGGAGGGGGAATTCTTTTGTGAAGATACTTCGATCTACATTGATGCATTAAATGGTTTTCCCGGACCTCTTATCAAGTGGTTCATGGGTGCATTGGGAAATGAAGGAATTTCTAATCTAATGGAAAAGTATGAAGGTCAGGATGCAACTGCTAAGACGGTTATTGGATATACTGATGGTAATGGGATAAAATTCTTTGAAGGTGAGCTTAGGGGTAAAATTGTCCAACCAAAAGGAACTGGTTTTGGATGGGATCCAATCTTCCAGCCAGAAGGATATGACGTAACTTTTGGTGAGATGGATATGGAAGAAAAGAATAAGATTAGTATGAGAAAGAAGGCCTTGATTAAGTTAAGGGATTATTTGGAAGGTTCTGATTAGTTTCGATTCTAAAACGCCCACACTCAAATCTATTCGCACTTCACTCTAAAATTTTGTAGTAAAAATAATTGTCAAAATTCGAGCAAAGATGCTCACCTCGACAGTCTCGCTTCGATTCTAAAACGCCCACACGAGGAATCGAACCTCGACGCCCCGAAGGGCCAAGAGTTCCAGTCTTGTGCAATACCATTATGCGATATGGGCATGAAAATTTGTATGCAGATCGGTATTTAAACTCTTTTAAAATGATTAAGAAGATGTTTGGGAGGTAAGGGCGTCTACTTGAAGGTCCATAAAAACTTCTATTAGGTCTTTTCTCATTTCATGGCAGTAACCCTTATCATCTGATTCTATCTCTACGGCATCAAAAACAATATGTCCGTAATTTTCTTCTGGATGTGTCCCCATTCTTTTTAGAATTCTTTTTGCACAATAATGGGAGGGGGAAGTTTCATGTGCCCCGGCCATTTTCTCTTTTAAATTATCTTCTAGTTGTGCCATATTAATACCAAAAATATTTTTATTAATCGATCATCTCGATTTTGATCTTTACAGTTCGCGGAATAGAGATTCTCATGATGCTATGTAAAACTCTGTCATTTGCTGGAAGGTCAACCACTCTTTTGTGAATTCTCATTTCAAATCTATCGAATGTTGCTGTTCCATCCCCACAAGGCGATTTTCGTGTAGTTACTTTTAATCTCTTTGTTGGAAGTGGGATCGGTCCAGAAATTGGGATTCCAGCAGTGCTTGCTATGCTTTTGATTCTGTCGATAACTTCGTTAAGTTTTTCTATTTCTACACTTTGCAATTTGATTCTTACTTTGCTCATGGCATTGAAACAAAAATTAGCTTTTTAAAACTTTGGGGGGAGTAAAATGATATATAAATTGGGTTTTGTTCTGAGTTTTATGCAATTAAAATTCGTTCTGGTTTTTCTATTAATTATCCTTTCTGGAGCTTCTTTATGGGTGTGGACTGGAGAGGTTGAGGACTCTGTTGAGAAAGTTTATGTTTCGAGAGTAATTGATGGGGATACTATTGAGCTTGATTCTGGATTGAAGGTTAGGTTGAAGGGACTTAATACTCCCGAGAAGGGTATGCGTTTACATGGAGGGGCTAAGGAATTATTATCTTCCTGGGTTTTGGAGCGAGAGGTTATAATTGAGAGTTTTGGGGGAGATAAATATGGGAGGATTTTAGGTTATGTTTATGTTGATGGATTATTAGTTAATTCTGAGATTTTGCGTAAGGGATTTGCCGGGCTATACTATTATGAAAGGGATCCTTATTATGATGAAATGTTTGGGGCGGAAGAGTTTGCTAGGGCGAGTGAACTGGGAATTTGGAAGAAGTCAGATAACTATGGTTGCATGGAGTTAGTAGAGTTCAAGATTGATGAACCTGAAAAGATTATTTTAGATAATAATTGTGGGAGTGAACTAGATGTTGTGATTAAAGATGATGCAACACATATTTATGAAGAAACATTGGAAGAAGGGCAATGGGAGAAAGAGTTTTCACATATTTGGAATACTGGGGGAGATAGCTTA
This sequence comes from archaeon, assembly GCA_018694115.1. Lineage (GTDB taxonomy): Archaea > Nanobdellota > Nanobdellia > Pacearchaeales > GW2011-AR1 > JAGVXH01. The sequence goes on from JABHNB010000015.1 coordinate 113,479, forward strand.
TATGTCTGGGATGAGAAAGGCTTATTAATCTTTTATCGGTATTAGAGATATGGAAGATAAGTTTTTTTATGAGTTGAGAAAGAAAATACAACCCCACTTTGAAGAAAAGGGAAGTCATGATTTTAATCATACTGAACGAGTTTATAATTTAGCGATTATGATTAGCAAGGATGAAAAAGTAGATATGGACATTGTTAGGGCAGCGACACTATTGCATGATATTGCTAGAAAGAAACAGGAGGAAGATCCTAGTATATGTCATGCCGAGGAAGGGGCCAAAATGGCAAGGAAGGTTTTAATGGAAACAGATTTTCCTGAAGATAAAATAGAAAAGGTAGTTCATGCAGTTGGGGCCCATAGATATAGTAAGAGATTGAAAGCTGAATCAAAAGAGGCAGAAATATTGCAGGATGCAGACAGACTTGATGCCTTAGGTGCGATTACTATTGCGAGAGTCTTTGATTGGGGCGCTAAGAAGGATAGGGCGATATATGATCCTAAGATTGCAAGTGAAGAATATGGAGAGAACCACACTTCGAATACTTCTATGAATCATTTTCATGAAAAAATCTTGCAGATTAAACCAAATACCTTCAAAACAAAGAAGGCTCGTGAGATGGCTAAAGAAAGATATGAATATGTTGAAGGGTTTGTTGAGAGATTTATGAAGGAATGGGAAGGTAAGTTGTGATGTTGACAGAAATATTATTGGCAGTAGTTCAGGCGGCGACAGAGTTTTTGCCAGTTTCGAGTTCGGGACATCTCGCTTTAGTTTCTAATTTGATTAGTGAACCAAACTTATTCTTTTTTACGGTGTTGCATCTTGCATCCTTGATTGCTGTTTTGATTTTTACACGTAGGGAGATTGTAGATTTATTGAGGTTTGATTCTTCTGCTTTGAAAATGTGGGGATTCTTGATTGTTGCTACAATTCCTGCTGCATTGTTTGGATATTTCTTTAGTAGTGTGATTGAAAGTTCGTTGAGTTCGTATTTATTCTTGGGAATTGCGTTTATTTTTACAGGAGTTATTTTGTTATTGACTAAGTTTGCTTCGCTAGGAGGAAAGCTGAATCTGAAGAATTCTTTTGTGATTGGATTGTTTCAGGTACTTGCGTTATTTCCCGGGGTTTCTAGAAGTGGAATGACCATCTCCTCCGGAATATTTTTTGGAATTGATCGTGAGAAGGCTGCGAGGTTTTCATTCTTGTTATTTATTCCTCTTGTTATTGGAGCGACGTTTCTTGAATTGGGGAACTTTTACTTTTCTTGGAGCTTGGTAGTTAGCTTTCTTGTTTCCCTGATTTTGAGCTTGGCCTTTTTGAAATTGCTTTTTGAGGTTATTAGGAGAGGTAAGTTTTGGTTGTTTTCGATTTACTGCTTTTTGATTGGATTGGTTAGTCTTGGATTGAGTTTTCTTTAGAATTAATATGAGTGGCCGGCACACGCCGCGTGTGAACCGGCCCTCACCACAGCCATGTGTGATGAGCATGATTTGTGATATATTCCCGAGTGTAATTATGTTTTTAAAGGTTAATCATTGATCATTAGTATGAAAAATACTGAAAACGACAACGTTCAAGGTTATCGGGCAGGATCTCCAGTTCCAGGAACTCAGAGACCAAGTGATGATTCTGGTAATGTTCCAGGCTACAGGCCAGGACCTGAAGATAATGAGTCTCCAGATTATTCCGGAGATGTTGATGATCCTACATTGGGAACTTCTAGCGGAGATGGTCCGAAAGTTATCTTAGGTCTTTGTGCTCATCACAAGGATGTTGAACCAAAGGATATTTCTAGAGTACTAAAAGAAGTTGATGAGCTTAATGATGCAAGAAGACCTCGTGATCCAAACGTCTTACTAAAATTAGCTGGAAGATTAGTAAGTGACGATATTGTCGATTAAATCTTTTTGATAACTCTCCAAGCTACGACGCCGAAGATTATTAGAATTGCTAATAGTGAGAAGAATACTATTACTTTGTTTTGTAGATTGATTACTATCCCTTCAGCAACAAGTATACCTCCTGCTGCAAGACCAGTTAACTGAACCATGTTCTCTTTTGAAAATAATCCTACAAGTAAAAGGATGAAACCGATTCCTGCAAAGATGTAATATCTATATTGATTGTAGGGTTTCTGAGCTTTTTCATATTCTTCGTAACATCTTATATGGTCTTCGTTTAGCTTTGTTGCTTCTTCTTTTGTTAAATCTGATTCTGTGAACCTTATGTCTTCTTCTGCACAAAAATCATTATATTCTGGTTCATCAATGATAATGCTTGTCCCAACATTTACAAGTGAGATAAGTATAACTGTCAAGATGATGCTTACAATAATCGTTAGTGCTGTTCTGTTTGCCATGTTTTAGATAAGGATTTTAGATATATAAGGGTTTTGATAGCTTCGAAGAGGATTGAAGCTTAGGAACTATCTTCTCTTCTTTCTAACTCTTCTTGCAGCTTTTCTTGCATCTCTCTTTGCCTTTCGTACAGCCTTTCTCTCTGCTCGCTTGATTTTTCTGATTTCTTTCTTTGTTAAGGTTTGATTTGTTTGATTTGTGTAAGGGGTATCGAAAGATATTGTAAAGTTAGGAAATGTGGGAGTTATTGGGATTATAGTTATATTTGATTCGTTTGTTGAAGGCCCTATAGTAATATTTGATTCAGGCTTTGTTGTGATATTGTTATTTGGTTTGATTGTGAAATTAGAGTTAGGATTAGGGCCTGTTGAATTTGAATCTGGAAATGTGAAGTTAACCGTGAAATTATAATCTATTTGGGGAATGGTCATATTATTTGCAGAAACAAATGCTAGACTGAACAAAAGCATGATTGATGCCAAAATTATTGGTGTGATTTTCATATTATTATGGTAATATTTTTATTTTTAAAGATTATTGTGATGGAATTACCTTTTCTTCTTAATCAAAAAGATTTCATCTCTTCTATGGCACTTAGGAAGTTTGATTCCGACATCTTGGCCTTTGATGGCTTGTTTGACGGGCTTGTTTTTGATTTCCATGCTTTCAATTGTTAAACGCTTAATTGGTGCGTCTTCCGAGATGATGTAAACTTCGTCTCCGACTTTGAGCTTTCCAGAGAGCATTTTAACTGATGCAGCTTCTGCTTTTGGCCAGTATCTTTCTATTCTAGCAACTCTTTCTTTGTACTCTTCTTGTTCTCCGTGTTCTGAAAATGAAAAATCATCATTTGTTGGCATTTTGAAAAAGAATCCTGAGCTAAAACCTCTGTGATAGACTTTCTTTAGACTATTAATTGATTCGACTATTTCTTTGTGTGAGGGTTTTTTGTCTAAGGCTTTTTTGTATTCTTTGACAACTGTGGAAACGTATTCTGGGGACCTGTTACGGCCTTCTATTTTGAATGTAGTTATTCCTGCCTTTTTCATTTTATCGATAAATGGGAGGGTGCAGAGGTCTTTAGCGGACATTACTCTATTGTTCTGAAGCTTTAGTTTGTTTCCTTGATCGTCTTTTACTTCCCACGCTCTTCTACAGGGTTGGGCACACTGTCCACGATTCGCAGATATTCCGTGAATAAATTGTGATGTAAAACATCTTCCTGAGACTGAGACACACATTGCTCCGTGGCAGAAACATTCGATTGGAATTTTTGCTTGTTTTGAAATTTTCTTTATTTGTTTTAGACTAAGTTCTCGTGCAAGGACGATTTTTGTTGCTCCTAGTTTTTTGTAGAATAGTGCTTCTTGGGTGTTTGAAATTGATGCTTGGGTCGATACATGAAAAGGCACCTTATATTTTCTACAGAGATTGATAACTGCGAGATCCCAGCAGATTATAGCATCTATTAGGCCTTTCGACTTTTTGATGATGGTTTCGACCTTTTTTAATTCTTCATCGTAAATTATTGTGTTTAGTGTAAGATATCTTTTGACTTTTTTAGGAGTGCACAGTTCTTTGATCTTTTTTAGATCCGCAATTGTGAAATTTCTAGCAGTATCTCTCATATTGAAGCCCTTGATTCCGAAGTATACCGCGTCAGCTCCAGCTCCAATTGCTGCGTGGAGCATTGCAAAGTTTCCTACCGGTGCTAGTAATTCGTATTTTTGTTTCATCCTATTTTGTCGAAGTTTATTGACTATTAAATCTTTCTGTCTTAATTTGTGAATGACAGCAAACAGAAACTTTATAAAGATTGAATGGGTGTATATTCCATGACAAATAGTTCAGAACAGATTGAAAAGAATGTCTCTGCAAGTTTTGCATATGTTAAGAAAGATATGTTAATGCTTAATGATGCGTTTTCTGATATCCATGATAAAGTTCAACACTTAAGCTTGAATCATGCAGTACTTCTTGAAGAGATTGGAAAGTTAAGATCTGAAATTAGCAAACTTATTGCAAAAGCTAAGCCTGCAAAGAAAGCTACTACCAAGAAAAAGCCATCTAAGAAGAAAGTAGCTAAGAAAAAGCCATCTAAGAAGACAACTTCTAAGAAAGGCGTGAAGAAGGTTGTTGAAACTAAGGAAACAGTTTATTCTTAAGGAACTTGAAGATCTGTAGATAATGTTATAATGTTTGGAGACTATATTGGGTAATGGATTCCGAAAAATCAACTGAAAAGAAAATTGTTTTGGATAAATTAATTTTAGGAAAAGGTAAGATTTTAGATTTGTTTGCTAGAATTGAGGGGCAAGGTAATTTTTATCGTAGGATTTTGAAATATGAAGATTTTCGGGATCTTGATTATTGGCTTTTTCATGAGGGGACTGGAAAAGATCCGGTAGGGGATCTAATCAATAGTGGATTCTTACATGGGGAAGTGTTTTTGGCAAATTATCTAAAGGTTATGGATGATCAAAAGTCCAGGGAGAGACATAGAGTGAAAGTTAATGCAGGATTAATCTTACCTTCTTCACTTATTACCCATCCAGATTCTCATCCCATTTTTGTAGGTAATGGACAGTTCCTTATTCCAAATCCTCCGATGGTTTCTGTAGAGTATGCTATTCCTTATTAGGTGGGATTGAAAGAGAAGCATAATCTTTAAAAACCAATTCTCCAACTAATATTTATGCCTCAATAGCATAAAGTAACAGCATAGCTGTTTCATGTATACAATTGAGCATAAACAAGCCTCAATAGTATAGTGGTTAGTACACGGCCCTGTCGCGGCCGAGATCCGGGTTCAATCCCCGGTTGGGGCGTTTTTGAAGTTTTGTCGTCGCTGTTTTTAATATTTTTTAATTCTGTAGGGCGTAGAACTATCTTATTCGAGAAAGTTTTATATAGTAAATAATCTTCTTAAAAATATGGTGAAAAAGAGGAAATCTCAGAAGAGTTCTACTTCAGAGATTCTAGCGAACAAGTGGTTTTTGGGAACGTTAGTTTTAATTGTGGTAATTATCGCTGCGACAGTTGTTTTTGTCGTGATGCAGGATTCTGATTCCATTGTTCAAACTCAGGGAGATGA
>JABHNB010000006.1 GCA_018694115.1 archaeon
GTTGATTGGAGTATTGCCCAGGCTAGGGAGAATGGATTGAAGGATATTGTGACAATTACTTGTGAGGCACCTTTCAAAAATCATAGGATGGTTGGTTTTCTTAGAAAGAAAGAATTTGAAAAATTTGGTCGTGTCTTTCCGGGAAATGAGATAGAATTGGGTGCGTATGAACTAGCTTTGTGAACTTTTATAAAGATATTATTCTTAGAGGGGTTATGGGGTGTAAAATGCATTATGGTGTTCGAAGTAAACGGGCACAGTTTTTTATTTTAGCGGCAGTTATAATTTCTGCAGTGATTATTAGTTTTGGACTTACTTCTAATATGGCGAGAGTAAATAAAGAACCTGAGAATTTCTATGATTTGGCCTTTGAGGTAAAGAAGGAGACTGGGGCAGTTATGGATTATGCGATTTTTAATTGTGGTCCGAATGGTCCCTTCGCTTGTGGTGATGATGGCGCGATGGTTGACTTTGTTAGATTGATGGCGGGAGATGTTTTGGATAAGGATCCTGATGCGACCTTTATTTTTATTTATGGGAATCAGGCAGATTTAAAGATGAAAAATTATGGGGCTCGTGATGCGGAAACCTCTGACGAAGAAGGTGAAACGACGCATCGAGGAAGGGGGGGAAGATCTACTCAATCTACTTCGGTGAGGGTTGGAGATACTACTTTTTTTACTGAGCAAGATATTCCTTGGGGGGAATTTAGGGATGATGAGGAAATTCCTCTTGACCTTAAGGGAGAATCTTCTTTTGATATCTTGATTGCTGAACAGGAATATACTTTTGAAGTTTCTGAGTATAATCAAGTGATATTTATTCTTGAAAAGGAGGCTGATGATGAAAACTTTGTCTCCATTAGCTAGAAAGAATAAGCGGGCGGTTAGCCTGATTATTTCCTATGTTCTTTTAATTAGTATTGGAATCGCCTTATCGGGATTGGTTTATAGCTGGTTGAGATTTTATGTTAGTGAGGATAAAACTGCGGAGTGTAAGGAGGATACTATTTTGACTATCCGAGATTATAGCTGTAATGAGACTACCCTAAATATAACCATAAAAAATAAAGGGAAATTTAGTGCGGATGGTTTTGTGTTGAGGGTACACGATCGGGTCAATGCCACACAGGGGCTTTATACCCTGTATAATGATTTAGTCGAATCCAAGCTTGCTCCCAATGATGATTTTAGTGACTCTTATGATTATACTAAGATTGGGGATCATGTTTTGACACGTCTTACTTTAATAGAAATTCAACCGTTTGTTATTAATGGGGAAAAAATATATTGTGAATCTGTTTCTTCACAGGTAGTAGATTGTTAATCTGAAAAGTTTATAAACATTAGAAGACTGTTTTGTATATGAAAAAAGGGGTTTGTCGAGGTAAGCGTGGTTTATCTCCTGTGATTGCAAGTGTTTTACTAATTGCATTAGTTTTAGTTTTAGCTTCTATTATTTTTATGTGGGCTCGAGGATTTATCTCTGAACAAATTGAAAAATTTGGGAATCCCGTAGATACTATTTGTGAACAGATTGACTTTGATGTTGAACGAATCTCTGGAGTTTCTGGAGATGAATTGGAGGTTGTGAATCGGGGGAATATTCCGATATATCATCTGGATATAAAGAAGACGTCAGGGGGAGACTCTGAAGTTGAAAAATTCAAATTTGATGTTGATGAGGGGGATGCTGTTAGGAAGAGTATTGATTTGAAAATGAAGGATGGGACGCGTCCCGAGAAGATTGTTGTTTATCCTGCCCTACTGGGGACGGTTAAGGGTAAGCAGTCAAACAAAGTCTATACATGTACGGATCATGGGGAGACACTTATACTTTAAATTGTCCTCGTGGGCATATTGAAAGGAGGTTGAATAAATGAAAAGTAAAAAAGGTATTTCGGCGGTCGTTGCGACTGTTTTGATCATTCTTATTACAGTGGCTGCTGTGACTATCATTTGGGCTGCAATAATCCCTATGATTAACAACCAGCTTGATAAGGGAACTCTTTGTTTAGATGCAGTCTCTCAGGTGACTATCGTAGATGCAGGTTATACTTGTAAAAATATGACTGCTTCTGGTGGCGAATTTAATATTTCGTTACAAGTAAAGCATGGAGCTAAGGAATTCGAAGTTAAGAAGATTCAAGCTCTTGTATCCATTGCTGGAAATACAGTTACTCGGGAGATAGAGGTTCCTGAAGGTAAACTAGGTCCTAACGAGATGGAAGTCTTTGTTATTAGTGGAACTAATTATAACGAATCTTCAAAGATCGAGATTGCTCCAATTGTAGCTGTTGGAAATACAGAAGAAACTTGTGATATTTCTGCAAGCAAAGTATTAACTGCGTGTTAAACAAAATTATTTTTTTATTTTATTTTTATTTTCTCTAATCCTCTTCGGAGGATTATGAGAACATTTATAACCTCCTGAGTCCTAATTCTTTTGTCTATATTAGACGAGCATTGAAAGGAGGTTGAATAAATGAAAAGTAAAAAAGGTATTTCGGCGGTCGTTGCGACTGTCTTGATCATTCTTATTACAGTGGCTGCTGTGACAATCATTTGGGCTGCAATAATCCCTATGATCAACAACCAGCTTGATAAAGGAACTCTTTGTTTAGATGCAGTCTCTCAGGTGACTCTTCTAGATGCAGGTTACACTTGTAAGAATGATGGTGCTAATATTTCTATCCAAGTAAAGCATGGAGCTAAGGACTTTAAGATTGCAGATGTTCAGGTGTTAGTTTCTGCAGGAGGAAGTACAACAACTTTCGATTTAAGTAATACGACTACAACTCTGGACCCTACTACTGTTACATTTCCTGGATCCAATGAGGAGACAGTTTATGTGATTGCGGCTAATGCAACTTATGGCGTTACAGAGACTATTGAGAAGGTAGAAATCGCTCCGGTTGTTGCTGTTGGAAATACACAAGAAACTTGTGATATTTCGGCAAGTAAGGTACTAACTGATTGTTAGTTAGATATAATTATTATTTTTTTATTTTTATCTTGGCCCTTCGGGGCCATCCATATTTTTTGGTTATTTGGCAAACTATATAAACAGGTTTTGTGTTTTTGTAGTATGAAGAAAAAGGGGCAGGTTTGGGTTGAGACAGTGATATATACTTTGATTGGATTAGCTGTGATTGGATTGTTATTGGCTGTTGCTAAGCCTAAAATTGATCAGATGAAGGATCGAGCATTAATTGATCAAGCAGTGGAGGCCATGGAGGCTATTAATGGGAAGATTTACGAGGTTCAGCGGGCTCCAGGGAATAGGCGGGTTGTTGATTTGAAAATTGGGAAGGGAACATTTATTATTGATTCTGAGAAGGATATGATTTCGTGGGTGATAGATTCAAGTTATGAATATAGCGAGGCAGGGGTTGATGTTTCTTTGGGGACCATGATCGTTAGAACGAGGGAATCCAGCCCGTGGGAAGTTACTCTCGAGATTCCTTATGGAATTGATTTGAAATATGATGATGAGACGGAAGGAATAAGGGAATTTGAAGCTGCACCCTCTGCGTACCCTCTTAATATATACAATGTGGGTAGTAGCGACGGAAACACCATTATAGAATTAACTGTTAGTTAGCAATACTTTAATAAAGTTAGATTTCTTGTTCACCTTAAGATGGGTGATATAAATATTAATCTGAGTCCTAGGGTTCCGGCAATTCCCCGATTTAATGATAAGACGAAGATAGATGTTCGTTATATGGTGATTTCGCCTTTTGTTTCAATTCATGTGGCTTGGGATGAAAAGGTGGGGGAACTGATCTATAATGTCGAGGAACCGATTCTTTCTGAGGAAGACAAGGGAAACTTGAAGAGAATTGAACAGGCAATGAGGGAAGTTGTGAATGTTAATTTTGTTGGGGCTCAGGGGGAGGAAAAGTTGATTGATTATGTGGACAAGACTGCACGGTTAGTGATTTCCGAGTTGGGAATGAAGATTGAGGAAGAGATTTTTAAGAAAATATTTTTCTTTTTGTATCGTGATTTTATTGGATTAAATGAAATTGAGGCAATGATGAGGGACTATTTTATTGAGGATATTGAGTGTAACGGAGTAGGCGAACCGATTTATATTGTGCATCGAGTTTTTAGAAATGTTAAGACTAACATAAAGTTTGATTCGGTGGAAAAGCTTGCGAATTTTGTTGAGAAATTGGCACAGAAGACGGGGAGATATATTTCTTATGCTTCTCCGATGTTGGATGGTTCTTTGCCTGATGGATCAAGAGTCAATGCGACATATACAAAGGACATTAGTTCTAAGGGGCCAACATTTACTATCCGTAAATTTACTAAAGTTCCGTGGACTCCAACGCAGTTGATAGGATTTAATACCTTGAGCCCTGAAATGCTAGCTTATTTTTGGATGCTACTAGAATACAAATCAAATATTATGATTGTTGGAGGAACTGCTTCCGGTAAGACGACGTTATTGAATGCGATTGCATTTTTTATTCCTCCTGAGGCCAGGGTGGTTTCTATTGAAGATACCAGGGAGTTGAATTTGCCTAGAGAGAACTGGTTACCTTCAGTTGTCAGAACGGGAGTTTCTTCGGCAGGAGTTGGTGAGGTGGACATGTTTACTTTATTGAAAGGATCTTTTAGACAGAATCCTGATTATGTTATTGTGGGTGAAGTTAGAGGTAAGGAAGCGGCTGTTTTGTTTCAAGGTATGGCTTCTGGACATGCATCTATTTCTACGATTCACGCCGATTCTGTTGACACTCTTATCCGAAGATTAGAGACTCCTCCGATTAGTTTGAATCCCGCATTAGTGAATGGCCTAGATGCGGTTGCAATTATGACTCATGCGATTGTTAAGAAACATGAGACTAGAAGGTTACGAGAAATTGTTGAAATTGTTAATGTTCAGCAGGATGGAACTGCTATGACGAATACGCCCTTCAGTTGGAATCCGGCAGATGACCAATTTTATTTTAAGAAGAATAGTAAAATTGTTGAAAAAATATCCGGCAGGTTTGGACTTACAGTCGAAGAATTACAAAAAGAGCTTGAAACTAGAACAAAACTAATTTATGCTCTATTTCAAAGAAAGGTTTTCGGATATGAAGAAGTTCAGAGAACTGTTAACGAATATCATCGAAATCCTGCGGCAGTACTTCAAAAGTTTGGAGTTGTTTGATTAATTTTCCTCGCAACATTAATAAACGAGTTTCTTCTTAGACTATCGAGGTGAGTATAATGATTGATGTAGCATTTATTGGACAATTGATTGATTCTATGGAAGAGGCTGTTTTACGTTTAGATGCAGCCGTGACTGGCAAGGATTTTAATTCTGCGAATAAACTGAGGACATTTATTTTTGATTTACATCGGCAAATTGATGCAGCACTTGCTCCGCAGGAGGGGGAAAAGAATGTTTGAAGCAACATTAAAATGTTCCGTGCGATCATTTGTTCTTGGGAGGCTGAAAAATGTTTGAGGATTTAAAGAAGAATGTTGAACATGAGAAAAAAATTATCTCGGACATGAATTCCATTGTGGCGGGGATTCAGGGTTCTCCAGAAAATCGTGATTTTTATATAAAATCCTTGGCGTCCTTGACTAATCAACTTAGAATGTTAAATAAGGCAGTTCCTGAATTACTCAAGGAATGGTCTCCAATTAAGGGAATGGCGGGGGAAGTCACTCCAAGTGGTGGTTTGCCAATTAGGGCAAAGGAAAAATTTGTCCGAATGAGTTATGTTTCTCCATCCTCCAAGGAAAAGAGGTTTGTTACAATTGATAAAAAAGATCGTGGAGAATTTTTGAAAAAGTTAAAAGTTTCAGAATCTGGACTAATAAATCTTCAGAAGAAAAAGAAAAAAGAGGCAGAAGTTATCGTCAATCGACCAAGTTATCTGGCTAAGATCTCTAATCAATTCTTTCGTAAAACTTCTGACCGGTTAGCTCCCCAATTTGATAGTTTATCGAATGATTTGAAGAAGGCGAATCTTAGATTCCCCATAGCCACTTATCTCTCAATTGCTATTTTTATCTCCCTTATGGCTTTTGTTTTTGGATTGATTGTTTTTGGAGTTTTGATGATTTTTAGTCTAAGTAACTGGGTATTCATTGCAATTCCTTTTGGTTTACTTGCAATTTCTCTTATGGGATTTTATTTTTATCCCTCGTCTGAATCTAATTCTGTTCAAAAGAATATTACTCAGGAATTGCCTTTTGCAGCAATTCATATGGCTGCGATTGCAGGATCTAATCTTGAACCTACAAAGATTTTTAGAATCATTGCAATGTCTAAAGAGTATCCAAATATTGGTAAGGAAATGCGGAAGGTGATTAATCAGGTGGAGATTTATGGTTATGATTTGGTGACTGCTTTGAAAAATGTAGCTAAGAGAACTTCTAATAAAAAACTGGCAGAGTTATTTGGTGGGCTTGCTACTAATATCTTGACTGGTGGAGAACTTAAATCTTATTTGGAGAAAAAGGCAGAGAATTATCTTCTTGATTATAAATTGGATCGAAGAAAGTATTCTGATCTTGCTGGAACCTTCATGGATGTTTATATCTCTATTTTAATTGCCGCGCCATTAGTTTTAATGATGATGTTTATTGTGATGAATGTTGCGGGACTTGGTTTTGATATGAGCATTGTTATGTTGTTGGCAATTACTGTCGGTGCAGTTATTTTGATTAACATTGTCTTTTTGATCGTACTAAATATTAAACAACCGAGGGTGTAAGAATGAAATTTGAAAAGAAAAATTTCTTTGGACTTCTATTGGCGGTCTTAATTGTCGGAGTTAGTGCATTCTTTCTTTGGGGTGAACCGATATTTTATTTCTTGATTGTTATTTCCCTAATTATTGCGGCATTACCTTTCGTAATTGTGGTTGTTCTTGAACAGGGTAGGCAAAAAGAGAAGGAGGAGAAGTTTTTGGAGTTTACTCGGGATCTTGTTGAGAATGTTCGGTCGGGAACTCCGATTAGTAAGGGAATTATGAATCTTCAAAATAGAAATTATGGTTCATTGACGGGCCACGTTACAAAATTGGGAAATCAACTTTCTATTGGGATTACCTTGGATGCGGCATTGAAGACTTTTGCAAAGGAGATTAAGAGTAGAGTTATTTCTCGTGCCGTCGGATTGATTTCTGAGGCTGAAAGGGCTGGTGGAGATATAGCCACAATTTTAGAATCTGTTGCAAAATCCGTTAATCAAATTGAAAATTTGAAAAAAGAGAGGAAGTCTGCAGTTTCTAATCTAGTTGTTCAAGGTTATATTATCTTTCTGGTTTTTATTGTGATTATGCTTGTTCTTGAATTCAAGATTTTGCCTTTGACTGCAGGACTTGGGTCGGTGGACAGTTTGGCTGTTAGTGTTGAGACCATTAACCCGGAGGATTTTTCTTTACCTTTATTGGTTATGATCTTGGTCCAGTCCTTTTTTGCAGGTTTGGTGATCGGAAAGATTTCTGAAGGAAGTCTCCGTGATGGGATAAAACATTCATTTATCTTGCTGGCGATGACTCTGCTGATAACTACTGGGGCACGAGTGTTGTTGAGCGGGACGGCTGTTGGATGATCCCTTGATAATGTTTATATATTCTAGTTTGTTAATTGTGTTATGAAAAAGTTAATTGTTTTAGGGGTTTTGTTTTTGATGGCTTTTGCTTTCGGATTTGTTGATGCGATTGAGAATTCTGAGATTGCCAAAGTGATCAATATTACTCTGGGGGAAGGGGATTGTGAACCTATCTATGAGCTTGCTTTAAGAAATAATATTAATGCGGTAAGTTATGATGATGGAGAATATTTAATTTCTGGAGAAAAGACTTCGGGGAAAGGGATTGATTTAGTAGTTAATGGGGTCTCCTATACTGGTGCTCAAAATGGGAATGTTAATCTGGGTGGAGAAAAAGTCATTAAGTTTGGTTCGATGTATGGCTCTTCCGCGGTTGTGACTGGCGTCAAATTTTGTATGTATTCCTCTGAGGGCGTGGATTGTACTGATGGTGATGGTGGAAGAGATAAAAATGTTAAGGGAACTACTGAAGGTTTAGATTCTGAAGGAGATTTTGTTTCCCGTGAAGATTATTGTACTAATATGCATGGTTTTAGTCCTGAATTGGATAGTTGTAGTGGAGATAATTGTGGGGTTCAAGAATTCGAATGCTTTGCTCGTTACGGTAATCCGGAAAATATTGAAGTTGGTAGTTTAGCTTACTTTTGTCCTAGGGGCTGTGAAGATGGTGCTTGTGTCGGGGATAGTGATGGTGAAAGCGGAGTAGATTCTGAAGACGAAAATGGATCTTCGGATTATGAAACTGAAGAAGAAACTGGCCTATTGAAGAGAATTCTTAATTGGTTTAAGGGATTGTTTGGCGGTTAGGATAACTTATATAAACTTAAATCTTGTTAATAGTGTTATGAAAAAGTTAATTGTTTTGTTGATGTTTTTTTTGATGGTTGGTGTTGTTAGTGCTATTGAATGTTCTGAGGCAGATTATGATGGTGATGGTGATGTAGATTTTATGGATGTTTTTCAATTAAGGCAGTGCATTAATATTTCTGTTTCAGAAGTTGAGGAAGTTAATTGTTCTTTTTTTGATTATGATGGGAGCGGGATGGTTGAGGAAAATGATTTGGCGAAGTATCGGGAGTGGAGTGCGAAGACTTGTCCGGTTGTTGTAAGGGGCTGTGAAGATAGTGATGGAGGTAAGGATTATTATGTTAGAGGTATTGTAAATGGAATAGAGAGAAGAACTGATGGAAGTTTGGTTATCATGGAGGATGGGACTCCAGACTATGGAGATTTTGAGGATTCCTGTGATGGAGAAATTTTGGGAGAGTTTTATTGCGAAGACGATGAAGGAGTTTTTGGAGAAGCCTATGAATGTCCAAATGGTTGTGAAGATGGTGCTTGCATTGAACTTGTTCCCACTGAATATTATTTGGTCGTAGACGACTCCGCGCCTATCGGGGATGTTACAATGTCGGACCTAATAGCTTCTGAAAATTTTGGATACCATACTTTTACTAGGGCTCTTAATTCGGAAATAACAATTGAAACCTTGGAAAATTCTTTTGTTGTTTTTCTATCAGATGAAAAAGTATTAATTATCCTTGATGAAAATGCACCTTCCAGTGAATTCTTGTTGGCAACAGAGATCTCCGCTGCCTTAGAAGTATTGGGCCTTATAACGGTTATAGTAAAAAATACAGAAATTACTTCTGAGGATTTGTTGGTTGCTATTGCTCAATTTGATTTCGATGAAAATGAAGAAAATGAAGAAAATGATTGCGATAACTGTGATGGATTTGAGAAAGCAGAGATTGAATGTGCTGATGGATCTTCTCAGGAAGTCAAGGGAACTTGTAAGAGTTTGGGTAAATGGCAGGATTACGCGAGTCAGTTTTGTGAGCAATATGGTGGCCCTAAATTTGTCGAACCCTTTTCTCTTTGTTACGTTGATGATGGGGCGGTCCAGATTGGTGACGAAGACGAAAACGACGAAGAGGGAGATAGTGATGATGATTCAGATTCTTCCAATGTTTTGGTTGAATGTGACAATGGATGTTCTTTAGATAATCGGTGTTACAATTATGGATTTAGGAAGTGGGGGGAATATTGTTCGGATGCTGAAGGAAAATTTATTGAGCAAAAATCTTCAGAAGAATCTTGCGATAATAATTTCGAATGTGATAGTAATATTTGTGTTGATGATGAATGTGTTTCTGCAGGATTGATGAGGAGAATTCTTAATTGGTTTAAAGGATTGTTTGGTGGTTAGGATAACTTATATAAACTTAAATCCTATTATGATTCTATGAGGAGGTTGAATAAGAAGGGTGCTGCGCACTTTGAGATGATTGTATCATTTGTCCTATTTGTGGGATTCATATTTTTTCTATTGATATTTATTCGGCCTTATGGTACGACTACATTATCTGGATCTGTTGTTCTAACTCTTTTTGATTCTTTTGAGGAAAGAGCACACACAAATCTTACTCGGATTTTCTTGAAAGCGAATAATGTTGGCGGCGGCGGATGTTTTTATGTGAACCTCCCTTCTGAAATGTTTGGTTATGAATTAACAAAAAGCTTGGTTCGGGGAGTCGATGACAATGAAAGAAATTCTAAAATGGTGGGGGAAGAATTGAGTATCGATGCAACTGATGAATTTTATAAGGTTGCGATTTCTCCAGATTTTGATAACGATGTGTTGCCTACCTGTACTGAGTTGATGGGGTTTACCCTCGGAAGCGTGGTGGAACAGAGAGCTATTTCCTATAGGCGATTGGAAGAAATGAATGCATTATATGATTCTAATTATGAAAAATTGAAGGAGGATCTTAATTTTCCAGAGGCCTTTGATTTTTCTATTGTTTCTTTGGATCTTCCAGATATTGTGATGCAGGGCGTTGTTCCAGATACCGGCGAGATTGTAGCGCAGGATTATGTTGAAGAGGTTTTGTTTGAAAATGGAACTATGATAAATGCGAGGTTTACATTGAAGGTATGGTAATGAGAAACAAAAGGGGATGGTTAAGGATTTTGGAGGCGACGATTGCGATAATGTTAGTTAGCGGGGTTTTGCTTGTAATGTATTCAAGACAAGCTGAGAGGGCAGATATTTCCGATTATGTTTATAGTTTACAAAAGCAAGTTTTGATGGATATTGCTTCTAGGGAGAATTTAAGGGAAGACGCATTGAAAGATAATGTGGCTAGTTTAAACGAATTTGCTGATGGAAAAATTCCAGATCTGTTTAATCAATCAATAAGAGTTTGCGATCTGGGAGAGGTGTGTAAACTCGATGATGAGACTTCTATACGGTTATTTAGGGATTCAAAGGAGATTTTTGTTGAGGAGATTGTTATTTCTGCTGATCTAGTTATTGGTGATAATCCTAAGAAGGTGAAATTGTTTCTTTGGGAAGAAGCATAGGTTGAGCAATCTTTATATATTTCAGTTGTGGGTTTATTGTATGCCATTTGATGTTATTGTTGGGAGAAATGAGAGTGATAAGAAGGCCTTTGGAAAACGGGGGTTGGCTTATATTGGAAAGAGTTATGTAACTATGGGAAATTATACCTCCTTGTCTAATCCGATCTTTATGGATATTGCAAGATCTCATGTAATTTTGATTGCAGGTAAAAGAGGTTCGGGTAAGTCTTATACAATTGGAACTATTGCAGAAGCTTTGTCAAATTTGGATGTTGAAGAATCCAAGAATATCTCTCCCCTTATTTTCGATACTATGGGGATTTTTTGGACGATGAAATATAAAAATGAGAAGGACCGAGATTTGTTGGAAGACTGGGACTTGAAGGCGAAAAATGTTCCGATTAGGGTTTTTGCACCATTTGGTTATTTTCAAGAGTATAAGGAAAAGGGAATCGCGGTTGATGATGAATTTGCAATTAAGATTTCTGAACTTGAGTCTAGTGATTGGATTAATCTCTTTGAATTGAGGTTTACTGATGCTATTGCGGTTTTGATTGAGGGGGTTGTTAGTTATTTGAAGGAGAATCGGGAAAGTTTTAGTTTTGATGATGTTCGTGATATGATTTCTAAGGCTGAAAATGTTTCTCAAGAAGTTAAGAATTCTGCAGGGGCCCTATTTGACGCGGCGGAGACATGGAAGGTTTTTGATGAAGTAAAAGGAACCGATATTCGTGATTTGATTAATGCGGGAGAGACTACAGTTATTGATTTGTCCATGTATGCTTCCCTTGGGGCTTTTAATGTTCGGGCGTTGATTATTGGTCTAGTTTCTAAGAGGTTGTTTAATGAAAGAATGATTTCTCGAAAGGATGAGGAGATTCAGGCGGTTCAACACGGTATTGATTATATGGGATATAAAGTTAAAAGAAAAATGCCGTTAGTTTGGCTTTTTATCGATGAAGCTCATGAGTTTTTGCCCCATGAGTCTGTTGGAAAAACTCCTGCGACTGATGCTCTTGTTCAGGTTCTTAGAGAAGGAAGGCAGCCAGGTATTTCTGTGGTCCTTGCGACCCAACAACCCGGAAAAATTCATACTGATGCAATGACTCAATCGGACATTGTAATCTCTCACCGAGTTACTGCCGAGCCGGACGTTAAGGCACTGAATCAGATTACTCAGAGTTATCTTTATGATAGTATTTCGGACAAGGTGAATAATCTTCCTAGGTTAAAGGGAAGTGCGATCCTTTTAGATGATAATTCAGAGAGAATTTATCCGATGAGGGTTCGTCCGAGATTCACATGGCATGGTGGAGAAGCACCGATGGCAATTCCGAAGAGTGATGATACCGACTAGATTCTGGAAGATTTTATAAAGCTGGATTTGTTAGATACATTATGAAAAAAGTGGGGGTGTTTGTGTTGCTATTAGTGTTATTTTTAGTTCTTAGTGGGGGATTTGTTAGCGCGGAAGATTCTTCTGATCCCTCGGCAACTAAAAAAGGGTATTCTTTGGTTTATTTTGGAAGGCAGTTGAGTTGTAAGTGGGCCCCGCCATGGGATTGGGTTGCAGCTGTTAATGGGGCCGAGGTTGTTGATAAAAGTAATTTTGCTGTTAACTATAATACTGGGGCCTATGGCCTATCTATGAAGTATTCAACTAGTGAGGGGAACTGGTTGCCTGCAAATACCTATACTGAAGCCCTACGGTTGAATGTTGATGCGGATAATAAAATTTATTGTGCGAAAGGTCCGACTCCGATGTTAAAAGTGATTTATAGGGTTTGGGGATCTACAAAGGTTGAGGTCAAAACTCATGTTAAAGCAGAAGCTACTGGTGCACCTGGGACACTTATGAATAAAATTAATCGGAATGATACTTTCCAGAGGCAGGGAGATACGAAGATTTTAGTTAATGGGGAGGCTAAGACAATAGCAAATGGGGCCTTTTGGAATGTTAAAACTGCTAGCTGGAATCCTGCAGATCATGGTTATGGGAATGCTTATTTGAGGGTTACGAATAAGAGGAATGATTATTTTGATATAGAGATTTTTGTTCAGGAGCAGGATGAGCAAAGGGATAGTTCTCGTGTTTGGATTGATAGTTATATAGAATCTATAGAGGTTGCTTTTTGTGGTGATGGAAATGTGGATCTTGGGGAGAATTGTACTAGTTGTCCGGAGGATTTTTCTGGCGTGGCGGAAACTTGTGATGGCATTGATAATGATTGTGATGGAAGTATTGATAACCACCCACTTTGTGTTACTGGCCAAGTTTGTAGTCAGCCTGGAATGGTGGGCTATTGGGGATTTGATGAAACTTCGGGGATCGGAACTTTTGATTCTTCCGGGAGTGGAGATAATGGAATTGGTCGGAGAATGACTACTATCAATCGGACTGTGGGCCGAGTGAATGGCACATTAAGGTTAGATGGTGTGGATGATTATTTTGAGATTTCTGATGATGACGATAGTTTGGCGTTGGAGAAGTTTACTCTTGCTTCCTGGTTTAAGGTTGATCGTTTACTAAATGCGGGGGAGACTAGGGTGATTTTTAATAGGGGAGAATCTGAAGAGAATGGACGTTTGAATTATGGGATGGGCCTTATGGATAATTCCGGATTTCTTGGTTCTAGCGGGACACACATTCAATGTGCTTTCGAGACTTTTGAAGATAGAGAAGTTAGGCTGTATTACAAGTTGGATAATTCTTATGTTGATCGATGGGTTCACGCTGCGTGTGCTTTGGATGAAACCGATTGGAAAATGTATGTAGATGGTGAGGAGGTTAATGCAGGTCTTCGTGCTTATTCTTATGGAAGTAAAAGCATGGTTCCTATTGATAGTCATGCCGGGCATGTTCCTAATGCGTCCGCATCTTCTTCTTATATCGGGGCGGCGTTTTCTAGTTCTGCGGACGGGAGCGCGATGAATGAGGTTATGTATTTCTTTGATGGATCTTTAGATGAAGTTTCGGTTTGGAATAAGGCTTTGACAGCTCCCGAGGTAAAAGACTTATATGATAAGGGTTTGGCAGGTTCGGGGTATTGTGGATCTCCAATTACAGTCGGATGGGCAGATGCTAATTTTGATTTACTTCCTGATGAAGAATGGGTAGATCTTGGAGATAGTGTTAGATTGGTTGTTTCAGGTTTAGCTTCCGGTTCAAATTCAAATTATGAAATTTGGGAAGTTGATGGAGGGTTATTTTATTTTGATTCTGAGGTTACAGATATCTCTGGAGTAGATGCTTTTTGGAAGGCTAATGTTTCTTCGGATAGTGGTTATTACTTCAAGGTTTTCGTTGATGGAGAATTAGTTGGTGTTTCGGATATTCTAAAAGTTGACGATACCTCTGATGATGCCCCCATGACACTGAAGATTGAAAATCCTCTTTGCGGAGATGATTTAACTCTTGGGGATGACACTGGAATTTATGTCGAGATTCTTGATGAAGATGATATTATTGATGCTGTTTTGAATGTTAATGGGTCTGTGACGGAGTTGATGAATGCGGATGATTTTGTTAGTTATACTTTTGATGAAGCAGGAAATATTCCGATTAGTTTAACTGGAACAAATAGTCGTGGGAGAATTAAACGGCAGTTTTCTAACGTGATGGTCGTTGACAAGACAATTTACGGTACTTATATTGCTGCCTGTATTGATAAGCCTGCAGATTTTGCAGATGTTACTGAGAGACAGATTGAGTTTGAAGCTTATGGTACTAGGGCAATAGAATTTGATCCAATTGTTGGTAAGATCGTTGAATTAACTACCTTGAATGACAAAAGTGCCTTGATGTTTAATTGGGTTTTTAGTGATATTGATCAGAATACTGGAACTTTCAGGGTGAGAAATATAGTCGGAAGTAATCCTCGTGCATACGATTTTACTCGGGAATATTTTAGATCTGGGAATAATTGGGCAACATTAGAAGTTAATTTTATTTAACTTTAAATTCTGCTAGCCATCTCCACTTTCCGACTCCGATGTCTCCAGCTTTTCTAATTTTTATTTTTCCGATTTTGTTTTTTGTGTCCTTTTTTATTTCTTTGAGGACTTCATCTTTTGTTCCAAATCCGTGATAGAAAATAGTTGTTGCACCGCTCGGTGTACCCTTAGTTGCGGAGTTCTTGGGCATTTTGGAAAGTTTAAGTGCAGTTCTTAGAAATGTATCTTTTAGATTTGGACGAGGCATGACAATTACATCAAATTTATCTTTTGTTTTTAATGGGATCTTCTTTGCATCTCCGGGAAGTAAGCTTACAGTCTTTTGGAATTTGTTCAGTTGGATATTTTTTTGTCCGTAGACATTTGCTTTTTGATTAATCTCGTTTGAGATGATTGTAGTTTTCTTATTTGCTTGTTTTAGGAACTTTGCGATCACTATTGGATATGGTGAGATTCCTGCAAACATGACGAGAATCTTTTTTGGTGCTATTTTTGTTATTCTTTCTGCGATAATCTTTCGTTCGTTGGAAAGTCTTGGTGAGAAGTATGTTTCATCTACATTTATTTTGAACTTGCAACCATTCTCATTATGGACTGTTTCTTTTGTTTTTTCTCCCGCAAGATGTTTTGTTTTGTGGACTCTGAGACGTCCAGAAATTTTGTCTGTTTTTTCGACTACTGTTGTTATTGTTTTATGTTGCTTTAGGAATTTTCTTGATTTTAGTTTTTTAACTATGCTGAATGTTTTTCTTGGGAATTTTAGAATGGCGATGCTGCCGATGAGGTCTTGAGGTATTTTTTTCATATTTAGTTTAAGTAGAAAGAGTTTATAAATTCACATACTTGGATGAAATAGATAATCTTTTAAATTTTTTAATCTTAGAAATTCTATGTCTTCGAAAGAATCTGGGGGTGAAAGCTATAAATCTTATCAAGAGTTTCATAGAAAGTTCTTTCCCAATAGGGTTCTTGACAGATTAGATAGAACCTTGTGCTCTACCCTGGGCCTAGTTGAGGACCGCCAACATAGGTTGGTTAAATCTAAGAATAATCCTTTGGCTGGGACTCTTGCCCTGGCTAAAACTTTTGATTGTTTTTACGGGGAGAGGCGGAAACAGATCATATCAGCTATAAAAAAATTTTATCGTGCGGAAGGTTTTGGGGCGGTTGTTTGGGGGGCAGTTCATGCAAAGCGAGGAGATGAACATTATAAGATCAGTCTTTTTGATAATGAGACTTTCTGGACTATCTATGTTGAACACTTGGATAATCAATAAGTCTTTAAATGTCCATAAATTATATTCTTCATGTCCCACAGATTCCTTGAGCATACTGCTGATGTGAAGTTTGTTGCCGAAGGTGCGACGATTGAAGAGGCGTTTAGTTCTGCGGCAGATGCAATGGCCGAGACGGTTAGGGGAGATATAAAAATTCTTGAACAAGAGGCAGTAAGTTTTGAAGTTGAAGGAACTGATCTTGGAATGTTGTTATATAATTTTCTTGAGGAGTTCTTGTTTTTATTGGATGCACAGGATTTTCTGATGGCTAAGGTTACGGAGATTAAGATTGATGCTGAGAATTTTAAGCTTAGTTGTACTATTGTGGGCGATAAGGCGGAGAATTATAAGTTCACTAATGATGTCAAGGCAATCACGTATAGTGATATGTTCGTTGAGAAGGGTGATGGTGGATGGAAAGTTCAAGCAGTGTTGGATGTTTGATCTCGGACTATTTTAGAGAATATATATTTTTATAAACCCATTTCTCATGATAGATTTATGAGAAAACAACCAGATTGGTCTAGGGTGGTAGGAACTGGTCCAAAACTTTATAATTTTAATCCAGATTCTGTAGAAGTTTTAAGCTCAAAAGGAGACGTTTCTTTTATCATGGCCTTGAATAGGGATGTAGATCCTAATAATGTTCGGGAAGTTATTGAGGGATTGGCTCAGAATATTGGTTATGTAAATTATATTCCGGGTGCTTGTGGTTTGGTTTGTACGACTGATAAGGAGACTTACGAAGAATTTTTCCGAGCTGAGCTACAGAAAGGAGATGGGCCCGCAGGTAGGAAAACCTTGGAATGTTATAGCGAGCTTCAGCATGCAAAAGTACCTGATGAATTATGTGATATGGTTTCTAGTATCGATTTGAATATTGTGCGTTAATTAATTATTCAGAACACTTAAATAATCTCTGTGCTATTTCTAAATATGGTTGAATTAAAGAAAATTTCCGACGTTGAGTGGGAAATTCTCGTGCCCGACAAACATAAGGTATTTAAAGTTTAATTTCTTATATTGTTTATGATATTGGATGAAAACCTTGTCGGGGTTCATGCTTATCTTTGTTCAGATGGGTATGTTGTAAAAAATCCCTCAACCCAAAAACATAAATATTATCGGGTGGGTCTTAGGAATCAAAATTATGAATTATTGAAAGATTTTCAAGATAAGTTTGAAAAGTCATTTGGTGTTAAACCTTGGATAAAAGAAGGACAAAGATGTGAGAAGGGATCTAAAGAAATTTATGAACAGTTAACTAACCAATTTGGAAGTTTTTATTCTTATGAATGGCATATGCCTAAACTTAGTGTTAATCTCTCTAAACTGTGGTTGAGGGTCTTTTTTGATTGCGAAGGTTGGGTATTTTGTAGGTCGCACCAAAATAGGCATATTGGTGTAGATTCAGTTAATGAGGGGGGATTAAGGAGCATTGTCGCGGTTCTAAATGATTTGGGTATTAAGACAATTTGGAAGGAAAATAAAAAACGAAGAATGTTTAGGGTATACATCTATGGCCGGGAAAACCTAAAGTTATTCCAAGAAAAGATTAATTTTTTACATCCCGATAAGAAGAAAAAATTGTCAAAGGTTTTGAACGATTATGTAGATTATCTTTGGGATTTTCCTGAAGAGAAGAATAAGTGTAAACTTTTTGTAAAGAATATTCTTTCTGAAAAGTTAAAGGTTCGAAGAAAGAAATATTTTAGATTGATTTCAAAAGAGAAGATTAATTTAGAAAAATTGAGTAAATTGCTTGAGGAGTTTTATGATATTAAACCGCTTCTTTATTATCGGATTAATGGTCTTGGAACGGTCTACTATGAATTAAATATTAATCGTCGAGATTATGTTCAAAAATTGATTGATGAAAAAATAATTCCGAACATATTTAAAGCAGATTGAGTTTTCTAAGTTATGTACAAAAAACAGTTGAAAAAAATTTCAGATGTGGAATATGAATTGCCTAAAACTGGTAAGATGAATGTTCCTGGAAAGCTTTTCTTATCTGAAACTTTGTTGGATGATGTGGAGGAAGATGCTATAAAACAAGTAGCTAATGTGGCTTTATTGCCTGGAATACTTGGACATTCAATCGGTCTTAGCGATATGCATACTGGTTATGGTTTTTCGATCGGAGGCGTTGCTGCCTTTGATCCTGAAACTGGAGTTATTAGTCCTGGGGGAGTTGGTTATGATATTAACTGTTCTGTTAGATTGCTTAGAACGAACTTGAAGCTTGCAGATCTTAAGGGAAAGGAGAAAGAGATTTTGCATTCGCTTTTTAGAACGGTTCCTTCTGGTGTTGGTCGTGGAGGCAGACTGAAAGTTGATCGTGGAGAATTGGATAATGTTTTGGTGGGTGGAGCTCAGTGGGCTGTTGAAAAGGGCTATGGTAAGAAAGCAGATTATCTACATATGGAAGAACAAGGTAAGCTTCCTGGCGCTGATCCTTCTGTAGTTTCTCAAAGAGCGAAGAGCAGAGGAATGCCTCAACTTGGATCTCTTGGGGCAGGAAATCACTTCTTAGATGTCTTGGTTGTTGATGAACTTTTTGATGAGAAAATTGCCAAGGTATTTGGTTTGAAGAAGGGACAGATTGTAATTATGGTTCATTGTGGTTCTCGAGGACTTGGACACCAAGTTGCTTCGGATTATATCAAATTGATGGATCAGGAATATGGCCATCCGGATGTTGATAGAGAGTTAGTTAATGCTCCGATTAAATCTGAGCTTGGGAAGAAGTACATGGGAGCTATGGCCTCTGCAGCTAATTTTGCCTTTGCCAATAAACAAATTATTACTCACTGGATTCGTGAAGATATGAAGCATTATTTTCCTAAGTTTAAGGCTGAAGTGGTATATGATGTATGCCATAATATTGCGAAGTTTGAAAAACATAAGGTTGATGGAAAGATGAAGGAAGTTTTGATTATGCGGAAGGGAGCGACTCGATCCTTCGGTCCTGGACGAAAAGAAATTCCGGAGGATTATCGTGAAGTTGGACAGCCAGTATTTATTCCTGGCTCAATGGGAACTGCGAGTTATGTTTTGTGCGGTACTAAAAAGGCGGAGGAAATTTCGTTTGGTTCTACTGCTCATGGTGCGGGGAGAGTTAAGAGTCGAACTCAGGCAAAAAGAGATATGACCTTTGAAGAAGCTCAGGCAGATATGGAAAAGCGGGGGGTATTTGTTGAATCTGGTGGCCAGAAGGGAATGGTGGAAGAATCTCCATTTTCATATAAGGATATTGATGAAGTGGTGAAGGTTTCTCATGAGGCGGGGATAGGTAAGATGGTTGCGAAGTTGATGCCCGTATTGGTCGTTATTGGGTGATTTTTAGTCCCTTAATAACTTTTATAAACTTTGAATGGGTTGATTATTTATGAAAAGAGTTGGTATGTTCGCCTTGTTGATAATATTAGTTTTAGTTTTTAGTTCTGGGATTGTTGAGGCTGCGGCGTGTTCTGATCCTCCCGCCTTTACTAAGGGATATTCTCTGAATTATATGGGAAGGCATTGGAGCTGTTTGGGATATCCTGCAGGGGGGTGGTCTCATGCTATTGAGAATGATGTTGTTGTTAATGCAGCAGTTGCAGAAATTACCTATTCTACTAGCCTTGGGGAGTGGTTGCCGACTAATACTCATACTGAAGATTTAAGGTTGAATGTAAATGGAGATAACAAAATTTATTGTGCTAAGGGACCGATCCCGATTCTTAAGGCGGTTTATCGGGTTTGGGGATCTACCAGTGTTAATATTAAGGCCCATACAATGGCAGAGGCGACTGCAGGTCCCGGATCACTTTTGGAGGAGATTGATAGAATTGATACTTTCAAGAGGCAGGATAAGACAACAATTTTAGTTAATGAGGGGGCTAAGGTGATTGCTGCCGAGGCTTCTTTAGATATTGAGCGTGTTACGTGGAATCCTGCAGACCATGGTTTTGGAAATAGCCATTTGAGGGTTACAAATGATTTATGTGGAGATTATTTCGATGTAGAGGTTTGGGTTGAAGAGCAGGACGAACAGAGCGATACTTCTCGTGTTTGGATGGAGAGTTATATAGAGTCTGCGGAAGTTTCTTTTTGCGGCGATGAGTCTGTTGATTCTGGAGAGGAGTGTGACGAGGGAGAGAGTAATTCGGATGTATTACCAGATACTTGTCGGGCCGATTGCACAAATCCTATTTGTGGTGATGGTGTTGTAGATATTCTTGCAGGAGAGCAGTGTGATTTTGGAGATATCACTGATGGTGACGGATGTAATTCGACTTGTCAGATAGAGGTTACTATTCCTACTGGCGAGGTGAGTTGGACGAATGCTAACTTTGAGGCATTTCTTGACGGAGATTATGTTGATTTGAATGATTATGTTAGATTAGTTTTTGAAAGTTCTGATTTTGAAGGACAACAAGTTGATTATCGGATTATGGAGGTTGATGGAGGATTATTCTGGTTTGATTCTAAGGTTGCTGATCTTTCTGGTGCAGGTTCTGTTTGGAAGGCTAATGTTTCTTCAGATACTGGTTACTATTTTACTGCTTTTGTTGATGGGGAGGTGATTGGAACTTCAGATGTTTTGAATGTTGATGAAACTCCTGATGATGCACCAATGACTCTGAAGATTGAAAGTCCACTCTGCGGGGATGATTTAACTCTTGGGGATGATACTGGAATCTATGTTGAGATCTTAGATAAGGATGATGTAATTGATGCTGTTTTGAATGTTAATGGTTCTGAGATGGAGTTAACTAATGCTGATGATTTTGTTAGCTATACTTTTGAGGACGCTGGAAATATTCCGATTAGTTTAACTGGAACAAATAGTCGAGGAAGAATTAAACGGCAGTTTTCCAATGTGATGGTTGTTGATAAGACTCTTTATGGTACTTATATTGCTGCATGTATTGATAAGCCTGCAGATTTTGCCGATGTTACTGAGAGACAGATTGAATTTGAAGCTTATGGTACTCGGGCCGTAGAGTTTGATCCTACGGTGGGCAATGTTATTGAATTAACTACTTTGAATGATAAAAGTGCCTTGATGTTTAATTGGGTTTTTAGTGATATTGATCAGAACACTGGAACTTTCAGAGTGAGAAATATTGCTGGAAGTAATCCTCGTGCATATGATTTTACTAGAGAGTATTTTAGGTCCGGAAATAATTGGGCAACACTAGAAGTTAATTTTATTTGATTGTCGTCGTTAGGGAAGTTTTTATAAATCTCCTTTCCATGTAATTTTATGAAAGATGAGGGTGGTAAATATAAGAAGTTAGAGGCAGGTTATGAGGTTCTTGAAAGAAGATCTTTTGGGCAGTGGCTTGTAGGACATAAGGGGCTAGCTATTGTTGGTGCGGGGGTGATTGTCGTTGGTGTTTTTGTGATTTTTTTAGTTTTAGGTTATATGATGGGCGGAAATGATGATTCTGCAATTGGTACTGGAGATTCTGGGGGGACCGGGAATGATGTGGGGAGGCTTGATGAACAGTTTTCTCAAGATCGGGCAATTTATTCTCAAACGATTTCTTCTGGAGAAGTTTCTGAATGCGAAGAGATTGAAAATGAAATTATGTCAACTCAGTGCAAGTTAGATGTGGCCGAATCTACAGGAAATGCTGAAATTTGTGATGGAGAATTTAACGAAGGAAGTTCGTTTCATTATTCTTCTGCCGGAAGTCTCGTTGAAATGAATGCTCGAGATTATTGTTGGGTTGTCGTTTCTGTTGGGAAGGGAACAGAGAATTCTTGTGATATGGTGGTTAATAGTGAAGCTAAATCTGCTTGTTTGGTGGGGGCGGGAGCTTAGATGAGATTTAGATTAGGTGTTTTTGTTCTTTTCGGATTGATTATTGGTATCTTGGGATCTGTAAGTTTTGTATCCGGTTTAACTGCAGGTCTTGGTTGTACTGACTGTATTAATTCTATGTCTGCTAATGATGAGGTTACTGTTAGGTTTTCTGGAGTGGATTTTAAATTGAACCAAGAAATATTTTTGGATACGGGTGTATGTCTTGGGGATGATGGATATATTGGAGATGATGGAACTTGTTCTATCACTATGACTTCCCTCAATATTGATAATAATATTGATTATGTGATCCCTATACGATCATTTTCATGTAGTTCTGAGGATGATCTTGCTTATGCGGGTTGGGGTCTCTCGAATCGTGCTGCCGGACTTGCGATTCCGGATGGAATAACCCTGAGATATAACAACATTCCTGGCGCAGGAGTTGGTGTTGTGGAACATACTTCCGATCTTATTATTGATCTTAGCATGTGGAATTATGGGGACGGATTTATGAGATGGTATTTTTTTGTTTATGCACCTTCTCCGAGTTCTAGTTATGGAGGTACCTTGAGCCTAATTCCTAATAATCCAATAATAGTCTTTGATGCTACAAATACAAGCAATTATTACTCTACTGAAGAACAATGTTCTTTCCCTAATTTCCCTAATTACTTTTCTGCCTCAGATATTATTCCTTCTCAATCTGGCTGGTGGGACGCTGTTGCGCTTTCTTCCGGAGGAACGGCTTATCTTTCTGGTTCAGATGCTAATGAAGATTGTAGCACTGTGGGTGATGAAGATGGGAATGGTGATGCAGATTGTGCAGATAGTGCGTGTATTGGTCAGTCTGGTCCGGGGGGGGAGATATGTTGTGAAAGTGTTAGTGATTGTAGCGAGCATGAAACTTGTTGGGAGAGCCAGTGTCATTATTGTGATCAGGATGATGATGGCCATTATGATGCGACGGGATATGGTTGTGTAGGGGGAGATGATTGTAATGATTATCCTTCAGCGGGAGGAGCGAGTATTTATCTTGGCGCGCTAGAGGATTGTGATAATGGAAAAGATGACAATTGCGATGGGTTTGTTGATGGGCTTGACGCAATTGTAAATCCTGGAGAAACAGCGGGAGATGTAATGTGTTTGATTGTGGGATGTTTAATTGATGCGGATG
The DNA here is from genome assembly GCA_018694115.1 of archaeon. Lineage (GTDB taxonomy): Archaea > Nanobdellota > Nanobdellia > Pacearchaeales > GW2011-AR1 > JAGVXH01. The sequence continues at coordinate 23,147 of JABHNB010000006.1, forward strand.
AGGATGGATCTTGTTCTGAGGATGATTGTAATGATCAGAATCCAAATATTAAACCTGGAATTGCTGGAGAAAAAGCAATTTCTCCGAATGGTTGTAAGGACGGTGATGACAATGATTGTGATGGCTTACAAGATTGTTTAGATCTTGATGATTGTTGGGATGATCCGCTTTGTTCTGCTTGTGAAGATAAGGATGGGGATTATTATACTGCTGGAGCGGCGCCGGCTGGTGTCGAGTGTCCGGCTATTTGCGGTCCGGATGAAAATGCACCTTGTGCAGGAGATATGGATTGCCATGACGTTGCTGAGCCTGCCCCATTATTTCTTGTAGGTATCGGTGCAGCTACAAGGGGAGTAGTTGATGATCCTGTTGGGGGATGGGGTATTGATGACCAGTGGTGGAGAGGAAGAGGACACGCCTTGCAATTGAAGAGTAGCGGTAAAAAGGATAAACTTCCTTCAAGGGGGGGTAATGTTGCGGGGGAAAAGATAAATCCTGGTATTGTGGAAATTTGTAATAATAAGATTGATGATAACTGTAATGGGAAGATAGATTGTGCGGATGAACAGTGTTTGATGAATCCGATTTGTTTGGGCTTTTCTCCAGAATGTGAGGATGAAGATGGAGATTATTACCCTGCGGATGATCGATGTATTTTAAATCAGCAGGGTTGTGGTCCGGATGAAAATGAACAGTGTATTTTGGGGCAAGGGAAGGATTGTCATGATGATAATGTTAATGCTAATCCCGGAATTATTTTTGAAGAGGGCGTTGGATTTTGTGCTGATGGTTTGGATAATGATTGTGACGCTGAATGGGCAGAGGGTGGTACGGATTGTTTTGATAGTGATTGTATGGCGGATCCAGATTGTGGAGAGTGTGAAAATTTATGTTCGCCTGATTTACCTGACTTTAACTTGTGTGATTCCATTGATCAGGTAGTTATGAAACTTGATTCTCAAAATGGGGCACAGGCAGTTTCTTGGGATTTTGAAGAAGAATATGAAGTTTGTCCTCGTGGAAGGATCGGCCATTGGAGATTTGATGAAGGTGCTGGAGATACCGCTTTTGATTCTAGTGGAAGTGATTTTGATGGAGTTTTAGAAGGAAGTTCTAAGACTCAATTTGATGGGGACCCATATGATATTGTTTACGTTAAATGGCACGATAGCGATCCTGGAGCGGATGCGTGTAAGTATGTGGTTCCAAATTGGGATGCGAATAAAGATAGGTACGAGGTTAGGGAGTGTTCAAATGATGACTTCTGTTGTTATTGTACTGAGGGTTTTAATTCTACTGGCCGTAATGGTTATGGGGTTACCGGAAATTATTGTTATCCTGAAGGTACTGATCCTGGTCTGTCTGGTGAGGGGCCTTCCTGGGTTGACGGACATATTGGAGAAGAAGATAATAAACAGGCAGCATTAAGTTTTTCTGGAACTACTAGGGTAAATGTGGGGGATCCTGCTGAATTGAATCCTGAGAATGAAATGAGTATAGAGTTTTTGATTAAGACTAGTGATACCGATGCAGATGTTGGATCTCTTTTTTCCAGAAGGGCTTCTGCTGAATGGGCCCAAAGATTGACAATCACAGAAGGGAAGCTTCATTTTGGATACGCTGGAGAAGTAGAACTTAGTGGAAATTCAAATGCGGATATTGCGAATGGTGAGTGGCACCATGTTGTAGCAATTAATGACGGGGAGGACCTGAAACTCTATGTTAATGGGGCCCTTGCAGGAAGTACTTCTGTTGGCGGAGATTTCTTACAATCTCAATCAAATAGTTATATTGGAAACTCTATTAGTGGAGGATCTTTTGAAGGAATTTTGGACGAGGTTTCATTTTACAAAAGGGCCTTGACTGCAGAAGATGTTGAAGAGAGAAAGATATTGATGCTTACTGACATGGGAAGCTGTGTGGGAGAACCTTTGAGTTATTATCGTTATGAGATTTGTTCTCCAAATGAGGAATCTATAGATCGAACTAGCAATCCCTTCCTATGGATGTCTTCGGAAGATGGTTCATTGGTTTCCACAACTCAGGATTCTACCTATGATGTTCCCATCCACTTCGGAGATGAGATGAATTGTGAGATTATTGATATTGGCGCAGGAGATTCTTGTGCTGGCGAGGTTATTGTTTCACTTAGTGATAAAACGGATGCAATTGTTTATTCTGGAGATAATTCTGAGGGCCCAATTAAGGTTTGTTGTTATGATCCTTCTCTTATTTTGGGGGATGTTCATTGGGCATTGATGAATGGAACGGGAATAAGCGAATCAAATATTGGAAGTACTGTTAAGATGATTTTCAAGAACACAGGATTGCCTGAGGGAACAAATGTTACTTTTGAAATCTGGGAGGACGATGTGGTTAATGATCCTGTTCGGACTATTTCAAAGGGAAGCGAGATTAATGGTACTGTTGATGCTAGTGGAACCGCAGTTGCAATTGTTACTTTGACTGAGGAAGATTATATTGCAGGGAACGAGGCAGGAGAGGGCGGTTCTCTTGAATTTTACTTCGTTGCTTTGGGAAATAAATCTAATCAATTAACTGTAACTGGAAATGATCCGAATGATAAATATCCTTTTGATTTGAAGATCGTTAATCCTAAGTGTGGAGAAGATTATCTTGTGGGAGATAATGTGTCTATAGAAATTGAGGCGAACGATTCGGATGATTCTATTTATGGTGAAGTTAGTTTGGGAGACCAAAAGATTGGAGAGGTTACGGATACTAAGAAGAAATTTAATTATACTGTATCTGCTGCTGGAAATGTTCAGATTACTGTTGATGGGACGAATAGTCGAGGCCATAAGCGTAGGGCCATTACAAGTATCATCGTGATTGAGGCAGGTTCTGATGGAATTTATACTGCGGCTTGTATTGATAGCCCTGCAGATTATGGTGATGTAACAAATAGTACTGTCTTCTTTGATGCGTCTTCTTCTAGGGCAGTTAAGTGGAAAAATAATATTCTTACTGATTTGACGGTGAGTAATAAAGACGTTCTTGATTTCCATTGGGAATTTAGTGATATGGATCCCTCTACGGGAAATCATCGGAATAATGATGCTTACATTAATGGTGCAGATGAAAAAGCTTACAAATTTTTCAAGGAATTTTCAGGTATTGATCAAGGGCATTGGGCAAATCTCGAAGTCACGTATGTTGGTCCTGCGATATAGTTTCTTGGTGTAACCCCGACATAGTTACGACAATAGAAAGACTTATAAATATGTAATGCGCCAACTTTTCATGGGAAAAACACTTGGAGACGCTGTAAAAGGTGTCTTTGGAAGGGGAAAGAGTGAAAGAAAAAACGATTCTAGTAACAATTATAACGTAGGGCCTGTTCTTGAGAGGCTTGAGGATCGAACTCTTCTAAGCGGTGTTACGCCTAGTGATTCTATGGCGGCAGATGCTTACGCAGTTAATGATAGTGCAGTTGTAGTTAATTATGATAGTTCTGGAGATGCGAAAGTTGAAGATCCTAATGCTTTGGTTGTTATTGATGTTCCAATTATGTCTGGAGCTGATGTTATGTACGCAATCTATGGGGATTATGATGCTACTGCCACTTCTGGAGTGGATAATGTTTCAAATTTAGGATTTACTGTTGATGGCGATTCTAATGATACTAACAAATATTCTATGGTTTTCTTCAAGGGAGATAACCCTGCTGGTTTTGTGGATAGAAAC
>JABHNB010000005.1 GCA_018694115.1 archaeon
ATAGTGGGAGTACGGGGAGGCCCCCCCATGGAAAATGCTATGCCTACTGGGCGTCCAAGAATGAATGGGGTTCCAATGGGGTATCACTCTGGGGGAATGTGTGAGGGAGTATTTGATGATCTAGAATTGACTGTTGATGAGGTGGGAGATGTTTATACCTGCTGTTTCCAATTTTTTAAATTTCCTGGGAATCTAATTGATGAACCCCTTACAAAAATTCTCAAAAGAGCAAAGAAAGATAAAAGACTATCTGAATTGAATTGGGGGGGTCCAAGAGCCCTTGCCCAGTCTGAGGGAGTCCCGCTAGGAATAATAAATAATCTTATAGGCAGTCATGGAGATTGTGGGGCCTGCTTTGAATTGTTCTCTAAAGATTGTAAATATTAATTATCTAACAAACTTCCCAATTCTTTGCATTTCTGTAAAAGGAAATGGCCGCTCATTCGTTACAAATGTCATGTATCTTGCAAATCGATAAAGCTCGGTATCCCAATATTCTGAGAACATTGCAATGCCTCTATCTCTCTTGCCGCTGAAAAGAACAATGAACCAATGAATAATCGCAAGAACAACAATTAATGCTCTCCACACACACAGAATAATTCCGGATATTATCAGGACTAAGATTCTCATCCATGCCTCTTTTTTTTCGACAGCTTTTGTAGCCATCAATTCTTTTCGTAAAAAGACTTTATAAAATTAACTTTGGTCTAATCGCCTAATCACAACAATTCTTTTAATCTAACAACCCTCTCGGATTAGATGGTTAGTGAAAGAAAAATATCTGCGGGGGCTTATGATCTCAACAAATTTCTCTTCGGAGGATACGAAACAGACATAATCACAACCCTCTACGGGCCTGGAGCCTCAGGGAAATCAAATCTTTGCATGCTGGTGGCAGTAAGCCAGGCAAGAAAAGGGAACAAGGTAATATTCATTGACACCGAGGGAGGTTTCTCAATTGATCGAGTGAAACAAATACTTGGAAACAAAAATGGATTAGATGAAACCCTCCAGAATATATTTCTATTAAAACCCACTTCATTCGCAGAACAAGAAAAATCTTTCGAAACACTTCTCGATTACGTAAGAAAGGGAAACATCTCACTAATTATTGTCGACAGTATAGCAATGCTTTATCGGTTAGAACTCGGAGACGCAATAAGAAGTGAAACAACAGAAAATATCCAAGAAGTCAATAGAAAACTTGCAGGACAACTTAGAACGCTTAATGAAATTGCCAGAAAGCAGAATATCCCCGTGGTTGTTACAAATCAGGTCTATACCCAATTCGTAAGATCTGAAAATCAAGAACAAAACCCGGGACTCTCAAACGATCAACAAAAGTTCGAAAGGAAAGTTTCAATGGTTGGCGGAGATCTCCTAAAGTATTGGAGTAAATGCATAATCGAACTTCAACATCATCGCGGCAGAAGAAAAATCGTTCTAAGAAAACATCGCTCTCTCCCCGAAAGAGAACTCCACTTTGAAATAATTCATGAGGGGATTAGGAAAAAGGGATTGTTTTAATCTCTACATATTTCTAACCACACATTTATTTTTAAACAGGATTTTTATTAAATTATTATGGAATTAAACCCCGATACAGTTGTTTGGGAATACACATTAAAATGTGATTCAGGATGTTTACATTGCGGATCAGATGCCAAAGATCCGAGGAAAAACGAACTAGACACTGCAGAGTCTTTAGGACTCGTAGATCAGATAGCCGATTTAGGATTCAGATTAATTGTCCTATCTGGGGGAGAGCCCACCCTGAGGCCCGATTGGAAAACAATTGGAGCTAAGGTAAATGAAAGAAATCTTGATTTCGCAATTATAAGTAATACTCTTGCCTGGACTGGAAAAACCATTGAAGATCTTGCAAATTTAAATCCGTACTCCATTGGCATAAGTGTGGATGGGGAAGAGAAGACACACGATTACCTTCGTGGACATAAGGGATCTCACAAAAAGATCTTTGATTCAATAAGGGCGCTAAAAGAAAGAAACCAAACCGTTTGTGCAGTCACAACTGTAAATAATCTCAACTTTAGAGAACTCCAAGACATAAGGAATCGACTCATTGTTTATGGCGTAGATGCTTGGCAAATCCAAACTGCTTCTCCGATGGGAAGAATGGCAAAACAAGAAAACTTAATTTTGAATTCTCAAGCGCATTATAAACTTGGGAAATTTGTTGCAGAGACTGCAGAAAGACTCCCCCATATGAATGTTGTTTCAGCAGACTGTCTAGGCTACTTTGGAAAATTGGGAGAGAGACTGGGGAAGGATAATTGGAGAGGGTGTGGGGCGGGAACATATGGCCTAGGAATCATGTCTGACGGAACTGTTAAGGGATGTTTGTCCATATGGCATCCGGATGCAATCGAGGGAAATATTCGGGAAAGGTCCCTAAGGAGGATTTGGGAGGATCCAAACAATTTCGCATATAATCGGAAATTTAAACCGAGCGACCTTCGGGGAGATTGTGAGGGGTGTGATTTGGGAGACCTATGTAAGGGGGGATGTAATAGCCAGTCTATATCATTTTACTCCGAGTTTCATAACTCTCCTTACTGTTTTCACAGACATGAGAAAGAATTCCCTAGATCTAAATAACAATAATCCTTATAAATAAAGAATCATAAACAAATCCATGGCAGCAAGAGTGATAAAATTGGGGAACCTTCTTCCAGTAATTGAAAATTGCTTGGGAGAACACCAAGTTGATTTAAGGGACGATACAGGAAAAAAACAATCATTCTATCTAATTGAAACGAGAACAATGGGAAATCGGGCCTCCGACTTCGAAAGTACTTATGATGGGTTCGAAGATCTAACACCCTTTCACCTAGATCTTGCAGATAAAACCTGGGGATCTCGGAGAGGACCTCACGAGCCACAAGTTTATGGAACACTGATTGATACAAGCTTACAATACTCATTCGCATTCAATAGAAGATTCGCAGATCTTTCAGAAAATAAAGATCGGCTAGAATTTATGACGCCCGATCAAGTCTTCCTGGACGACACGGGATACGAAGAATCCCAAGGCCCCCAGATCATAATTCCTGTAGAAGAGAATGAAGAACCTACTCATTTTGATAGTTTCCAAGATATGCAAATAAGATATTCTCTTCAAGGAGCAAAGAGAAGGAAATTTAGTGGCCCAATCAGCTTTGAAAGGAATTCATTACTTGGACGCGTAAAGGATTGTATAGCACTGGGCCCAATGGTAGAAATGCCACAAATGCCACAAACTAGTGGGGCATATTCCCTTCTAAAAGTAGACTACGAAACGCCCACACTTAACGATCTTTTGATGACTTATCCGGAAGGATTAAGCAGATTCCAACTTGAACTAGCAGAGAAGACTCTTGGAGGAAAAACAGCAAATAATTCCTATTTTATTTTAATTGACGACCAGTTAAGGATGAGATTTGCAGCTAACGAGCTCTTTACCAATCATGATCCAAGAAATGGAGAGATCACATTTTTAAGTCCGGAAGATGCTCTTCTCCAGTTCGGAAAAGACCTTTCAGAAAAGCCTGCTGATCCAGTACCTCCAAAAAAGCCAGTAAGGCGTAGGCCGGGAAGAAGGCCGATGACGTTTAGATACTCTCTGGCCGGAAAGAAGCAGGATTAATTTTTTAGTATACGCAAATTTATCTAATCCAAGAGATATAATAACTAATATGTTTAGAAACATTAAATTACAACTCTACGGGCTTAAACGCTGCTGCCCTTCTACGATCTAATTTTTCCTGAGTCAAAATCTTTCCCATATAAATTCTAACTGGCATTCCTGGACGCCAGCCCATCGGGCCTGCAGTCTGTCTATAAATTTCACTACGTTCACTAGGGGATGAATTTTCCGGATGCGGAAAATCAACATCAATCATCTTTCTCCAATCATCACATATTGCCATAACTCCTAAAAAATTCCTGCCTTTATATTGCTATTCTTTTTTCTTGCTCGCCTTCTTCTTAGCCTTCTTCACACCACTTTTCTTTTTCACAGATTTCTTCTTCACTTTCTTCTTCTTAGTATGATCAATAACCTTTCCACCTTCACCAATCTCAATTTCTCCAGAAGCTAACTTCTTCTTGAACTCTTCTTTCTTCTTTGTCAACTCTTCATTTGTGGAACATTCTGGATTAAAACAAAACTTCCATGGCGATCGCCCTTTTTGAAAAGACATTACGAGTGGAAATCCACATTCTTCACACATCTCTAAGGCATCTTCTTCCTTGCCTGCCTCTTCAGCAGCTTTCTTAGACATTCTAGCTGGCTTCATCAATCCTCGCGGAGGCAATGAATAAATATTTTTACATTCAGGGTAAGCATCACATGAGACAAAATATCTGCTAAACCGCTTTCCATACATAACTCTCAAGTTTCCTTTCTTACACTTTGGACATTGAGTCATTGTATTCTCTTCTCTCTCCTGCTCATTGACAATTGCATTCGCATCAGCAAGTGACTTTCCCATAGCCTCGAGATTCTTAGTCATTCCCTCTGCAATCTTACTAATCGATTTCTTTGCCTTATCCAATATCTTCTGTTCTTTTTTCTCTAAATCTTTGTCTGAAACTTCTATTTTTTCAAGTTCCTTTGTCATTTCTCCAGTAAGCTCCTCATCAAGAATAATCGGAGAAAATTTCTCAAGAGTTTCAGCCATTCGCATACCCAGTTCAGTTACTTCAATTGCCCTGCCTTTTGCATAACCCCTCGTAAAGAGAGTTTCAACAATTCCTGCCCGGGTAGCTTTAGTTCCCAAATTCTTTTTCTCTAAATTCTTAACAAGAGAAGCTGCAGAATATCTTCTTGGAGGTTTTGTTTGCTTCTCTTCGGTCCTGATTTCTAGTACATCAACTTCCCCATCCATTGTTGGAACTTCACTTTCCTTAATTGATGTTGGATAAACATTCATCCAACCTTTGTCCTTGATCTGAACTCCCCTAGCCCCAAACTTCAATCCCCCAACATCTATCTTTACATTCTTATTCTCAACCTTAGCCGAATCACAGAAACACGAAATAAACCGCTTTACAATCAAATCATAAATCTTCTTATCTCTCTCAGGAACTTTCTTCGCTTCGCCGGTCGGATAAATAGCGGGATGTGCCGGATCTTCTTTCTTACCTTCGGTAGGTTTCTTATTCTTAGCATACTTAACAACCGTAGTATATTTCTTCAATTTCTTCAAAATTTTATCATATCCAATCGCAGCAGGATATTTCTGGCTTGAGGTTCTTGGATAAGAGATTGCTCCTGCAAGATAAAGGTTCTGAGCCGCCCGAAGAGTCTGGGTAGGTGTAGTTCCGCAATATTTGTAAGCTTCAGTCTGTAATGTGGTTAGATCAAATGGCGTTGGGGCAGGAACATCCTCAACCTTTATGATGGTAGTCGCAGTTCCACTCTTTCCCTTAAGATGCTTGAATCTAAGTAACTCAGATTGCTTGAAGATATCCTTTGGATATTTTACCTCAAGTCTTTTCCCTTTAATATTCTTAACTTGAAGAAAAATCTGCCAATAAGGTTCTGGCTCAAATGCCTGAATCTCTCTTTCTCGATCAACAACAATCTTTAACGCAGGACCTTGTACCCTTCCAATAGACAAAATCCTAAATGCTCCCGCCTTAGCAATAGCCTTCATTAATCCTCTAGAAAGATTAATTCCATAGAACCAATCCAAATAGTGCCGTGTCTCTCCTGCAATGGCCGCACCCCAATTAAGTGTTGGAATCAAATTTTCAAATGATTCTTCAAGAGCTTCCTTTGTAAGGGAAGAAAACTTCATTCGCTTAGCCACTTTCTCATACTTCTTTCCAAGAACGAATCGCACGACATTCCACCCAATTACTTCCCCTTCAACATCAAAGTCCGTAGCGACGATCGCTTCATCAACTTCTTTAGCAAGTCGTTTCAATGTTTGTAAATATCGCTTTGTATGTGCGGACCGCTTCTTGTTAAATGAAGGTTTCCATTCAACCTCAAAGTTAGGAAATGGCCCCCTGAGCGCAATTTGCTGAATCCCAAACAGATGTCCAACAGCACACCCAATGATATATCTCCGCCCTTTCTTAAAAAACTCATAATATGCAACGCCTTCCTTGCTTGTAAGCTTCTCATCAGTCGCATCAGATAATGCAGCAGCTATCTTCGCCGCAGCCGCAGGCTTCTCACAGATGATCAGTGTAGCATTACGCTCTTTTTTAACTACCATTAGAATACAAGATTAACGGACTTTTTATATTTTGGCAGAATAAACGAGCACAACAATCTTTATAATTCTCCCAAAATGGCTATTTATATGGAATATGAACTTGGAAGGAATTGCCACCTGTTTCATTCGTTAATGGGGAACCATCCAAATGAATTTTCAAGGTTAATGAGACAAAAACACGGGAGAGACCCAGATTCTGAGAAATTTATTAATTTCTACCGAAGCGGAAATTCGGTTGAAGAATTAGAAGAAAGTCTTGGATTGGATGTACGGGAAATTATGTGCTGTATTTCAAAAACCGATCCAGCAGTATTTTATCACCGGCCATATGGTTTAATCCTTTCTGGCGAAGTCAAAGTCATGTTTGATAATGATTCGGGGCTAAGCATGATGCCTGATGGAACATATCCCCATGAATCTAAATATGATTTTGTAAGGGAATCTGATTTACAAACACTTATGACCTCCTGGTATTCCAAATTTCCAGAATCCGGACAATTTATCTGGAATGAAGCAGTACTTGGAAAAAATTCCAAAATAGTTGGGGCATTTCATGATCCTTCATTTGACCCAAACTCCATGAGGTGTGCAGGAAGTTGTACACTCAAGGAACAAGAGTACCCAAAATTTCTAGAGAAAGTAAAACGGGTAGGGTTAAGATTACGAGAAATAGCTGTCAAACCCAAATAAGTTTTATTTTAACTTCCCAATCTCTTCTAATCGTTTCTCACTTCCAATCGCCCCAGAAAACATCTTCCAAAAAATCTTAGAGAGCCATTCTCCCCAACTTTTCTCTTTAATTGTATAGAAGATAAAAGTCTTTTTTGCCAATTCAGATTTCCGGCCCGTTGGTTCCTTAACTTCCTTAAGATTGATCACTTTTCCATCGATAACCGTAGCTCTCAAGGGTTGTTTCCTATGCCTAATTTCTATCAATTCCTTGCCATGCTTGAAATTCAGGGATAACATCTTCCTAATATTCTCCTTACCTATAAGGTCAACACGGCAGATAACTTTTATTGAGATTCCCTTTTTTACAAGTTCTTCAACAACATCAAACAGATTTATTTTCCCATCATTATAATAAATAAAAGATAGGTTTCCAGAGAAAAACAACACTTGTTTTTTTGCTCCCAATAATAGATCTTTAAATTTTGTAAGTCTTCCTGCGGTCACTTCATTTTTTGCTTCCCGGGTCCAAACTTCCTTTTTCTTATCCTCCACATGTTGGAAAATATCAAATGCCTCAAAGTGTTTTTTCTCTTGCCCTACCATTATCTGTGCCTCTAACCTCTCCTGAAATACTGAACTACTTACCTTCTCAACACTTGACCAATAAACTATTTTTAGGGCTCCTCGTGTCCCTTCTCTGAACGTCCGCATTGCCAATGTCCCAAATTCCTTAGAAATCTCCTGAATATATCTGTCTGCGGTTCGCCAGTTCTTATTAATGTGCTGAGCAATTTCCTGAATTGATCGCGGCCTAGCATAAACAAAATCTTCAATCTTTGTTACAACTTCGGAACTTAGCATAGAAACAACAATAACAACCCATATTTAAGCCTATGCAACACTGCGGACAAAAAATGGTCAGTAAATGTCATTAAGAATACAACTCTTAAGATATATATGAGAAAGATGGTATTAACGGGGGGTGCTTGCTCAGGCAAAACGACTCTCGTCAATGAATTAAAGAGAAGAGGTTATAATGTTCTTGAAGAAGTGGCTCGGCAAGTTCTTGAGGAACTTGGAACGCCCTCAAATTTAGATGAATGGGCTGCCCTTGAAAGCGAGATTTATCAAAGACAGGTTTCAAATGAAGAAAGGGTTGATCGACAATCGGGTCTCGTATTTCTAGATAGGGGAATTGGAGATATAGATGCTTACATGAGACATCACTTCGACCAACCATCAATTGATGTCACAAAGGCAAAGATCCATAGATATGATTCCATTTTTTTACTTGAGAGGCTACCCTTCGAAGATGATGGTCTTAGGGTGGAGGTCGGAGATGATGAAGCCAGCGAAATTCATCAGAAAATAATCGACTCATATCATTCTATGGGCTACACTACTATTCAAATCCCTTCATTCGATGCCCCAAAAGACGTCGCAATTAAACAACGAGCAGATCTAATACTCGAATACCTTAACAATGGTTGAAATAGAAGCAAAAATAAAATTAAGTGAAGGGGAATTTCAAAGAATATTCCAAATCCTAGGAAAACCAGATTTCCGAAAACAAAAAAATGCAATTTATCAAATTGGAGAAACCTTTTTCAGAATAAGGGACCAAGAAAATAAAACTTTTATTACATTTAAAGGAAAAAGACAAGATAAGAAACTTAATTGTAGAGAAGAAATAGAATTTTCAATTAGTCCTAACGACCATGTAGAAGATTTTTTCCTTGCATTAGGCTTTTCGAATCCATTCGTGTATGTGAAAAAAAGGGCGGACGTAAAATTTAACGATTGTATTGTCTGTCTAGACATACTCTCCGAAAATGGGTTCTATGTCGAGGTAGAAGGGGATGAGCAGGCAGTTAACGAGACACTCCAAAAATTAAATCTGGTTGAAAAACCAATTGAATGTAGATCTTATCAAGAAATCTTACAAAATGAAAACAGAATATAACTTCCTATCAAAATATATAGAAAAAAAGAGAAAAACCCTTAGGGATTTAGAAAAAGAAATTGAGATCCTAGAAAGCGCAGATAGTTCAGTTACTATTGAAACTCTAGCGCCAGGACATGAAAGATTAATTTCAAACGATTATTCCCTGGCAACAGATTTTAAGATTAAAAAAAGAAGCGAAGATCTTGAAGACGTAAGTGGCTATTCTGGAGGATACAGGACTTGTAAAACAGATTACTTCCCACAGTTCTTTTTCTATATTGGGGATGAAGGGCAAAGACAAGTTGATATTCGGCAGGATGGTTTTGAAAAAGATGAAAGAGTAGTTTTGAGAAGTATAACTGTTACAAATGCTTGGAAAGACTATTCGGATAGGGCTAAAATGCAAGAAAATCCTGTAGACGTCGAAGCGACCTTGGAATTTTTCAAACAGCGAGGGGTTAACGAAGAACTTTTAGAAAAATTAAATAGAAGAATCGAAGAGTGGCAGGAGATTGGATTCTAATGGCATGCATTGAAAAAATATACAGTGTATCGGCACTAATCGGAAACGGTTCATGTAATGCTAATTGTGATTTTTGCGCAGGAAAGTACCTCCGGCCAGAAGCAGAGGAGAACAAAGATCATTCACGAAGTCTAGAGGCAGCAATTAAACTTTCTGCTCGTTATGGTGGGTGGTCACTATCTTTAACTTCCAGCGGAGAGCCAACATGTGACCCCGATTCATTAACAAGGGCTCTAGAAGTCTACAAAAAATGCGCGGATCAGGGAGCATACTTCCCCAATGTAAATCTCTTCACAAACGGTATCTTATTTGCGGACGATAATTTTTGTGATGAATATCTCGATTCTTGGAGAGATTTAGGATTAAATAATGTGGCAATCTCGCTCCATGGAGTTACTGAAGAAGAACAAGCCAAAGCATATAATTTAGAAAGTTACCCAAGTCTAGAAAAGATTACTGGAAATATTCGGGATCACGGACTCGGAGTTAGGGGAACACTCCTTCTAAGAAAGGGCGGAGTTGACAGTTCCAAAAAATATCAAGATGCAATACACACACTAATCGATAAAGGGATTGACAACATCACCTCATGGCCTGTAGGAAATCCAGATGGTTCAAGAAATGAGTTCAGCCCATCAAGATTAGGTCAATTAGGAATAAAAACTTGGCTATGGCGTAACGCCAAGAAATGCCATGGTCATGTCTGGGGCGGAGGAGTCTATGACTACAAGGGAAATATCCTGAGGATAACAGATTATGTTACCAAACACGATCCCAAAAAAGATTTCGTAAGACAACTAGTCGTCTTTCAGGATAGCACTGTAGCTTACTCATGGATAAGGGACGGAGCACTATGTATGAAGTAAACTCACCATCAAGAGAATCAAAAACTCTCGATAGTCTGTCTCTTTTTATTGGAACTGGCGAATGTAATGCAAACTGTGCACACTGTGCTGGAAGGGCCCATAGAAAATATGCTCCAGAAGAAGATGGTATCCTTAACGAAGATCTAATTCGTCAAACTCTCGAAGACTGCCACAACCAGGGAGCAAGATATCTTTCTATAAGCAGCAGCGGAGAACCAACACTATCTCCAATCTCAATTACAAAAGTTCTCAGAATGACCGAAGAAATAAAACACTGTGGAATAAGCTATTCTCCAATAAATCTCTATTCAAATGGGATCCGAATCGGAGAGGATCAACAGTTCTGCGATGATCACCTCCAATCCTGGAAGGATCTTGGACTTACAACTGTCTACATCACCGTGCATGATATTAATGAAAAGAAAAACGCAGAAGTTTATGGCGTAAAAAGCTACCCTCCCCTAGAAAAAGTAATTTCAAGAATCCATAAACCTGGCCTGTTAACAAGAGCAAATCTAGTTCTTAGCAAAAGAACAATCCATTCTCCAGAAAAGTTCGCCCAAACAATCAATCATCTTCAAAAAATCGGAGTAGATTCAATCTCGGCCTGGCCAATCCGGGGACAAGATGATACCTTGGATCCAAATCTCGCTCCAACCTCCGAAGAACTTGATCAAATGGGGGAATGGATCGGAAAAAGAGATCCCAAAAAAGGCAAAATCGTCCTACTTAGAGAAAACAGCCGAATCAAGTATAAAAATCGAGAAAAACTGACCTTGTTTCCTGATGGAACCCTATCGAATACTTGGTGTAACTATTAAATCTCTATAATTCTTCCTCTTCTTCCCACCTGAATAACTTTTGTCTTCCCAATCTTCTCTTCAATACCTTCGGCTTCATGAATATGTGCACTAATCAACAAATCTGGCTTAAAGTCCTTAACAGCTTTACTCAGGACCTTCTCCCCCGGAACACCAGAAAACTCTGCTGTCGTCCCATGTGCATGCAAGTGTGAAACTAAAATTCTCTTACCTGATTTCATCCTATCAAAATTTCTCTTAATTTCGGTTAGATCGGAATCATCTAGGCTAAGCTTCCAATTAGGACTGCCAATCCCGGCTATTCCAACATCTCCGTAGGTCACATAATAATTATGGATATTTTTCCCTCCTCGCTCCAAAACCCTACATTCATCATCAAAATCACAATTACCTGGCACAAAAACAATCTTCTGCCCAGCATCTTGAAAAGGTTTCAAGATTTTCTCATCACCCTTTGAATATCCATAAATATCTCCTGCCAAAACTACCAAATCAACCTTCTCCTTTTTACCCTTCTTCGCAAGCTTCTTCGCGATGTCTATATCTCCATGAATATCTCCTGCTGCGAGGATTTTGAGCTTTTTATCCGATTTCTTCTTGTCCTTCTTCTTTTCTCCAGTCTTTGCCATATAAAACCCAATCAACACTTTTTTAAATAACTTCTCGTTTCCATTAACATGCCAAAACTATCCGAAATAAAGAATTGGAACATAGAGATAGAAACAGAAATAACAAAAAACTGGAAAGAGTCGGAACTTTATGCATTTAATCCTAAAACAAAGAAGAAAATTTATTCAATTGATACGCCCCCACCATATGTTAACACTCCGATTCATATGGGGCACGCAGTAACTTATTGTTTCATGGATTTCTTTGCACGATATAGGAGAATGAAAGGAGAAGAAGTATTATTTCCGTTAGGGCTTGACAGAAACGGACTTCCAATCGAGATGGCAACAGAGAAAAAATACAAGATATCTCCATTCAAGGTTGGCAGAGAAAAATTCATGGAATATTGTGAAAAACTTCTAAGTGAAGCATCTGTTGAGTCAATAGATTCTTTCGCAAAACTAGGAATCTCATTCTCCTCTTACAAAGAAGGAAAAGAAATCGGAGCAATCTACAACACAGATTCTCCAGAGTATAGAACACTTACTCAATCAACATTTATTGAACTATTCAAGAAAGGATTAATCTACGAAGACTCAAGAATCAACAACTGGGATCCAAAACTTAGAACAACAATTGCAGATTCAGAAATAGACTATCTGGAAATAAACTCCAATTTCAACGATATCAAATGGACAATCAAAGAAACCGGAGAAGAAGTTGTTATTGGAACAACAAGACCCGAGTTAATTGCAACCTGCGGAATGGTTATTTACAATCCGAAGGATAAAAGATACAAACATCTTGAAGGTAAAACTGCAATCTCCCCGATCTTCGAGGAAGAAATCCCAATCAAAGCACACCCGCTAGCACAAATTGACAAAGGGACTGGGCTAGTTATGATGTGTTCGGCAGGAGATCTGTCAGATATTCAATTCTTTAGAGAAATGAAGATAACTCCAAGAATAGCGATTGGACAAGATGGAAGGATGAACGAAAAGGCAGGAGTTCTTGAAGGATTAAAAGTTAAGGAAGCTAGAGAAAAGATAGTCGAACTAATCAAGGAAAAGGGTCTACTCGTAAAACAAGAGCAGATAACTCATAGAACTCCAATCTCTGAAAGATCAAAGGCAGAAATAGAATTCATCGAAATGCCAGAGTTCTATCTCAAACAAATGGATTTCAAGGATGACATGAGAAAAACAATTAAGAAAATAAACTTCTACCCAAAAAACTCAAAGAAGATCCTTGACACTTGGATCGATTCAGTTTCGATTGATTGGCCAATTTCTAGAAGAAGATATTATGCAACGCCAGTCCCCCTATGGTATTCGGATAATTTAATGGCTATCCCAAAAAAAGGGACATACGTAGAACCCTGGAAAACAAGTCCGCCAAAAGATGCTGAGGTAATCGATGCGAAAACAAAGAAAGTTCTAGGAACTGTAGCAGATTATCCAAAAAACAAATGGGAAGGGGAAGAAAGAGTTCTAGATACTTGGTTCGACTCTTCAATTTCTGAACTTAATATGCTCAAGTACCAATCAGACGACGAATTTTTCAAAAAAGCATATCCCGCAACACTTAGACCTCAAGGAAAAGAGATCGTTAGAACTTGGCTATATTATACTGTCCTTCGAGGATTCCTAGAAACCGGAAAACCATGTTTTGAAGATACATGGATTCACCAACACATTCTTGATGGAAAAGGAAGGAAAATGTCCAAGTCTGCAGGAAACGTTATTGATCCTCAAGAAATTATGCGGGAAGATGGGGCAGAAGCACTGAGATTCTGGGCAGCAACAGAAGGAGACTTGTCCAGGGGAGATTTTACATGTTCAAAAGAGAAGATAAAATCGGAAAAGAAAACTCTAAACAAACTTCTGAATGTTTCAAGATTTGTAATGATGTTCGAAAAACCAAAAACAAAACCAACACTAGTCCCTCTAGACAAACTTTTCATAGAATATATTGAAGGCCTAACAAATAGATGCGATAAACTTTACAAAGTTTACGATTTCAATCACCCTGCTCAAGAATTACGAAGATTCCTTTGGGATTTATTTGCATCAAATTATGTTGAGATGGTTAAGAACCGAGCTTACAATGAAGAAGGGCAATTCACTAAGGATGAATCCAACTCAGCAAGATACACTCTCCATTTCCTACTTGAAAGATTCTTAACTTTAGTCTATCCGGTAATTCCCCAGATAACTACCGTAATCGCAAAAGAAAAGGGAATAGATCTTTTGACTGCTGAATGGCCAAAGGCAGAAAAAGCAGATCTCAAAAAGAGCACAGAAACAATAGAAAAGATAATGATTTTCAACGGAGAAGTGTGGAAAGCCAAAAAAGAAAAGTCTATCTCCCTCCGAGAACCCATAGAAGGGATCAAGATCCCAAAAGATCTCAAACCATTCGAAAAAGATCTCAAGGCATGCCATAAGATTTGATTATATTCTCCGCAACAACAATTCTTTTTAACTCCAGATAACTAATAATTCTATGAAAACAATAGATCGTAGTGATTTTGATACAATCCCATCTAGTGGATTTATGAAATCAATGGGCCAAAGGACTCGAGAACTTGAAAGAGTATTAGAAGAATTAAAAGACGCCCAATCAGAACGAAGTGTACTACTTCACCAAGCCCCATGCAAGATAAAGTTTAATCGTTCTGGGGAACCCGTAGCAGAAGATTTTTCATTAGGTACTGGATATGAAGTTCAGGCACTCGAAAGGTTTAGTGGATGGTATAGCTATCCCGGGCAACCAGATGGGGGGAGAATGGAATATTCACTTTTTGTTCAACCCAATTTTGATGTAAGACTTTCTCCAAGGGAATCAAAAAGAGTAATTATCCGTCCAAAAGACTTCGATATTATTGTCCCGGATCTTACTCTCTACAAGGCAGAAGTTGGAGTTACTAGGGGAGAAAATGGAGAAATGATTTATGCTAGGAATTTTAGCGAAAGGGATACCCCTGGATTGTCCAATACAAGATTATTCCTTAGGGAAAGAAAAGCATCAGAAAGCCTTATAGAAATGATCGGAGAACAAGAAGAACCCGTAGAAGGCGTCCCCAAAATAAAACGGAGTTTCATGGGGTTTCTTTTAGAGAAGCAAACTGCCCAATTACAACGCCAACACGAAGAAGAACTTAAAGACGCCGCAGTAAATTTAGGTCTTGAATAACCCCCCTATCAACTTTTATAAATACCCCTTATATTGATATACTATGGATGAAGCACAAAAATTTGAACTTGAAAGTACCGTTGAAGAACTGGAAGGCTACCGTGGAAGACACACTGAGCTGATCACAGTTTTGGTCCCAGCAGGAGCTACACTAACTCAAACTACAAAACAACTTGAAGACGAAAAAGGGACTGCAACAAACATCAAATCAACGGCAACAAGGAAGAATGTTATTAATTCTCTAGAGCGAGCAATAAGAAAGTTAAAAGAAATTGGAAGAACGCCAAAAAATGGACTAGCAGTTTATGCTGGAAACGTAACCATGGCAGATGGAAAAGAATCTCTTGAAGTCTGGGCAATTGAACCTCCAAAACCACTTAAGGTAAAAATTTATCGATGTGACCAGACATTCATTGTAGATCCACTAAAAGAGATGCTTGAAACTGATGAAGTCTATGGTCTTTTGATAATTGAGAGAAACGAAGCATCAATTGGAATTCTAGATGGGAGATCAATAAGGCAACTCGATCATATGACTTCTGGAATCCCCGGAAAGACAAGGGCTGGAGGACAATCCGCACAGAGATTCGCCAGAATCAGAGAAAGTGCAGCAAAGGAGTTCTTCAAAAGAGTTGCAGAAAATATGAAAAAACATTTTTGGGACAACAAAAAGTTGAAAGGAATTCTAGTCGGGGGGCCGATTCCAACAAAAGACGAATTTCTGGATCAAGGCCAATTAGTGACCGCACTTAAAAATAAGGTTATCGCAGTAAAGGATATTGGGGGCACTGGAATGCACGGGTTAAAAGAATTAGTGCTCCGATGCGAAGATGTCTTGGCAGAACAAGAGATCACAAAGCAAAAACAAATTCTAGATGAATTCTTTGAGAGATTAGCAAAAGAGCCTAACAAGGTTTCATATGGGGAAGCAGAAATCGAAGATAGATTAAATAGGGGGGCGGTAGACAAACTAATAATTTCAAAGACCCTCCCTAGAGAAAAGATAAAGGTTCTTGAAAAATTAGCAAAAGCATCTTCAACAGAAATCCACCTTGTAACAAAAGAGACCGCAGAAGGAGTACAATTCGATAATCTCGGAGGAGTCGGCGGATTACTGAGATTTGAGATTCACGATTAAAACATGGAAGAACAAAAAGGGGAAACAGTAGAAATTGCACCCGGCACTGCCGTTTCAGAAGAACCCGAAAAAAAAGAGGAACCAGAACCCCAAGAAGAAACCTATGATCAATCTACTGAAGAAGTACCTGAGCCGAAGAAATGCGGACCAGAACCCTCTGAAGAACCCTATGACCAATCTACCGAAGAAGCTCCAGAACCAAAAACATGCGAGCCAGACTCAGAGCCAGAATCCTCAAATGCCCCAAAAATTATTACAGGGTCTACCGCAGCAGAAATTGAAACCGAATTTGAAGATAAAGAAAGAGAAAATGAAGGAAAAGTTGAGGCGGCCCTATTCATTTCTGGGCGTTTTTTAAATTTGCAAGAATTAATTATGCTTACTGACATCAACCCAATCATGCTTAAAGAAATTCTTAACCGTCTAGAAAAGAAACACTCTATGGGTGCAGTACGTATTGTTGCAAGAAACCAATCTTGGAAAATGGATGTGGCAGAGAAATATCATTATCTAATCAATAAACTCGCAACTGGAAATGCAGAATTCACAAAAGCAGAACAAGAAACTCTTGCAATCATCGCATACAAACAACCAATCAAACAGTCCGTAATAATCAAAATCCGAGGAAACAAGGCATACGATCACATAAAAAAATTCAGAGAAATTGGCCTAGTAACTGCAAAACGAGTAGGCCATACCCTTGAGTTAAATTTATCAGAAGAATTTTATGAATATTTCAATGTTCATAAAAGAGAAGGTGGCGCTACAATAGAAGAAAATAAACCTTCTGGGGAAGAAGGTCCCAAAGACAATGGAACTAATTAGCATAGTAATTTACCTCTCAGTCTATATCGGCCTAGTAGCAACTTCCTTCTATGCCCTAAGTTTCTTTGCAGATAAGAAAAAAGAGAAATTATTATACTCAGATGACGAACTTCCAAAAACAACGGTAATTATCCCTGCATTAAATGAAGAAAAATCCGTCAAGAGAACTCTGGATTCAATTTTAGCATCAGACTACCCTAAGGATAAACTAGAAATCATTTTTGTTGATGACGGGAGCACAGATAAAACATTAAGCATTGCCAAGAAGTTCCAAAGTAAACAAGTTAGGGTATTTACGAAGAAAAATGGGGGAAAGGGGTCTGCATTGAACCTGGCGATAAAGAAAAGTCGTGGGGAAGTGATCTTTACCATGGATGCAGATACATTTGTTGAACCTCACTGTGTTAAGGAAATGGTTCGTTATTTCAAGGACAAAAAAGTAATGTCTGTAATTCCCTCGATGTTAACTCACAAACCAAAAGGAATTCTTCAAAGAATCCAACAAGCAGAGTATCTTTTTGGCCTATTTATTCGTAAAGCCTTCTCTTCGGTGAATGCCGTCCACATTACTCCAGGGGCCTTCTCGGCTTACCGAAAAACATTCTTTGATAAATACGGGGGATATGATGAAACAAATATCACTGAAGATCTTGAGATGTCATTAAGAATCCAATATCAAGGATTTACCATAGAGTATGCCCCAAATGCTCCAGTTTACACAATTGCCCCAAACAAATTCATGCCCCTCCTGGTCCAAAGACGAAGATGGTACACCGGATTGATGAGGAATACCTGGAAATACAAGGGGATGTTTAGTCCAAAATATGGGGATCTTGGCCTTTTCATTCTCCCACTTGCATGGATAAGCATCTTCTTCTCAGTTTTTACTGTAACCTACCTTGCAATAAAGACATTATTTAGGATCCAAGCTGAATTATTATTCCTCAGCAATATACAGTTTGATTTTCTCAGTTCGGTAAGTATCAATGCCTATGTAATAGAAAGATTTCTATTTCAATTCTTTACAAATCCGATTGTAATCTTCCTACTTTTCTTCCTAGTAATCTTAGCAGTATATCTCAGATATGCAGCTAAATATGTTGGAAAAATAACTGGGCTTACAATAACTTTACCCCTATTTTTCATGTTCTTCGCACTTCTTTTCGGCTTTTGGTGGCTAATTTCAATTTTCTATGTCATGTTTAACAGAAAGGTGGTCTGGCGATAACAATATAAACATCCCAAGGTAATAATAAAAATGATCGAAAGAAAAGTTCAAAGCAAAAAGAGATATGTACTCGCATTCATTATCGGGACTGCAATTTTTATTTTAGGATTTGCAATCACAAATACCTTAGCATATATGGAATTCCAGAGAATCTCCGGATTACAGGATCCAATTTCATATAAGATATTTCAAGATAAACTTCAATTCTCTTTATTCAATAAGGACATCTGTAAGGAAGATTCATACCTTAAGATCTCAGAAGATCTGGGGTTCCAGGGGAGGATTATAGACGATCTAGAAAGAAAATTTGGGAAGAATGATGAGAAAGTCCTCTTTAGGAAGAGATTCTATTCCTTGATAGAGTTAGAACATTTTGAATTCGTGAAACTTCTAAATCAAGAATGTGATACTGAAATTAATACAATTCTTTTCTTTTACTCAAATGAGGAAAAAGATTCCGAAGAGGCCGTAGAAATTGGAAGGATTTTGGGAGTAGTTCATCAAAGAAACAGAAATCTTACAATTTATTCATTTGATATGAACTTAGATAGTGAAATTGTAAAATCTTTAATGGAGAAGCATGAAATTGCGGGAGAAATGGCAATTGTAGTCAATGAGGGCTCAAAGATTGTCTCTCCAAGAAACATTGCACAGATAGAATCGGGTTTAGTGGCTGAATAACATATACATCCCACACCAATAATACTTAAAAATCTCTTTTTATTTCTCGAATTATGAATCGTTGTATAGTATGTAAAAAGACGTGCGAAGAGACCGAATTATATGAAGGAATCTTTGAGAGCGGAATGGTACTAATTTGTAAAACTTGTGCTGAAGAAGAAAAAATTCCCCTAATAAAAAAACCTTCTAGTGATCAGCTTCAGAAGGCCGATAAAAGATACTCTGTTAGGGAAAGAATGGAGCACCTATCCGGGATGCGAGATGCCACAGAGATCGGAGGAGAACAAACCAATATTCAAAAAAATCTTGCAAGATTAAAGATGCCCGATAAAAAGCAACAACACGAAGACGTTTCAAATAATTATTACTGGGAACTAAATATGGCGCGTAGGAGAAAAAAGCTTTCAATTAGGCAATTGGCTGAGCTAATAAAAATTGATGCAAGTATTCTATATTCTATTGAAAGTGGTAAAATTCCAGAAAACTTCGAAGAAATCTTTCTAAAGCTAGAATCTTTTCTAGGGCTAAAATTACTAAAGAACCATAAGAAGAAAATCAGTTTTACTAGAACCATTGATGAGGAAAAGGAAATTTTGAGTTCAGTAAGGAAAAGAATGGGCGAGCGTTTAGTGGGGGAAGGAGAAGATGGGGAAGAGGACCTAGTTGGAGAAATAGAAAATACCATTAAAGTAATAAAGAAAGTCCAAAAATCTGAAGAATCAAAGAATGACAAAATTATCAAACTTAGAAACGGAGAAATTGATATGTCCAAGAGGGAAAACCTAAGCGATATAACCCTCAATGATCTTGTAGAAATCAAAAAGCAAAGAGAAGAGCAAGAGCAAGAAATTAAGGTACAAAAACAAAATTCTACAATGTTCGGCGATGATCTGGAGCTAGATATTGACGAGGTTTAAATGGCAGGCAAGGTTATCCTCCCACCAAACTATCCCAATGATCCATTAATCTTTCTAGCAGGACCCATTCAAGGCGCCCCAGAATGGCATGATCCCGCAATCAGAATTATTCATGCAAAAGACTTAGAGATAAATATTGCGTCTCCAAGTCGGAGTGTAAGCGAGGAATATCTGAATCAGAACCTCGCAAAATTCGGAAATAGGTTTCCGGAGCAGGTTGACTGGGAGAGTAAACACCTAAGGCAAGCTGCAGATCATGGAGCAATACTTTTCTGGATGCCTAAGGAGAAGACCCATTTTTGCGAAAGGGCGTATGCACAAACAACTCGTTTTGAATTAGGGGAATGGGCAACAAAGTCCAAATATGGAAAATGTGATCTGGCAGTAGGAATTCAGCCAGGATTCCCTGGAGAAAGCTATATTAGAAGAAGATTACATCAGGATCTTCCAGACTTAAAAATTCACATAACACTAAGAGAAACTTGCTGGGATGCAATTGAAAAAGCAAGAAGTTAGTCCTTATCGGCAGGGTTATATAGGCAAAGAAATTTGAAAAATTATGAACTTCCCAGAATTAGCAATACTTAAACCTACTTCTAGATGTAATCAAAATTGTAAATATTGCTATGACGTAAAAAATCCTTGCGAAATTTCCTTAGATGAAATAAAGAAAATTATTTCTTATATCTCCCAAAATGGGACAAAATCGGTAATTATTAGTGGTGGAGAACCTCTTCTTAGGGAAGATATTGGAGAAATAATGGCAGAAATAAAATCTAAAGGTTTAAACGTTTTTTTAGATACAAATGGAGATTTCTTTCTAGATAGGTTAAATGAAATTGAAAGAAATATCGATATCTTGGGATTGCCCCTAGATGGT
The DNA here is from genome assembly GCA_018694115.1 of archaeon. GTDB lineage: Archaea > Nanobdellota > Nanobdellia > Pacearchaeales > GW2011-AR1 > JAGVXH01. Next base: position 20,534 of record JABHNB010000005.1, read on the forward strand.
CCTTCAGAAGAGTTTTCATATAGGGGGAAGGAAAATTTCCAAAATGTGATAAAGATACTTGAGCATTATAAATCTAAAAAAGAACGGCCAAAAATTAGAATCGGGACCGTTGTGACAAAAGAAAATATAAATCTTTTGGAAGATATCGCGAAATTAATAAGAAATTTTGAAATAGACGTGTGGAAAATTTATCAGTTCATGCCTACTGGCCCTCTAGCAACAAAAAATAGGGCTGCTTTGGAAATTGACGAAAGAAGCTTTCTCGAGGCCATTAAAAATTTAAAAGATAAAAACCTCCAGTTAAACATATTAACTTGTTCCTCAGAAAGTCGCAAGAGAGCTCATTTTTTTATAGGATCTGACGGAAAAGTATATGTTCCCGAAGACGAGAAGGGAGATTGCAAGATTCTTGGAAGTGTGTTTGAAAAGGGCACAATTGAAGAATGGAAAAGAATAACGGACCTAAAAAGCTATAAAGAAAATTCCGAAAAAGTTCTTTACCCCCTGTCTTTAGAAGAGCATTAAAACGTCCTATCCCAACCAACGAAGTCTTCCCGGTCGCGGCTCGTAAATCAAACCTTCTTCAAGAAGGGATTTTATTTCATTATTGATCAGGTCTGGAGAAGCTTCAGTATCCATAATGATTACATCAATATCTAATCCTCCATCTGTTTCCGCTTCCTTAATCTTCTGCATAATCATATCCTTAAGCGGGGAGTTTGAATCTTCTGGTAAATCTTTCCTAGAATTTTGAATTTCTAATTTCCTAACAAGTAACCATCTTGGATCAACCTTTTTTACAACTTCTGGAATAATATAAAGTTCAGCATTCCACTCCCTAACTGTCCCAATAATTTGAAGAGTATCCCCTTGCACTACCTCTTTTAATCCTTCAATATCTTCACCAAATGCCTTGAGTCTGATCTGTCCAGATGCATCATCAACCGTAAGTGAAGCATACTTTTTCTCTCCATCCTGAATATATTTATCTACACAATTCGCAAGAATATTTACTCGAGCAACTTTCTTATCTCCCAACTCAACAAATAAGAACTTATCTCCGTCTGTAATTGGTCTTGCCTTAAGGATATCTCCAATTCGCAATTTAAATGCAATATTCCTCTTCCTTTGTTCTCCTGTTTCAATCGCCTCAGCCATGTTCTAAAAATAGTGTTTGGTTTTATAAGGATTATTGTGGTTGAGTTGATACTCTTTCCATCACATCCTTTGAATATAACCTCGTTTAGGTCTAAATAAATCTCCTGCCTTAACCATCTTTCCCAAGGCCTCTTCAAAATCTGAGTCCTTCATCTTTTCCTTAAGTTCTTTTTCTAATTCTTCTATCGGAATTAATTTCCCCAGCCGATTTTCCAGAGCTTCGACTGCCTCCCGAATAATAGACATCTTATTCCTTTTAGAGGCAGAATTTCCACTGATTTTATCAATATCAATTGTCTTTGTCTCTTCATCATAACCCACTTGCATCAAATATCCCTTAACTAGCGAGATTGCGGCAAGAGCATCTTTCTTGGTAACCTTCTTACTCAATCTAATCCTTGCATGAGCCTCTGCCAAACGAACCAATGCTTCAAGCTGTCGAGCACCGATAGGAATCGGACGATTAGGACTATCTCCTAACTGTGGTTGATTACGAAGACCAACATAAAAACTCTTCATCTCGGCAACTGCCTCATCCGTAAGGATTGGATCATATTTCTGTTTTGCATATGAAACATATTTTCTCAATAAATCCCTATCGATTACATCATGCTGAGTCTTATGTTTTGTATCCTGCTTATGTTCCATTAAAACATGCATTGCAATGGATTCATCCCGATCCTTGCTGGGGATATCCCGCATAATAAAAATACAGTCAAAACGACTTAACAATGAGGGTGGGAGGTTTACCTGTTTAGGAATAGATTGCGTTGGATCAAATCGACCAAACTTTGGATTAGCCGCCGCAAGAACTGCAGTCTGAGAACGCAAGGTTGCTTGAACCGTAGCCTTAGAAATTGTAACTGTCTGTTGTTCCATCGCCTCATGCATTGTACTCCGATCTTCCTCATCCATCTTATCGAACTCATCAATACAAATCAACCCCTTATTCGCCAAAACCATTGCACCAGCCTCAAGAGACCAACCCTTCAACAATTCATCCTTAACTACCGTAGCAGTTAATCCCGCACCAGTTGCGGATTTTCCCGAAACATATCTTGCCTTTGGCGCAATTCCTGAAATAAAACCTAACATAACCGATTTCGCAACACCTGGATCTCCCACAAGAAGGATATGAATATCTCCCCTCATCTTTGTCCCATCACTTCGCTGTTTCTTTACTCCCCCGAATAATTGAAATGCCAACGCCCTTTTCTCTTCGTTTTGTCCCCAAATAGATGGCGCAATACTTCCAACCATTTTATCCATAATCTGGGGGTCAGCAGCCAATTCTCTAATTGCTCTTTCATCCTCTTCACTAATATCTACATCTTCAAAACTCTCTTCAAGGGGAACAACATTATTCGCCTCAATAGCCAAATCAAACCTTGTCAAGACTGCCCCCGAAGATGAAGATAACGCAATTTCTTTCAAAATTCCAATAATCATAACCCTACTTCCTGGAGTTGTTCTCATCTCCATCTTTGGATCAACTAAATCTTCCTTAAGGAAAATATTCATTCTCTTTGGTTGCTCTCCTCCACTAAGGTTGTCAGATGCTTCTTCAATTGTTAATGCCTGTGCGTCAACCATATGCTTAGATATTTCCTTAAATCCTCCCCGCCTTCCACAAGAACATCTTGACGGTTCCTTGAACTTCTTATCAATCTGCAAAACAGAAATAATCGTTCCACATGAAGGACATTCAAATTTCGCGTTTGTAACTAATGGTCGAACTTCAGAGGCCTTTCGAACGATACCTTCAATACTAACCATCTTTCCAAGATGCTTTGCCCGAATATTTCTAATTAAGATCTCTTGGGACTTTGAGATACTTATGAATCTTGCTCGAGCGTTGTTTGGTGCCCACTCTAACTCTTCAAGTGCAATTTCCAATAACTGGACTGTTTCTTCAGGCCTGTCCAATAATTGCTCTGCTAATTGTGGAGAGTGTGCAGAAAAATCCTCAAAATCAATATGAACAATCTTATCTCCCCGTTTCTTAACTTCACCAATGTCTTTCCGATTCATTTCAAAGAATTCTTTTGCATCCGCTAGAAATTCATCTTGATTAATTCTTTCAGGACTATTCCCCTCTTTTGGTTCATCCACCATGGACTGAAAACCCCATAGTCTTATTTAAGTATTATTGGCATGCAAAGTATATACTAATTGTAAACAAATTCTGCCCGACCAAGGATCGCCTTTTCCTTAGTTTTCTTATAAACTCCAACGAATATCTCCCCTTTCTTATCTTTAACAAATGCCGCAAAACAGGCTTCATTTGCTAATTTCTTAATAACCTCATCAGAAGCGATAGTATCCTTACGAAACAGCGGTTTTCCGTTGTATAATGCTTTCAAAACTTGCTTATCCACATAAACAACTGGCATAACCTTCTTTATGGAATCTTCTGCTGGAACAATCATCTTTCTCAATGGTTTTTCATTCTCCCTTTCCTTCCAATCCCAAACAGCTTTCTCAAAATCCTCAAGTCTAACAAGGGTCTTCTCATCAAATATTCCTGCCATCGTCCTTCGAAGCTCCCCCATATGTGCTCCGCCAATCATTTCACCTAAATCCGAACAAATCTTCCGAATATATGTTCCTCCTTCAACCTTGCAATAGAAAAGAAACTCTCTGCCATCCGCATTAGCTTCCAGGAATTCAAATTTATAGACCTCACGAACCCTCTCTGCCCGTTTAACGGCAGATCTCACAGGAGGAACTTGCTTTATCTTTCCAGTAAAGTTCCTATCAATCAATTCCTGCAACTCTTCCATCTTCTGGGGCTTATGTGTCTGCAAGATCCCGATATAGCTCTTATCATGCCGTATAAAGTGATCTGCCAGTCTACAAGCCCTTCCCAGAGTAATCGGCAAAACTCCCGTAACCTTTGGATCAAGCGTCCCCATATGGGAAGTCTTCTTCAGTCCCAGCTTCCGCTTCACAAACTCAGAAACGGAGTATGATGTCGGCCCAGCCGGTTTATCGATGTTTATTAGCCCGAAGTTCAGGAGTTTTTGGATGTCTTGTACCATAAATCAAAATATATGTCTCACTATATAAATTGTTTTAAATGGAGTTAATAGATTAATTTTATGGAAACAACAAGAAGGAATTTTTTGAAGAGTTTAGCAGTAATTCCATTAGTTGGGTTGGGGTGCGAAAGCCGAGAAGATAGATATTCTGAACTTGATAAAAAGATCGTAAAAGTGGTAAATGAATCTAGAGTCTCTCGTGAACATAGTTTAGAAGTAATGGTTGGGAAAAAGAAAGTATCCGTTAAATTACATGGGGGGGCAGTGGGTGATAGAAGAATGGATTATCGAGTCGAAGATACATACGTGGAGATGAGGACGGGATCCGAAACTCCCAATATTTATCAGATAATTGATGAGTCTCAGTTAAAAGCTTCCCCAAATTCTATGTACCGAGATTCAGATGCTCTCAGAGGAGTTAGAAATGATCCCGAGGCAGTCAGTAATGCTAAGGAATTTGGAAAGAAAGTCGCTGATGCCGTAGACAGTTATCAACAAGCTGCAATTAAGAAATCTGCCAAAAAAGCTAGAGAGACATTATCTTCGGATAAAGAATAGTTCTAAATCTCACCCTTCAAATAACTCTTCCTTTTCCCCTCTTCAAATCTCTCAATTGCATACCTCAACATTGTTCGGGGCATCATCATATATCTTCCGCCTTCTTGTAAAAATTTCTCAAGAACCTTCTGGTTTCTCTTACCAATTTCACGCAACATCCAGCCAACAGCTTTATGGATCAAATCATGTCCGTCTTTTAACAATAACTTCGCAATCTTCAATGTATCTCCAAAATCTCCCGCCCGAATAAAAGCAAATGTCGCAAGAATCGCGATTCGCCTTTCCCATAAATTATCACTCTTAACTAAATCATACAATACTTTCCTCTCTTTCTTCTTATCAAGCAAGTAACCCCCCACAACATATGGTGCAGACAAATCAACTATATCCCAATTATTTATTCCCCGAGTATTTCCCAAATAGAAATCATAGATCTTCTTTTTCTCTTGTTCATCAGAGGCACGTTTAAACTTCTCAACCAAAATCAAAGATCCCACATTTCTCTCATCATGAATTTCAGAATCCAGCAAACTTTTAACATCCTCAAAACTAGCTTCCTCCCAAAACTTCTTAACAACAGCCCTCTGCCGAGGCATCATCACCCCTAAAAAAATATCCCCTTCACCATACTGCCCTGGCCCAGTCTTGAAAAATCCTTGGAGGATTTTAGCTTTCTCTGGATTTGCATACTTCTTCAAGGCATCTTTGACGCTTTTCATTCTAATCCAAAGAATAATTTAATACAAAGATCTTCATCAAGAACCAAAGGTAGGCCTAATGCATCTTCTGGAGAAGCCCATTGAAAATCTTTATGTTCTTCAGATCTAAGATTTATCTCAGGTTTTTCTTCAAACGGAGAATGAAAGATATGATAAACAAAATCATAGTCCGGAAGTCTCACAAATATTTTCTTAAAATGATTGGCTTCTGGAAGATTCAATCCTGTTTCTTCCATTACTTCTCTAACAATCGCTTCACCAATATTTTCCCCTTCATCAACCTTTCCAGCAGGACATCCCCAAGTTCCTCCCTGTGGCTTATGATCCTGGCGATGAAGAAGTAAAATCTTTCCATCAACTTCAACAAAACATCCAACTACTTCAAAAGTAGGTTCAAAATTCTCGGGTTCTTCTTCGTAAATCATATAACTAAACAGAGAAGGGAGTTATAAACTTAAGCAAATGCTTGCCTAAGTTTTGAAGTCACATAAGATTCTGCCCTTTCAGGCATGCTTAGGTGGCCACAGTTCGAGATAATTATTGGCTCGGGACAGTCTGTTTTGCTAGAATCTTCAAAATCTCCAGGAACATAGATTCTTCCCCTGGCAGGATAAAAGTTTGTATCATTGTCTCCCCATATCTGAACCATCCGCTTAAGATTGTTTCCAACTTTTTTTAGTGGACGTGGATCAACACCATCAATAACAATCCCCAAATCAACTGGGATTCCCTTTCGTTTACATTTTTCAATAAATTCTTCCGTTGGCCATCTTCCCATACTGTATCCTACTGCTGCAATTGGCAGATTATGATTATGTGCAACTTCAGCAACCTTTATTGCATTGTCAACTTTCCCCCAGCTAATGTAATCCTGCGCTCCGACAGCCCTCGCAGATCGTTTTAATGGGGCATCTAAACTATCAAATAAAAATCCATGAAATCCAACAACTAATCCGTTCTTAGTCTCTAGTGCTTTAGAATAATCTTTTAGTGAACTTGCAGAAATTCCACAACCCGCTAACGTCGAAGCCGCAGCCGCACCCCCAAGCCCATATAAACTATTCTTTAGAAATCTTCTTCGTGACATTACTGTGTTGTTCTTTATCATTAATCAATCCCATCACTTCTTCAATGCCTTTCGAACCGGCATAGTTTTCTTCATATGCTTTCCTTGAGCTGTATGTTTCATTTCCTTAGCTACGTTCTTTTCAGTTTTAGCTGCTTTTTCTGCAACAGACTTTTTATCTTCAGCTTCTTCAATCTTATCGGCTACACCATCTTTATCCTTATCAGTTTCAGCTTCTTCTTTTGCCTTCTTTGGCGCTTTCTTCTTATTCTTAGAAGCTGCAGCCTTTCTCTTTTCTTCACGAGCAATCTTAAACTTAACAACTTCTGGAACTTCAGCCAATTCAGCATATACGATTCCATCTCGCTTTACTGCCTTAACTTTAATCTTATTAGCCGGCTTCTTAATTCCCCTAAACCATAATTCATTGTTCAAATTAATATCAATCTTAACTAAATTCAAATCTCTATCTTCTACTCTCATATGTTTTGCCAAGAATTGTTTTACTACCTTAACTGCTTTCTTAGCTCTCTTATATCTTGGAACGGTCAAAATATATTTCTTAATCGGAATAACATATTCTCTCTCAAGCTCGGCCTTCTTAGGTTCTGCCTTCTTTTTACCAATCTTAAGTTCGTTGTCATCAGCTTTCTTAACTGCAGGCTTAGATTCCGTTTTAGTCTCAACAGTCTTTCCTTCTGCCTTGGCAATCGCTTCCTTATTCTCCGGACTACCTTTTATGTCATCAAGCTTTTTAGTTTCCGCCTTAGCTTCTTCTTTCTTCTCTTCCACTTTGGGTTTTGTTTCTTCTGCCATTATCCTAGATAACTCTTAGGAGTTCTCCTTGGTTTAATCTTCAATTTCTTTGTTCTCCAGTTTCTCTTAACATGTGTAATTCTCGAAGGATGGATCTTCTTACCCTTTCCAAATTTCTTAAGAACTGTCCAGAATGGTGCCCACTTTGTTTGCTTTCCAGCTTTAGCGAGGTGCCTCTTCTTGCTACTCCGAGCAATTTCTTTTCTACTTGGCATTTTCTACTTCCTCATCTTTAGTTTCAGTCTTAGGCTCACTAGATTCATCTTTTTGGGATTCAGTTTCCTCCGCTGATTCTTCAGCTTCCTCTGTTACCTCTTCTGGAACTTCCTGTTCAACTGGAACTGTTTCAACCTTCACACTTTCAAAATCAAGGCCACTAGTTTCTTCAACTTCAATAGAATCTAATAGTTCTCGTCCTTTAGCAGTTAATCTTCGGCCAAATTGTAATCTGCTTAATTTCTCAACTAAACCTGCAGCTTCCGCTTGCTGTAAAATCAATCGAATTATCTTTCCACCAGCTTTCTTGAACTTATCGGGCCTTCCGCCCCTATCTTTCCTAGAACCATAACGAGTTCGTAATTTCCCAACACCTACAACACCTTTAATGTATAATTGCCTTAAGATAGAAGCTGCACGAGTGTACCAAAAATCATCACTTACTGGAGGTCTCTGCCTTGAAGATCCAGACTTAGAAAATAATGCCCATTCAGGAATCGCAAACTCAGGAATATTTTTTAGAGCTTCAGCCAAAGCTGGGATAAACTTCACTGGGTCTTTTGCATAAATTACTTTTGCCATATTTTCTTAGTTCGGCCTCCCTTGCGGAAGTAAATCGTTAACCTCAAAGAGGAACTTTAACCTAATATCTCATCAAAAAATCAGTTTATAAAGATTACGATTATCCTGAAATGGGATTCTGAATTGCATCTGCTAACATTCCTTCCAGTTCCTTGATTCTTGCTTGTGAAAACGCAACAGCCAAATCAGAATAAGCTAAACGACTATTATTAAGAGAAAAATCCATCACTCCAGCACTCATTGTATGCATCATATCAATCACATGCCTAACATCGCTTACAGCCACTTCTTCCAAAACTCCTCTTTGTAAATAGAAATAACTATCTCCAATCCAAAGATTATGATCTTCAGGATTCTTCTGATTTCTCGTTATTTTTATTCCTTCTCCATCATAGAGAATTTCTCCAGGAGCTATTGCATCTTTACCTTCTGCCATAATTTATGAACAAAATCTCACTTTATAAGAATTTATATGCTATAGTTCTACCTTTGAGCTTTCCTAAACTTCTTAACTGTCATCACATAACCGATCAACTTATAATCAAAATTCTTTCCTAAACTCTCTACTAAGTCCTGTGCTATTTTTTCCGCTTCTTTCTTATCTCTACAAGCAGATTTCAAAATAGAGATCTTCACCATCATTTCCTTAGAATTCTCAAAAATGCTCTTTACCTGATTAATAAACTCCGGACTAAGCCCATTCTTTCCCAGTTGCAATCTTTTCATTGGTTTTACCATATTATCTTTTCCTATCTGCTCTCTGAACATCTTCTTTATGCTTGTTAAAGTTTTCGATGTCCTCTTTTTTAACTTTAATCTTCTTTATGACTTTTCCAACTCCCCAAGTCCCTGCTTTCATCTTTAGGTCTTTTTTCATGTCAGATCTAAGAAATTGCTGAACAACAACATCTCGCTTATTATCTCTCCAATCTTGGCTATATCGAGCACAAAAAACCGCGGACTCTTCAATATCCTTATCATTTATCTCGCCCTTATCCCCAACGCTACAAAAAGGACTTCCAGGAGCTTTAGTATGCAGCATAACGTTCTTTCTAGGGGCAGTCTTAACTAACGCATCATTCTGATCTTCATCCTTTCCTCCGAAAACAAGTTCGCCAGATGACGTAACAAATTCCCGAAATCTTAATGGATTAGCAGCCCCTTGTTTCATAGTTTATCTAAGAGAAATAGGTTTATAGATTTATTCAATACTCTCTCAACAACAGTTTATTAAATGGGGAATCCCTAAGTATTAAATGAAAAAGGAAGTGAAACAGAACATTACTTTCGCAATAATTATTTTAGCAGCAATTCTTCTACTTGCCTTTGCAGATTATATCGTCCTAGAAAAGATTTATCATCCCCTAAGCCAACAATTCAATATCTCTTGGGATGTTTTTAGCGCGAACCCTTTCGGAGTGATTCTCCCAATGCAATGGTGGCATGTAGCATTTTTCACAATAGCCTTTGTAATGTTTGCCCTTCTTGGAGTCGCTGCAAAAAGTTGGAGACTTTGGCTATCCGGAACAATAATTTTTCTAACTGGGTGGGAAGACATTTTTTACTATCTAATTCAATTAAAATGGCTTCCAAAAGAGCTTTCCTGGCTAGACGCCGCCCCGATGGGACTCTCGAGGTTCATAACACAATCTCCACATGTAACGAACGTTGGAGTAGTAATTTCAGCAATAATCGGACTAGCAGTCTCTGCAATGATTATCTTAAGATACAATCCAATAAAACTTTTCAGAAAAAAGAAATAAAACTTATTCAATAGAAACAACCTTAATCTTAAAGATCAAAACCTTTCCAGCCATTGGATGGTTCATATCAAGCGTAACTTCAGTCTCGCCGATCTTTTCAATCTTAGCAGGAATCTGTTGACCATTCGGTAATGGGATTCCAATCATCATTCCTTCTTTTGCTTCTGCAGGAAATTTATCCTTTGGAACCTTCTGAATTGCTTCAGGGTTTAGCGGACCATAAGCTTCTTCAGGTTGAAGAGTAACTTCTTTTTCCTCACCAACATTCATTCCAATAACTGCCTTATCAAATCCAGAAACAACCATTCCTTCACCTGCTGTAAATTCTAACGGCTCACCATGTTTTTCAGAAGCGTCAAAGACTGTTCCGTCTTCAAACTTACCTTCATAATCAACTTTGATTTTATTGCCTTTTTCAACTGCCATGTTTTATTTTAAGAATTACCCTATTTAAGTTTATGCTATCAATATCTTACTTTATCCATATCGACTTCACCAGTCCAGGGATCTATCTCATCATCTGTTGGAGGATTAGGGGCACCTGGACCAAAAGTTCTATGACAATAATCTGCTGAAGCAGAAGGCTGATCACATACAAACTTTCGTGCCGCAGCATGACAACGATACCATGCTTGTGCCTCTGCACTATGCATACGTCTCTGGTCCGGACTACCTTCTCTGAAAAATCTCATTCTAGCAACGCTTATGTTGGTCGTTGCAGTATATTCTTCAAGAAGACTTTGATCTGTTTTTTTAGAAGAATCTCCATCTGCCAAAAGCCTATCGCACATTCCTGGTGCAAATCTTCGAAGACCTTCAACAAAATCTATGCCAAGATTCTTCATAACTGTCTCGGCAGGAAGGCCTGTTGCTTCTACAACATATGCTATTTGTTTTTGACTTGAATCCATAAAAAATCAGACAAAATTCATTATTTAAAGATATCTATACTCTAGGTTCTTATGCTTGCATCTCTTTGATTCGCTTAAGAGCTGCCCGAACATTCTTATTCAACTGCTTCATAGAATCTACTAACTGGGCTTTATTCTTAGTCCCGGTACAAACCAATTTTCCATTTGAGAAAAGAAGGAAAGTCGCTGTTGGTTCTTCTAACTTATAGACCAATCCAGGAAACTGCTCTGGCTCATATTCTGTATTCTCTAGTTCAAGAGCAAGAGTGTTCAAATTCAAATCAAGATTGATAGCACCAGATGCAACAATATTCTGAACGGTAATTTTCGGCTTAATTGTAACTTTAACTCCTACCTTCTTCAATTGTTTGATAACTTGCTGAATAACTTCACGAACTTGAGCAATCGATTTAGTACCTGTACAAACTAAATTACCCGAACTAAAAACAAGAACTGCAGATTTAGGTTTTTTAACCCTCAAGACTAATCCCGGAAAAGTATCTGGGTTATATTCAGTATTTGGCTGAGTTCTAGCCAACTTTGTCAAAGAAACTTCCTTGTCCAATGATGTTGTCGCAACAATATTTTGAACCTTAAGCGTAGTATCTTTACCAGAAGATTTTTTTTTCGCTACTGCCATGCAATACTATCGAAAATTTCCTTTATAAAGGTTCCGAGGGGGAAATATTTCTAAATTTAGCTCAAGTTCCCAGAATATCCCATCGGTTGGGTTGGTTGTGGCTGGGGGGCAGGTTGCACTTGCGCCTGTTGAAAAGGTTGTACCTGCTGAACCTGTTGTTCTTGTTGGGGAATTTGAGGGTCAGAAGGTGGGGGACTTTGTGGGGGACTTTCTTGGACCTGCCCTTCCGCACTCCCAGATTTTCTTTTACTTATAATAAGCCAGAGAATGATAAGTGCAATAATTATCACTCCGAAGATTATTGCCAAGATAATTATTATCCAACGCCACAATCCTGATCCAGAACCCTCTTTACAAGTTTTACTTTCAGGAGATTTTCCATCATCTGTTCCGCAAGAATTAATATCTGTACATACTCTCGTTTGAGTTCCATTCTCTGAACATTCTTCAGGTTGCCAAGATGTACAATTCCAATCCGGAGTACAATAAGCACTACATGACTTAGTTAAATTAGGTTTTCCCAGATTAGTTCCACAAGAATTAATATCCTCACAAGTTCTTGTTTGTTGACCATTAGAACATGGGGACCAAGATGTACAATTCCAATTTAGGGCACAACCATCCATATACTCGATAACTGCAGAATTATCTAATCCTGAAACCTTGAAATGGGTTCCATTATTTTCTAGACTACATAAAATTTTTAATCCGGTGTGAGGACAACTGATCAATTCCTCATTTGATCCAGAACAATCCACACTCACTTCACCAATAGAATCAATTTCCTCATCTTTGATACAGATTTTATCCGAACTTGAATTTAATTTGTTAACCAAAATAGTTTTATCTACCTTGATGCCCCTAACTAGCAGATATCCTAGGTCTGCAGAAGATAATTGTTTTTGTACATATATTTTATCTAAGTTAAGAACCGATGAAAAGTCCCAGTCAAATTCTACCACCACATCATTTCCAGATTTTAGCTCTACTTTTGTTTCTCCAAAATCCGAATAGTCTTTAGAAGAATTCCCCGAGGTTCCATTAATGTAAACTGCGAGAGTAACTCTTGAAGTATCCAGATCTGAAAAGTTTCCAATAACACTATCGTTACCATAATCACAGTACTCTGTTTCATTTGAAGGTTTACCAACTTCTGATCCGCAAGAATTATCATCCACATAATATGTTGTTATTCTGTCATCTGATTGACAAGAATTATTTTGGGCAGTCCAATTAGCAGTACACGAGACTATTGGAGAAAGAGAGAAAAGATACCAGTCTGCAGAATAGTTTGCCATCCCAACACCTGCATGATACTTCAATTCAGAACCATCATTTGAATTCTCGTCAAATAAATAAACCAAAAAAGATGATTCGGAAGCTTCTCCCCACAATGTCGGGGTGATTTTGAAAACTGAGTCAAATACGTCATACACCTCGGTTATCGTGATACTTCTATTTTGCAAATCTAGATCGATATCAAGGTCACCAATTATTTGCGTAATTTCCTCAGAAGAAATTTCGGTTATCGAAGTCATTTGATCCTTATACGCCTGTGTTGAGTTTGCTCTAAAAGCCTGTATCGCCACATTTCCTCCAATATCCTTTCCAGAAAGAAGGTAGATAAAATCTCCAACAACCTTATGCGCATAATAAGAGTTACACTTTTCGGATTCTGTAGAATTAATGATTACAGTAGTGCCCAAACTATTCTCCTCAAAAATTGAGTCCCATGTTGCCCTTATACTCTCATCAGAACAGTCGGCAGGGATGGTGGGAGTAAAAACTGCATTTCCGGTAATAGAATTATTAGATAGCGAAAGCAAACTAAAAACAACTAGCGTTAGTACAATTGTTCCAAAAATCACTATTCCTCTTTTCATTATCTATCAATAATATCTAGATTTATAATATTACCTCTTATTTCTCCGCTTCACTTTCAATTTCTTTAAGCGTTGCAATATCTCCTTTTCCTCTATCCGGCCTCAATCTCAAAATTCTTGGAAACCTCAAGGCATAACCACTTGAATATGTTGGAGATTTTTGAATATTCTGATACTGAACACTAACCACGATTTCAGGTTCAACAGAAATCTTCCTTCCACCTTCAGAAAGAACTAACTTCTTCAACATTTCAGTCATTTCATCAAATGATAGTCCCTCTTCTCGCTTTTCCTTCAATCCTGTAGAAACTTTACCCATGTCTAGTAATTCTCCACCCTTACCCAAACAAGAAACATCAAAACTAGTTAGCCATCCTGCCCGCTTACCAGTCCCCCATTCTGCCCCCGTAATTACCAAATCAAAATCTTTATCCTCTGGCTTCAGCTTTACTGCGTGTCCAATCCGCGCTCCAGGCTTGTAGGGGGCAGATAAACTCTTCGCCATCAAACCTTCCTGGCCTTCCTCAAGGGCTTTTGCATAGAAAGTTTCAACTTCCTTCGCATCTTCTGAGATAATTTGATCTGCCAAGGTAATCTTAAATTTCTCTTGACGAACGATCTTTTCAATTAATTCCCGTCTATTTCCAAACTCTTCTCCAATCAATGAATTTCCATCATGAAAGATAATATCAAAAACAACTAATTCAATTGGAAGCTCCTTCACTAATCTTTCAATGTGGTGCTTTCTTCTAATCCTTTGAGAGATCGCCTGAAATGCCTGATAAATCTTTGTCTTTGAATCATACCCTACCGCCTCACAGTCGATAATGAAACTCTTTGCATTAACATTATTTTTTACAAACTCCACAATATCTGGGAACTGCCGAGTCACATCATCTAACCGGCGAGTAAAAATCTTAATTTCTCCCCCATCATCCTTGTTAATCATAACTCTGAACCCATCATACTTGTATTCAAACGCGGCAGGCTTCCCAACTATTCTAAACGCATCTTCAACCCCTGCAGCCTTGGGGAATAACATAACCTTAACAGGTTTTCCTGGAGATAGAACAATATCATCCAATTTTCTCTTACAGGCCTTTTCGAAAACTTCCGCAAAATCAGTAGCCTTATCATAAGCTGCCTGCACGGCTTCTTTAGCTTCTTTCTTTTCGTCCAGATCTCCCTGAGGATCAAAACAATGTTCAACAATGGCATCCCTCAACAATCCATTCCCAACGCCAACCTTCAAATCACTAAGAACCGTTCTAACAATGTATCTCGCTTCGATGGGGGAAGCAGAATTCAATAATTCAACAACATATCCAATTTTCCGATCAACAGTTCCTGCCCCAACTAATGTTGGCAACTTCCGAACATTCTGCAAAACTTTCTCAACTGTTAACTTTTTAGAAAATAACGCAGTTTGTTGTTTCTTTTTCCCAACCAGTGACTCGGCAACCTTTCCTAAATCTCCGATATCCCTAAATTCATCAACAACTTCCTTATCCCCAAGCCCTGTCGCACGAGAAATCGCACGAATTACCAATTGCAAACTCATTCCCAACTCATTTTTATCATAATCTGCAAAAGCCTTTCCCTGAAGAAGATAAATCAAGTCATATTCCCCGCTCTTTGCAATCTCCGCAAGAAAATCAGCAAGTATCGCAGTTTTCTCAAGCCCCTTGCTAGTTCCCTCTAATGCCTGATAAACCGAACATAATTTCGAATAATCCATATTGTAATAAAAAAAAAGAAGTTTTTATACTTAATCTCGAGAGAGTTCACCCAGAATCTTACTATTCATCATCTTCGTTTATTCTCATGCCAAATCTCTCTTCTAATCTACCAATATAATCTCCATAACACGCAGTACTATATTTCCCACCACCAAATATATCTCTAAGTTTTTCCATGGGCATATGCCCCTTATCCGCCATGTAAAGAGCAAAGAGTGCAGCGGGATGGTCCTGGAGAACTTCTCTAGCAACATAGTCTAATGCCTCTTTATCTCCCTTCTGAAATATGTCTATAGAATTAGATTCACTCCCAATTTCCCTCTCTGCGTCAAAACTTCCATCCAAGATTTTCTCTCCAACCCAATCAATAATATCACACGGATAATATGCAGGTCTGCAAAAAGATTCCATTGCGATTGTCGCAAGGTCGCTAATCACCTGAGCCTTATTTTCAGGGTCCGCACAATACTCATCAAGATTTATTCCCTCTCCCATAAATTTTACAATGCCCCCATATTTATAAATATTTATGTGGTCCAATCATTCCCGAACTTGCAGAACCTTATTACTCTGGTAGAAATCTTCCACTGAATTAATATCCCACCAACCAGCTAAATGGGGAACAACGATCAGTTGAGGATCATGAAATGGAACTCTGCCGGGGGTGAGAACTTTTCCAAAAGGTTCGGCCTTACTTCTGATCTGAACAAGTTCACTTCCTTCAAACTCCCAACCCCTTCGCACAAATACATTTCTTATTGCAATATCTTGGATATGTGTCGCAACATTATTTTGAATTGAGTAGTCTAAACCAGATTCCCGATCAGATTCATCAATATCATAAACATCTAAGGCCGTATCTCTTAATTGGGCCCATAGTGTCTCCCTTCTGATAGAATCCTGTAAATATGATTCCTCAAATAATTTACATACTTCTGGAAATTGAATAAATCCCTCGGCATGTTTATGGACAATCCTCCAATTAGACTTGCCATATTCAGAATCATATCCCGCAATTATCTCTGCCTTTTTATCTCCGAAAACTCCGGGCCTCTCAATATTTTTCCAACCCATTTTATTTCCAAACCTGAAGAACTTTATTCCTTTGATAGAAATCTTCAATAGTCTTCTCATACCACCAAGTCCCCTTTCCGCCGTAATCTTTTACTTCTCCAGGAACTATAAGTTCTGGCATATGGAATGGAACAACTCCCGGATTTAGCATCATTCCATCACTCCCTAACCATCTTATATGCAATAAATCTTCTCCTTGAAATTCCTTTCCAAGTCTTGCCACGGATTTTCTCACGGCAATATCATGAATATGCTTATTTGGTGTTTCTTGGCGAGTATAATCAAACTTAGACTTAACATTTGAGGTGGCAGTATCATAGACATCTGAATAAGAAGAAACCAGCCATTCCAATATATCCAAATTCTTCTTAAAAAATTCACAATACCCATCTTCGTAAAGTTGGATTGCAAATTCTCTAGAAACAATCTCATTATTCCATTGATATGTGAGCCTCCAATTATTCTTTCCAAATTGCTCATTCCAATTACTAACAACCTCGTCTCTCTTTTTTCCAAGATATCCTGGACGCTCAATAGTTTCCCACCCCATAACCAAAATAAATTTATCTTCCTTTATAATATTTTATATCTTAGAGTTAACACCGCTCCAGGCCCACCAGGGTCATGTCGTTTGAGACCAAACTTTTATAAAACAAAAGTAATTGAATAACTCATGGAAATCGAAACATCTGACGCAACATTTCAACAAGACGTTATTGAAAAATCAAAAACGACCCCAGTTCTTGTAGACTTTTGGGCAAGCTGGTGCGGACCTTGTGTAATGCTTAAACCAATCTTAGAAAAGGTTGCAGCAGATTATGAAGGCAAATTCATTCTAGCAAAGATGGACGTCGAGAAGAACCAAGAAGTCCCTCCAAAATATAATATCATGTCGATCCCGGCAGTAAAACTTTTCAAGAACGGAGAGGTTATCGACGAGTTCGTCGGTGCACAACCAGAAGCAACTATTCGAGAGTGGCTTGATCAGAAGTTATAATTAATCTTCCCCATTCCACCAATCTGTCCTAAGCCTATAATCAATTTTATTTCTTCCTTCTCCACGATTTGTTTGATAATATGGAATAGTCCTTCCTGATTGAATATGTCTTGGATGACGCAGACGTCTCCTTAATGCAAGATTCTTTCTACTAGAATAACGACGTTCACCACTTTTCATTAATTAGTTTCCTCTTCGTCTGTTTGCTCTCAAACTAGGTCTAACCTTCGGAGCTTTAACAGGAGAGTTTCTTAATCCTCTTGCCTTTCGAGAAGTTGAGGTTATTGCCCTCAAGGATCTTCCCTTTGGTGCTTTAACAAGCGGACCTAATTGCTTATCGTTCTTAATCTCTGGAGAAGCTCTATCAACAAGAATAACTTCATAGAAATAATGTAGTCCATCCTTTCCAATGTTATAAGAATTCAAAACTTCCATG
The DNA here is from genome assembly GCA_018694115.1 of archaeon. Lineage (GTDB taxonomy): Archaea > Nanobdellota > Nanobdellia > Pacearchaeales > GW2011-AR1 > JAGVXH01. The sequence continues at coordinate 38,133 of JABHNB010000005.1, forward strand.
TTTGTAAACTTTCTAGCAACTCTCTGCTCTGCAATCTCTTTATAGTTCAATCTTAGATTCTTTCTAATATGTAATCTCTTAGTTCTTCTAGCTTTATTTGGTCTGGATCTCTTATGTCCACCACGCTTTAATCTAACTCTTACTACAACAACACCCTTCTTTGCCTTATATCCTAGTGCTCGTGCCCTGTCTAATCTAAGTGGCTTCTCTACCTTTACAATCGTGTTCCCCTTACGCCACTCAATCATCCTTGCTCTAAGTGTCTTTACGTCTGGCTTTTTCCAAGCCTCTCTAAGATATTTTGTTATTCCCATGTTCTATTCTCGAAATTTCGGTTTTTAAATCTAAGTATTGCTACTTTTGGATTTAAATTCCAATGAGCCTGCTGGGATTTGAACCCAGGACCCCCGCCTTATCAGAGCGATGCGCTACCTGACTGCGCTACAGGCTCGTAACTATTAACCGAAATATTGATTTATAAAACTAACCTTTCAACTCAAGAAACACTTTTTCATCCCTAACTTCATATCCAATCACCTCGATCGTCATGGGGATAATTTTAACATAACATTTATCGGAGGAGTATGCTCGGATTTCCAATCCCTGCTCCAATTTTGTAACAACAACGTCTTTCTTAGAATGAACTCCTGGTGTTGAGATTTCATAGATGATGCTATCTGCAAGTCTCCGGACCCTAGATTCCGCATCTTTCCGAGGAAGTCCTGCACGCCTTTCTGCCTCTTCTTCAGAAATATCTTCAACAAGAACTGGCTCTTTTTCTACTGGCTTCTGAACCATCTGCTTAACTTGGGGTTTCCCCGTAGAAACATGAATTTTAAATCCCTTTGGGATTCCATTCGGAGATTCGCCCACATTTCCTAATTGCTTTTCTAACTGATTAACTAATGTTTCAACGATTCTTCCCATTCCCAATGGAAGTCCTGCTCCGACGTTACTCAATTGTTTTCCAACGACGTTATCATCTCGCCCAAGCATTCCAAAATTCTCTTGTTCTTTCTTTGCCTTAATGGATTCACCACACCACGGACAATAACCAAACTTCCTATCAATCTTCTTCGCGCACGAGGGACATTTCTTTTTTAACATATTTTATTGAGACAAAATTTACTTTTAAACTTTTACATGATCATCCGGTATGGTGTTCAACTCCCTTAACCAAATGCTCTAAATGGTGGATCTCTCTAACAGCTCCCTGCATTGGATGGAATTCTCTAATCATATAGTGTGATGAGAACTTCTTAACATTCCTCACCTCATGTAATTTCCCAAGTCCGAACATCGCGACCAATAATCTTCCGATACCAGAGATAGCAAAGATGAACAAAATTGGATTCATAAATGAAATATCAATCCATGCCAATATTGATCCAAGGCTTGCTCCAAGGAACATTCCCACTCCTACCGAGAGATTCATATATGCCAATCCAAAACTTCGCTTAGGTCCACTCACTGCGTCATAAACATAATTATTCGTTGCAAGCATATATCCTGCCCAAGCAAATCCGCTAACAATGGCAGGTACAAAGAGAAGATATAATTTAATCCCCAGATCTGATGAGACGAATGCAGAACCAATCCAAAGCAATGGCGTTGTAATAACTAACCAAGAACAGATTGTCATAACCTTAATGTTGCCAAATCTATCGGACATCTTCCCCAATAGTGGAAGGAACATAAGCTGAAATGCAGTTCCTGAAATAGTAATTGCCATGTACCAAACATAAGAGAATCCCAAATCCCGGATCATATAAACTACCCAGAATGGTCCGGCAATTGCAATCGCGAAACTAAATGCTCCTCGGAATAAAACAAATCGTCCGAAGGCAGTTTGTGGGGCACTTTTCAAGAATTGCCAAAGGGAGAAATAATCCTTCTTTCTAACAATTAATCTTGGTTCATATTGTTTTTTCAATAAAGTCAATGACATGATTTTTGTCAAGGCAGAAATCGCGAAAAGCAAACCAAATCCGAGAAGAGTAAACCCTATAACATTCCCCATATTGCTCCCAATCTTCTTGGCACCGTCTAGGAATATCGCTCCAAGGATCATGGTAAGAATTCCGCAGAATCCGGTTATACGATTCCTCTTAGAGAAATATCTTCCCCGATTATCTTCGGGAACTAACGAACCCATCCAAGAAAACCAAGAGGAATGAGCAACTGCTCCTGCAGCATAGAACAAACCAACGAAAACTATCAGGGTCCAAACCATATGGGGTACGCCGAGATAAAATAAAAGTCCAGTTAACATAATTGGGATCCAAAGTAAGATCTTCCAAAGAACCCCAGCCCTAACAATTTTCTTTCTAGGAAATTTCTCAATTAGCTTAGCAGTCTTTAACTGAACGATACTTGGGAGTAGATTGATAATCGCATGTAAAATCCCTACCTGGCTTGCCGTAGCATTCAATGCTAATGCAAATGGTGAAAGGTATGACAGTCCCAACCCTGAAGATATGGAAGCATAGGACCCTTCACGAATACTTAACTTCAAACTTTTATCAATCTTTTTAGCAACAACTGGATGCTCCGCAGTCAACTTCTCTCGATAAGATTCTACACTCTTTTTTTTCTTGGCTCTTGCCATACTACCTCTTCAATAATCTCTCGCAATAGGAATATAAAAATGTAGCGGATTGGGAAAATTGAACAAATGGTACCCTGTTGCCGAATCTTGTGTATCTTGATCTTAGTGTAAAGAATACATATACTCTATCGCCATAATCTTTATATAGTGTACATTATACAATAAGTCATGGATGAATTAAAAAGAGTTCGACCAAGAAATAGGATAGCGAGTGCCATTAGTAATTATGTCCGAGGCTGGACTACATTCGAAATCTCTTGGCTATTAATTTTCACAATTATCAATATCTATTTATTTATCGCCTGGCAAGATAGTTGGATCGGACTAACCGCTTCCATTACCGGGATGATCTGTGTAGTTCTAACTGCAAAAGCAAGAATAAGTAGCTTTTATTTTGGATTAGTAAACATTCTCGCATATTCTTATGTGGCCTTCCAAAGCGCATACTATGGGGACGTAATGTTGAATATGCTTTATTTCCTACCTATGACCTTTGTAGGAATATACTATTGGAGAAGAAATAGAAAGGGAAATAAAAAAGATGAAATAGTTGTAAAGAGCTTAGATTGGGAAAGGAGAATCATATGGTTCCTAAGTTCAATCGTCATATTGATTGTCTACGGACTAATCTTAACAATAATCAAGGGAACCTTGCCATTCATCGATTCGGCCACAACCGTCTTTTCAGTAATAGCAACGATAATGTTGAATAAGAGACTAACAGAACAGTGGTTCTATTGGATTGCAGTTGATGTCTTAGCAATAATCATGTGGGCATACATATTCATAACAAGTGGCGGAGATGTGAGTATGCTAGTTATGTGGTCGGCATTCTTAGTTAATGCAGTCTATGGTTACTTCAATTGGAAGAGATTAGAAAGGAAAAACAATGGAAAATAAGAAAACCGTCGGTTTCATTGGCGGAAAATTTCTTCCACTACACCAAGGACATATCTATGTGATCATTGCCGCATCTAATTATGTTGATGAATTATATGTGGTTGTTTCTTCTTCGAAAAACAGAGACCGAGAATTATGTGATCGTGAAGGGATAAAATACATTCCTGCAGAGAATCGACTTTCTTGGCTTGGGGAGGCATTGAATAATTTGGAAAACATAAAAATAATTCATATCGAGGACGATCAGTGGGAGGATAATTACGATTGGGGCCGGGGTGCGGAGATGATCAAGGAAGCAATCGGAAAACCAATTGATTTTGTTTTCAGTTCTGAAACCGGGTATGGGGAGTTATTCAAAAAATATTATCCTGATTCAAAACATATTGTTGTGGATGACGAAAGAAAAACAGTAACAACTTCTGCCACAGAACTCAGAAAAAATCTTTATGACAATTGGGACAAATTACCAAACTGTGTCCGATCACACTTTACAAAGAAAGTTGCAATTGTTGGAACCGAAAGTTGTGGAAAATCAACCCTTGCAAAAAAACTTGCGAAGTTTTACAATACTGAATTTGTACATGAAGTTGGAAGAGAATATTGTGAGAAGTTTTCAAATCTTCTAACGCGGGAAATGTTTGATCAGATTGCTATGGAGCATTCCCTCCTACAATTAAAAAAAGCAGAGACTAGCAATAAAGTTTTGTTTGTAGATAGCGAAGCCACAATAACTCAATATTATCTGGAGATGTATCTTCCGGGAGAGAGGTCAAAACTAATAGAAGAAATAATTGCATTACAAAATTACGATCTAGTTATTTTTCTTGAGCCAGACGTAAAATGGGTTGAAGATGGATTCAGATTCGCAGGAGAAGATGCTCAGAGAATAAAAAACAATGAAAAATTAAAACAGATGTTTCAGGAACGCTGTATAAACTTCATTAGCGTTGATGGGAACTACGATGAGAGATTCAATAAATCAAGAGAACTGGTTGACAACCTTTTCAAAAAGGAGAATTTAGAATGATATTAGAACTAGCAGTCGGAGATGCCTATGGGGCTGGGTTAGAGTACGTTAACAAAGTTCTTGTAAATAAGCTCAATAACCTACAAAGTTATCATCAACATCCAAATCACCCAATTGGTGGTGGAAAATACACTGATGATACTCAGATGAGCTTAGCCATAGCCGAACTTCTTGTTGAAGGAACTGAATGGACTCCGCTAAACCTTGCTAATAAATTTGTTGAAGTTTTCAAAAGAGATCCAAGGCCAGGATATGCTGGCGGATTTTACAAATTTCTACAAGAAGTAGAAACTGGAGAAGAGTTCTTACAAAAGATTCGTCCTGAAAGCGATAAGAGCGGAGCTGCAATGCGTGCTGGACCTCTAGGCTTTCTTCCAAATATCAAAAAGGTAATAAAATATTCAACAATCCAGGCCAGGATAACTCATGATACTCCTCTTGGAATAAATGCTGCAGTTGCGAGTGCTTTAATGCCCTACTATTTTATCAATAATCTAGGAACTAAAGAAAATTTAGGGAAGTTCATCGAAAATCATGTAGAAGGAAATTGGAATATGCCCTGGACTGGCGAGGTCGGAGAAAAAGGGTATATGTCTGTAAGGGCTGCAATCACCGCAATCGCCGAAGAAGATTCTCTCTCAAAAATTCTGAAAAGATCGGTAGATTTCGGAGGAGATATCGATACCGTTGCAACAATTGCTATGGCTGCCGCCGCATGCTCCTCTGAGATCAAACAAGATTTACCCAAAGAACTAATTGAAAATTTAGAAAACGGGACCTATGGAAGAGATTATCTTATTGATTTAGATAATAAATTAAAAAGAAAGTTTAGAAAAAATGAATGAACTAAGAATCGGTGTTGTAGGATCAGAAGAGAATTTCGATGAAGCAGAAGCTCAAGAAATGATTTTAGAAGCATTTGATAAATTAGATCTCCAATGCCCTACAAAAACAAAAATAATCGTTTCTGGATTAACTGACAGGGGAATAAAGGCAATAGCTTATCGAGAAGCAACAAAAAGAAATTGGGGAACTATGGGCATTGCCTGTTCAAGAGCAAGAGAATACGATTGTTTTCCTGTGGATGAAAAAATAATTGAAGGCAATGAATGGGGGGATGAGAGCTCAACATTTCTGGACAACATTGAAGTCCTAATTAGGATCGGAGGAGGGAACCAATCCTTCCGGGAAACTGCTGAAGCAAAAGCAAGAGGAAAGCAAGTTATGGAGGGAGACTTATCATGAAATACATTGAAGCTCCAGAGATATATGGTGGAAAAGATAAAAGCTTATTCCTGGCTGGAGGAATCTCGAACTGTCCAAACTGGCAAGAAGAATTGGCAAATCATCTTAACAACGAAGATCTAGTTTTGCTTAACCCCCGAAGAGCGAATTTCCCGATAAACGATTCCTCTGCTGCAGAAAAACAAATCCAATGGGAATTCAATCATCTTAGGAAAGCAACGGCAGTTTCATTCTGGTTTCCAAAAGAAACCCTTTGTCCAATAGTTCTGTGTGAGTTGGGGGCTTGGTCTATGACTGACAAACCATTGTTTATCGGAATCGATCCAGAGTACCCGAGAAAGCAAGATGTCGAGATTCAAACAAAACTGGCTAGGCCGGATATAAAAATAGTCTATGATCTAAAATCTCTCTCCGAGCAAATAAGGGGCTGGGCGAATAAAGAATAAATCCTTCCAACTTTCATCGTTAATTTTATTAACCTACCTTCTTTCATCAATTAATGGCAAAAAAGTACTATGTCACGACGCCGATATATTATCCAAATGACATCCCCCATATCGGGCATGCTTACACAACTATAGCGGCAGATGTAATCGCGAGATGGCAAAAGCTTCAAGGAAAAGAAGTATTTTTTCTAACTGGAACAGATGATCATGGAAAGAAAATTGCACAAGCAGCAGAAAAGGCAAAACTATCTCCAAAAGAATTCACAGACCAATTAATCCCAAAGTTTAAGGATGCATGGAAGAAGCTTAATATTCAATACGATCGATTCATCAGAACAACAGATCCTGATCATGAAAAAATAGTCCAAGAAATTTTACAGAAAGTCTTTGATAATGGTGATATCTACAAGGGCGAATACGAAGGTCTATACTGTACTGGTTGTGAGGCATATTACACTGAGAAAGATCTTGAAGATGGTTGTTGTCCAATTCATAAAACCAAAATAGAAAAACTAAAAGAAGAAACATATTTTTTCAAGTTATCAAAATATCAGAAACCTCTTCTTGATCTCTACAAAAAAAATCCCACTTTTATTTCCCCAAAGCATAGAAAACAAGAGATTATTAATCGTGTTAAGGAAGGTCTGAAGGATTTATCAGTCTCACGAGCAGGTTTTGACTGGGGAGTTCCACTACCTTTTGACAAGGATCACGTTAGTTATGTCTGGTTTGATGCATTATTCAACTATTATTCCGCAACAAGAGAAAAATCAAAACAAAAGTTCTGGCCAGCAGATGTGCATTTAATCGGAAAAGATATTCTCTGGTTCCACACAGTTTACTGGCCTGCATTCCTTCTTTCAGCAGGAATAGATATTCCAAAAACAGTTTTTGCTCATGGTTGGTGGACATTTAATAACGAAAAAATCTCAAAGTCCCGGGGAAAGGTAATCAATGTTGATGAACTTATTGCAATCGCCGGAGTGGACTCCGCAAGATATTTCTTATTGAGGGAAGCTTCGTTTGGAGAAGACGGAGATTTTTCAGAAGATGCTCTAATCGAAAGACACAACAACGAACTCGCGAATAAACTTGGAAATCTGGTCTCAAGGACAAGCGCCTTAGCAGAAAAGTATGGAATAACAAAGACAGATAAAAAACTCTTGAAAAAATTGAAATTAAAAGAGATCGAAAAAAATCTCGAGGAATTCAGAACCGACAAAGCACTTAATGAGATCTTTGCATTTATCGATGTCTGCAATGAATACATTCAGGACAAAAAACCTTGGGAAACAAAAGACAAAAAGGTTCTCAATGAGCTCGTCGAAGCAATAAGGGAGATAGCAAGACTCCTTTCTCCGTTCATTCCAGAGTCTGCAGAAAAGATATCCGAAATATTCAAATCCGATAATATTAAAAAAGCTCCAATATTATTTCAAAAGGTTGAGGACAAGTAAAATGACACGTATGACAAAATATAGGAAGCAGATAGATAAGATAAACAACAAAATCTTAAAGCTTTTATCAAAAAGAATGAAAGTTTCTGAGAAAATTGGAGAGTGTAAGAAAGTAAGAAATGCCCCAATAAGGGATGAAAAAAGAGAAAAGGAATTACTCAACATGATCTCAAAACAAGCCAAGAAACACAAACTAGATGAAAAGTTTATAGAAGATGTTTTCCAGATAATTCTAAGTGAATCCCGGAGGAAACAAGAAAAATAAAATGGCAGAAGGAATAATTGAATATGGCGATTTTGAAAAAATGGATTTAAGAGTCGCAGAAGTAGAAAATGTCGAAGAGATTGAGGGTGCAGACAAGCTTTACAAATTAACAGTCAGCATCGGAGAAGAAGTAAGAACAATCTGTGCAGGAATAAAAGAACATTATAGCAGAGAAGATCTCAAGGGTAAAAAGATAATCGTTCTAACAAACCTTGCTCCAAGAACTCTTAGGGGAGTAGAATCTCAAGGAATGCTTCTTGCAGCATCAAACAAAGACCATTCAAAAATTTCCTTAATTTCCCCCGACCAAGATATGGATCCTGGCGATAGTGTTAGTTAAAAAATATTAATCTCAAGCTAAATAATTTGACCAAAGATTTATCCAAATAATCTTCCCCAGAATCCTCTATTCTCTTCAATCTTCTCTCCAAGAACTTTTCTCGCAATCTCATGATACTTCCTAGAAACTCTACTTCGTGGATGTGTATGGACAACTGCATCTCTTTTTGTTAAGGCTTCCTTAACTGCCTTATCTTCAGGGATAACCCCGATAATTTGAGCTTCAAGCATTGATTTTATTGAGGATAATGGCATTTCATATTTTGCATTCCTATGTCTTGTAACAACAACTCCCCTAATCTCTTTTCCCATTCCCCTAGCAACCTTTACTGCCTTTAGGGCATCTGTAACTGCAGGCATCTCTGGATTAGTCACAATAATTATTTCTTCAGAGGCTTCGAGGGCAGCCATAACTTCTTCACCAAATCCTGCGGCAGAATCAATAATAACAAAATCACACATTCCAGATAACTTTCTTGCAATTTCTGGAATCTTCTTAGTATTAAATTTTGTTAATTCCTTGACGGACAAAGAAGACGGGACAATTTTGGTTCCCGAAGAATGCTCATATATTGCATCCTCAATATCTGCCTTCCCCTTTAGAACATGGTTCAATGTAATCGGAACTATCGGAGCTCCCAACTGTAAACCAATATTTGGAGTATTTAGATTTGCATCGACGATAATAACTTCTTTATCCAACTTGTTTAATGAAGCTCCAAGATTGATCGCAGTGGTAGTTTTACCGACGCCACCTTTCCCCGAGTTGATTACAATTATTCGTGCCATAGTTCCTTTATCAAAATAATTGCTTTTATAAATCTTACTTAGAAAGAATCTTCTTAACTTCGCTTACAAATTTCTCAACAATCTCGGCATATTCGCCTAATTTTTCCATATTGATCTCTGTAACTCTCCTTGGTTCCATGACCTTAAGATTAACATTTTTTCTAAATTCCCCTTCTCTAGTTTTATTTAAATCAGGAACTCTTTTGAAAAAGATATAAAGTGGGACCACGGACTGGATTTCATCAGATTTTTTAAAGTATTTTTTTATAAATTCGATTCGCTGCTTAGGGCTTTCGGGGGTATTGGGCACCTTACCATTCTCAATCGCCTCTTCCAATATGGTGTCAAAACTAAGTTCAATTAAACTCTTCCACCGTGCCAACAAGTTCAAAATTACGTCGCAAGTCTTAGTATACTTAAGGCTGACGTACAACAGGTGGTCGGCACTAGTCTTCTCCTTAATAATTTCTTCAATCATTTTCAAAAGATTAGTAATAATCTTTAGAAGAAACGATTTGTACCTTTTTATATGTTTCTTAGTCGGACGAAATCCGAAATTTTGAGAGGGCAATCTTGGTTGAATCAAGTAAATTACCCATACTTTTCCCTGTCAATATTTTATATTCCCCTTCAATCAAAAAAAGGATCTTATTATCTCTGGAAAATTCAATTGGGGATTTTTTACGTGCCCTTGCAAGTTCAAAAACCTTCAAAAGATCTTTTACCAAATCTTCTCCCAGATACTTAATTCCAATTTTTTTAGAAAAAACTCCCAAATTTCTCGCAGGATGTTTTGAAACTTTAAATCTTCCAAGCACTGCTTCCCGAATCAAAAAAGCGTCAACAAGGTTTGAAACAGATTCTGCCAATTCTCTGATAACTCCTACAAGAAATCGTTTATTCCCCGATTTAGAAAATTCATCAAACATCCTTTCTGCCACAGACAAATGATATTTAGACCATATTAAATTCTCATCCCAATGATTCACCATAATTCTCCATCGAACAAGACTTTTTATTGATTATTGTGTTCTAAAACTCAAGAAAGCTTCATAATCGCCTCTGCGATATCCCCATCACACTCTTCGAGAGCCACTCTGACCTCTTCTTCATCCTTACCTGTCTTTTCCTTAACCATATCGACATCAGCGTCAGAAACGCCCCCAGAGCTCTCCTCACGTGCTTCACCAGCGACCTGGTAGGTTTCCTGTCCTTGCATCATAATTTTAACAACGGAAGGCTCATCAATCACCACATTTCCATCTTCCATTTCAAAAATAACTCGGTGAACGTTCATCTGTGTCTGGGAAATTCCCATCTTTTTCATCATGCCCTGCATTTTCTTAGGGTTCATTCCGCCAAACATCTTAGTAAATAAACCTCAATCCAACGACAAAGGCGATGACGGCAACAATCATTGCAATAACAACGCCCGGTCCAAACTTTAACTTAGAATTATATTCTTCCTTATACCGCATTAGGCCTCCGCCCATTCCGGGTATTCCAATATCTGCCATACTAACAATTAAAGAATTCAGTTTATAAGTTTTCCTAAAACCTCGTCCTCACCCTTCCTTGACCGACCAAGGCTTCTCCCAAACCTAACCAAGATATAATTTATCGAACGCCAGTACTTCTTTGGAAAAAGCTTCTCAAGATCCTTCTCAACTTTATGGGGATTCTTATTCTTAGTCCATCCTAATTTAAACGAAATTCGCGCAACATGCGTGTCAACCCCAATAGTATCGGCCCTTCGTGCCTCTGCAAGATAAACATTCCCGACTTTCCGCCCAACTCCCGGCAATTTCAAAAGCCCATCAAGATCTTCAGGAATCCCGTCTCGAGAAATCATCCGAGCACTTTCCTTGATGTTTCGTGCCTTAGTCTTATAATAGTTAATTCGACGAATAAACTTTTCAATAGAACTCAATCGAGCAGCCCCCAACTTCTTAGCCGAAGAATATTTATCAAACAAAATTTCACAAACTGCAATCGTCGTCTCGTCCTTAGTCTGCGCAGATAAAATCGTAGAAATCAAAACCTTCCAATCTTCATCCCATTCTGCTGCCAATCTCATTTCTTGAGGGGCCAATCTATCAAGTTTCTTCAATTGTTTAATTGCCAATTTAGTATTCATAATTTCAAAACTCCTCAAACGTAAGCTTTCGAGTTTCATCATCGAAAATCGCATAACGTCTTTCGCAAAACGCCCCCACACTTACAATATGTCTCCGATCCTTCCAGAGAACTCCCTCGTCACTAAAAGAAGTCATCGCACTTAGTGAATGAACTGAATCTCCCCTAGGAACAGAAAATGCCCTAAAGATGTGATCATGCCCCCTAAACATTACATCATAGTCCTGTTTTATCATCTCATTAAAATTGCACATCAATCTTCTTTCACCGCTAAATCCCGTAGTGCCATCGTCAATAAGTCTGCCCCATGTCTCAGGTAGATCCATCGGATAAACGGGGTCACCAATGAGTGCTCCATGGACATAAACATAATTTTGATCAAATCTATGGATAACTTTTACACCATGCAAAATGCCATCAAAAACTTCCGAAGCTCCTCTAACAAAATCTCCAGAAGGATTATCTCCCCAAAGTTCAAAATATTCCTCTTGACTATGCTCTAGTCCGTGTGAATAAACGTTTCTCCCAAAAGCAAAATCAACATCGTGATTTCCTACAAGAATAACTTTTTTCAAACCATCCACCGGAAAACTAACCTGAATAATCTCCTCCAAGATTGAGGGATCATCATAGTCTCCCATAAAAACAACTCTCTCAACACCTTCGTCCCTAACTAAGGCCTCAGCTTTTTCAATGGGACTAATCCCGTGAAAGTCGGATAACAATGCAATTTTCATTTTTTATTACTCCAAGAATAAACTACTTCTTCTTTCCAATAATCTTCTTTCCGCCCATGTAGGGCTGTAGCACCTTGGGAATATTAATAGAACCGTCTTTGTTTTGGTTATTTTCTAGAATAGCAACCATCATCCTGGATGTTGCAAGGGCAGTATCATTCAGGGTGTGTAAAACTCCTCGAGTCTTCCCATCCTTTGATACATATCTTATTCCCAACTTACGTGCCTGATATTCGGTACAATTAGATAGGGAAACAACTTCGCCATAACCTTTAGTTGTAGGCCTCCAAACTTCAAGATCTGCACTTCGATATTTCCAATCCGCCAAATCTCCAGTACAAAGTTCTAAAACTCGGTATGGCAACCCCAATGCATTCAGAACTTTTTCGGAATTTGCTAGCAATTCATCATAAAGTTTTTCAGAATCTTCAGGCATACAAAAAATAAACTGCTCAACCTTATTGAATTGGTGAGTCCTCCACAATCCCTTCTCATTTATCCCATGAGCTCCAATCTCCTTTCTAAAACACATCGAATAAGAAAAATATTTCTTAGGTAAATCCTGTTCAGAAATAGTATCTTCAGAATGCATTGCAAGAAGTGACTGCTCTGCAGTCCCAATTAATCCCTTTCCCTCTCCCTCAACTTCATAAACAGACTCGCTAATTGCTTCCTTATCCATAGAAGCATAAATTTGTTTTTCATTAAGCATTAGTGGAGTTTCAATATAATCATATCCAGCATTAACCATAAAATCAATTCCAAATCTAATCAATGCCTGATTCAGCAAAGCTAAATCTCCCTTCAAATAATAAAATCCTTTTCCAGCAACCTTTGCAGAAGAATCAAAATCTGCAAGCCCTAGTCCCTCTGTAAGCTCAACATGATTTTTTATATCAAAATTAAATTTTGGAATCTTTCCACATTTCTTAATTTCAACATTATCTTCATCGCCCTTTCCGCTAGGAACTCCATCCCAGATTATATTGGGAATCCTTAACATGATCTCCTTAATTTTTCCATAAAATACCTCTGCCTTAGCTTCGATCTTATCAATCTTTCCAGGAATTTCCTTGGCTTTAACAATCAACTTTTTAGCATCAGCTTTCTTTCCATTCTTCATCAAGCCATTAATCTGCTCAGAAATCTTATTTCTCTCGGATCTTAGATCATCTGCCTTCTTTTTCTCTTTTCTCCATTTAATATCTAGTTCTGCAACTTCATCTACAAGTGGAAGTTTTTCATCTTGAAACTTCTTCTTAATATTCTCCTTAACTATTTCGGGGCTTTCCCTGATAAGCTTAATATCTATCATGTTCAAAGAACAATCATAAGATATATAAAACTTTCCAGTCACAATTCTTCATGAGGGACGAAAAAGATTTAACAAAGAGGATAAAAAATTCATTTAGGGCAGGAAAGTCAAGAGCAGAAATTATCCGGGGTCTCCAAGCACGAGGATGTAAATTAGAATATGCCGATGCTTTGATCAATAGAGCAAAAATTCCAAAAAGAGTTATGGTTTCAACACTAATCGTCGCGGTCTTAATCGTCGTTTCATTATCTGTAGGATATGCTCTAAACATTGGGGCAGAAAAACATCACCTCCAAAACCCCCTAACTGGGAATGTAATCTTTTCAGGACAATCTCCTGTGGAAGTTAATATTGCGGAACAAACATCTGGGCCATCACAGAGGATAGCAATTGATGAAATAGAGATTACTCCCGAATTTATTTCCTATCTCCTAAACGAAATCGGTGCGTGGGAACTCCATAAAAATCCGCTAACTTTTGAGGAACCGATAATTAATTTCAAAATAGGGAATAAAAATTTCTATTCAAAAATTTCTGAACATATCCCACAAACTTTCCCTGGATTAAGCGATAATGCAGATTTGCAGTTCAATACAAACAAAGAAGACATCATTAAAGCAACAAGTTCACAATCGCCCCGAGAAGTCTTCAAAGATTCTTTAGCCAATGGTGGAACAAAAATCACTACTCTCGTCGGTGAAACCGAACTTTTCGCAAAAGGATATCTGAAATTATATGAAGATTTGAAGGATTTTTAATTTGTCCGCTACCACTTTGAAATTATCTGTTCCTACTCTCTAATTTTCTGTATCTACTCCTCGTGGACGATTTTTCGGGGAAAGGCTTATAAGTAAAATATGACTCTAATATATACATTAGAACATATATGTTCAAAAGATACTATGGGAGACAATTTCGACTTATTTTTCAGAAGAAAACCAGCCTTGATGCTGATTGCCTTAAAGAAAGTTTCACGTGCAAAGTACGGTTCTATCTTGGCAAAGGAAGTTGACTGCACATATAGCCATGCAGTAAAGATTCTACAGACTCTTGAAGAAATTGGATTAGTAGTCTTCGAAAAGAAGGGAAGAATCAAGATTATCCGATTAACAAAGAAAGGTGAGGATGTTGCAAACGCAATTGAATCAATTAAGAAGATTGTTATCTAATTATCCTCTCACAAAACTTTTTAAATCAATTTTTCTCAATTAGTTTAGCATAATGGCTTCATAGCTCAGCCTGGTCAGAGCACTAGACTCTTAATCTAGGTGTCGGGGGTTCAAATCCCCCTGAGGCCATTTGAAACACCGACAGTCGGGGGCGAGAATTTCGCTTTGAGTAAAACAATCCTTAAGATTTTTACGAAATGCAAAATTTGAGTAGAATCCCCCTGAGGCCATTTGAAACACCGACAGTCGGACATAATCTCCTCCCGACCACAAATCCACTGCTAGAAATATTAGTCATCAACCCTATTTACGTTCTTACACTTAGTACACTTATAGAACTTTGATTCAGCTTCGTCTCCAGACCTCATTTGCCGAGTCCAGAAATATGCCTTATTATTTTTACACTTCCTACACTTATATTCAGTAATTGGATAAACCTCGCCCTGCTTCTCATTAACAACTGCAACTTGAGTACCTTCATTAATTTCCTCTTTAATTTCCATCTTTACCTTTCCAGAAGCCATATACTTACATCTAGGACACCCAAACTTGGTCTTCTTCATCATTAAAATTGCACCACATTTCGGACAAAATTCCATCTTTTAGCTTAATTCTCAAGACTTTTAAATGTTTAGCATAGAAAAATTACCTACAAAGGCCTCGATTTCGAGAGTCTCTAGTGCCCTCAAAGAAAATCAACTTAGCCCACCCAATAAATGGGACCCTGAATAGCGCCTTTCCAATAATTCTTTCCTCTGGAATATCCATCTCTGATGAAAGCAGGCCCCCATTTGTCTTATAATTATCTCCTTTAGTCGTAAATTTTTCATCAACGGAGATCAATCGATGGATTAATGGATGATTTTGGCCTCCATCAAAAATGATAACATCCCCAACCTCCAAATTCTTGGGCCCAACAACAAAGATAACATCTCCCTTTGAGAACCCGTTTTGAAAAATCCAGCTTCCAGTATCTTCTAACGAAATTCCAAAATTCCCATATATTTCGCTGACAAATGTCTGCTCAAACCCCGGTTCTTCATGATACATCGAACAACTCTCTACGATAACTAGCGGAAGGGCAGTACCTGTTAAAAGAGAGAGAGTTGGAAAGAAGATGAATTTGATAAAGATGAATGCCAAGACAAGAGTAACTACGAATGAAGACCAAGAATCATCATTCAGGAATTTCCAAAACCTCTTCGTATATTCCGTAGGGGTATTAGTCACCATTCCCAACATACGTTAAAATGCTTTATAATATTAATGGAAACTATCCGCAAACATTTATAAAGTATATACTTGTTCGTATACACATGGAAGATATATTTAGTAATACAATATTATGCGGCAAGTGTAACAAAAAAATGAGGCCAGGATTAATAACCCGAAATGGTTTCAATTTAAGAACTGTGAAATGCGAAAGTTGTGGAAAATCAATCGTTCATCCAGAAGATAAACGAGAATATGAAGAATTTATAAAATTAAAACAAAAGGAATACAATGTTAAGATGAGGATGGTTGGGAATTCTTATGCGGTTTCAATTCCCCGGGAAATTGTAGATTTTATGCAGGAACAAGAAAACATGGTGAACAACATGGTAAGGCTCTGCTTTGAAGAAGCAGGAAAAATAAGTTTAGACTTTGATTCAAACAATCCTCAAAAACCAAGAGTTCTAAGATCTGAAGAAGTAAGAGTAGTAAAAAATGGAAAACCCGTTTATCACGTAAAGAAAATCTCCGATTCTGCAGATCCCCAAAAGAATAAAACAAAAGTCTTTAAAGCAAAGGAAGGAGAAGATTACTAATGGCAGAAAAAATAAAGCAAGATAAAACAATAAAACTTAGGGTAGTTGAATCACTCCAAGATGATGCGTATAAGGGTATTGCAAGAATTGATCCATCACTAATGAAAAAGCTTGAACTTGAACGGGGCGATATCATTTTAGTAAGGGGTGAAAGAGATACATATTCTGTTGTTGATCATGCATATCCTGCAGATCGTGGAGAAGAAATAATTAGAATTGATGGAATAACTAGAAAGAATTCAAAGACAGGAATTGGAGAACAAGTTGAGATAAAAAAAGCAAAGATAAGAGAAGCAAAAAAGATTACAATTGCTCCGGCCCAACAGGGAATTGTGGTTAGGGGAGATCCAGATAATTTTAAGAGAGGACTTCTTGGAAAACCAGTTACAAAAGGAGATATTGTCGTAATGGGTGGAACTCAGAGAAGAAGAGACCTAATGTCTGAAGATATGGGGGATATGTTTGGGGACTTTGGAGAGATCTTTAACCAGATGGGATTCGGGGGAGGAATGCCGGGAGGATTAACTCAAATCAGATTTGCAATAGTTTCAACCAACCCAAACCAACCAGTGATAATCACAGAAAATACTCAAATAACATTAAGTCCAAAAGCAGTTGACATCTCAGAAGAAGCAATACCTCAGATAACTTATGAAGACATCGGAGGATTAAAGGAAGAAGTAAAGAAAGTTAGGGAGATGGTTGAGCTTCCGCTTAAGCGTCCAGAAATCTTTGCACGTCTGGGAATTGAACCACCAAAGGGAGTTCTACTTTACGGTCCACCAGGAACGGGTAAGACACTTCTTGCAAAAGCTGTAGCAAACGAATCCGAAGCACATTTCATTCTTTTGAATGGTCCAGAAATAATGTCCAAGTTCTATGGAGAATCTGAAAAGAAAATCCGAGAAATATTTGATGAGGCTGAAAAGAATGCACCTTCGATTATTTTTATAGATGAGATAGACGCAATTGCACCAAAGAGAGAAGAAGTCGGCGGGGAAGTAGAGAGAAGAGTAGTTTCTCAACTTCTAACAATGATGGACGGATTACAATCCCGAGGAAAGGTAGTAGTTATCGGAGCAACAAATAGGCCTAATGCACTTGATCCTGCACTAAGACGTCCCGGAAGATTTGATCGAGAAGTGGAAATTTCCGTGCCTGACAAAGAAGGAAGACTACAAGTTCTTAAAATCCACACGAGGGGAATGCCATTAACAAAGAATGTGGATTTAACAAAGATTGCATCAAAGACTCATGGTTTCGTTGGAGCAGATTTACAATCTTTAGCAAAGGAAGCAGCAATGGCCGTTCTTAGAAAGCATATTCATAAGTTCAATCTAGAAGAAGATGAAGAAATTCCTAAGGAAGTTCTCGATGTATTAAAAATCTCTATGAAAGATTTTGACGAAGCTCTAAAAGTTGTTCGGCCGTCAGCAATGAGAGAAGTACTCGTTGAAACTCCAGACATTAGTTGGGAAGATATTGGTGGCGTAGAAACTGTCAAGCAAGATCTGAAAGAAGCTGTTGAGTGGCCAATGAAATTCCCAGAATCATTTACAAGAATGGGTATCCGCCCACCAAGAGGAATATTACTTTACGGTCCACCAGGAACGGGTAAGACACTTCTTGCAAAAGCTGTAGCAAACGAATCCGAAGCAAACTTCATCCTTGTAAAGGGTCCAGAATTATTGAGTATGTGGGTTGGAAAATCTGAGGAAGGTGTAAGAAAGATTTTTGAGAGAGCAAGACAGGTTTCACCTTGTATTGTTTTCTTCGATGAAATAGATTCACTTGCTGGAAAGCGAGGTCAAGGTTTTGGTGGTGGTGCAAAAGTAACTGAAAATGTTCTAAATCAACTATTGTCCGAGATGGATGGAATTGAAGATCTAAGTAATGTAATTGTTATCGGAGCAACAAATCGACCAGATATGCTTGACTCTGCATTAATGCGTCCTGGAAGATTTGATAGAATTGTTTATGTTGGAGTTCCGGGCAAGGAAGGAAGAGAAATGATTCTAAAAATCCACACAAAGAATATGCCAATAGATAAATCTGTAAACCTAAAGAAACTTGCAGAAGAAACAGAAGGCTATACTGGAGCAGATCTAGAATCCCTTACCAGGGAAGCAGCAATGCTCGCACTTCGAGAAGATCTTAATACAAAGAACGTCACAAAGAAAGATTTCGATAAGGCAATGGAGAAGGTAGTAGCTTCAGTTTCTAAAGCCGACGTTGAAAGGTATAAACAAGTTGAACAGCAATATCTTAGAAGTGCAAAAGCGGCATTAGCTGAAAAGGCAACTTATGCCGGTTAATCCATCTCGAGAATATCGTCCTTAGGCAACATCAGAGCTACTACATTTTTTAATGAATCATCTAATCCATTAATCTTAAGCTTGAAACCTCGCTTTTTCTTAATGCCTCGCGAATTAAGCAATGCACCAATACCTGCACAATCAAGTTCCCGGATATTTGATAAGTCTAGAAAAACATCTCCGGGATGATGCCTAACATATTGTTTCAATTCCCTATCAAATGATTCAACATCCGATTTATGAATCCCTTGCCGATAGTTTGCCCAGTGGACGGTTCCCGGAAGATCCTCGACGATATATGGCCGCTTAGCACGTAACTTCACAAGTTTCTTGCTTACCTTCGGATTCATTATCATTCTGTTGTTACCTCCACCTTGTCACCATAAATCAAAAATGTATTCTCTGCTTGAGAAACTGGTGCCTTACTCTTCTCAACAAGAACCGGATAGTTATGGAGAATTCCTTGCTTAACAAGCACGGATAAGGCGAAATTCACTTTGCTAAATCCTTCATCAACTAACCATCGTCTACAGAAAGGTCGAGTTTTATAATTCTCTTTAATAAATTTGAGGATTTCTCTAGCATCCCCATCGCGGACCTGAGCATCAGAAACTAATCCATAGATCTCTCCAACCTTGCCCTCGTAAATATCTCCATCACCAGATGTCAAAAAGGGCTCAATCGCAAAGGCCATATCATTAAGTTCAGCATCATTCTCATTAGGATAGTTGGAAATAGTCAGGCCTGCATGGATTGTATCTTCCGCAAGTGAATGGCCCGATAAACTTCTAATCACCGAAAATTCGGTTTCATTGTCTTCGTTGAATTTCTTGAGACTTTTCTGAACTGCCTTTCCAACATCCATAACTTTCATTCCCGGTCGAACAATCTCAGTCGCACTTGCCAAAACTCCTTTATTTGCTTCAATCAAATCTTTAAATTCTCCATCTGGAGTCAAATCAATACTAATCGCGGTATCTGCAATAAATCCTTCAACAGAAATCCCAATATCAATCTTCAATATTCCTTCTGCAATAGTTTCATCTTCTGGATCCGGAGTATAATGTGCTGCAATCTCATTTAGCGAAAGATTTACGGGGAATGCAGGTTCTCCCCCAAGTTCACGAATTTTCTTTTCAATCTGCTCAGCTATTTCTAATAATTTCACGCCAGGTTTAACAAAGCTTCTCACAAAGCGCTTTACCTCTACGGCAATTTCGCCCGCCTTCTGATAAGCAGATATTTCATTTTCTTCCATAATCATCCATGTTTTGAGGCTTTTTTAAGATTATGGGCCGTAGAAAAAGTTAAATAACTACCCGGCTTCCCAAATTAATGGGAATTCGAAAGGCGTATGAGAAATTAGTTGTAGCAGGTCTAGAAATTGTTCAGAGTATAGCTGGCCGAAGCAGATATGTTCCGAGGGCAGAACTTGACAAAGCTCAAGAGAAAATTGGATATGCCGAAAAAATGTGTGCGGATATAACAGAAACCCTAGATGCAAGATCTGAAGATCTAAAAACCACTTCAAAGTCCCTAAACAATCATATCGTTGATCGAATCGGACTTGAAAGAAGAATTAAGGAACAAGATCACCTCCTTCAACATCAAAAACTTAAAATAAGGAATCTTAGAACTGCAGATAAGAAAGATTTCGAAGAGATCTTTAATGGAAAACCTCACGGAAGGCCAGCATTAGCCTTTGCCACGGGTCTGGGAGAGATTTATCTTCAAAACCAATCTGCAACAAACCTTACTGGGGGAGATTTTTGTGGAGTAAATCTTTCTAATCAAATTCCATTTGGCGAGCTTCAGGAAGGGGGCTATGGAGTAATGATAAATGGCGGAAGATATAATGCATTTCCAAAAGCCTTACCTAGCGGAAGGTATAAGATAATTTTTAAGAAGCCTGGAATCTTTCAAAAAATGGCCCATAAAAAAAATCCTTCTCATGAAGATCTTGTTCAAAAAGGTAGCGTCCTCAAATCCCAAGCCCGTGCAGAAGTTGCTAAACGTCAAGCACGAAAAACCGCAGAAACAGCTTAATTTTTTCTTCGTCTTTCTTTAGGCAGGAATCCATAAAGTACTTTTCCTTCCCCATCTAATTTTCCAGTTCCAATTAAATCTTTTCCATCAGCAGATTGAACTGCTACAAATTTTCCCTCAACTCCCCCTGATTGTCCAGCGTCCAATTCGATATTCTTTCCTCTGAACCAAAGTTCTTCTTGTTCCTCACTCAATTTCAAAATATTCCCATCAATCTGATCTTTCCAAGTGTGTAGTCCATCAACACTCAATCGAACTTCCCGAACCCCCGACCGATTAACCATATCTTTCCCAACATAAAGTCCGATCCCTTCAAACGGCAAGATCATCCATAACTCCATTATCTCTTCCTTAGACAAATTCCCCGAATATGCCCGAATCCTTTCTCTTCCCGTTCGAATCAAAAGCTCAGGAATCTTTTTCATCCCCAAGTCTTCAACTCCGGCTATGAATTTCTTCTTCTTTGTTTTGTCTAATATTGATATTTTCATTCTAGATGTTTAGTACAATTTAATAATTTCAAGTTCATTATCCTATCTCTCTCTTCAAAAATAGTGACCGAAGTATTCCCCAATTTTTTAATTTCGCTTAATTCTTCAGCCTTTTTGCAAAGCAAATTCCCAATTATAGCTTTCCCAATTCCATTATGCCCTACCAAAAGAATATTTTCTTCAAATCTTTTCATAGTTTCCTTGATCAATGATCCCGCCCTAGAAAAAAAGCTTTTGTTATCCTCGGCATTTCCCCCAGAGATATGGTCTGCAATCGACTCAGTCTTTTGGATTCCAAATTCTTCTTTAGTTTTTCCCTGAAATTCTCCCAAAAATCTTTCTCTCAATCTTTTATCTAAAATAAAATCGATATCTTGATGGAACTTCGCAACAATTCTAGCGGTATCTAATGCCCGAGCCAAATCACTAGAAATTATCAGATCAATCCTTTTTCTCTTTAGCCTCTCAGCCAGTTTTTCGGCTTGCCCCCTCCCCAGTTCAGAAAGCGTCCCTGGAAGATGACCCTGGATTATACCTCGCCTATTTTCTTCAGTCTCGCCATGTCTAGTAATTATCAATTTCATATCTCGCACCCCTTATTACTTTTCTTTACAATCTTCGCAACAAAAAACCCATCAGTATCATTATCTTGGGGATATAATCTCAAACACTTCTCAACACCCTTATCCAACGACTTACCTTCCCACTCACAAACACCACATCTAAACTTCAAGGGTAGTTTAATCTGTTCAACCTCAACATCAAAATTCTTAATCAAATGATCCACAATCATTTCATCCTCTTCTGGAGCCAGAGTACATGTAGAATAAATCATCTCGCCACCAATCCTAAGCAATTTAATTGCAGACTCAGCCAATTTTCTCTGAGTCCTAGCAATCTTCTTGATCATATGGGGATTCCACATCAAGAAGGTCTTTGGACTTTTTCTCAAAGTTCCCTCGCCAGAACACGGTGCATCAACAAGAATTTTATCAAATCGGACTTTTGACTTTTTCAGCATCCGCTCACAAAATGCAACACCTTCCTTCCTAGTCACAATTGTATTCATTACTCCGCATCTCTCTAAATTAGAATTGAGGATCCCAATTCGCCCAAGATTAACTTCATTAGCGATAATTGTCCCTTGATTTTCCATCATAGCTGCAGCCTGAGTAGTTTTACTTCCGGGTGAAGCACATAAATCTAAAATAATCTCTCCTGCTTTAGGACCTAATGCCAACATGGGAAGCATAGAACTTATTTCCTGAACATAAAATTGTCCCATTAAATGTTCCCTAGAATTTCCAAGCTCTCCTGGTTTCAATCCCGGCCCAACAACCATAACTTCAGGAAATTCTTCAAACGGTTGTTTAATCTTCCAGCCCTTTTCTTCAAGCCTTTCTTTCAATTCATCCGGAGAAATCTTAAGCGTGTTACATCTAATAGAGTTAGGTGTGGGCGTATATGATATTTCAAAGAACTCTTTAGCCTCTTCCTTTCCAAGTAAGGCTTCCATTCTCTCAACAAAACCTTCCTTTGGGGGAAATTTCTCTTTCAAATACTCTGGATATGATTTCTTCTTGTCCATAATACAACTACCAGAATTCCCTATAAAAACCTAATCATGCCTGAATAAATTAACAACTACTCGTATAAAAAATGACAAAAGATATATATATAGTTCCTCCACATAATTATAATTATGAACTTAGATATGGTGGATCCAACACTTCCAGTGCCTGACGATATGCCTTATGGTATTTTTGCAATGCACAGTCGTACTTTAAGAACTCCCCTAACTAGGGAAGAATGCTTTGCACTTGCTAATGGCCCTATCGCGGCCCTTCAGCCAGCCCTTAAAAAAGATTTGGATGATTATCGTGCAACATTTCAAAAGTAAATTCTGCTTCTCTAGAGAATCTCGGAACACAAATCCTTATTAATCTCGCAGTCTCAAAAGACACTATGAATATAGAAACCGAAGTTCGTAGCTTTATTTCAAAAGAGAAATTTGACAAATTACTTGATTTCTTTAAGCAAAATGCTGAATTAATAAAAGAAGATTCTCAAGAGACTTCCTATTTTGACTGTGATGAAGACTTAAGAATTCAAAAAAATGATTTTTTCGCAAAGATTTGGATGAAGAAAGGAAAACTCCATGATGATTCTAGAGAAGAGATTGAAATTAAGTTTGATAAAAGTGAATTCGAAAATTTAGAGAAATTATTTCTTGCCTTGAAGTATAATACTGAGATAAAATGGTTCAGAAAAAGATCTCAATTTAAATGGGACGATATAACTGTTTGCCTAGACTATACAAAAGGATATGGCCATATCATAGAACTTGAGAAAATGTGCACTGAAGAAACAAAAGAAAGAGAGTTTGAAATACTTAAACAAAAACTCCAGTCTTTGGGCGTAAACATATCTTCAAAAGAAGAATTTAATCAAAAGTTCCAATATTACAAGGAGAATTGGAGATCTCTAATCTAAGAGAACCATATTAATTTATTTTTTATCCCAATCAAAAACTAGCTCATCATCCCAATAATGGAAATGGCACCGATCATATAAACATCTACTAGCAAAGAAACCTCCATCGGCTTCCTTATCATAAACTGTCGTTAGACTATTCCATCTTTCCTTACTTAAAAAAACATAAATCCCCAAACTTTCCCTAAAATTAACCTCATCGGGATAACATTGCATATGAAATCCAGATTCTTCGAATGTGCCACTCTCTACTCCATCACGGACATATAAAAAAACTCTAGGGTGATTAGCTTCATCAACCTCACATTCAAGAAGATCTTTTCCTTCGCCAATCTTCACCTTATCTTCCTCTCCCAAACATACGCTCAAACCGGTTGCACCAAAATAGGCTCTCATAAATATTAAAAGAAGTACAGGTTTATTAATTAAATCCTTACAGTTCCATACGTCCGCTTGAGTCGCAAGGCGTACCACTAATCAGATTATAAAGCAAGATTCCAACTCCTGCAGCTAATGCCGGACCAGAATAAATACTTTCACTAAATTCTCCCATGCTTGGTAGTGCTAATGATTCTGCAACTGTCATTCCCCTATTGATTACATCACCAGCCACACAAGTTCCTAAGATTGCAAGTCCCGGAATTCCTCCAGCCAATATGTTTTTCAGTATTGTTCCCATACTAAACATTAGTAGAATTACTATTTAAACCTTTCTATCTGTAACCACTTGAAAGTAACTAATCTATAAACCAGAAAGCATCCACAAAGAACTGCAATGGCCAACGGAATCAAATTAATCGACTGCTGCGAGACAAACTCTCCGACAACATTTCCCGTAATTGTTCTAGACGAAATCAAAAAGAATGCCAGAAGGCTCACCACAAAGCCCGCAATAACCTTTCCCTCCAGACTATCACCTTCCTTCCCATATCTCTTATTTTTCCTAAAAAACCGATTTCTCGCTTCCTTATCTGATAATGAGTAGAACTCTTTCAAATCTCCCACCTTCTCCAAATCTGTCTCAGAAGCAAAATGATATGGTCTCACATGAAGAAGGCTCTTAACATGTTCTCCAAAGCCCCTTTTTTCAGCCTCCTTTCCAATCTTCTGCATTTTCGTTTCATCTCCTTCCTCCTCTGCCTCACGATACTGTTTCTTTAACCCGGGGAAATCTTTCTCTCTCTTTGTATCAAGCAACTCCTTTCTAATTTCAGGATATGTATTAAATTCATAAGTTGATTCAAAAGACCTCTCTCCCTCTGGAAAGTAGTCTCCCTTTTGGGATTCATTACTCGCTTTGTATAAAAATTTACTTCCTAGAAATCCAAAAAATTCATCGCTATGGGCCTCACCTTCACTAAATTCCTGTCCCACCCGGCCCTTAAGATTCGCCCTTACATAATGGCCTAACTCTTCCCCAAGTGTATCCCCCATATGAAATGCAAACTCTTCATCCCCCACCAAAATAACATTGTTTACTTGATCATACTCCGCACGCTCACCAGAAACAAATTCCAATTTTGGAAAGTCTTTCTTGGATATCCCAAATTCTTTTGAAAAATAGTCTACTGCAGAACCATAAAACTTCCCAACTCTCTTTTCCTCACCTTCTATATCCCTTAATTGAGCATATTTTCTTTTCATATTTTCATAATGGGATCCATGTTTAAAAGAATATCTTAATTCCACTATTCATTAACTTCGGGCAGACTTCCAGCCATAGAAATAATATAAGACTTATTCTCGGCATCATGAACTGGGGGCCACTGCCATTTCAATTCAATTCCAACTTCATGCATTAAGCCAGTAAGATTAATTCCCCGCGCTTCAGGGCATCGATCAACAGTCAAATTCAGATGTTGCTCAAGAAAACGTTCTATCTCTTCTCGATGTTCCTTTCTTGCAGTTGGCTGCCATCGCCGAGGATTATACCACTCTCTTGCAGAAGTCCACGGCCCAACATTTGGCTTGGAAAAGTACTCTTCAGGCCATTCTGGATGTAACTCTCGCATTCTCGCCTCCACTTCATTCACAAATTCAGTCGTTCTTCTGGGATGGTCTGGATAAGTCATCATCCCCCAATCGGGATGGGTCGCCCGCATCCTCTCTGCAAATTCACCAACCGGAAATTCAGTAAAAATAATGTACATATCTTTGTCAAAATCAAAATAATCAGAAATCAATTCTTGGGGCGGACATCCATCCTTTTTCCCACAATTCGGACATCCTCGCGGATGACCATAATATGGCGTTCCACATAATTCCCTTATAGCATCATCATACGGGATAATCGATGAATCAATCTTCATTATCATGGTCTGAAAATCCCAGACAAATATTATAAATTTAACTGTGATAGAATAGTACATAACAATTATATAATCCCATTTCCCCGTATTTTCATGAGGTACGATAAACTAGTGCGGGATAGAATCCCCAAAATCATCCGAGATAGTGGGGGAATCCCCATAACCCATAGTGCTTCGAGGGAAGAGTATGGGACAAGACTAAAGGCCAAGCTCCAGGAAGAAGTCGATGAATATCTTAAGGAACCAAGCGGAGAAGAACTTGCAGATATCATGGAGGTAGTCTTTGCATTGGGGGAATTACAAAGCCTAGGCCGGTATGATCTCGAAAAAATACGGAGAGAAAAGGCAGAAGAGCGAGGCAGATTTAATGATAGAATAGTTCTTGATGAGACAATTCAACGTGATGACTGAAGTGCGGCCATTACAACTTCATCATCCACATAAGTTGCATATTTTCCATCGAAGTCATGCATCTTCCCAATAGAAACTGGAAGGGAATACATTGCCTTTCCCCCCACAGCCTTTTTATCTGTGGCAGTAACCTTAATGATATCTTCATTAGAAATCGCGTTTGGAATCTTTGTTGGCAATCCTGCCGCAATCAATAACCCTTCTTGAGCATCTAAATCTTCTTTAGAAAAATGTCCTAACTTATTGGCGATCCTTCCGGCCACCATCATTCCAATAGAGATTGCTTCACCGTGTGATAACTCATAATTACTCAGAAGCTCTACCGCGTGACCTGCAGTGTGCCCATAGTTGAGTATCTTCCTTAGTCCTACTTCATGCGGATCTGATTCGACAACCGCGCCCTTAATCTTACAATTATTCTTCGCAATTCGTATTAAAGATTCAGGAATTTTCCCCAAAACTGATTCAATATTCTCCTGTAAATATCTAAAAAAGTTTCCATCAAAAATAATGCCATGCTTTATTGTTTCAGCTAACCCTGCCCTATACTCTCGATCTGGCAGATTCTTCAAGACTGCAACATCTAAGTAAACTCTCCAGGGTTGCTTAAATGCCCCAACCAAGTTTTTACCAAATTCTGTGTCTACTCCAGTTTTTCCACCAATAGATGAATCTGCCTGAGCAAGAACTGTTGTCGGAATCTGAATGTATGGAATTCCCCGGTTGAATATTACTGCCATAAATCCTGCCATGTCTCCAACAACTCCGCCACCAAGTGCAAGAATCGCCGAATCTCGACCATAACCAGAACCAGACATCTCTCCAATAACTTTCATACAAGAATCAACTGTCTTGCTCTTCTCACCAGCTTCAAAAGAGAATGTTTGAACCTGCAATCCTTCGCTCATCAGAGCATCTTCAAGTTCCTTAGCGAATAACTCTCCAACATTTGAATCAGTAACTATTGCATACCGAGAACCAATGGGAGTTTCCTTCAGGTCACTAGCTATCTTGGGAAACAATCCTTCGCCAAAAACAAGATCGTAAGATTCATCCACATCTCTCGCTAGAGATATTCTCATAACGTCATCTTTCTGTTCAACCATATTATTTTAGTCAACGAGATTCTTATAAATCTTTAGATTAGACAAAAATTAATCATGCCAATGACCGCAGTCCTTACATGGCTTCTTAATAAAAATAATCGGAAAAACAATATCGCTGATACAGCACGGGATATAAACGACTAAAAATACAATGAGTGAAATTGCTAAGATAACCCAAACATTCATTGAAGTACTAAATACTATCAGATAAAGCAGGCTAGCAAAGACTGAGAAGAAAACATGCAGAGAATGATTCAATTTAAACAATCCCACATAAATCCCAAAAAGCGCTCCAACGACCCCCACTCCTAAAATCAGAAGCGGACTCTCAATAATTGGCAAATGAAAATGAGTATGCAAGGAAAAAATATTACCTGCAATCCAAGGTAGCAGGATATCACTAATTGATCCAATTACAATCGCTCCAACAACTCCGATCAGCGTAGCCATTAGTACCGATTTCTTATATTTAGTAAATATTGCAGCAGTCGCCGCCGCCGAAACCAAAACATGTAATGGATGAATTATCTCAAATCCGCCCATGAAAAGCTGACTTGAAGTCAATTCAAAAACGAATGCAAGTGCAACAAAAATGCCTGCAAGCAAACTTACTACCAGGGTTAACGGCATATGGTGCCCCAACTCGTGCATAATCGTGTGCCTCTTTTTGAAATCCATAATATATCTCCCCAATTAAAGTTTTTATAATTAGGTATTCACCAAAAAATTACATCATCTCAATCTAACAGTCTCAAGATTCTTCGGAACAAGGGTCTCAATCCTCTGGGACTTGTAAATACTCGACGCTAAATCTAATGACTTAGACTGTTCACCATGATTAATAATTACTCTTCGCGGCTTAGGATTAACACTTCCTATAAACGACATCAATTCATTTCTTGAAGAGTGTGCCGAAAATCCTTCAATAGTTTTAACTTCCAACTTAATCGTAGCTCGCTCTTCCTTCCCATTAACATTAAACGAAGCTTCCTTCAATCCATCCTGGATTTGTCTTCCAAGGGATCCAACACCCTGATAACAAACAAAACAAATTCCATTCTTCTCACCATCTGCAAATTCTTTGAAATATTCTACCGATGCACCCCCCACAAGCATACCCGAAGTAGCCAGAACGATACACGGCCCTCCCTGAATAACTTCCTTCCTCTCGTGGGTAGATCCAACTTGGTGGAAAATCTCAGATAAGAAAGGATTTTTGTCAGCAAAGATCGAGGACCTAACAGCATTTGATAAAAAATCTGGATATGCTGTGTGAATTGCGTTAATATCCCAAATCATACCATCAATATGGATTGGAACCACAGGAATTTTCCCGCTTTTCATTGCATCTTCAAGAACCAACATAGTCTCCTGAGCTCGACCAAGACCCAATTCTGGAATTAACAACTTTCCACCTCGTGAAATAATCTTGTTAACATAGTCGATCAGTTCTTGCTCTGTCTGTTTTCTCGGAGGAGAGGTATTATCCTTCCCACCATATGTGGATTCAATTTGTAGAGTCTCCAATCTAGGAAAATATGCAGTTGCAGGTTCCAATAATCGAGACTTTCCATACTTTGTATCTCCAGTATAAAGATAGTTATGTAAACCATTTCCGACATTGAAGTGAATCATTGCAGAACCAAGAGTATGCCCTGCATTATAAAGCGTAATTCTAACATCCGGAGTTATGTCCGTAACTTCATTATAATTCAAACAAATAGAATGTTTAACCATAGTTCTAACATCTGCAGATTTAAAAAGCGGAGCCGAAGCCTGCTTGTAAGCAACTCCGATAAAATCTAATCCCAAAAGAGCAGCAATATCTCGAGTTGGAGGAGTCATATAGACTGGCCCCTTATATCCCATCTTATACAAATACGGGATTAAACCAGAATGATCTAAATGTGCGTGAGAAACAACAATTGCATCGATAGTATTCAAGTCTAGTTCTGGAGCATCCAAATAAGGGAATTTATCCTTTCCTGAAGATGAAACATCAATCCCACAATCAATCAAAATTTTAGAAGTTGGAGTCTGTAGAAGGAAACAACTTCGACCAACTTGTCGTCCACCACCAAGAGCGGTAATTCTAACCCATTCCTCTATCTTATCCGGATTCCATTCCTTGTATATTTTCTCCCCAATAGAATTCAAAAATTTCTTACGATAACTATTATCCAAATATAGAACTTCCCTAACCTTATCAGTTATCTTAGATCTAATCGCTGGACTTCTCTGAACCTGGGGAGTCCATAATGTCTCTGCCTTAACTTCTCTCAAAAGAGAACCTGATTTTCCAATTGCTAATCCTGGCTTTTTAGTCTCAATTAGAACAATACTTCTCTGAACATCAAAAATAATCTGAGAAACTTCTGCTTCATCCGGAATAATCTGCCTAATCTTCGCTTCAGCTTCTTCTGTAGGCATCAATAATTTCTTGTCTGCTCTCAATTCAACCCTTTTCTTAATTGTACTCACAACTTCCTTTATTGCTGAGTCCCCGTTCTTAAAAAAAGCCGTATCAGATGTATAAACAACAATATTTGCTCCTTCAAAGATAGTAGAACTAACTACGCCTCTCGGTAATTTCTCTTCAATAGTCTTTAAAATATCTGCCATTTCGTTAAATTCCTCTTTATTTGTGTTCGGTATAAACCTTCTCTACTACCTGCTTTGATATATGTCGGATTCCATCCCGTGTAATTGTAAAAACATCCACCCCGTGTCCAGATGCAGTATCTCTCTCTGAAGATGCCTTAATAGATTCAACAGCAAGTTCAACACCCTCTTCCATTGTCATATCTTTCTTATACATTCTCTCAAGTAATCCGAGTATATAAGGCATTCCCGAAGAAAAATTCGCATCAAAATCATTAACTTTCTTAGCGCTTCCTGCAGGTTCTACCGAATAAAGCTCAACATCTCCATCTGCATCAAATCCTCCAACCATCATTCCCGCAGTAAATGGGATCATTGCAGGCTGTCGAATATTCTTATAATTCGTAGCAGCAATCAGATTCGCCGATTCCCTAACTGTAGGCCTCTGATGATCTTTAAGTTCCTTCAATTTCAACTGGGCACGAATTAATTTCTTTAACATCTCAATATCCGAAGCAATACCTGTTCCAGAGAGGACCAAATAATCATTTATTGCAACAACTTTCTGACGATCCTTATCCATAACAATTTGCCCGCCCGCAGTGGTCTTTCTATCTCCCGCCATAACAATACAATCTTTGCATACAATCCCGACTAGGCTTGTACCCGTTGTTAGAATATTTTTCTTCAAATCTGCATCCATTTTTAGATCCATTAACTCTTCATCAACACTCATTGAATGTCTAAGAATTTACTCTATTCCCTATTTTACAGTATTTATAAAGATTTTGGTAGTGATTTATGTGTAATTCCCTCACAAAACCCTTAAAAACAACAATTCCTACGCTATTTTATGGATTATGAATCATTACTTGAGTCTGCGTATGTGGAAGTTAAGCCTGTTGAAGAATGTGGTCGTTTTGAAATAATGAAAGTAAAGGGGCACCACGAGGGGACGAAGACAATCGTAACAAATTTTTTACAGGTAGCTACGTGCATAAGAAGGGCTTCAACACACTTAATGAAATTTCTTAACAAAGAGTTAGCAAGCTCGAGTGAAATATCGGGAGATAGATTAATCTTATCTAGAAAACTTTCCTCAAAGGAAATAAACGAGAAAATCGAAAAATATGTTAATTTATTCGTATTGTGTCCGAAGTGTAAAAAACCAGATACGGAACTTGTTGAAGAAAAAGGAAAGACAATGCTTAGATGTATGGCTTGTGGAGATAAATATGAAATTCATAAAATTTAACTCACTAAAACGAGGAGCCGAAAGGCAACTAAACAATCAAAAGGAGGTAAAAAATGGAAGGATATTGTGTAAAGTGTAAAGCTAAGAGAAAGCTTAAAGACCCAGCGATTAACCAAACAAAGCGTGGCGGTTACATGGCAAAGGGTAAATGCGAGACTTGCGGAACTACAGTTTGTAGTATTATGTCTAAGGACAACGCAGAGAAAGCAATCGCAAGCGGTGAAGCTAAGAAAGCTTAAATTTATTTAATTTTTTTTATAATAATTCAGAACGGTCCGTGAAAACGGGCCGTTTCAAAATTTTTCAAAACAAACAAACAATTTAATTGGGATTTATCTATAATTTTATAAACCTTCTAAATTTCCCTCTAAGATGGAAGAGGAAAAAAGCATTCTAATTAACATTCATAAGTCTTATAGGCCCGTAGTAGCAATTTGTGACAAAGAACTTTATGGGAAGAAACTTATCGACGATCCAAAACAGCTAGATCTAACGGGGCCATTCTTCAAGGGAGAAGAAAAAACACAAAAAGAGGTCCAACAAGCAATAATCGATTATAATCAGGAAGATGCAACCTTCAATATAGTGGGAGAAAGGTCAATCGAAGTTGCAAAGAATCTTGGTTTAGTCAAAGATGAAGGGATTACTGACATTGACGGGATTCCATTAGCACTTGTTCTCCTCTAACCTCTAATCATTTGGGTACTTTTATAAACTCATTTCCTTATCTTCAACTATGGCATTTAGCAAATTCAAAGACAAATCAAAGAAGAATAAAGGAAAAACCTTTGTTCCAGGATTTGAAGGTCCAGTAAGAGTAAAGCTTCCAAGAAGCGACGAAGTAATCGGGATTATTACACAAAGACTTGGTGGTTCGAGAATGTTTGTCTCTTGTATGGATGGAAAGACAAGGAATTGTAGGGTCCCAGGGAGTAAGAGGCGAGGTTTATGGCTCCGAGAAGGAGACGCAATAATCGTCAAGCCATGGGAATTCGATGATGAAAAGGGAGATGTTCTATTCAAATACACACCAAATGAGGCGCTTAAGCTAAAGAAGATGGGTAAGCTAACAACTGGTGCAGAAGAATTCTAATTCTTCCCAAGAAATAATCTTATAAACATTCAAACATTATACATAACATGAGACAAATACCTGTAGAAAACATGAGAAAGATAAAGAAGGCTGTGCCTGCAATAGAAAACAAAACCAAAATAAAAGTTTCTTTCGGAAAAGGCCAGGTAACAATAAGGGGTAATGAATTAGACGAATATCTCACCGAAAAAGTAATTCATGCAGTTGACTTCGGATTTCATGTTGAAGATGCTCTACTTCTAAAAAACGAAGACTTTGTTCTGGAGTTTATTGGGGTTAAGGAACATACAAGAAGAAAGAACCTTAAGGAAGTTAGGGCAAGGCTTATTGGAACTGGCGGAAAAGCAAGAAAGACTATTGAAAGCCTCACTGGAGCAGTACTTGTAATTCATGACAATGAAGTTGGAGTAATCACCGATTCAAATCATCTTGACGCAGTAACTCAGGCAATCGAATCTCTTATCCAGGGAGCGAAGCACGGAAACGTTTTCGCATACCTTGAAAAACAGAACATCGCACGAAGAAGATTCGATGAAGAAGATTTAGGGCTTAAGGAAGACGTGATGGAAGAAGATGAAGAGTAGTGATAAGCTTTAAATATCCAATTTCTGATAACTAATCATGCTTCGGTAGCTCAGCAGGTAGAGCGCACGGCTGTTAACCGTGTTGTCGGAGGTTCGAGTCCTCCCCGAAGCGTTCTAACTCGAACCGCAGACAAGTCACCTCCCCGAAGCGTATCTCCCAGCCACTTCTCTCGACTAAACATTTTTATACCTTTATCACCTAACTAAATTATGCAACTGATGAATGCTATAAAAAAGAGGAAAAGCGTAAAGAGGTTTTCGAATAAAAAGCCAAACTGGAGAAAGGTTATTCGGGCGATTGATGCAGCAAGGTTTTCACCTGCCGCAGGAAATCAATTTGCAATGAAGTTTATCATGATTTCTGATAAAGAAACAATTCAGAAATTAGCAGAAGCTTCCCAACAAGAATTCGTAAGGGATGCACACTTTGTTGTGGTGGCCGTTTCAGATGATTCTAAACTTGAGAGAAGCTATGCCGAAAGAGCATCAAGATACTCTAGGCAACAAGCAGGAGCAGCAATTCAAAATTTTCTACTTGCAGCTGAAGAACAAGGACTTGCAACCATCTGGGTTGGGCATTTTGTTGAAGATCAAATAAAAACTATTCTAGGGATCCCAGAAAAAATGGTTGTTGAGGCATTCTTCCCAATCGGGCATGAAACAGCAATAAAAGGATCCGAAGCCAGAAAACCAGAGTTAGAGAATATTCTCTACTTCGGGAAGTGGGGCAATAAAAAGATGGAACCCGAGACCCGGATCACATCAAGGAACGCTTAATAATTCTAAGAAAAAAAAATAAATAAAAAAATAAAAATAATTTGTTGGTTTAGCTTAAATCGTCTAAGCCGAGTTCGTTAACACTAATTGTCTCTTCTTCTTCGAAGGAACTATTTTTTCCTAGGATGTATGGAGACTTAACTCCAGTCATAATAGTAATGACTCTTACACGACCTTGGAATTCTTTGTTAACCCTTGCTCCGATAATAACTTGCGCCTCTGGAGAAATATTCTCCGTAACGAGTCGCCCGATAGTATCGAATTCTTCAAGTTTCAAGTCAGGACCGCATGTGATGTGCACAAGTGCACCTGTCGCTCCACGGTAATCTACATCCAATAATGGAT
This sequence comes from archaeon, assembly GCA_018694115.1. Taxonomy (GTDB): domain Archaea; phylum Nanobdellota; class Nanobdellia; order Pacearchaeales; family GW2011-AR1; genus JAGVXH01. The sequence continues at coordinate 72,200 of JABHNB010000005.1, forward strand.
GTGTAAGGGCTTGCTGAACTGCAGCATCAACTCTCGCGTTGGAGTTGTCCTCACCAATACCGATAACTGCGACATCACCGTTCTTCATAATAGAAGAAACGTCTGCATAATCTAAGTTAATCAGCGAAGGCAATGTAATTGTCTCGACGATACCCTTAATCATTGTAGAAACAAGTTCATTCGCAACAGCAAATGCTTGTTCCATTGGCAGCTGTCCTGCAATATCAACTAGTCGATTGTTATCTAAAACGATAACCGTATCAACAGTCTCTCTAAGTTCTTGAAGACCGAACTCTGCTTTATCGATTCTTGCTTTTTCGGCTTCGAAAGGCATTGTAACAACCGCGATAACTACCGCGCCCGCTTCCTTAGCTAACTGAGCAACTACTGGTGCAGATCCGGTTCCGGATCCTCCACCCATACCAGCCAGAACGAAAACCATATCTGAATTAGAAACAGCTTTCTTCAGGTCAGTAAGAGATTCTTTAGCAGCTTCTCGCCCTCTCTTAGGATATCCTCCACAACCTAGACCTCGAGTCAGTTCCTTTCCGATAAGGACTTTCTCATCAGCCTTTGTAATAGATAAATGAAGTGCATCAGTGTTTAATCCGTAGATTGTAGCACCGTTGATACCCTTGTTGAAGAGCCAAGTAGCCATGTTACATCCGCATCCACCACATCCAAATACCTTAATGTTAGCCTTACCGGCTTTAAGTTCACTAAAGTTGATGCTGTTTGCTTCAACATTTTCGATCGCCTCTTTTGCAAAATCTAATGGCATATTTTTTAACCTCCTTTCAATATAAAGTAGTATTCGTTTAGGGCAACTGTCGTTTAAAAGGATATATGTGCTCAAAAGTATATTCTATAGGTTATGATTGATTCAACATTCTGCCATCTGATTAGATGCATGTCTAAGGTCTCTTAAGAGCCAAGGTACTCCTATGGTTCTCCACTCAATTCTCTTGTCTCCAATCCCATAATAAAGAAAAAGCGTGTTCGGATCTCCGCCAAGATCATATTCTCCAAAAGAATCATTCTTATTTCCATTGTGTTCCCCGCCACGGGCCATAGCAGTTAAGAATTCAACCCTCTTCACAGTCCGCAATCTTTCCCCCTTCAATCCAGTAATGTATTCCTTAAGGTGTACTGCTTCATTCTTACCATCCCCCACCCTAACCGGGCTACCCGTTTTTGCAATAACTTCTCCAGTATTGGGGTTAAGCTCAATAATTCCTCCGTCATAATTATAATAATTAAGTGTGGGGCCCTCAGAACCTTTAACCTGATGATATGTGGAAGCCCAATGCCCATCTATCCAGATTGGGGCATCACCAAGACCGTATTTCATAATTCCTTCTGGAGCTCGCATAATTGCTTGACTTTCCAAGTTTCTAAAATTATCCACCCAAAATTCCTTAGATGCAAAATCTTCTAAACTATTAGCAACTGTAAGATGAATGTCTGGCTCAATTCTATGGATCAATCCGGGTTTCCCCCCAATTTCTACTAATGCTGCATCTTTATCTGCAATCCACGGATTCGCATCGGGGAACGTTTTCCTTATATCTCCCAAAATTTTCCTATAATGGTCACCATATCTTCCTTCTCCAAAGATTTCCACTGCTTCTTCAAGCCTAATTTGTGGTCCAATAATGCCACATTTCTCAATATTCTCAAAATCGCGGGTCTTTGCAAGCGCGATTCGAGCCCCACCATTTGGCCCTTCAACAAATCCCACATATACAATATGATATTCATCTCCAATCTTAGTTATTCGAGCATCCTCGCACCCGTCAACTTCAAAATCTAATTCTGGAACAAGAATTGTTCTAGGGTTCCCATCAAGTTCTGTAGCACTCAACATCTGCTGATACTTAATAACTGATTTCTCCCCATATTTGTTATCTGCCTTAACTCTCGCCCGATAAATCATATGGTTTCCACATCTACTCGGGTTACATACGGCAATTTCTCCAAGCGCTAAGTCAGGTTCTAATAGAATTCCAGTTTGGTCGATGTGCTTGCCCCGCCTATTTGGAGCCGATTCATCCACTCTTTCAGAAACATAAGTTTCCATATAATGGTTATATACAGTCTACTATATAAAGCTTTCTATTGTCATTCCTTAAAAGTAGTTACTCTTCCAGGGCACCACTCTAGAACTCTCAAAAAACTCCAATCACTCAAAAACTCTCAGCTATCTTAAACATAAATTCCTCACTAAAATGAGGTGCTAAAACTTGCAGCCCAACAGGCCGCCCAGCTTCAACTTCGCCTGCTGGAACAGAAATCGCAGGAATCCCAACGATATTCGCTAAAACTGTCAAAACATCATAACCATACATATCCTTAATCGAGATTTTCTCACCCACCTTATGCGCAGTCCGAGGCACTGTAGGTAAAATGATTGCATCAACTCCCGCGAATAGCTTTTCAAACTTCTCTCGAATAAAGTTTCGTGCCTTCAATGCTTCTCTATAGTATTTTCCTTCATGCTCTGCCTTAGTAATTTCACTCCCCCCAACAATTCGACGAATAACTTCTGGCCCGCCAGCCTCATCAATCTTAAGTCCAAATCGACGACCATCAAACTTTCGTGTAGCCGAAAAGAATTCAGTATAAACCAGGATATAATATGTCTCAAGCGCAATATCTAACGGTAAATCAATCTTCTTAATCTTCCAACCTTTCTTATCTGCAATCTCCTTAGTCCGAGTCTCAATCAAATCAGCAATTTCCTTACCACAATAATCACTAACATCAACAAGTCCGATCACACCAGTCTTACCGCCCTTTTCTTTCCCCCCCTCCCGAGTTGTCTGATCAAAATTATCCTGCCCCCTAATCACATTAAAAACTATCCGAGCATCCTCTGCAGTTCTAGCAAGCGGACCAATTACATCAAAACTCATTGTCATATCAATCAAACCATAACGAGAAACCGCACCATATGTTGGCTTCATCCCAACAATCCCACAATGCGACGCAGGATTTCGAATGCTCCCCCCAGTATCAGATCCTAAGGAAAAGTCACAAAGATCTGCAGCAACAGAAGCTGCTGAGCCAGAAGACGAACCCCCAGGAATCAATGAAGGGTCAACCGGATTCTTAGTAGGTCCAAAAGCAGAAGTTTCTCCAGAAGCCCCACAAGCAAACTCATCCATATTAACTGCTCCTAAAAAGATTGCATCTTCCGCGATTAACTTATTTATCACACTAGCATTATATGGCGAGACAAAGTTCTCGAGAACTTTAGATCCACAATTTGCAACAATCCCCTTAACACAAATATTAGATTTAGCAGCAAAGCATAATCCCGCAAGTTTTCCAACACTCCCTCCAGAAGCAATTCGTTTATCGATCTCCTTAGCCTGTGCAATAGCCTCTTCATTCAAATGAAGAAAGATGTTTAGGTCCTTAACCTTCGGAGTAGAGATCTTCTTAGAAAAGTTCATCACATTTTCAACTGCCTTTAATTTCCCTAACTTCACTAGTTTAACCTTCTGCTTCAAGCTCATTTTTTCTTGACCCGTTTTTTAATTTTCTTTAGTTTCTTCTCTTTTGGCATTTTCGTTATCTTTCCTAACTCTTCATTAATCTTCTCTCGAACCTTATCTGTGCTATGAATCATCACAAATATCTTGTCCTTTCCATAAAAAACATCTAATCTACTCTTTCCAGGATAAGCATTATGCACATCGATAAGTTTTTTGACAAATATTTTTTTACTATTATAATTGTCATCACAATCATCATAAAATAATTCCCAACCAGCTTCCAACGCTTTACCAAATAATCCTGCAAGAGTCTCAAAAGCTTCCTGCGTCTTTTCAAATGTATAATAACTAAACTTATCTCGATTCCCAATACTATGCATCATAATCTTTTTCTTCTTCATGCTTTCCACGCTCCTTTCTCTGCCACAATTGAATCGCCCTCGACAAATGGTGCATTTGCAAACATAATATTCATAAAATCTTCATCGCTGTTCCATCCGTCTCCTTCTTCCCGAAGCCCGCTTCCATTCTCGAAGTGCCCTTCAGGAGCCTTAATTTTATCAAGTTTCCCAGCAAACTCATTTAACAATTTCTTAGAATCCTTACGGATTTGCTCTCGTTCATTCTCCGAAACTTCATGCCATGTAAATGTATTATCAGTCATAACAACTCCTAGAAGAAGGATTTTATAAAGTTAATTAAGGAGTCAATCTTTCTCGGTCCCTTGGAAACAAAACAGCTTCCCGAATATTGTCTAGTCCGAGCATTAGCATTGTAATTCTTTCTAGTCCAACTCCCCATCCGGCATGTGGCGGAGCTCCGAACCTAAATGAATCAATATAACTTTTGAAATCTTTTGGGTTTAGCTTATGTGCTTTTAATCTTTCTTCCAATAATTCTGGAATATGGATTCGCTGGCCGCCGGAAGAGATCTCCATCCCTTTCCATATTGCGTCAAAGCCCTTCGAATTTTCTCCATCAGGCATAATATAGAATGTTTTTCCAGCCAATGGCCATTCAGTTACAAATGTGATTGTGTTGGGGTATAATTCTTCAAGTTTCTTCTCAGCGTCTCCAGATAAGTCATGTGCTGGCATCTTAACCTTCTCCTTTTTCATTATTTCCTTTACTTCCGCGAACGTTATGTATTTCACTTTTGGTACTTCTAGTTTCGCCTTTAATGATTCTAATTCTTCAGGTCTTTCATCAATTACTTTTTTTACAATGAACTGCATGCACCTGCCCATTACCTCCATTACCTTCTTATCGTCAGCGAATGCCTCTTCATAGTCTAATTGTCTCGCCTCGTTCAAGTGCCTTGTAGTGTTATGTTTTTCTGCTCGCCATACAGTAAATATTGCAAAAACCTTCTCCATAGAACACGCTAACATTTGTTTGTATAGTTGACAGCTCTGAGAAAGATATGCTTCCTTTTCAAAATATTTTGTCTTGAATAAATCTGTTCCACCTTCGGAGCTTGATCCAATTAATGCTGGGAACATTGCTTCGATTGCGTTTTCCTTAATCATAAAATCTCTATATCCTTGAAGGATAGTAGATTGGATTTTGAAAATTGCTTGTGTTCTTGTAGAATGTAAATCCAAGAACCTATTATCTAGTCTTAGGGGCAATTCAGTTTTGGAATAATCTGAAGCATCAATTGGCAATGGATTTTTTGCCTCCGCAATCATTGTAATTGAGTCGGGTAATAGTTCTTTTCCGCCAGGGGCTTGAGAACTTTCCTGCAATTTCCCAATTACTTCTACAGCAGACTCTCTGTTTAAGTTATCCAATAATTCAAATATTTTGGGATCTGTTTTTCCATTAACGCCCGTTACCTGTATTCTCCCAGAAATATCTTTTAAAACTAGAAATCTCACTTTCTTCAAATCTCTTGTATCATGGACCCATCCCTTTAGAAGAACTTTTCCTTCTTTTGCGAATGCCTCTTTGATCATTGTTCTTTCCATGAAAATCTATGGTTTGAGGCATTTATAAAATTAGGGGTTGATTATCCCTTCCAAATAATTTAAAAACCCTTCAAAACAAGAAACAACATGGCAACAAAGATCGGAGTTGACGATATTCCTAGAGTACAGGTATGGGGAGAGACTGGACAGTACATTAATCTAAGAACCGGGCATCCAATGGATGTATCTCCAATAAATCGGAGAGGAGTTATAGAAGCAAACATAGATCTTGAAAGAATGACCGGATATCAAGTTGATCGATTAGCAAGAAAAAAGGCACCTTCAAATGCCAGAGCTTACCAAGTAATCGGAACCGGAACGGGAAGATTCGCATTCCAATTCTTAAAATAATTCTTTGACACAAACCTTTATTAATCGAAATTGTCCAATCAACCTATGGAAAGTCTAGATACAAAAGCACTAGAAGACAGCCTTAATACTGTTACTGGAAAAGGTCCAGCAGTTGAAGAGCAAGCTGCTCCACAGATGTCAACAGAAGAAGAAATTGGATTCCACAAAGGCGCAATTAACACTCTTGTTGCAGAAAGAAACGAGCTTGTTAAGATGGTTGCGAATGTTGAGGCAATTTTACAAGCACATCTGAAGAGATTAAAGGAATTAGGTGTCGATATTGGTGCCGGTGCTACAGAACAGAAAGAATAATCTCTAAAATATTAGTAAATTCTATAATTTGATAGCTTTGCGTTCAAATATCCAAAAAATCCCCACAATCCTGCCCAAATCCCAAAATTTGTCATAAATCTCCCCCTTCTTAAAAAAAATTATAAATAAAAAAAATAAAATCTATTCGAGATTAAAATTAATCTCTCTTGCTAGCGAAACATTCTCGGCAAAAAACCGGTTTTTCTCCGCTTGGCTTGAAAGGAACTTCACATTCCTTCTTACATTCTGCGCAAGTTGCTTTGTGCATTTCTCTAGGTCTATCGTTTCCGAATCGTCCTCTAGATCCGCCGCCCCTGTTGCCTCGGTCATTAAAACTCCGTTGGGGTTTGTTCTTCCTAAAGCAATCCTTACATCTAACTGGTTTACCTTCTGTAGGTTTGAACGGAACTTCACATTCCGCGCCACAATCAGAACAAGTTGCCTTGTGCATTTCTCTATCGTCTTCCATATATTATATCCTCCGTCTAACTGACATAAAGCGAACTTTATGCTTTATTTTAAGACTAAATTTGCGGTTATAAGGTTATGGGTATACTCTATTTCATAACCTTTCTCAATTCCTCAGAAACCTCTTTTCCACTGACTTTTCCCTTGAATTTACCCATAATTAGCCCCATATATGCCCCTTGTGAGAGCCCAGGCTTATCCTTAATCAACTTTTCAACTTCTCCAGCAAGATCTACATCAGATTTAGCCATGGCCTCACTAATTGATTCGCCTGCCACAATTTTGCCCATAACGGTCTTCACATCATTCTCCGAGATCTTTCCTTTGGAAACATTCTCAAGTATCGCACCCAAAACATCGGCATCTAGGACCTTATCAATAGATTCCATACTTTCTCCAGACTTCTTTGAAAGTTCCTTGGGAAATAGTGCCAAGGCCTTAGCAACGAGATTTGGATTATCAATAATTTTAGCTAAATCTGAAAATTCTTCAATCTTTCTCTGTTTTAACAATAATGCCATCATTTCATCATTCAAACCGAAATCTTTCAGGTAAGATTTATGTTCTGAAGCAAGTTTAGGCAAGTTCTTTCGAACATGATCTATTAATTTCTTAGGAATCTTAAGCAGTGGAACATCAGTTTCTGGATACATTCGCGCAGCTCCAGGCATAGGTCTTTGGAATTTCGACGAACCATCTGGAAGTGCACCTCGAACTTCATTCCTGCAAGTTTTGTTCTTGACACATTCTTGCTGTCTTTCAATCTCCTTATCAATTGTAGTCATCATCATCTTTGGATCTTGGAATCCCTTAATCTCCACTCGCTCACTACCCTTAATCGAGATATTAACATCCTGACGAATTGTTCCAATCCCTCGCTTAACCTTGCATGCCCGCAGGATCTCACCAATCTTTAACGCAGCCTCCTTAATCGCTTCAGGAGTGTGCATATGGGGGCCAGTTGCAATTTCAACCAACGGAATACCCAATCTATCTAACTTATAGGTTTTGGAATTTTCATCTTCTTCTCCTCGCCGATCGGCGTACCCCTCTGCATTTGGGGCAGGCCTGGCAGAATCTTCTTCAAGCATAACTGCATCAATCGCAATCTTCCCGGCAGAAATTTCGATGTAACCATCATGAGCAATAAGTGCCGTCCTCTGAAATCCAGTTGTATTAGAACCATCAATCACCGTCTTCCGCATAACTTGAGTAACTGGAAAAATCTTACAATTCAAAAGCAAAGAAATCTGAAGGGCAATCTCAAGAGCCTCCTGATTAATGTCATGTGGCGGTTCCTCATCCAACTCCACAAGGCAATTAGTATCATAAACCTGATAAAGAAATTTCTTATCCTTCTCCTTTTCATGCGCTACAGCAACATCAATCTCACCAGTCTCACCAACAACAGGGTTCAATTTCCTCTCAATCACTCGTTCCGGCTCATCCGACCTAAGCAACGAAGGACAATCACAGAATAATTTATTGGTATCTAACTGCTGATGGATCTCAAGACCCGACTTAAGTCCTATGTCCGCATAATCTTTCTTCGCCATGTTTGAGAAAAGGATACTCGTTATAAAAATGTGATGGTTTTATTTTAAAGGCAAATGTCCCTTAATTGCCTTTCTCAATTGAGGGCGAGTCCACTTAAGCTGGAAATTATGATGGTCCAGATCCCTTAACTCTTTAAACTCCTCCGGAATCAATCTTTTAGAATCAGTCACATTAAGGACAACGATGTTCTTTCCTTTCATCTTAAACTTCTTTTTTAAATCACCAACCAATCTCTCCCGAACAACGATTATCACATCAGCCCAATCAATCTTTTTCTGCGACAGAGGATTCCATTTCCATTCCGGATTCTCTTTGTACGGCTCAATCCCCCCATGGGTCGTAGAATAGCCTTTCCCCCGAAGATATTTCGCAAGGTATTTGCTTCGGTTCATTCCTTTAGCACAGACACATAGAACTTTTGTTTTCTTTTTCATTTCAACACCTCTTCCATCTAAAGCATCATTTGTATATAAATTTAACCAGAACCTATTTATACTTTCAAACACTAAAAAATGAATGAACAAAAAGAGACTAATCGGAATTTTCTTAATTATTTTTTCTAGCATAGTGGCCGTATCAAATTTAAAGTTCACTGGAGCAGTCATTGGATCTCCAAGTTTCAATTATTTTGGGTTAGCCTCAATTGGAATCTTTGCGGTAGGGTTATTTCTATTGTATAGTGGGAGGGGGAGATTTATTAGTGAGGCTGAGGGTCTCGAGGACATAATGGAGGAGATCGATACCAGGGGGTTTGGAAGTATTGTTATAGATTCTTCTGCAGTTATGACAGCAAAAAATGATGGGCAAAATGTGGCAAACGCATTGAGTAAATTTAAGGGAAAAATATACGTGCCTAAGAGTATTTATGGGGAGTTAAAACAAGATAGGGTATTGGGGAAAATATTTACTCATCCAGATTACAAGGGGAGAGTTATTATTAGTGATCTAGAGAAATCTAATCCCGAAGTTTATAGAAACTGCAAAAAGGAGGCAGTTAAATATCTTAAAGATACGAAAAAACGGGAGGCTTTCGTAGATCTCACTAGTTATTACAGACAGCCAGATGATATGACTGACGAAGAATGGGCACAAAATAGGGTGGAGTTGGAAAGAGATTATGCAAAGGATATTGAGAGAGTAAGCGAACAGGCGGAAAAAAAGATAAGAAAAAAGACTGGAACCTTCAGGAACCCCACAAATGAAGAACAATATGCTGCATTGAGGAATTCCTATGGGGTATCAAAAGAGGATATTGACGTTCTAAGCACCGCATTTTTCCTAGGTACTTATCCTGCAGGAAAATTCGCACCAAATAAATATTCTGTCATACTTTCCAATGATGGACACATAACAGAAGCAGTAAAAGATTTTCAAAGAAAAGTGCCCAAACGTAAGGAGAATGTAGAGTGTTATTCAGTTTGGGAGAGAAAGGCATCCTGACATCTCCCATCAATGTCTCTTCTAGTTTTCTCAATTTCTCTTTTCATTTTGGGTAAACCAACTTCAAGATGGAATGGGGTTTCCATAACTCGAGTATATCCCTCCGCACAATCTGGGCCCCTTCCAAATGCACCTTTTTTGATGTCATAGAAAAGAATCCGATCTCCTGCAGGAACAGCAAATCTTGTGTAATCTGGATTAGCATCGTTTAATCTTAATAATTCCACATCGTGCCAATCTCCTTTTATGACTGGAATTACCAATGAACAGGGTTTTTTTAGGGCATACGGATTCTGAACATTCTTCCAGGCATGAAAAACAACATCATACGTTCTTTCTTTATCGCTAAAGAATTTCTTCTCTCCAAATAAAACTACCCCCTTATTAGAAGGATTTAAAGCAAAATCCTCTAATCGATTAAAAATTAATACCCTACTCATCCTTACCCTCCATCAATTTATTTAATGCGAACTCAACAACGTGAGACTTATTTCTAAACGTGCCACCACTAATGCAATCATCTAGCTTATCGATCATACTACCTTCTATACTAACACTAAGTTTCTTCTTCATCGTATAATGTCGTATAATATACGCCTTTTAAATCTTTCTAGTTGTAACTACTTTAAAATAATAATAATAAATAACTAACCTATAAAAATTACTTAATATATCCGCCTTTCTGAAGGTTCCACAGCTTCTTGTATTGTCCTCGCTGATTGATCAACTGTCTGTGAGTTCCCATCTGGACAATCTTACCCTTATCCATAACAACGATCTTATCTGCTTTCATAATTGTAGATAAACGGTGAGCAATAATAATCGAAGTTCTACCTTGCATTAATCTTTCTAGGTCTTTCTGAATTTCCGCCTCAGTCTCAGAATCCAAAGCACTTGTCGCTTCATCCAGAACTAAGATCTTCTTATCCGCTAAGATCGCTCTAGCAATGCTAACTCTCTGCTTCTCTCCGCCAGATAATTTAACTCCCCTCTCCCCAACAACAGTATTTTCTTTATCAGGGAAATTAGCCACAAGCTTGTCCAACTGGGCAAACTTCATAGCCTTCATAACATCCTCCTTGCTCGCAGAAGGATTAGAGAACCGAATGTTATTGAATATGGTATCATCAAATAGAATCGCCTCCTGAGGAACAATAGACATTTCACTCCTCAAAGACTCTTGTTTAAAGTCCCGGATATCCTTCCCATCAATCTTAATAGCCCCACGATTAACATCATAGAATCTGTAAAGTAACTTAACCAATGAAGTCTTCCCACATCCCGAATGTCCGACAAATGCCACTTTCCTATTCTTTCCAATTTTCAAGTTGAACTTATCGAATAATTTTCTCTTTCCATACTTGAATTCCATATCCTCGAACTCAATATCTCCTTTCCGAATTTTAAGGTTCTTAGCTCCAGGCTTATCCTTGATTCCATTTTCAATTTTATTGTACTGGAATAGAACTTCAAAGTCTGCCATAGCTCGATAATAATTTCTTATCCCATGAACAAACCCAAATAGGTGTCCAATTAGGGTCCCATAAACCATATAGATAAACGAAACAGTACCTATCGTTATCTCTCCTGCAAGGAATTGCTTTATTGAAAAGTAAACTATAAGGAATGTTCCTGTTGAAAGAATCAAAGACTGTACAGCATCCATCCACCTGTAATATCCCCAATTTTTGAGTAGTGCCTTTCTAGAATTTTCACTTAGCTTTTTGAAACGAGCCTTTATCGAGTTTTCCTTACCGAAGTATTTTATCGAATCAATATTCGTAAAAATATCCGCAACATTTGCCTTTTCAATATCTTCTTCATTTATAGAATCAATACTTGCTCCTTCTTGAAGCCTCTGCATAAGGAAGCTATAGCCGATAAAAAGGACCATTGTTACAACTATTACGATTGCAGGGATAAGACTAAAATAAAGAAGTGATGCGAAAACGACAACTACTTGTAGGATCAATGGGGCAAAGTTGAACAAGATAACATCTGTTAACCTTTCTACCGCGCCCCCACTTCTAACAAGCCGAGAAATTAAACTTCCAGTCTTGTTTGTTGTATGAAAATTATGATCTAGGTGGATAAGATGATTGAAGAATTTTCTCTTAATATCTGCCATAAGCCAAACATCAAGAGTATTAATTCCATGGAGCTTAAACCAAATCAAAATTGATTGAAAAATCGCCTTTATTGCGAAAACGGTAGCAACAATGATTAGGATAGCAATGAAGGATCCTGCAGCTAAAGTTCCAGCAGAAAATTCGGTTCCATTATCAATAATAACCTTAAACAGGAAAGGACTTACAAGTCGGATAGACTCTGTCATTAAAATTACTAGGATTATCCCAAAAGTCAAAAGCTTATACTTCTTCAAAAAACTCCAGTACAAATTAAGATTATACTTGAAGTCAATTTCTCTGGATCTCTTACGTTTTTCCATGTTCAGTCTGTTTACTAATATTTATATAGTTTAAGCACCCCATATTTCCAGATGGTTAATGTGGACATAATCGAAGGCAAGCATCAACGCACATGTAAGGAATATGCAACTTACGACGATGAATATGCTGACGAATCGGGTGACTAACTCTTTTATTAATTAGTGATTTTGCATATTTAAATCATTCTGTGTGATTCTTTAGCCCGATTAAGAAGGCGATAGCAGTAAGAAATGCCAATCCCCCATTAACAAAGAGTGTATTTATCACCCCAATTGTCGAAATTCCAATACCTGTTAAAAACACACCGACTGAATGTGCAATCGCCCAATTGATGCTATTCAATGAACCCAGGGATGCCCGAATCTTAGAATCGAATTCATGATGCAAAGCAGAATCTTCGACAACATCTGTAGCCGCTAACACAACAAGTAAAACTGCAAGAAAGACAATCGCCAAGATCAAGGAATTAAAGTAGGCCATTGAGATAATTGAAATCCCCATAATTCCAAAAAATATAACCAGGCCAGATTTGAATCCTCTATGATGGACTACTTTTCTACCAATTAAAGGGCCAACAATAGCAAGAATCCCCAGAACAGCATATAGTCCCGGAACATATTCTGGCCCTAAACCATAAACGATAGTAAGCAATAGTGGGGCACAAACGAAAAAAGCACTTATTGTGATCGTGCTTATAATGCCTCCCAACATCAAGGCCCTAAGTTCACGATTATCTTTGTGGATCAAATAAACAAATGATTCTTTAGCTTTAATCAGGGACTTCACAAGATAATTATGTGGGACCTTGCTTGGCTTAAAGTTTCTCTCTTCCATATATCTCCAAGAGATAAAGAACAGAAACAAATAACTAAGTGCAATCAGCAACCAGATAAATCTAAAGTTGATAGCTACAATAATAAATCCAATAAACCCTCCGATAACATGACCCGATTTCTCAAAAATAAAAGATTCCGAGATTAACTTAACAAGCTTAGACTTCTTCCTTGCATAACCTAATGCATCAATCGCCCAAGCAAATTGTGCCCCAGAACTAAATGTCCAACCAATGTCCCCCAATATCCAAAAGAAAGCTAGAAACCAGAATTTAGTAAACAAAAAGATTCCAAGGAAGCTAACAAAAATCAAGAAGTAGGAAATCATCAAGGACTTTTTCCGTGAATCATAATCTGCAACTGCCCCGGTAGGAAACTCAAAGAATGTCATAATCAATGTTGAAACTGCAAACAAGGTGGTAACTGCAACAACATTAAAACCTAGGGAAAGGAAGTAAATCAAGATCAGAGCAGAGACTAATGCTCGCCTCATCCCATGAGTAAAGTCTATACCATAAACTAAGGATTTTACTTTCTTAGAAAATTTCATCTTATCACCTATCCTTTCTTGGAGTTGTCCATTTAAATTACTTTCTTAGAGAAACTTAATATAATAGATAGTTTTTTAAATTGTAATACAACTAAATTAATATGGCAAGTAGAGAAAATAATACGCTAACAGGTACGTTCATGTTTAGCCGTGCTTGCCCTATTTTCTGTGCATAAAGTCTTGTGCTTTAGGGGAGATCTATGAAAAATTTACTAAATATTTCTGACGATACCATGATTTCTATACAAAATTTATCAAAACGTTTTGAAAGAGACAATTTATTTGAGGGCATTAATTTAGTCCTTCATTCAAAGGAAAAAATCGCCTTTATTGGAAAGAATGGTTCTGGAAAAACAACCTTCTTCAATTGTTTAGCCGGTAAGGAAAGCTTTGATGGAAGAATCTTTGTTTCAGAGATAAAAATAAGTCTAATGGAGCAGGAGCAGAACTTTTCTAACCTAGACAAGACATTCGAGGAATATCTGGATGATAAGAACGAAAAGTTAGAAGGGCTAAAAAAACAATTGGAAGAGAAAATCGGAGATCCTGAAGTTTATGAGAATGAGGATAAGTACAATTCCCTGATGGATGAATATAATCTTCTCTTAACAGATCCTTCCACAAATTCAGAACAAAGAAGCACAAAAGAGATCCTCAAGGAACTGAAGATGGATAAGAAGCTTCTAAATCAAAAGATTAAGAATCTTAGCGGAGGACAAAAAACTAAGTTAAGGCTCGCAGAATGTTTATCTAAAAAAGCAGACCTATATTTGTTAGACGAACCAACAAACAATCTAGATCTGACTACAAGAGAATGGCTTGAAGCATATATCAACAACAATATAGAGAACTTAATTGTTATCTCACATGATCGATATTTCTTAAGCAAGGTAGTTGGAAAAGTATGGGATTTAGAAAATCAACAGATAATTTCATGGAACTATCCCTTCGATGAATATCTTGATAGAAAGAAGAAACACTTGGCAGTCCTAGAAAGAAAATTCAAAGATGCAACAAAGAAGAAAAAGCAATTACTTGAGTCTGCAGCGGAAAAAAGACACTGGGCTGCAAAATGTGGGAATCGAACGAAGAAGGTAATTGCAGATAGGCTAGAAAGGCAAGCAAAAGAATTGGAAAATGTAGAAAATCCTTTTGACTTTATCAAAGATATCGATATCGGGTTTAATAGCAAGAACCTCCATAACTGTAACATCTTCAGGTTGGAAAATGTCGAAAAGAAATTTGATAAAGTCCTATTTGAAAATGTCGATCAAGAGATAGATTTTGGAGAGCGGATTTGTATTATTGGGGAAAATGGAACTGGAAAGTCCACCTTCTTGAAAATGCTAATTGGAAAAATTCCCCAATCAAAGGGAGACTTGTATCGAAGAAAGGATGTTAAGATAGGCTATTTCGATCAGGAACTAGAAGAACTTGATAAGGAACAAACAATAATGAAATTCTTCATAAATGAGACAGACCTAGACGAAGAACATTTAATTCCCTTCCTTGAAAAGTATGGTTTTGAAAAAGAAAGTTTTCAGAAAAAGATAAAGCATCTTTCTGGAGGAGAAAAGGGAAGATTGAATATCTTGAGAATAGCCATTGAAAAGAACAATATCTTAGTGCTAGACGAACCAACAAATAACCTAGACATCTATTTAGTCGAATCTCTAGAAAACGCATTAAAGGAATTCAAGGGAACAATCATCTTCGTATCTCACGACAGATACTTCGTAGATAAAGTCGCAACAAGAATCCTAGAAATCAAAGATAAGAAAATATCAAGTTTCAAGGGAAATTATTCAAAGTATTTGGAATCTCGAAAGTGATTTTATTTACTCACTTATTTCTTCTTCCTTAATCCGAGAATAGATAAAAATTACCAAAAACATCAAGGGGGCATAAATGAAAATTGTATACCTTGCCCCAATAACATCTACTAAGTATCCTACGAGAGGCATCGCGACGATTCCGGCCAGGGATGCTATCATCGAATCAACACTTTTCATCGTAGCTCTCAATTTAGAAGGAACAAACCTATGGAAATACATCTTTGACGCAGGCATTCCTAACATCATGAAAAATTGAACCGCAAGAAGAATAATTAATGCAGGAATCCACCTTTTCGGAAGTAAAATAAAAAACATAGTCAACGCAGAAAGAAAGAATCCAATCATAATAAATTTCTTCTCTTTCTTTTCCTTCAAAAATTTACTTGAAATAATCGGAGATGTCATCATGATAACTGCTATCGCAGACCACATATATCCAAAGTAATGTGCCGGAAAATCAAGATCAAGTAAGAACGGCGTCCATGTCATGCTTATCCCAAAACTAAGGGCTACAACGAAAACAAATGTCGCCATAAGATAATAATAAAGAACGGGGTGCTTATATCCATAAGAAACAGTCTCCTTGGATTGCCTAAATAATCCCCTAAAGGATCTTCCGATCTTCACCTTTCTTTTAGCAAAATTCTCTTTCGCAAAAAGAAGTATTGAAACGGAAATCATAAACGAAAAAAATGCAAAAAGCCAGATACTTGACATGCCAAACCATTTAACTAAAAAAGCTCCCAATATCCCCGAGATAACTAGGGCAAACGCATCAATGCCTTGCGACTTATGGAAATAACTTCGAGATAGATTTTTCCCTTTTCCCTTAACAAGATCAATAACCCACGCCTCCTTACTCCCCGAGGAAAGCGTGCTCGCAAAACCTAAGGCTGCAAAAGCAGCTAACAACAGATAATAATCTCTCACAAAAAACAAACTCAAGACAACCAATCCCTCAAGAGAAATCCCAAGCAAAACCGAGAATTTCCGGCCATACAAATCTGCAACGGCTCCTGTCGGAATTTCAAATATTAGCATAAACAAGGGCGTGACCGCAATCAATAAACCAATTTGAAAAAAACTTAACTCAAGTCCCGTAAGAAAAACCACAATGAACGCCGGCAGGAAATACAGCAAGGGAGAAAGTAGCGCATCCAAGTAAAACGGCCATAATAATTTCAATTCGTTTTTCTGAAAGAATTTCATTTTATCTCCCGCAAAATTTTGCTTTTATTATTCCAATACCACTGGGCAGCTTCTGAGTAACGTTTGAATTTGGGGTTCTTCATACGTTTCTTATCGTTTACAAATAACCAATACTGATACTCAAAATCTTCGATAAACCCTGCAGCAATTATGTCTGGGATCAATTGTAGTTCTATCTTCCTCAATTTCCGGTATTTCATGTATTCCCTTAAAAAAAATCGGGCATTTTCAAAACTCAATCGGAGTTCATTATCTGAACAAGAATACTGTAAGATTATGCAGATATCCTTAACAAAAGCATCATTTCCAAAAGCAACATTTTCAAAATCTAAAACTCCTGAGATTTTCCCGCGATGCCACAAAATATTATCCTGATGTAAATCCCTATGGATCGCATATTTCTTCAACCGAGAATATTTCTTAACGTTCACCCCATTAAAAATCGGAATAAGTTTTTCAGTCTCATTCAAATAACTCCTCTCTTCCTTAGATAATTTTTTCAATTTACTAAGCTTTCGGATAAACTTCCCCATCTCATTAAGAACCTCCTTCTGTCCCAAATCATTAATATCCTTCCCGCTACTTCGCAATTTCAATTTTTCTAAAATGTTATGGTGCTCTGAAACCATCTTAGCAACTTCTCTTAATTCCCGCTTTTTGAATTCCTTTTTTATCTTTCCCTCAATAAAATTATCTAACCAAAAATATTTCTTATTGACCTTCACTAAAAATTTATTCTTTATCGTTGATATGGGATTTGGTGTGGGATATTTAAAACCGCTTGCCTGCAATTTTTTTAGATAATCAATCTCAAACTTAAGATCAGAAGTTTTTCTATTCATTAAAAATTTTCTCAAGAAATATTTACCCTTATCTGTCTCAACAAACCAGTTATAGTTGACTACCCCTTCTTCTGAGAGTTTTATCTTCTTAATCTTGCCAATACCCCAATTCTTTAGAACTTTTTCAGGTTTCATTTTATCTCCCTCAACAAACCCTTAACCCTCTCGGAGCTTGATTTCAAATAAAGGTATTGTTTATGCTTTGATTTTTTCAGTTCTGAATAAAACCACCAAAAAACAACACAACTATCTCGGATAATAAATGGAAGAATCATGGCTATTTCTTTTTTAGACAGGGGATTAATCTTTTGATATTCTCTAAGTAGGTTTTTCATTTTTGATTTGCTTAACTTGGATTTATTAAAACAATATTGTTTTACTGCGTAGGCAATATCTCTAACTCTCGGAGAAACAATTACACTTTCAAAATCCAAAATCCCAACCACTTCATTTCCATCAAAAAGTAAATTACCTTGATGGAAATCTGTGTGATTAGCTAGGAGTCCCGTCTCCAGATTAATTGATACATCCTTTAAACAATCCTTGAAGAGATCAATATTTTCTAACATTATTCTATCAACTTTATTTTTTGGTTTAACCTTCTCCATAACTGAATATTTCTTCATTAACCAAATATAGTCTTCCTTCAACCTTCGGGCATTCATGCTCGAAACATATTTATGGTATACTGCTAGGGCTTTCACCAAACTCTTGAGTTGAGCCCCGTTAATTTTGGACACCTTCTTGCCCTTAATCCTTTCATAAATCCATAAATTCCTACCCTTAACGGTCGTTAAAACCTGTCCTTTCTTATTCTTAATTGGATCCGGAATTCGATAAGGAAATTTTTTCTTCTTAAGGTAATTGAGGACCCGGAACTCTAATTTTAACTTTCGTTTCTTGTAATCGTCTAGTTTTCTGCCGAGGAATCTAAATACATAGTCCCCTCCGTCAGTTTTAACATTAAAGTTATAATTTACCAGTCCCCCTCCAATCGAACTTATCTTCTTAACCTTCCCCAAATCATATAATTTCGTAGCTCTTTCGACTTCTTGCTTTGTTATCTTCATCCCAACCCCTCCGAAAACTCCTCCGCCAAAGTCTCACAAAACATTTCATACTTTCGTATCCACTTCTTGACAGCCTTTCTAAGTCTTTTCTCCATATCTGAATGTTTCTTCAACTGAGAAACATGCCAACCAATAATCCCCTGAAATCGATGCTTGATAAAAAAGTAGATCGCTTCCCTTTCACTAGGATTGAGCTTGAAGTATTTCTCAAAACCTTTCAAATAAAGTTTAATCTTCCCATAATCTACTCTCCCTTTCCAATCAATAAAACTCATCGTGATAAAATTGGATATTTCTTGAACAACAAAATCTTCATGGGCATCATCTAAATCTATGATCGCATTCAACTTCTGGTTTTTAACTAGGAGGTTGCCTCGATTAAAATCTCCGTGAACAACACTTCTCCGAAGTTTTTTCTTATTTATCTGCTTCAACTCTTCTCTCAATTTTTTATTCTCTTTAAGTATCTCAAATCCTTCATGACGAATAACATCAAACATCAATGGTTTAAACTGATAGTCTTTCTTCCAGGTATGTTTTCCTTCCAATCCCATTTTCATCAATGCCCTATTCAACCTTCCGTGCTTCTCCGCAATATCCTCAATTAACTTTCTCGTAAATCTCTTTGCCGGTTTCCCTTCTACAAATTTTTGAATAACAATCTTCTTTTTATTGAAAATCAAAAGTGGCCCATCATTACACATCATCACCCGCGGACTAGGGAGTTTTTCTTTCTCCATTAATTGCATAATCTTCAATTGAAATTCAATGAAATCCTTTTTCGCGTTCTCAAATATCTTTAGAATGAATTTCCCCCTAGTCGTCTTCAAAAGATAGACAGTATTCCCCAATGCCCACGGAAGATGCTTATGAGATTTATGTTCACCAATTTTGTAATTCTCGAGAATCTCTTCAAAATCCTTATTCTGGAGTTTAGTTAATATTGCCATTCATCACAACCCTCCAATAACCTCATTTATTTTCTCCTCATTTTCCTTAAAAAATTCTTTTATCGCTTTTGCATCTCCAACAGAAACATTATGCCCATAATATTTTGAACTGTTTCTTTTATATCTAAACTGATCAAACTCCCCAACAAATACAACATCAAATCCAAATTTATCTAAATATGCAATGGACGCCGAGTGAGAATATGATTTAAATCCCTTAGCTGCAAGAACTGCATCACAAAAAGCCCTCAAGGCATCATAGACATTCTCATATATAATCTTTGGAAAAATATTTATGTCCAACAAATCAACTTTAGAAATTCTATCTTTCATATCTTTAATCAATGATTCCGACAAGGCACTATCAACTGAAGCTTTTTTTACCTCCCCATTTTTCAAATAGTAATCAAATGGCTTCATTTTTTATCCCCCCGTAAAGTGTAACGCCATTTATTAAATTATTAAAAAATTCACGAGTAATGTCTTTTTTTGAAGGAATCAATATATGGATCTTTCTCTTAAGTTTCTTTTCAAACCTATCCAAATCAAATTGCTTTTTAGTCTCACTTGAAATAACGATATCAATATCAGATTTCTCAATATCTTCTCCACGGGAATAACTTCCAATTAGGGTTATAGAAGACGGAGAATATTTTTCTTTTAAATAAGTTAATAGTCCTGAATCAAATACTCCCTTAAGATTTTCAATTTTCTTCACAAAAATGGTTTTCTCATTTTCCAAATTCAATTTTATTTCAATTAAATGCTTTTTCTTGTTCTTAGTAACAATTCCCTCACTCTTAAGTTCATCAGTTATCTTAATCAAACTATTTGGATGAACCTTACCTTTCCTCGCAAGCTCTCTAAGGTGGAAAGAATATGTCGGATTCTCAAATAATATCCTCAATACTTTCTTTTTATTATCCATCTTAAACAATTGTACAATTTAATGTACAATTGTACAGAATTATGTACTTTTAAACATTTCGACCCGGGAATTCTCTACTTTATCTCCCGTAACAACAACTCTGACCTCGCCAAACCAGCTTCCAAATGTTCTGCCTTATGCTCATCAGTTCCAATAAGAATCTCAATTCCCAATCCCTTGGCCTCCCTCAAAATCCACAAACTAGGATATTGCTCATCACAGGGCCTTCTCCATCCCGACGCATTGAGGTCAAGCTTCATCTTTTTCTTTGAGATCAATTTCAGAGTCTTTCGAACTTCCTTCATATACCAATCTTCATCTCCAGAAAAATATTTATTATTTTTATTCCAAACTTTGATTATATCAAAATGTGCAACAACATCAAACCAACCACTCTTAATTGCGCTTCTTAGATCAGAATAATAATTCTTAACCAGTTTCTTAATTCCCCCCGAGCTCTTAACCATCTTCTCAAACGATTCCTTAGAATGGTCTATTGGAAAATACTCTTTTCCGATTTTGACAAAGTGCACTGAAACAAGTCGATAATCAAATCTTTTCTTAGCCTCCTTCTTAGTCCAAGACTTATAGTCCTTCAACCAATCAAATTCAACTCCAACAAGAATTTTTATTTTACCCTTATACTTTTTCTTTAATCTCTTTAGTTCACGGAAATGTTCGGTAGAATAATAGTCATTGCCCCAATCTCTAAATCCTGGTGGAAAATGATAATGATCTGTAATCCCCAAAATATCAAACTTCTTTCTAATGGCAAGCTTAACTAATTCCTCGGGTTTCAACTTTCCATCAGATCCAGTAGTATGTGTATGATAATTTGCTTTCACCATCTTTAACCTCTTCAACAAAAACGCCCAATAGCTTTAAATATTCTTTCTTCTATTATTGATTAGTCAAAAGGAGGTAAAAATGGAACTTAAAAACGTAAAATTCAAATCTGCGGTTTTTCTGGGAGTATTCACATTAGTATATTTATTAATCGTGGGAGCTCTTCAGCTAATACTAAAATCTGCATCAGTTGGGGTTGCAGGATATGACCAATTACTTGGAAATGTCACTCCACTTATGGTGTTAGTACAAGTACCAGTAACTGGTGCAGTAACTGCTTACATCTTCGGACTTATAGCAATCTTAGTCTATAATTTCGTAGCAAAGAAATACCCAATAAGCTGGAACCTTAAGAAATAATTCCACCTAATTTTATTATTATTTTTCTCTTTTTCTTTATTCTTTTATACATTCATTCAGCTCGCCAGAGAAATTCTCGAGCATCTTTTCTTCAACCTTGTCTCTATCCGCTGCCCAGGTCTTATGTCCTAAAACCCAACCCAACTTAACTAATGCAGTCTCGCTCAACATATCCTTCAAGAAGACAATTCCTGTCTTTTGTAAATCTCGACCAGCAGTATAAACATTCGGATTCAATCGGCCAAAGATCGTCTGAGCCGTTGCACAGATAATCATCCCACCATCAATCGCTTTCTTAATTTTAGGCAGCCAGTTAAACTTCGCATCCTGTGCGGGAACTTGTCCGATCCCCGTGATCTCAAGAATAAGTCCTCCATAACCAAGATCTTTGTAAAATTCTATAATTGAGGGATCCTGTCCGGGAGTAATTTTAATTGAAGCTATCTTATCAGAATACTTTGCATCCGGCTTTACCTTTCGAGAATCGTCTCGAGCATTAAACTCTTTTAGAATCTTCATTCCTTCCTTAGAAATCTCTGCAATTGGCTCTCCATTCACAATCTTAAATGCATCTCTCCTGGAAGTGTGCAACTTCCTAACTTTTGTTCCAGGCATTGCAAGACAAACTCCATCATTTTCATCCTTATGGCCAATAAGTGCAACCTCTGCAATATCTGAAACAGCATACTTGGCAGCACAAATAAGATTTAATGCAGCATCTGTAGAAGCTCGGTCAATTGATCTCTGAGAATAGGTCAAAGCAACTGGCTTATTCAAGTTCTTAAGGAAAAACGAGAGTGCGGCAGAAGTATAATGTAAGAAATCTGTCCCATGAGTAATAATTACTCCATCAATTTCAGAATCATTAAGTAACTCTTCACAAACCCCTGCCAACCCCTTCCAATCAATGAATCCCATATTTTCCGACCATTTCATAAACGGTTTCTCAATCTTAACAACATTACAAATCTTACTAATTTCTGGGGCAATATTCAATATCTCTTTAGCATCTGTAGAAATAACTCCCCCACTCTTTGGATCTAGCCTAGAAGAGATGGTGCCTCCGGTGATAATCATCGCAACATTTCGTAGCTTTTTATTTTCCTTAGCTTCAATTTCCGGGACCTTACGTTCTTGTGCCTTTTCAACAACTTTCATATCCAAAATTTCTCGCTCGCGAATTCCGATATTATATCCAGAACCAAGTTTCAGCAAAACAATTTCTGGATCATAACTCTCAAGAACATTACCTTTCCAGCTTTTATCCTTCGTTCTTAGAGAAACAAGATCTCCCGGGTTAATTTCTTTAACTTTCATAAAATTAAATAGAAGCTACGTATAAAAAGTTAGTGATTCCCACACTATTCCTGTCCATAGTTAGTTCGGGATGTCAAACGATATCCTTCCCTGGGCTGATTCCAAGGGTTCAATTCGTGATCAGAATAAGGTTGTGTTGTTGGTTGTGTAGTTGGCATAGTTGTCGGCCGCGTAGTTGGTTGTGTTGTCGAGGTTCTAAATTTCCTTTCAGCATTAAAATCATCATACATCTTTTTTCCTACTCCGAAAGCACCCGCTAATACCGCTGCTACACCGAGCACACAACCTGCCTTCCATGCAAATCCCTTGATGGGGCAATAATTATTTTTAATTTTCATAGTTTTTCAAGAAAATCTTCCCTTTTAAGGTTTATCAATGCCAAAAAGAGTTAAAAACATCTTATTCTTCGACAGGTCATGAACAAAAGGGGGATTTCTACACTAGTCGCTACAGTCTTAATAGTTCTTCTAACTGTTGCAGCAGTAGCAATCATCTGGATCACAATAATCCCACTAATCGCAGAGGATTCATATTTTCAGGAGGAAGTTGATCTTAAAATCGTAACTGCCGGAGGATATACCTTGTGGGATGAAAGTGAAAAAGCAGCATGTGTCCAAGTCGAAAGAGGACAAGATAATGTAGAACTCTCGAGGATTGAAGTAGTATTCTCTGTCAATGGAAAATCAGAAAGAGGAAGTTTCCAGAAAAATGAAGTCCCGGGAAATAACGAACGAGCCACAAAATGTTTCCCACTTGATGCAAAACCGGTCTCCATAAAATTAATCCCCTACCGTCAGCTACCTGGGGGCGGAGAAGAATCCCTTGGAGTTACTTCGGAAATTGGGGAAGGAACCGAAGGAGGAATAAAAATCCCTGATGGAAAAAGAGAAGACCTTCCAATAAGTAAACTCGATGATACTCCTGAATTCTTTCCAGCACTAATGGACCGAAGAACTGATTGGGACACCGGATTCAGCGAGGCAAAACTCTATCTCACCTCTGACGATTATGATGTTCTTGTAAATGGGGGGGAGACAGAAATCCATACCGAAGAGCAAAATCCTTACATCCTACTTCCATTAGAAGATCAAACCAAACTAACTTTCAAGATTGAATTTATCTCAAGAGAAGATGGCTCAGTAATCAATACCGAAACAAAGATGATCCAGTACAAAAACTTGTGTAAGGATTTTCCCAAGGATGCTTGTCCGTGGGAAGTTAAACTTGCTACTTCTGAGAAGTTGAATTCTGAAGGAGATACCGTTTTATTTAATGAGGAAGATTTGGAGAGAGTCAAATCATTTGAAGGTAGTGCCGATGATTGTGAAAGGTATATTTATTCTAGATTTAGGAGCAATCTTCATGCTTATGTCAAGGGAGTTTATGAAAAGTATAAAGATAGAAATACGGGAGAAATTAAGGACTATCCCCCAATAAATACCTTAGAAGATGATTATCTTATCGAACTGACAGTAGACAAAGATCCTAGGGAAGATTATTCATATTTTACCATGCCTTCTGGAAAATCGGTTGCTGCATTCGATTATATCGAAATTTTAAGCGGGCCTGGGATCGGGGAATTTAGGGTTGTGAAAACTGCAGAAAATATAAGTTTGACGGAATGGAATGTTTTGTTTTATAGTAAAAATAATAATTTTCTTTACACTCCAGATAGTCCTTCCCCACTGGGGAAGGGGACAGAATTTAGGGTCTATAAAACTCGGGGATTTTCGGTCCCAATGCATATTTCTCATGCGGCTATGGCGTACCGTTTAGGCTTCGAAGGACAAATTGCTAGCCCAGAAGATTATTATCAATTTGCAAAGGAGATGCTTATTTATGATCCGATGATTGGCGGAGGAGTTTATTCAAATTATCCTCACTATTGGGCTAGTTACGCTCTTGCATATGATTTGCTTAAGGACCGTTTAAGGGAAGATGATTTAGCTGACGGAACAAATTATACAGAACAGATTGAGTATAAACTTGCAAGGATGATAGATTATTCAACTGTGAATAAGCAGGTGAACATGTGGAAGGTATTTACAGTTCTTAGTTGGACAGGATATACTTTTAGCTCCGCTGGAACTAATGCAATTGTTCTTTCGGACTGGGTTCCCCCTAAGGGAAGTCAGATGACAGGTCCGAGAGATTGGATGGATAATGCAATGCAACTAATGCATCGCCCAACATATAGCGATCTTTATACTCGGGATGGGCACCTTAATACTGGTGCGATGTATGCGAATGCCGCTATGAGCGATATTGCAACATTTTCATTTATCTATCAGCGTTTGACAGAGGTTCGGCTTCTTGAAGAGCCGAGATTTGATGAGGCGATAAGAACTATGACAAGATCTTATTTTCCAGATTTAGTTGCTCCTTATG
Source organism: archaeon (assembly GCA_018694115.1). GTDB lineage: Archaea > Nanobdellota > Nanobdellia > Pacearchaeales > GW2011-AR1 > JAGVXH01. The sequence goes on from JABHNB010000005.1 coordinate 97,376, forward strand.
GTCTTGCGATGGGAACCCATATAAAACGTATTCCTAATACGCTGTATCAGAACCCTGATTTTGTAAATTCTGAGACTGCAGGACTAATGCAGGGAATGATCGAAAGAGAGAAAGAGCTTGCGACTAGGCAGGGGAGGGGTATGGCTTGTTGGGGAACTGCAGGGAATGCAAGGATGGTCCAGTCTCTTTTTATGTACGATAAATCAACACCACCAATTCGTCCGGAAAATCTTATGGTAACTGATCCTAAGTGGAGACCTACACAATTTCTACCTTATGCAAATCAAGGAATATTTAGGGATAATTGGGGGCAGGACACAAGGCAGTTAATTGGGATGGGTAAGGCGGAAGTGAATGGAAACTATTGGATAGAAAATTATAATATCGGAACCCTAATGTATTATGAAGACGGAGAACATCTTTTTGGTCCAGACTGGAGTTATAGTTTACCTCCTTCAAGATATGGAGAGTTCACTATGCTGGCAGATGGACAAGTTAGTGCTTCAAGAAAGGTGGCAGGCAATGGGGAATTAACCCATTATTTCTCATATCCTGATGAATCAGATACAGGTTATTTCGTTCAGACTGGACAGATAGATGCCGCATTTTTAATGCCTGGAGAAGACCTAACCAGCTTGTTGAAAGATCTTAATTATGATCTTACAAACAATAAAAGGTATCCAAAAGATTATCCTAGCGATGCAGTGAGTAACTATCCCGAAGATGTTACAATGTCTAGACAGATCCTATATTTGAAAGATTACATTATTATATTTGACGAGATGTCTGGAGATGAAGCGCATGATTATGAGATTGTCTTTACAACACCGAGGCTGATCGGAGACGTTAATATCAATCCGACAGAACAAACCGCTTCTTGGACTGGTGTAGTGGCGAATTATTCTCGAAGCTTTTTGGAAAGAGATTCTACCCAAGAGCATTATATCCCTTCTGAAGATGCAAATCGTACTGTAAGAATTCAGCAGATGAGCGAGTTGAATGATTTTACAAAGGGAGAGTTTGTTCCAGAAACTTGGAAATATGTAAACAATAATCTGGGATATGTTAATCAAGTTCAGAACGATGTCCAAAACGCACAATTTCTAACAATCATCTCTTCAGATGATAATCAGAATGTTGGAGATGAGCTGATTGTCTCTCAAGTACCTGAAGGCACAATTATCTCCCATCCAAGCGATATGTCCTATAACGATACTTTAATCCTCAATGAGTTAGCAACCACCACCTCTAGTGCAAACGGAGTAGATTTCACAGGTAAACTCGCAATAGTAAGAATAGATAACACAAACGATCTAACAGACTTTTACATTAAGGAATCCACTAACTTAACTTACGATAACCGGAATTATTTCAAGCAAAACAGTGGAGATCTTCATCACTTGGCCCTATCCTATGAAATAGATAAAATCCAAGGAAGCGTAGAAGCAAACGAACCAACAGAGATAGAGATTTTCTCCGTGCTCACACCCTCTTCTATAGAACTTGAGATCCATCCAGAAGACTACCCATTCGAAGATGAAACAACCTCGCCAATAAGTTACACATACAATAACAATATAATAACAATTACAATTCCTAAAGGCGCTGCAAGTATTAGAATCCGGGGATAGAATAAAATTATTCAATAAATACTCCGGGATAACCCTTAATTTCATCCACTGCAGTCTCTAATGCTAAATCAATTTGATCAGTGAGATGCAAATCATAAAAATATATCTTTCCATCTTTCCCGCCAGCCCAATTTTCATTGACCTTAAAATCTCTCCCAATAGTCTGGCCAAATCTCCCGAGAATTCTTCCAGAAAGAGCACTTTTTGAGACACGTTCTCTTTCTCCAATTATTCTTTTTTCATCAAGTTCTGGCACTAGGCTTACGATTCCGGTCCCACCATACTGAGAATTTTCTCGTAGAGCAAATAGTGTATCTTGAGGAAATACTCCTGCCTCTGCACATTCCTTAAACATCTTAAGATAGTCATTCGCAACAGAATTATCAAAACAAAATCCATACCCCATGGCATCTGTAGCCTTAGTATACCATTTCAGCCTACCCCGTTTGATAGTATCAACACCCCCACCGTCGACCTGACCTTTTTGGCATCGGGAGGGGACAACTAAATTTTTTGTTTATGAACTTTGTTTAGTTTAATTGTCGTTGGTGGTTAGAGTTTTTAAGGATTGTCGACCACCGTTGGGTGACGGATTATTAGAGAGGTCACCCAAAAAGACTAAATAGAAAATTTACTAAATAATAACTCCTTTGTCGTGGTGACAACAGAAACCTTTATATAATGTGGACTCTATTGTTTATTATGACAATAAGAGAATTTCTAGACTCGGCTGTGCATGATGTAGTTGGGCATGGGTTTGCTGCTATGGCTGGAATTTCGGCATTGGCTTATAATTGCATGAGCGATCCTAGTCGGCCGACTGAATCTTTGATGACTGGGTTGATTGGAGGTGGGTTGTATATGGCTGGGGCTCATTATAAGAAAGTTCATGATTTGAATAAAAAATATGCGGGAGCTTTGGAAAATGTCAAGGATAATCCTGATCAGCTGGAAAAGTTGGATTCTTTTTTTGAGGATGTTGGAAATAATAAACTGCATTGTGGTAATGTTGCGCCTGCGCGTCATAAGCTATCTCATAGATTTACGAAATCTCTTTATGATAGGCAGAGGGCGAAAGTTGTTGCGGCGGCTTGAAAGGATAACTTTTATAAAGTTCTTGTGTATGTATTAGATATGAAAAAGAGTGGAGTTGTTGTTTTGATTATCTTAATGGGTTTTGTTAGTTTTGTTTCTGCTGAGAAAGAAATGGAAATTGATGGAAGGTTGACGAAATGGATTTATAATAATAATTCTAATCGGATTGAGGATGTTGATCGTTGGAAATGGATATGTGATAATCTTGAGAAAGATGAGCATAGTAGCTGGATAAAACCCAACGAAGAGGAATTGGAATTGTTTTTTGAAGAATATCCTAGTTCGAAAAATAGTTTGGGTATGTTTTGTTATCGCTTTGATGATGATGGTGAGTGGGAAGTGCATGAAATAGAGACCAAAGAAGATGAAGAATCTTTTTTGAGAGAGCTTGAAGAATTAACCAACGGTGGGGATGGAGAGGAGGATAAGGCTGAGAGGGGATTTTTTGGGAATATTTGGAATTGGTTTATTGGCTTGTTTGGATATGGCGATTCTGGTGATGGTGGTATTGATGTACCCGAACAAGAGGATAATCCTGACTGTCCTCAGCAGAAAGAATTTGTTGAGGGTCTTTATGTAGAGTTGGGAGAAAGTAGTGGGAATAAATATGAATGTATTAGAACTTGTATTACTGTTGCTAAGGGTGGTTTGAATGAAGAGATGTTGAGAACGCTTGAGTTTGGTCAGAATTTGATGGCGATTGAGGGTGAGAAAACTTGTGATGAACATGGTTATACTACTGACCATTGTAATGTGTGTGATTATGATTTGGGTGGTGGGGATTCGGAATATGGGGATGCGCTTGGCGGTGCGGAAGGATTTGCTGCTGCTATGAAAGAGTTTAATAAAGAGATGGGTGGTTAAATTGAACCTAACATTTATAAAGATGTGTGCTATGAGATTAATAAGAAGATGGTGAAAAAGATTGGAATATTGGGAGCGTTTCTGCTTGGTTTATTTTTGATTAGTGTTGCTGCTGCTGGAACTAGTTTTGATGATGCGGAAGTTATAGATGTTGATTCGGCTTTGTCGGGGGTTGGGCTTCAGGGTCAGGATGCTCATTATTATAAGATTAGTTTAGACATAGGGGATTATTTTATAGCAAAAGATATTGTGGCTTACGAAGAGGATGGTGCTTTTTATGATGGGAGTAAGGGGGTTTATTTTGAGATTTACAATCCTTTGAAACAAAAGATTGCTTCGACAGTGATTAAGGGGAGTGCCATAAAAGACTATATGGTCGGATATTCTGTTAGTTCTGAGGATGATGTTGGAGAGTATTATTTTGTTATAAGATATAAGGGGGGAGGGGATTATACACTGGAATATGGTATGGATTTTTCTGTTACTGATGTTCGAGATATTAATTCCGTGGAGGCTTCAAGTCGGGGAGATGAGACTGCTACTGAAATTGAATCTGGAACCTATACTGATTGCTGTAGTTTGATTAGAGGTGATGTGCGAGATACATATAGGATTGAGGTTAAGGAGAATTCTAAGATTACTGCTAAGGTGATTCCAGAATCTGGGGTTTCGGATAATTTGCCTGAACTTGCTTTATATTTTTACGAGGAGGATCAGCAGAAAGTATCGGGTGACGATGGGTCTAGAGGTGAGACTATTGAAGTAGATTATGTTTCTCCAAGTGATCAAACAATTTGGGTTTATGTTACAACAACGGGTGGAAATGATGACAATGAGGGGAGATATAGTTTGGAAGTTTCTGTAGATGGTGGTGGTTTGTTTGGAAAAGATTATTCTGATGAGCCAGATAGTCAATCGTCTTCTGGTTCTTCATCTACTCCTAGCTTATCGTCGAGAAATGGTGGAAGCTCTTCTGGGCTTTTTGTTTTCTTGATTATAATTTTGGCTGTGTTAATACCTTATGTTTATTTTTCTTTATGTTTTATTGGGATGGCGAAGAAAACTGATGTTGGTCCGAGGTGGTTTGCTTGGGTTCCTATTTTGAATTTGGTTTTGCTTGTTAGAATTTCTGGTATGTCTTCTTGGCTAACTCTCTTGATATTTGTTCCTATCGTGAATATTGTTTTCTTTGGTGTGGTGTGGTGGAAGGCTGCTAAAAGAACTGGATTCTCTGGGGGGTTGGGTCTTTTAATGTTTGTTCCAATTGCTCAATTAATTATGCCTGGGATTTTTGCTTGGAAGAAGAGCGTCCCTAATTCTGGAAATGATTCTTCTGGTTCTAAAATAGTAAGCAAATCTGCTACCCCGAGTTCCTCTGGTCCCAATAGAGGTTTTGATATTAAAAGTATGAAAAAATCTTATATGTTACTTGGTGCTTTGGGAGTTTTGGCTATTTCTATTTTGTTGCCTTGGGTTTCTATAAGTGTGGCAATTATCACTTTGTCGATTAGCGGATGGATGATTTCTTGGATTGTGAAGATTTTGTTGTTTGTAACCTTAGGAGTTGCTGCTTTAGTATATTTTAAGAAAGACTTGGGGGCAAAGGCTTCTGTTGGATTATCTGCAATTATATTGCTATATTTAGTCTTTAGGTTAATTGTTCCTGTGAGTGTTGGTAGTGGCTTTGCTTCTGCGACATTGAATCTCTCGAGTATCTTTAGTTATCTTGGCTTTGGATTCTATTTGTTTGTAATTGCAACTGTTGCCGTAGGGGTTTTTGGATGGAAGATGATGAAGGCTAGAAATGGTGCTGTAGATTAAAGATTTAAATTGGGTATAATTTTAAGGAAAAAATTCCAGAAAGAAAAAACTTAGGTTAGTTTATTTGAAGGAATAACCCCCTAATCCTTATACAAAAACAACAACATCGGCATAACTTTTTGCCTCCTATATCCCCCTACATACACACAGTATATATACATATATACGGAGACTGACTTCTCGCCTATTCACAGAAAAAATACCGTCGACAAAACCATTATCACACCCATCAAAATAGGGTGTCAGTTTTTAACTAGTTTTTCGATGATTTTGCGCACCCCCATTCGCGAAGTGACCTTGCCATATTTACGATATTTTTTAGTTAAATTTCTATTAGTCACAATAAAATACCAATTCTGACCATACTTATTGTTTAGCAAACTAACCTTGTTCCTTAAACTCTTTTTCTTTGTAAGTAGGGATCCTTTTTCAATTTCAAGGGCATAAATTTTATAATTTATTTCAAAGGTTAAGTCCGCGTCTTTTGTGTCATGGGTTCTAATACTGTTATGACTAATGTGTTTCTCAAGAAGTTGTTTAATTCTGGCTACCAAAAAAGTGTGTGATGGCGAATGATTCAAAATTTGTTTCACGAGAAATGTTTTATTTTTACTTTCAATTGGATCATATTCATTAGTCTTTTTGTACTCTTCTTTTTCTAATACTTCAATTTCTTTTTTATTCAACTTCTCGATATCATAGATTATAGTGTCTTCAGCTTTTAATTTTTCTAATACTGCATCATGATAATCTTGTAACCTTAACTGTTCTTGATAATGTTGCTTCTTTAATTCTTTAATTTCCTCTTGTAATTGTATTTTTTTGTATTCTTCTGTCTTCTGATATTCTTCAATCTTAACTCTTTTTAATTCTTTCTTGGTGTCTATTATTTTGCACTGTATTCTCGAGTCCTGATTATATTCCTCCAGAGATTGAGTTAATATTTCTAATTCGTTTGAATTCATGCCATTTATATTTTTACATGAAAGCTTCACAATATTTCTTTCTTCTATCTTATTATCTTTAATTCTTTCAGCTTCCGACCTCTCCCTTTCGAGGCTCAAGTTGCGATGACGGATTATTAGAAAAACTAATCCTATTAAACTAAGGGTGATTATTGAAATAATAAAAATTTGGCTTGTGATAAGGGATAATAATTTATCTGGAATTTCGGAAACACTTTTTTGAAATGCCTTAATCTTTTCTATAAGAACAGCATTAATAATTAATCCCGCGAATAAAACCAACCCGAACATCTCTTCAGTTTCCACAGGGTATTAGTTCTGCCTGACTATGCAATTTATTTACATGAACATATATCTCTGCCAGTTGTCTTTTCATGGCTTCAACCTGAGCTTCTAATAATTCACTTCTATTTTCAGATTTTACCAATCTTTGTTCTAACTCGGTCTTTGTAACATCAATCAATAAATCCTCTTCACTAATTGTATCTCTCATTCCAAGCATCTCAGAATAATAATGAATCTTATCAGACTTCTTCCATCCGAATCTAAACTTCAAGGCTGATTCAGATTTATATCTCACAAGCCAATAACAGCAACTACAATGCCTAAAATCATACATAGTCAAATCGGAATAATTCTGACCAGCTAAACTCTTCTCATCGCCAAACAACTTCCTAGCCAATCTTTTCAAATAACGATTAGCAACGTAAGGACTAAATTTAAACAGATAATCTTCAGCTCCCAACTCATTCTCTTTTATATATCTCCTAACTAATTCAGAGCAAAGCATCAACTTAATTCTTCTTCCAAATGTTTTAGAAACTTCATCTCGAATATTCAACTCCTTACAATTCAAAGACAAATCCGAAACCTTAACATTCAACAATTCGGTCGGAGATCTAATTCCTGTATCAAATAAAAACATAACAAGCACCCTATATTTCAGATTACAATTATCACAAAAAATTCTAACTTGCTCTTCATTTAGGTATACCCATTCAGGCTTCTCGCCTGAAGAATCCAGATAAGTCGTAATATCCTCGACCGTTTGTCCCGCCTTACGTGCGACCTTTTGCCACCAGTGCCAGAAAGCCTTAAAGATTTTGACAAAGTCCCGTGTCGCCTTATATCTACGTCCGTCCTGCCGTTTTATTTTGCCTCCTCGCATATCAACAAAGAATGAGCAAACTTGTTGCTCGGTTAGGAGAATCATATCATCAACATCAAGAATTTCCTTGAATTTCTTGGCTAAAAAGGTGAGTCTTTGTCTTATCGTGTTGATTCGAACAAAACTTCTGGCTCCCTTTTTGCTTGATAAGGATGTATTAATTCCGAGTTCCATATCGGTCATATATTTTAAAATTATCTCCGAGTTCTGTCTCGAGATGTCAGGAATGCCTCCTAATTCCCGCACCTTATCTTTCCAACGGGTCAGCGACCCTTCGTGGTTGTAAGGATCAATTTTCATGGTGTCAGTGTCCAAAAAAATATGTTATTTAAGTCTTGTCGACCACCTACTGGTGACATGTTCTTCAAAAATTCTTGTTTTTTAGTTTTCATTTAGTTATTTCTAAACAAAAATCTGTCCCCGCGATTGGTCAAAAGGGTCTAACGCTCCAAGAGGGAGTTCGTCCCATCTTTGCCTCTGCAGGAACTCCAAATAGGTTCGCCAGATCTTCTCGTGTAACTATTTTTCTATCTAAGGTGGGTATAACTCCGTCATATTGTTTTATTGTTTCATCTGCCATGTAATATTATTAATTCCCTTGGTAACCTCTTCTTTCCATACTCTACAAAGGCACTTTTAGTATATAAAGCTTTCTATTTGTTACCACCCCTAAATGACACTATAAATGCTCCCCAAGGGCCATTTCCTCCCATCACAAACATTAAAAATCCCTTATCCTTCACCAACCTATGGCAGAGAAAGCTTACCCAATAAAAATCGGATTAGAGGTGCACGGATATCTTAATACCAATGAGAAATTATTCTGTATGTGTAAAACTCGCCCAAATCTAGAAGAAAAGGAAGACAAACCTAATTCAAGAGTCTGCCCAATCTGCACTGGATATCCCGGATCTAAGCCAATGGCCCCAAACATGGAAGCTATGAGAAAACTAATCCAAATTTCACTAGTTCTAGGATGTAAAATCAATCACAAAGATTTAATCTGGCAAAGGAAGCACTATAACTGGGCAGATAATCCAAAAGGATACCAAACAACAATCTCGGGAGCTCATGCGGCACTCCCCACAACAAAAGGAAAGTTCCGGGGAATCGGGATCACAGAATGTCATCTTGAAGAAGATCCAGCACAATGGAATCCAGAAACTGGAAAGATAAATTACAACCGATCAGGACTCCCCCTTATCGAAATAGTAACCGATCCTGATTTCAAATCCTCCGAAGAAGTTATAGGATGGCTAAAGGCCCTTGTCCTCTCTCTTTCCTACATAAAAGCAATACGAAAGAATGCAGGAATTAAGGTAGATGTCAATGTTTCTACATACGGGGACAGAGTAGAGATGAAGAATCTAAACTCTCTAGAAAAAATTAGAAAAGCAATAGAATATGAAATTGTGAGACAAATAGAAAATCACAAAGAGGGAATAGTGCAGAAACAAGAGACCCTGGCATTTGACGAGAAGCTTGGAAAAACAATCAAGATGAGAGATAAAGAAACGGCATCAGACTATCGTTTCATCCCAGATCCCGATCTTCCATTAATCCGAATTGACAAAAAGCTTGTAGGCAAAATCCAAAAGAATCTCCCAGAGATGCCAGAAAAAAAACTTCAGAAACTCCTTAAGAAATATAGCGTAGACAAAAAGGATGCAGGCATCCTTACAAAGAATCTCGAGCTAGTCGAGTTCTTCGAAGAGCTAGCCGATGGCGGGATAGACATGAAAAAGAATCTATCTTGGATAACCATAGAACTTCTGCGAGTCTTAAATTATAATAGCAAAACCTTGGAAGATGAAGATGTCGACATCAAGCCAGCACATCTCGCAGAACTAATCAATCTAGTAAACAGCGGAAAGATCACAGTTCTTAAGGGAAAACAAATCATGAATGATTTTGTACCAAAATCCTTCGCCATAAGCAATCACAAACTCGAAATCCAAAGCATCGACAAGGCAGCAATCGAAAATCTCTGCAAGCAAGTAATCAGCGAAAATCAAAAAGTCGTAGATGATTTCAAAGGCGGCAAAGATGCAAGTCTCAATTATCTAATCGGCCAAGTAATGCGGTTGAGTGAAAGACGAGCGGACTTTAAGGTTGCTGGGGAATGTTTGAGGAAGTTAATAAAATAATGGAAATTAGAAAAGCAACAATAGCAGACCTAAAAGATATCCAAGGATTATGCAGCCTACTTTGCGAAAAGGAGCATAATGAGTATGATGGACTTATGGATCTGGACTGGGCCTTTAGCGAAAAGGGAGAGAAATATCTCATGGAAGCGATAACTAAGACAACTGATTATGTCTTTGTTGCAGTAGATGATGGCAAGATTGTAGGATATTTATCTGGAGGTATCGTAACGGGAGAAGGTTATAGAAATTTACCAAAGATGGCAGATCTAGCTAATTTTTTCATTCTAGAAGATTATAGATCTAAAGGCCTTGGAAGAATGTTCTATGAAAGTGCTGTGAGTTGGGCTAAAGAAAATGATGCCAAGAGACTCCGGGTCGAAGTTAGTCCGGGAAATGATAAGGGAGTCAATTTCTACAAAAAAATGGGTTTTGAAGAGTTTACTCTCACCTTAGAAAGAGAGTTAGAATAAAGATAAGTTTCTAGTTGAGCAGGGAAATTTTTATAAACGAATGATTGGTCGAGATTAGATGACAGACGATTTTAATAGTCCGCCGCCTTTTTATCGGGGACACGAAGGATTCGCAGAAGTACTTGCCGATAAAAGACTTTCTCGTCCAGGCAGAGCAATTAGAGTTTATAATTATGGGGGATTTTCTGGGGATGAGAAGTTATATGCAATTGGAACCGAAGGGCAATTATTTGATGGTCAAACTGGGGAACTAGTTAGGCCGGAAGATGTTTTTTCTAGAGAAGCTGCACCGGATGGTTGGAGCGTTGAAGGATGTGAACTTGCTCTTCTCCCAGAAGAGGAAATGATGAAAGTTGTGATGGATCCGAAATATTCAAGGTGATAATCAATAGAATTCTAATCTATACTTATCTCCTATTTGTCCTATCAGCACTACTAGGTTTTGCCTTATCAAAATATCCTTGAGGTACTCCGGCAATTGAAATGACTTGACTTATTCGACGCTCTTGTTCCGCATCTAACGGAATCCCCATTAACTCTTGTAGTGCTTTTGCAACAATATATGCTGCTGCAACATTTCTTCTACTACTCTCAACTAATCCTTTCATATGTTTCTCCGGATCTAAGTCCAGGTGAAATGTCCTTGAGTAAGCCCCGCTTTTTGCAGAACTAAGAAATTGCTGTTGTTCAACGGGAGATAAACTCGCAGGACCTGCATGACGGGTCATGGAATCATAAGCATAAACTAATCCTTCAAGAAATTGCTGTTGTTCCGCTGTAGAAAGACCTTCTAATCTCTCATCTATTTCATCATAAGATGTTCTCAAACTCCTTTCAAGTTCTTCTCGTGTCATGATAAAACAATCAATAAACTATTTTTAAAACTTTCTGGAAGAAAGTACCCCTTGGGTTCAGTGAATTATTTAACAAACAACCTCCACTTTCAATGAACCAACTTAAACTCATGTTCCAAATAATAATCAAGCTTAGATTGTGAAGGCCAATATCCACATTTTATTTTAGAACGATCTACTTTTGATTTCCAAAATTGACCGTCATCTTTGTTTTCAACGGGCGCCTTATAATCCCAAATTTTCATGAAGTGATCTATCACTAAATCTTTCGGTTCTTCCCTAAACGCCTGAAAAGCATCCCATGGACACGGGTCCTGCTTAACTACGTCAACAATACCTCCTAGTGTCTTTCTCAAATCCCCATAACGGGCCACCATAAAGGGAGATAACCCTGAGTTTCCAAGAGAGTGGGGGAGAAATTGCTGATAAGAACTATCTGTGACAACTTCTTCATCGCCCAAATGCACAACTAAAAACTGATGATCATGATAATCGGTGGTACAAAAAGGTGTTTCTAAATTAAGGTAGGGGGTTCCAACATTTTCAACATCATATCCTCCTTTCTGCAAGACAAAATCTAGGGCAGCTGCATTAACTCCGCAACAACCGCCTGAGCAAAAAATATCCCCTTCTCTAGAGATATAATTCCATCTTTGAATACTTGCAATCGCACCAACTGCTCTCAGATTTTTCTGAATAAACTCCTTGAGTTTTCCAAATTCATCATTTGTTGCCATATTAATATTATCAAGAACTCTAATTCCCTAGGGGACAAATTCATCAGGATTTGGAAACTTTTAAGGCTTTCTACGCCCCCCATTCCATAAACCCCCAACATTTATAACATCTCATCCCCCCACCATTACATGAAAGGTGATAGTCCAATAAATACAATTAGAATTCTATCCAAAACTCTCCAACCAGTTATCAAAACCAAAACAAATTGGAAGAACCTCTCTCCACATCTCAAAACCACTCCAAATCTCGCCCCAGCCCTCAACGCCATCCACCTCTTCAAAAAGAACAATCTCATAAAAGAGTTAGTAGACACAAAAGCCCCAAAGTTCCTAAAAGGCGGTCTAACCCCTTCTGGAAAATCATTTGGTGCACGAATCACAATTCTCCCAAGCAAACATCTACTTGACAAGGCATTCTCCCTTTTTGCTGATGATCTGACCATCCATGATGAAACATCGAACACTCACTGGGATGTCATCTTCAAAAACCCAACCGGGAAATATTCTTATCTATATACCTTAGAGAAGAAAAAGAAAGCGAAGAAAAAGAAATTCTCCGCAGTAGACGATTTTGACAAAAACCTTTCAAAAATAAATCGGGCAGTGAACAAAAAAATCAAAGAATCGCCAGATAAAACTGCCCTAGCAACTCGAACTCTCCTAGATACCAAAATGAGGGTTGGTAATGAAGTATATTACAAGGCTCACGGACACAAAGGCCTGACGACCCTAAAGAAAGGAGATATTAGGATAGAAGACGCACGGGTAACTTTCTCCTTTATTTCAAAGGATGGCGTGCCACAAACAATCACTGCTAAGTTCTCCCAAGAATATATCTCAAACCTACAAAAGATTCTAAACAAATCTAAGAAGTCTGATTTCATTTTCACAAACGATTCTAAAAAACCCCTAAAAGATAGAGACTTCTCAAAAGCATTCAAGGAATATTGCGGAGAGGAGTTTTATCCCCACATTGTTAGGTCCCACTACGCAACAAAAAAAGCAGAGGCATTTTTGAAAAAGCATAAGAAATCAAAAAAAGCTTCCAAAAGCGAGATCGATAAGCTCTTCACCCACATCGCTGAGAAGCTCGGCCACAAAAAATATTCCAAGGGTGAGAAAAAGTGGAAGACAGATTATGGCGCAACAATTCATTATTACATCCGACCAGATTTTGTAGAGAAAATCTTGAAACTTAGGAACTAATGAAAAATCGCACCTTCCAGTAGTAAATTTTCATCGAAAGCTTTATAATCCAAATATTACCAGAAATATAATGAAATTCAGTAACACATCAAAGATTTCATTGATATTTTTAGTTGGATTTATGATCCTTGGATTTTCGGCCATTGCATCCGCAGGATGGATCGATGACGAAGCAGCATGTTTATGTCAAAGGGCAGATATGAATGATGATGGAATTGTGGATTTCGCTGACTTTTCTTTATTGGCGTTTAAGTATACCTCTACGGATTGTAATGAAACAAATACTTGGTGTGAGGGGGCAGATGTTAACCGGGATGGGATGGTAGAGGACCCGGATTTTGATTTATTTAAGACGTTTTACGGAGATACCTGTGCTGCAGGTAGTGAAGAGACCTGTGATATAGATATCTGTGCTCAGGCAGATATTAATGAAGATGGAACTGTGGGCTTTGCTGATTTTTCAATATTGGCATTTAAGTATAATTCTAATGATTGTAATGAAACTAATTTTTGGTGTGATCGTGCAGATATAACTCAAAATGGTAGTGTAGATGACGACGATTTTCAATTCTTAGTCGCATATTATGGAGAGACTTGTGTAAGTCCAAATTCTTGTTTATGCGCTATGGCAGACATAAATAGCGACGGAGTTGTTACTGGAGCAGACTATACTGTCTGGGCAGTTCAATTCGGATCTACTGGCTGTAGCGAAATTAATGATTGGTGTGGCGGTGCGGATGCGAATCAGGATGGAGAAGTTAATGATCCAGATTATGATGTCTGGGCGGCATTCTTTGGAGAGACTTGTAATTTATTTGATGATTCTGTTTGCGAATTAGATTTATGTGATCAAGCAGACATAAATAGCGACGGAGTTGTTACTGGAGCAGACTATACTGTCTGGGCAGTTCAATTCGGATTAACTGATTGTAATGAGACTAATAACTGGTGTGGTGGTGCAGATACTACTCGGGACGGAGAAGTTTCTAACTCTGATTATGGAATCTGGGCAGCATTCTTTGGATATGATTGTAGCACTGGAGAAGAGATCAATGAAGAACTTTCTTGTATGTGTTCAAGAGCAGATATTAGTGGTGATGGATCTGTAGATATTGGAGATTATACTCTCTGGGCAGATAATTTTGGATCGACAGAGTGTAATGAGACTAATGCTTGGTGTAACGGAGCAGACACTACTCGTGACGGAATTGTGAATGATGATGATTATTACCTTTGGGCGGTTTATTATACTGAGCCCTGTGGGGCCGTAGAGGAAGTTACATGCGAATTAGATTTATGTTCAAGAGCAGATATTAGTGGTGATGGATCTGTAGATATTGGAGATTATACTCTCTGGGCAGATAATTTTGGATCGACAGATTGTAATGAAACCAATGCTTGGTGTAACGGTGCGGACCTATCGAGAAATGGAGAAGTTACAGATAACGATTACTATTTCTGGGCGATCTACTATGGAGATAATTGTAGTGCAAGTGGAACTGAAGATCCGGCACTTACTGTGACTGCTGAATGTAATGATACTGATTTTGATCTTGATGGAAAGGTAGACATGGCGGATTTCATAGCCTTTAGAGAAATTTTTAATTCTGACAATACTAATGACACAACAAACTGTTCAGCAGATAACAATTGGTGTAATCGGGCAGATATAGATAAGGATGGAAATGTTACTGACACAGACCTTGCCCTTTTTACGTCTAATTTCGGAATGACTTGTCCTGTTCAAGAGCCAGTAATACCTGTAGTAATTATAACCTCTGGCGGTGGCGGTGGTGGATCTAGCAGTGGAGGATGTATTATTAATTGGTCTTGTGGAGAATGGGATTCCTGTTCAAATGGAACTCAATTGAGAAGTTGTATTGATGAAAACCGTTGTGGTACTCTTGCTGAAAGACCAGATTTAAGCCAATCTTGTAATGAAAGTTCAAGTCTTGATCTTCAACAAGCCTTTTCATCAGAAGAACCTGAAGGACTGATAGGAAGAGCTTTGGCAGCAATAACTGGTGCAGTTGTAGGATCCGGAGAAACATCAGGACTAAGAATTGCAGGATACTTTATCATCTTGATTCTTATTGGAACCGGGGCAGTTATTATCTTTAGAAAAGTTAAGAAGAAAAAATAATTGAATATTCTTTTAATTCGACGATGATTATTTAAATCTTTAATCCCTATGATCTCCATGATAAATTGGTTGATTTGGTTAATCTTGGCATTATTAATTCTATTTGGAGTAATTGCAATCCTCATGGCTAAAAAAGGCAAAAAAAGGCCTACAGATTATTACAACCTCTTCGTTATGGGCGTTATCTGGCTTCCTTTTGGGATTATTATGATAATCTCAAATCTTACCATTGGAATCGTTTTTATCGCTCTGGGGGCCTCCTACATGACTGTGGGGCTAGCTCACAAGGATAAATGGGATAAAAACCATAAAACATGGAACCAGTTAGGTAAGAAAGAGAGAAAACTTAAGCAAATCATTCTAATCGTTCTAGGAGTACTCCTCTTCATCGGTCTACTTGCCGTTTACATGGCAAGAAGAGGAATGTTTAGTTAGGATTTGGAATTAATATAATTAATCACAACAATCTTTATATATTGAAACTTGCAAATCACTCTTGTTTACCTGAACCAGAACCCACAGCTCGTTGAATTCTTCCTATTAATTTTCTAAAATCTCTCATCAGATAATTATTTATATCAAATATCCCTAATAATATAAGAATGGCAAAAAACGAAAAAAGAGTTGATTGGAATCAGGTCATTGGAATGATAGTCTACTGGGCGATCTTTCTAACCGCAACCATGGCGCTTTTCGAAAGAATGCATATCTTCCCAGCGACGGTACCTTTCGGAGTTATTGGTTGGACCGTGCTCGTAGAGCTTCCAAGAGTAGTCTTAGGATACGCAATAAGTTTAATCTTTTTTAGAAAATAAAACTCTAATTTGATTGATAAAAATTTATAAACAGTTAGCACTTAAGACAATAATGATATCCGCAGAATACCTGATTATAATTGCAGTTTTTGTGATTTATTATTTAGCTGTACTGATTACAGAAAAGAGGATCATCAGAGAACCTCAAGAGATTATCGGAAAATTCTTGTCTGTTATCTTACTCTATGCAGGAGTTTCATTAATCTTTTTTGCACTCACTGGCCAACCCTTCCTAGGCGCATCCCAGGAAAACTACAACCTGTATATCTTCATAATCGGTTTTGTTGCAATGCTTTGGACAATCCCCGAACTTCTAGAGGAATTCAAATGGTTTCGCAATTTTACAAAGAAGAGCAAGAAAAAATAAGAAATAATGCCATAAGCTTTTTATACCGTCTCGTCTTTCTGTAAACATGGCAAAGAAAAAAGAGAAAGAGATGACATGCCCAACTTCAGGGGGACCGTTCCCTTGTAGTGGTTTGATGGCTATACTGATCATTGTATTAGTATGGGTTTCTCCAGCAACATGGTCAAAGATTGTGATCACAATTGCTGCGGCATTAGTTCTTCTTGGCGCAGGCGGACGAGCTTGCATGAAAGCAAAAAAGAAGTGAGGTGATCACTATTCTTTAAAAAATTATTAAGTTAGCTGGAAGTTTAACACTTCCAACAATTTTTCTACATACCTGGGAGAACTATGTCCTCCAAAAAATAAAAAAAATAAAAAAAATAAAAAGGAGCTGGCGGGAATTACATTCCTTCGCTAGCGATGTCTTCAGCCATTGCATTTGAGTCCGCCATTGGCGCTTCACTCGAATCAGCATCTCCAGAATTTCCTCGATCTTCTCTCGGTTTATCAAATGACCGATCATTATCTCGTGGAACCATTGGTTTTGCTTCATTAACTGTCAACTTTCGACCGTCAATTTCCTTTTCATGCATATCTGCCATAGCTTTCTTAGCTGCTTCATCGTCTGCGATAGTTACGAATCCGAAACCCTTTGATCTTCCAGAATACTTATCTGAGATCAAGTTAGCTTCTTCAACGTCAAAACCAGCTTCAACGAAAAGCTTTTTCAAACCTTCGCTATCTACACTCCAAGGTAAATTACCTACGTATAATTTCATTGTTTCCTCCCATGTTATTTAATAATTGTAATAGAAATCTCATTGTTGCTTTGTGTTCTCTTAGTGTTCTCTTAAAAATATGAAATTTCGAGTATTCTTAAAGCTATCTATTCCGAAAATTTAGCCAAATTAATTGATCACAATAATTCTTATATATCCTCCTTCCATCTAATTCTATGACCAAAGAAAAAAGAAAACCAAATGGATTCGTCGACTATCTCTGTGCTAGTGTGGCCGGATTTCTTCTCGCAGGGATCTTTGGGGCTTCATCAGTGGGATTTAAGGATTATGGAACCACAACAACAAGGCCCGGACCAAGTAAGGGAATAGAATTTCCCTATTCAACTTCGGTCTTCAAAAAAGGATATGCTGGATGGACCCAAATAAGTGGAAGAAGAAACGAATCATGGAACGAATCGTTAGATATTGAGTCAAAATGTGATATGGCTGAAGCAGGATTACTTTTCGGGATGGGAGGACTTACCCTTGCATGTGCTGGGACTGCGATAAAAAGATCCCGAGAAGAAGAAGATTCTCCCGAGGAAAATTAAAAATGAGGTTTGAGGATCATGTACGCCTATCTCTCGAAGCAATCAAAGAGGAAAATCCAGATATTCTTGAGGATTATCCGGATCTGGTTACCAAGATAGTTCGCGAAACACATATTTGGATGGACCACCACTATCGGCAGGGAATGGGGACTATAGAACACCGAAAGTACCTTCATCATGAAGGGGGAATTGAAAAGACAAGAGAAAAATTCTCCAAGGAATACGGGGAAAGGTGGGGAGAACTTGCCGAACAAGAAGCTCGACGACATATCATACAAGATTTCGGGAGAGTTCCAGATAAATATTATTTTTTTAGATTCTCCTTCAAGCCAGATTAGCCCTTATTTTCAGGGCCATTTTTCTTCAAAAACGCCTTAAAAACCTTTCTGTAAAAATTTCACCGACGCTAAGCCTTTAAAACCCAAATTAACCTCTCGAAGTCATGGAATCATTAGAAAGTCAACTTGGGAAAGAATTAGCTAACCTAGA
This sequence comes from archaeon, assembly GCA_018694115.1. Classification (GTDB taxonomy): domain Archaea; phylum Nanobdellota; class Nanobdellia; order Pacearchaeales; family GW2011-AR1; genus JAGVXH01. Next base: position 115,460 of record JABHNB010000005.1, read on the forward strand.
TGTTTCAGAATCAGATCAAAAATATATTAGGTATTACCTGGATCTAATAAAACAAAAAGATACTCCTACCTCTGAGCACTCGATGAGACTTGCAATTCTTGGACCCAAAGTTGCAAGATGCCTCGGTCCAACCATGGATCAAAGGGCAATGCTTTTCACAGGGGGGCTTCATGATATTGGTAAAATCGAAATTGAAGATGACGTTCTCAAAAAAACAAAAGGTTTTAGTGCCGAGGACATGGAAAAAATGGTGGCCCATCCAATAATCTCCTACCTCATCCTAGAAAAAGTTGATCTTTGCTCTGCAGAAATGGCATTAAGACACCACCACAATCAGGAAGATGGATACCCTTCCACAGAGGTGATCAACAGACTTTCTAAATTAACAAACGGAGAAAAAGCTAAGATAGAATATCATAGTCTTATTTTCTCTCGTTTGGATGTTTATGATGCTGCAACAAACAGGAAAAATGATAAATATGATGGAAAGGTACTAACTCCTGAAGAAGTTCGGCCAATATTAATAGAACAGAATCCTGAAGTGGCTAATGAGGTTAACACACTTTATGATGCCGGAGTTCTCGGAAGCAAAAAAATAATTGTGCCGGGTATTGAGATTATGGTGCCAGGAAAAAAAGATCAGGGCGTTTCGATTGCCACAACGATTAACGAAAAAGCTTAGTCCTCCAATAATCCTTAAAAACCCCTTCTCCCTAAAATACTTATGAAAAAGAAGAGGTCTATTGTTGAAACTGTATTCGTTAATCTTGTAAGCTTTCTTGTTTTCCTAATTATCCTAGGACTCACGAATGTGGTAGCAATTACGATAAATAATCCCCTTCTGACAAGAATTGTGTTTTTCCTAAATTCCTGTGTCTTTCTTATATTTGTTCTATCAGTAATTATTCTTATATCAAAATTATTTGATCTGATTTCTTTTCCATTCAATCTGCCTGTTCCATTATTCAATGCAGCGGCAGGAATAACCTTCGTAATATTCCTATTCAAGATATTCAATCTTCTGGGAGATATGTTTGGGAGCGGGTTTACATGGGTAGAAAATCTAAACATCGCACTAACTTACTTTTGGGTTTCCATAATCATCATATTTATGGGGTACGCAAGATTACTCTCTGAAGCTCGTAGGGCACGTTGTCCTCCAATAGAAAGAATAGAAAAGAAAGGAAAAGAAGTCAAGTGGTCTGATGTGGGAAATGAGGCTCGTGGAATCCTCTACGATATTTTGACAAATATTCGGTCATTAGTAAGACCAAGAAGAAAGAAGAAGTAATTCTAACTATGCAAAAAATTCAACAAAAATACCTGTGATAAATATTATCGTTATAATGGTAACAATAATCCAGTTCATTGGGACGACAAATTCCGGTTCTTTTTTGGAAGACTTGGACGCCTTATTCATCAGCACTATCAAAATCCCAGTAATTCCTCCCGAGATAACTCCTCCAATTCCCAGAATCATCGCAAACCCTGCCATATCAAAACTAGAAACAAACAAATAAAGGAGAAGTGGGACTATCGCAGAGAAAACAAAATTGACCATTGGAGAAGATTTCAAGTCATACTTAAACAAATCTTTTACTGAGAAGGCCAAAACAAAATAACTGGTCAGCATTGTAAAGATACCCAAGATAGTTACGAACGGTCCAAACGAAAGTGTTGCAACCTCACTAACTTCCTTTCCTAAGACTCCTACAAAGACTGCGCTAAATAGGATATAAAGAATGATGGGGATCAAAGTTCCGAGGATAATTGCTAATTTCAATTTCTTTTCCTCGCCCTTAATTTCTCTACGTAGTTCGGGAATAGATGTGAAACCTAAAAGGGCAAACATCACTACTCCAACCGGAAGAGCAAAGTGCATCATGTCTACCGTCATTAAATTCGGAGTGGAGATTTTTGGAAGAAACCAGAAAAAGATTCCCACTACAATTCCAATTATTGCCATGACCCCATAAGTCTCAATTTTCTTCAATCCTTTCATTCCCTCATGAAGAAGAAGTGTCATAACTACCCAGAATGCAAAACCTAGAATTAGTGGATTGATATTACCTGGCAAAAGTCGAGAGAGACTTTCTCCCTCACCGATGAGATAGGCCAACAGGGCAGAATAAATCCCAAACAACATAGCAAAGAACATAACTCTTTTTGCCCATTTTCCAAGATACTTCTCCGCATATCCTGCAAGTTGATGGATCCCCCTGGTTCGAAGAGTAACTTCTCCCAGAGCCAAGTTAGTAAAGATCATAACTGCACCAAGAACAATAATCCAGAATAGTCCCGCAAGGAATCCAGACTTAGCAAAGACATAAGGCAATCCCAATATTCCTGCTCCGATAATCGTTCCACTAAGCGTAAACATCGTTGCTAAGAATTTCTTACTCATCTTATCACCTAAAGATAACAAGATCACTCTGTCTTTTATATCTTTTGAAAAGCAAGTGCGTTTGATTCAGAACGGGTTTTTCGGAGGGTGAGTAATTCGCTTCGAGCAAAACAAAACCTGAGATAACTTTGCGAAATGCAAATTGCGAATTAGAACCCCTGTGCGTTTGATTCAGAACGGGTTCGGAGGGAATCGAACCCCCATCATCAGGGCCGAAACCTGACATTCTATCCATTAAACTACGAACCCACAAAGGTCGGGGTTTATTGAAACAGCGGAACTGTTACTCTAAACTACGAACCCACGATAGTTAATCATTAGACCCCAAGTCAATTTATAAGATTAACTAATTCCCAAAAGATTCATCATTACTTAGTGCACCTAAATATTTATAAACGAAATTTTCATCGTCATGTTATGGAAGAAACAGAAGTGACTACTACAGAAGAGACCGCAGCTCCAGAAGCTGAGGAAACTCCAGTAGAAGAGACTGCTGAATCTGCTGAAGCACCAGCTGAAGAAGCTGCAGAAGAAACAGAGGCTGAAGAAGCAACTGAAGAAGCTGCAGAAGAAACAGAGGCTGAAGAAGCAGAGGAACCTGCAGAAGAGGAAGCAACTGAAGAAGCTGAAGAAGCAACTGAAGAAGCAACTGAAGAACCTGCAGAAGAAGCAGAAGCTGAATCTGAAGAAGCAGAGGCTCCGGCTGAAGAAGCAGAGTCTGAGGCTTCCGAAGAAGCGGCTGAGTAAATCTTTTACTAACTTTTTTATTTTTTTTAGGCCGCCGAAGCGAGAAATCGCAAGGCGTTTCCATTTTTATGTTCTAGAAAGGACTATGTCCGACCATATAAATGGTTATAAACCATAATTCCTCCGAAAATTCATGGCAGGAAGGGGAATTAAAAAATCAAATTGGAATTATACTACTGGGAAGAAGAACCCAAAAAAGGGAAGAAGAAAAAGAAATCTCTTGAAGAGATTAAGACCTAATGCCTCACAAAGGCCAGATTCTCAACCCACTTATTGTACTAGATATGACGGGTTTTTCAGAAGTTGTGACCGTGCACAAATTGGAGAGAGATACGCTCTAACTCAAAATCTAGAGAGATAAGTCGAAAGCTTTCGAACTTCAATAATAAACTTTTTATACCGAATTCCCAATTAAATACTAATGACGGTTGTAGTTCAATGGTAGAACGTTCGGTTGTGGTCCGAGAGACGCGAGTTCGATTCTCGCCTTCCGTCCTTTAATTAAAATGGTGAAGTCAATGAAAATCCTTGGAAAACAAGTACTAATCTTGTTTGTATTCTCTGTCTTAGTTTCAATAGCAATGATCATACACGGCATATTCTTTGATCTAGAATTTGAACAGATAAGAAGATTAACCTTTGAAGGAATAATCTTCACCCTTGTAATCATCTTCCCTGCAATAATCTTTCTCGAATGGGTTTTTGACATAAACAATAAAAAGAAATTTGACGAAGTAGATAGGAGATTAATCAAACTGGAGAAAAAAAGAAAATGAAAACGCAAACAGTAAAGGGCTTTCAAGATTTCATTGGAGATGAAGCCTTAAAGAGGGAAAAAATTAGAAAGATTATTTTAGAACAATTTGAGCTTTATGGCTTTGAGCCAGCGGAGACTCCTATAATCGAATTTGAAGAATTTATCAAGGGAGATAATCCCCATGATGACGCAGTTCGAGACGTATTCAAATTGTCAGATCGGGGAAAGAGGAAATTAGCCTTAAGATATGAATTTACATTCCAATTGAAGAGATTGGCAAAAAATCAAAAGTTGCCATATAAAAGATATCAGATTGGTTACAATTTTAGGGATGAGCCCATAAGGGAAGGAAGGGCGAGGCAGTTTATTCAGTGTGACGCAGATATTATCGGAAGCTCAATGAAAGATGAAGCTGAATGCTTAAATCTTGGAAAGAATATCTTTGAAAAGATGGGAATGCCAGTTAAGATTTATATTAATCATAGAAAATTAATCAACGAAATTTTAGTTGATGAGGGAATAGAAGAAAAAAATAGGGAACAGGTTATTAGGGAGTTGGATAAGCTAGATAAGTTATCCAAGAAAAAAGTTGCGGATAATTTGAAGGGTCTCGGGGCGGAAAAAGTTTTAAAGATTTTTACTGGGAAAGAGAAGGATTTTGAAAAGTACAAGTTCTATGGAGAAATTAAGGAACTGAAGAAATTTTGTAAAATGTATGGAGTGAGTGTGGAGTTTCGACCATTTTTAGCGAGGGGACTTTCTTACTATAATGGATCCGTTTTTGAAATTTGGTCAGAGGAGTTAAATGTATCTCTTTGTGGGGGCGGTAGTTATTTGGTTTCTGGGATTCAATCTACTGGAATTTCATTTGGGATAGAACCGATTTTCAGATTATCTAATGTTCAGGGCGAGGGCGCGAATTATCAGGTGATTTCTGTTGGAAAGGACACTGAAGCGATTAAACTAGCAGAGAACCTTCGTAAGAGGGGTATAAAGGTTAATTTAATCCTTGACAAGGCAATAGGCAAGGCACTTGACTATGCAAACTCAAAAGGTGTAGAAAAGGTAATTTTTGTAGGGGACGAGGAAGTCAAATCAGGAAAGTTTAAGGTTAAAGATATGAAATCTGGAGAAGAAAAACTCCTAAAAGAAAATAAACTTTGATTTACTTTTTCCCGCCCTTACCTTCTTCTGCTTCTCTATTCTTCTTTCGTTCTCGAGCAGCAGCTCGTCTTGCTTGTTTTTTCTCAAAGTTGTCCTCTGCCGCTGCAAGAGCTGCAAGAGCGTCCTCAGGATCATCATTCCTCACACTATCTACAAATGGACTATCTCCAGAGAATGGAGGTTCCCTTCGAATAACATTAAGAACCAAATAATATGGATCTCGGCTGTTTATCGAATGGACTAAAAGGAGAGTACCATCACTTTGATCATAGGGCCTTGCAGAAATAAGATCCTTAAAAGTTAAACGAAATTCTCCCTCATCAGAGCGTTGTTCGATAAGCTCTCTTCTTTCTTTGGGGGAAACATAATTAGCACCTTCAAGAGAAATCACGCTACCGTCCTCTTTTTGAAGTTCACCAGATCTATTTTTATTAACTATAACTTTGCCTTCCTTTACGTAATAAATTGTGGGTTCATTTCCCATACTAGAACATCATTAGTCTCCTTTTAAGAATTATTGTGATAAATAATATACCTAATCTCCTTCATTAATGATCTCAACGATACTCAGTTCTTTTCCGCTCCTTTCTTTTCCCCGTTTCATAAATTTATAGATCAAAACTCCGCCAGCATCTTCATAACGTATATTTTCCCTCTTTGATCTGGCCATTTCCTTAGCTAGAAGTTCATCAAATTGCCTTGATTTTTCGTCAGATTTTTCCCCCTCAACTGAAGCCAGATGGCTCTTCCATGCCCAGGAAGTAATATATGCCATCCCAGTCAATTCCACATCATGACCCTTTCCCACAGGACTCGCATAATAGCTCCCGTCCTCCTTTTCTAGAAACTCTAATTTCCCCCCAGTCTTATATCTCCTTACAACCGCAGGTTCATAGATTATATTCATGATCTCCGCTTCACTTAAACTTTCTCCATTTTCATCGTTTTCATCCATGATCCAGAAACTTGCTTTCACCTTATAAGATTTATTGTTCTACACTATCTACATCATCCGAACCATCATTCAACAAGTCTAATTCTCCTTCGATTTCCTGAAGCTCTTCAGGGTGTAAATTCAAGGTCATATGAATCTCATCAAAATGAACTGGCTGCCGAAGGAAAAGTTTTCCGTTATTTGACAGGTGTAAAACTGGAACAAATGATGCTAACTTCTCCTCTCTCGAAGGGGCAAGATGAGAATATTTCATATGGTCATTATCTGGATGATCCACATGTACCTTAACTCTCGCAAAAATATTTTTAACCCGGGTTCTCAGTGGAACATGTGTTCCTTTAGGTAAAACAACTAAGATAGATTTCTCCGCTTGTCTGCCCTTGATCTCTCTCTTGATTCTTCGATTTTCGGTATCAATTGCCTTATTCAAAGCGCCCATCAATTCCTTAAGGGTCACTTTCCGGTGTCTTGCCATTGGAGTTCGAGGAACAAGGATGGGTAGTTCATTCTCATCAATTTCTAATCTTTCAATTTCATATTTTCTTTCCTCTTTTCGACCATAAAGTGCATCATCGAGACTCTGGATATAACTATTAACTAATATGTCCGACTTTAGTCTCAACAATAAGGAACAAGCAAGTAAGACTTTAGATGAGATAAAAAAATCTGCTTCCTCAAGTTGGCTAATCGCTTCGACATATTTATCTGCTAAAATTCCAATGTCAATATCCCAGGGATCCAATTGTTCAGTCTTAATTAAATCATAAATTAAAGCTTGCCATGAAAGCTCTTCACTGGTAATTAAATCAAAAAATTGAGATTGGTTTATTCTATCTACGTCCTCTTTTTCCCTCATGAAACATTTATATATGGCACTATTAATAAACATTTAGATGCCAAGTAGATAAAAAGAGATCCAGTTGGTGTCACTCGGCAATTACAACAGAACCGAAAGGTTTAAATAGTATTCCGCATTAATTATAATATCACCTCTTTTTCCCCAGGAGAGGGCAATAGGGCATCTTTTTGAACGCTTTATTGCCACTCCTAGGGTTTATATTATGTTTAATATTCGAGGCTGTATACCTCATATAAGACCTAAGCTGGATTACTTGTAATCTAAGGCATTGAAAACAAAACTGTGATATTAAACATGAATCCCCTTTTCTCCCCAGGGTTTCAAATTTCTTCAAAAAGAAAAGAGTTTATAATCCCAACAAAAAATCCATAATTCGTATAAGACCTACGATAACCAAATGAGGTTAAGGCAACGAACGGATTTATATTTTTTAAAAAATTTAATTTTTTTTTTTGAAAAGAATCCCCACATTAATGTTGGGGGATGATTGCCCTGGGTATGTAAACACTTTAGAATGGTAACGTTTATAAATAATAATAATGCCAGTTATTCATGGGCAAGGTATTTTCAACGAGACAGCAGAAGTCATCTACATTAAGTATGTCAGGACTTCGGAAGAATAAGCCTCAGTATATAATTATACATTCTACAAGGAAACATCCGGAATTTGAAGATGTTCTTAATTGCCATAAGGAAAAGGAATGGGCTGGAATGGGCTATCACCTATTTTTATCTGATTCTGGAATATTGACTCAGGGAAGGCCATTTGAGTTAGAAGGGGCCCATGCCGTGGGTTTTAATACTAATTCTATCGGATTATGTATTTATTCTTCTAATGGTTCACTTAGTCCAAAAAAATAAGGTTAGGAAAAGAGGTAATCAGAGATTTACAAAAACAATTTGGGAATTTAGAATTAATGCCCCACACACTTGCCCAGGTTATGTATAATAACCGATTATTAGAAGAAAGGGGATTAGACCCCCTGCCCGGAGATATTGGGGTTGCTCATGATGAGGAATTTTCAAGATTAAAGGAAGCGGCAGATAGTCTTGCTGGAAGATTAAATACTCAAGGTCACGAGGGACTAAAACTTTCGCTTAAAGCTCTTAAGAATTGTCCTGGCGAGATATTTTATAGCCTTATTTAGAAGATGGAAGAGAGATATATTGGGGTAGAAAATGAACTAATTTCCTTTAAGGATGGCACTGAAGTAGAATTCGGTGATTATTTTAAACAGTTAAAAGATTCAGTTGGAAAAACCCACGATATCTCTGGAACTTCAATTAGAACTGATACGGGGCATGGTTTTTATGTGGATGGCGATGAAATTGAAATATTAACTCCTCCTATTGCCCTTAACAGGGGATTTTCTAGTAGACTTACCGATTCTTTGATGGCTGGCAGGGATATTGTCCTTGAAGCAACCCCCGAATTAGAACATACCGGTTATTCTATGCACTGGAATTTATCCGATAATGACAATATTATGGGCAATAGGCTATACGAAGCTATTGCCATACCTTTTCAAATGTTTGGTCTAACGCCACTTTCCACGGGATTTAATTTGCGTCACAAGGATTATAGATTTGAAATATTGGGAGACTCCCTAACTCGGGAGAATCAGATTAATGCAACGGCCCTATTGCTTGGCGCGAGTCTTTGTGCTATGGAAGAAAGGAAGTATACTCCTCTGAGATTGGCAGATCGTAGTTTTTCCTCGGATGATGCGCAGGAGATATTTATTTCTGATGGGAGATATAGTTTTGTTGATGTGGATGTGCCAACTGCAGGCTTCCAAGGTAAAATGCAAGTGCAACAATATTTAGAATTATTTCACCGTTGGATAAGTCCCTTCGTTAGACGACTTGGAACAAGAAGGGAGGCCTGGAATCTGGAATCTTTTATATTTGGAAAAGAAAACTTGGAATTTGACGATTTAAAATATTTTGAATTAATAGAAGGGGGAGGGGGGGCAGTTGATGGCATTTATAAGCCGATTAGTTTAGCTAATTCTGAGAAGTCTAGACAGGTGTTGGTAAAAGGTGAGACTAAACGAGAACTTCCCTTAGAGTGCAGATTGCTTGGAGCAGTTGTTGGAGAATTAACCGACATAGAGGAGTTTGGATGGGATCATTTGTATTATTCTAGGGATTATGGGAAGACAAATGTGAGTGGAATTGGAGACATTTATCGGCATATGTCTTCCACCATTAAGGGCCTTCCAAGATTTAAACCCTCCCAAGATTTTCCTGAGGAAAAGCTAAAAGAAATTAGTGAAGTTGCCTTAAATGATGAAATAAAATATGAACCTGATAAGGATTTATCGGCAGAATCAGTTCAAGGATGATGCAGTGAAACATCCTAAAGGTACTGGAGAAGGTAATTAAAGTGATATCCTTAAGAAATAGAAAACTGAAGAGAAGTTTAGAGGGCACAATTTCCAAGTTACATGGGGGGAGAGATTTTTCTGGAGAGATAAAGGTATCTGTTTATGATATTGAAAGCGGGGTTAATGCTTCTGTTGGTGGAAATGATTCTGGTTGGGCAGCTTCTATAATTAAAGTTCCAATTATGATTTCTACCTTGCAAGAGATCGAAAAGGGAAGCCTGACGTCGAGGACAAAACTTGAAGTAAATCACGAATTTATGTTAGAACCCTGGAATTATGTTTCTAGACTTCCAGATAAATCTAAGATCGGGGTCAAGGAGTTGATATACCGCATGATTGTTGCTTCAGATAATGAGGCAACAAATATCCTGGCTAACCATATTGGCATTGAGAGAATAAATAGGGATATGTGGGAGTTGGGGATGGAAAATTCTATGTTGGGACACTTGCTCTGTCCAGGAGCCCAAAGATATACCTCTCCAATGAACCCAGACGGGAGTAATATTACTTGCCCTAATGATATGGTGAAGATTATGAGGCATATCTACGACGATTCATTTTCAAAATTGAATTCACGTGTTCGTGCTAATGCGGATAAATTTTTGGATATCTCTCCACCACATTTATTGGATACTGGGGAATTCAGGAATAGTTATATCAAAGCAAAAGCAGGATATATTAGTGATCCAAAAGATGGCGAAGATATACATGAGGTTGGAATTATTGACGATCATCTGGTTGTCTGTGTTATGCTGAATAAAGTTAAGGATGCGTGGTTTTTCGATAGAGGATTATCGGATCGGGAAGGTGAGTCTCCCTGGGCTTTTCCAGTTTCTAAAGATGGCTATTTTCAACATGATGGTGATTATTTGATGGACCCTTCTTGTGTTCAGGGAACATTGAGTGGAATGAAACATCTCCCTGGGGGAGTTATCCATAGAAAAATTATGAATACTATCGCTAATAATATTTAAAAGTGAACCAGATTATTCCTTATCTTCTAACTTAATCTCAACATTCTTTTTTTCGAACTCTGTAAAGTGGCATCGCCCACAATAAGCTCTTCCTTGTCCAAGCGATAAGAAAATACCTGGACCACATCTCGGACATGATCTAGCTTTAGAAACTATTTTACCATCTTCAATCTTATACTTAGTATATTTCTTAGAAGTAGGCTTGTTAACATGTTTCTTCTTACCCTTAATCTTAGACTTAATTACCATTACTTAGCCTCCTCCGCAGGTGCCGCTTCCTTAACTTCGGGTTCAGCAGGAACTTCAGGTTTAGGCTCACCAGAGTCATCCTTTGAGGATTCAGTTGCAGGAGCTTCTTCCTTTATCTCCGCTTCAGCAGGAGCAGCTTCCTCAGTCTTTACTTCTTCAACAGGAGCTTCTTCCTTTGTTTCAGCTTCAGCAGCTTTCGCTTCTTCTGCAGCCTTCTTAGCGTCTTCCTCAGCTTTCTTTGCAGCATCCTCAGCAGTTTTCTTTTCAGCTTCTAATTTCTTCCTAACTTTCTGAGGAACTGTTTCAACCTTATCCTTAGCTTCTACAGAATCATAAACAAAAACATCTGCACTAAAACTATGTTTACCAAAATTTGCATTTATCCTATTTACAACAATTAAGTCTTCATCAGCACCAGCAGCCTTCTTAACTTCATCATAAGTCGGATTAGTATCTGATTTAAATTCAATTACAATTTCATTTCTAGACAAAAATGGATTCTTATTTTGAGAGATAATTTTAGATTCCATATTATTTAGTCTTAATAGCAAACTCGCCTTCCTTGTTTATTTCCATGTTTTCTGCCATCTCAGATTTTTTTGAATCAAAAATATGGATTCGTCCCTTAAATGTTTCTGTTGATGGTGTCTCGCCACATGCAGGGCACTTATCTCCAAAATAAAGAGTTTTACAGTTCATACATGCCTTTTCCTTAGATGCCATTATTTCTTAGCCCCCTTAGCTCCCTTAGTTGCTTTAGCTTCCTTAGCCACAAGTTCTGCATTCTGTCTCTTTAACTTTTCCTTATCTGCCTGAACCCAATCAAGCTTACCAAGTCCTGGTTGTCTCATAGTCAAACCAATCTTTGGTTCTTCACCACGATAGGAAATCGCAACAATTCTTGCGATACAATTATCTCCTTGAGCAAGCGTTTTCTTACCGTCCTTTCCAGTTAATGTACCTGTATCTGAGAATGAAACAAAGTCATCCATTGTCTGAGAAATATGAATCATACCACGAATAACACCCATATTCATGAATGCACCGAAGTTTGTAACTTCTTCAATTGTACCATAAACAGCTTCGTGCAATTCTGGCCTGAAAACAATTAATTCAAAAGTAGATTCGTAATAAGCAGCACCGTCGCCAGGAATGATGATTCCTTCCTTTACTTCCTTAACATCGAGAACTGAGACAACTGTCCCAATATCTTTGTCTTGGAATCCAGAATAAGATTCTTCCAGCTGAGTACGCACAGCTTCGTCTGTAGTCATCCCAAACTTATTCGGGTCAACCCTGACATGATCCGTAACTAGAACTTTCAAGAACATAATCTATTGAGAAAATTTTGGTTTATAAAGCTTGCGTTGGAAGTCTAAATAATCTGCAAACTCTTCTTTCCGCGAATGGACAAAATCTTGTTATCGACCCTATTTTTTAGCCCTTTATCCAATGTAGCAAGAACAATGGGCTTTCCAAGTATATAATTAACGATTTTAATGTCAACATTGGGATGTTTACCTCCAAGTTCGACAATTTTAGGACCCAAACCCTTCAAAATCTCAAAACTCAACCCCGCAGCATCCCGATCGATAACTTTTGTCCCCTTTTGATCTTTCAAGTTGCCTAATTCATTCAAAACTTCTTGAGGAACGATCCATTCAATGGGCTCATCAAACAACTGCTCAGCTAGTTCTGCAAAGTCAATCTTTTGTTTTACACATGTCAAAACGAAGTTTGTGTCTAATATGATTTTCATAAAATAGAAATGTAGAGAAGATTTATATAACTTCTCTTCCTTAAACATTCATGAAAGAGGCGGCAGTCATCCTTGAGATTATCCGTAAAGCGCGTAGGGCAATAGATGAAGATAATCCCCGAGAATTAAAATATTTATCAAATCAAGTTATTAGCTCCGCGGCAATTTCTCAAGATCCGGATAACACCATTCTTGCAGTCCTTATCTATTCCTTGGGAAAGATTTTCGAAAGAGACCATTATAGGAAGATGGAGGGTTGGGAAGGAATTCGTGCAGCAATAATAAAAAACCTTGATCTATCAGCAAAAAGTCTTGAAAAAGACAATCTAAAAAACTTCAGAATCTACATCGGAAGACTAAGAAATTCAATTAATAAAATATCAAGTAATCTAAAACAATATATCACAGACGTTTTCGAAAAAGCAAAGATCAACAAGGCATTCAAACTTTACGAGCATGGCCTTTCCTCAGAACAAACTGCAGCAATGTTGGGTGTCAGCCTTTGGGATCTCGCAGGTTATATCGGGCAATCAACAGTTGGTGAAGCAAAGGTGGCAATGAGCATGCCTGTCGCAGACAGAATCAAAATCGCCGAGGATATTTTGGGATGAAAAAAGAATTATTAGATTTCATTAAGAAAGCAAAACAAGCTACCTATGCTTCGGAATCCTCTGTAGAAAAAAAAGGAGAGGACGGAGGTAAGAACTACAAGGTAGAAGAAGGAGATTGGACTTACACCGATACCTACTTTGGGAATCTTGTAGATTGCGGGCAAGAACGAATTTATGAAAACGGGAAGGTAATTTGGATGATGGCTTATCGGGGTGGAACATTAGAAAAGTATGACAATATGAGCAAAGAAGCTTTTGGATTCTTAAAAAAATGCATCAGCAAGGCACCCGAAGAATTTCCTGCAAGGGGCCCAAAAAAAGTAGAAGAAGGAGACTGGGTTTATGAAAACAATTGGGAAGGAGATATTGAAGGATTTGTTGGGGAAGAAAATATCTATTTCAAGGGAAAAAAGATTTGTTTTAGAAACTATTTTGGAGGGTTAGTAAGGAACAGAAAATGAAAATTAAAAAAAAGATTAAGGATAGAAAAAAACTGATAATAAAAATTCTTCTTATTGTGTGGGCATTGGTAACGATTGCATTCATAATCGGAAATCCTGTGACACTCCTTTTATTTCATAAGACTACCTCTGCAATTGTGGGGTGTGGGGGAATAGGGGAGTATTATTCTAACACGAGTTTTGAGGAAGATTATGAGATTCTAAGTGCAGATTATGGGCGTTGTGGAGATTCTGGAAACGGAACGATATTCAATTCAGGATTTCATATTTATGCGAGGCAAGCAGATAAGTTGTGTGATGGGGGACATTTTGATTGTAATGATTATTCTAATGCTGTTGTTTGTTTAGGAGAAAAATATGGAATGGAATGTAAGCCTATCTTTTATCTAATGTCGGGTAATGGTGGATGGCTTGGTTTAGTAGGAACACATTTCAAGACCTTCTGTGAAAATGGGGAGGTTTATGATTAAATGAGATACCTTATATTCGATGCAGGTGCACTAATCTCCCTAACCATGAATGGATTACTTCCAATTCTAGAAAAATTAAAAAAACAGTATGATGGGGAATTCATAATCACTCCTGCCGTGAAGAGAGAGATAATCGACAGGCCATTAAAAATAAAAAAATACAGTCTTGAAGGAGTAAAGATGAGGGACCTCCTAAATCGGGGAATTCTAAAACTTTCTTCAAGGATAGTTCCAAATTCCAAATTAGATCAGGAAACAAAAAGACTTCTTCGTATCGCAAACTCTGCATTTCGTGTGGAAGAGTCAAGAGAAAAAATCAATCTTATCCAGGAAGGAGAGGCTGCTTGCCTTGCTTTTGCAAATCTTTGCAAGTGTAATAATGCAATTGTAATTGATGAACGAACCACAAGGATGTTAACCGAAGCCCCAGATAGCTTAAGAAGACTCTTCGAAAAAAAGCTTTCAAAACAAATTAGGTTAGATGAAAGATCCCTCAAGGAATTTAAAAATTTCAGATTCATTAGATCTGCCGAAGTTCTATTCATAGCATTCAAAAAAGGCCTATTCGATCTAAAGGCAGATAAAACCCTTCTTGATGCACTTCTCTATGGGGTTAAGTTTAAGGGTGCGGCAATCTCTTCAAAAGAGATAGAAGAGATGAAAAAGTTGATTTAGCTGGCGGGGACATAGTATAATAATAAACTTTAAATAGGACCGTTCCCTATAATTTACATGCTGTATAAAGAGTTGGAAGAGAAAAGGGGAAAAGTAAGAAGATTTATCAAAGCGAATCCAAAAACAACTGCAAGAGAAATAAAAAAAAGGCTTGGCATTAAGGTTGAAAAAGCATATCTGGAGGGAATGAGAGAAGCTTTTGAGAATGCCAATATAAAATCGCTAAGAAATTTCAAAAGAAAGACGCGAGACGAAAGAAGGAAAATAATAATAGATTTTATAAAAAAACATCCCAAAACTGGAGGACATACCATTTCTAAGAAAACAAAAATTAATGTTTGTAATGCATTCAAAAATATCCAAGAAGCGTATAAGTTTGCTGGAGTAAAATATCCTCGGAAAAAGTCTTATGAAAAAACCTCTGAAGAAAAAAGGAAGAAAATTATCCAATTAATTAAAAATAACCCCGAAATGACTTCTTCGGAAATAACAAAGAAAGCAGGAGCTTTTCCTTATCGGCTATTCAAAGATTTGAGCGAAGCATATGATCTGGCGGGAATAAAATGGATAAGTGGCCCAAAAAAAAGAAGTCTCCGGATAAAGAATAAGATTATCTCCTTTGTCAAAGAAAATCCTGGGGCCACACAGAGAGAAATAAATAATGCTTGTAATACTCATGTTCAGGAGATATTCAACAAAGGGATATTTGAGGCCTATAATCTGGCGGGAGTAAAATTTCCATTTGAAAGATTAAAATTGTATGGCATTGGTTTAAGGGAAATTAGAGAAAGAGCGAATAAATTTGAAGAGGAAATAGCATTAAAATTAACGGGTTTTGGGGGAGTTAATCGCTTAGTTAGATCTAAGAATGGAATTGCAGACATTGTTTTTGAAAGAAGGGGAAAAAAGGCAATAATAGAGGTTAAGGATTATCTTGCAAAACCGATTTCAAGGGCACAAATTAATCAATTGAATAAATATCTTGAAGACTTTAATTGTAATCTGGGATTTTTGATCTGCCACCACAAACCAAAAAAGAATAAGTTTTTAATAGGTAAAAATAAGATAATTATATTGGAAGACTCTGAACTTAAAAAAGTCGCAGGGTTTATGGGGCTATAGTTTAATGGTTTCAAAACATCCGGCTCCAGCCCGGAAACTGCGGGTTCGATTCCTGCTAGCCCCATAATCTAAAACAAAGAAAGGTAATTAAACTTCCCAGACATTATTTTATCATGGAAAAAAGAGGGCAGCAGTTAACGATAGGAACCCTAATCATAATAGTTCTAGGCATTGCAGTTCTAGTATTCTTAATTTACGGATTCTCCACTGGTTGGGGCAATCTTTGGGGAAAGGTTACCTCCTATGGCGGAGAGAAAGAAAATGTTGACACCATAAGACAAGCATGTATCATGGCTTGTCAACAGGGGGCATCCAACAGTTTTTGCATTCAGAAAAGGAATCTGATAATGGCGAATGATAAAACCACCACTGGAAGTTGCCTAGCTTTCGCAGAGAGAAATCCCACATTGGGAATGGAGGGGTGCGATCTTTGTTCCGGCCCTTCCGAGGAATGTATCTCTGACGGAAACCCAGATCCCAATTGTGTTGGGGAAGGGATTGTTGTTATGGCCGGTAACTTGCCAGTATATGCCCTAGAATCTGATGTAGAAACTATTAATGGAACCCAAAATCTAGCGAAAATAAAATCCGACCTAAATATCCCTGACAAATTTTGTTATTGGAATGCTACTCAAGAACTCTATTCTGAAAAATGCCCTAACATGTCAAAAGCGGAGATAAAAGAGATTTTTGATGCTAAGAAAAACTATCGTGAGGAACATAATTCTGGTTGGGCAGAAATTAACTATGATTGGGATTACTGTGTGGACATCATTTTCAATTACACCCTATGGGATAAAAAGAGGGAAGGAAAGAGTTCTGCGGCTGGTTTTTTTGATACGGCGGGGAAGAAATTTTATCTTAGTCCCTATGTCACTTGGACTAAAGAGCATATTTCAAGGGTGATGTATCACGAAGGATTACATTCCATGCAAAACTTGATTAAAATTAGTTCTTCAAACGATTCTCATGTGGGGGAAGGGAAAAAATATGCTGGAGGCGAGATATCAAAGGAACAGGCAAAACCGGTCTGGGTTATTACTGATCGTGGAAGGGGCCGGGATTTTTTTGAAGAAAGTAAAGCTAAAAGTTATTGTAAGACTCTAAAAAGTTTTATTGGGGGGGCGATAGATATAGTCGAAGAGAAGATCTCTAAATTGAAAAGAGAACTAGTGGAGTTAGGGGAGGATGATGGTTCAAAATCTCTTATTGAAGCAAAAGAAAAAGAGTTGAACATAACAGTAAAGGAGTACTCGCTTTTGAGAAGTAAAAATTCATTTATTCGGTCTAATTGTTACGAACCCCACCGTATACAACAAAAAAGTTATTTTGAAAATCTTATCACAAAAATTAGGGGGCTCTTCGAAGATATTCCAGATTACAAAAAGAACGCAACACTAATTGTTGATGAACTTGAGAAGTTATATGTCGAAGCATATAAGATTTCTACCGAAACAACCACTAAAGGCTATGTTGGGAGCAAAGCAGAAATAGATCCACGACTTTCTGAAGTCCAGAGATGGTGGTTAGATCAGACTTCTCCAAAATGCGAGATTATTGAGACTCCAGAAACAGCAAAGAAAGTTTTAGACAAATTTTTATCTGGAAAAGATTTAGATGCGTATTACTTTCAAACTCACCGGGAACTTAGTGGACTTATATTACAATACAAGGGAACCGAATATGAAAAGGAAGTTTATGATTCTCTTTATGGCCGTCTTCCAGGAATAGCACGTAGCGATACTCCCGTAGATGATGGAATAGATTTTGCATAATCCTTCCCCTCGCAATATTTATA
The DNA here is from genome assembly GCA_018694115.1 of archaeon. GTDB lineage: Archaea > Nanobdellota > Nanobdellia > Pacearchaeales > GW2011-AR1 > JAGVXH01. Next base: position 132,855 of record JABHNB010000005.1, read on the forward strand.
AACATCATCTTCTTAACTTAAACATGGTAAAAAAAGTGGTGACTAAGACAGTTACTAAAACAGTTCATGATGATGACGGTTCTAAGAAAACAACTGTCAAGGATAAAACTCCTAAAGATAAGCCAAAAAAGAAGAAGATGACTGCACGGGAGAGAGAAGAACTTCTAATCGAAAACTTTGTTGGACTTCAACACGCAATGACAAATCTTTCAATTAAGTTTGGTACATTATCTGATAACATTACAAAACTTTTAATGGTCTTCGAAGAGTCTGCAAAGAATTTTATGCAAGGCGGAAAGGGCGATGACAAGGATCTATTGAAAAAGATAAACTCGTTGCTTGATCAGAATAAAACTATTGCGAAGGGATTGGTTTTGATGGAGGGAAAGCTTAGGGGGCGTTCAGATACGCAACCAATGCCACAAGCCGCACCCATGCAACCGAGCATATCTACACTGCGACCAAAACCTAAGCCACTACCGTCAGCATGAATGGGGAAATTTCTTTGATGGCCGCAGGACCATTTGTTAGGGAATTTATGTTTACAGTTCTAAGAACAATTCATTCCCAGAATATTTGTTATGATGATAAAGTATGTATTAATGCAGATTTAGTTCCAAGAGTTTCAGAAAGAGTAATGCATGCTTCCATGAAGGAAAGAGAAGTAAGGCCAAAAACAAAAGAACTAAGAGAAGAAATAAAAATGCAAGAATCAATTTTACAGCAACCAATTTCTCCACCCTCCAGGCTCAAAAAAGTTTCCCCGCAACAACCGCCCCAGCCTCCAAAACCTCAACGGGCAATGCAAGAACCTCCACTTCCACCCCCCGCTCCAGCCCAACAGCCAATTCAACAACCCCCCCAATCACAAGCCACACCACAGATGCTTCCGCCACAAGCCGCAGGCAGGCCTGGCGCCCCATCCCAAGATTATGGTAGAATCAACGCATTACTAAGTGATCCCTCAGTTTCGTCCATTGAATCTTCCGGACCCGGAAAACCAATCGTGATTATTAGGGCAGGTCAAAGACAATTTACAAAAATCTCACTTAATCCGGTGGAGACAAAAGCACTCCTAGAAAAGATCGCAGATTCCGCACACGTCCCATTGATGGAGGGAGTCTTCAGAGCAGCAGTAGATAACTTTGTAATCAACGCAGTAGTATCCGAGATGATCGGATCAAAGTTTGTAATTAAGAAGCAGACCCCCTATGGATTATTAGAACCCGCGCAACAAAGGTAGATTTAAAAGATAAAAAAACCATTTTATTCTATGCAAGATAAAATAACTCCAGAAAAGCTTGAAAAGTATTTCAAACTAACTAGCTGTGCACTTGCTCAGGTAAAAGAAAATATAATTGAAGGAAAAGAAGAAGGGGCAAAAGAGATAATTGACATGGTTTCAAACTACTTATCTGATGCAAAACACTTTGAAGGAAAAGAAGATTTAGTAAATGCATTTGCAGCATTAAACTATGCACACGGATGGCTAGACTCCGGAGTTAGGTTAAAAATCTTTGACGTTAACGACGATAAACTTTTTACGGTTTGTTGACCCCACAAAAATATATATTCCCTATCACAATAATCTTTAAAAGAACAAACTTCCCAGCAATATCATGGCAGCAAAGATCATTGTAGTGACCGGGATCTCGGGAAGTGGAAGTAAAGAATTCTGTGAAAAATATCAGCCAGAAGGAAAGAAGGTAAAAATCTATAAAACTGGTGAAATGGTTTACAATCTTGCACAAGATGATCCTACGAGTCCTCCAATTCCTTCAGAAAATCTTCTAAACTTGCCCCCAGAAGTGATGGCATATCTTACAAGAGAAACCTTTGCACAGATTCTTGCTAACCTTGAGGAAGATCAAAAGAATTACGATAGAATAATTATCGATACACACGCTCAGTTTTTCTGGGATCACATCTTCCACAATGCATTTGACTGGGATTACCTAGAGGGAATACCTATTGATCTGTTTATTACAATTATTGATAAGCCTTCCAGTATAAGTAAGGCCCAGGAACTTCGAGGAGACGGACGTTCACAAAAGAATGATTATCGGGATCTTCTACTTTGGCAAAATGTAGAGGTTAATACAACTCAGGGATGGGCAAGCCGTTTCAAAAAGCCAATGTACGTTCTTTCAAGAAGGCAAAATCCTTCAGTAATTGATAGCCTTCTAGACAACTGGTTCTTCATTTATGCGAGTTTCCCAATGACTGATGCTGATGAAGAGACAACAAGGAAGATCAATGAGTTTAAAGAAAGATTAAGAAATCTTAGAAAAGAAATTGATGGGCAAGAGACTCCGATAATCGATCCAGCAGATATCGATGTAGAAGAAGATCAAATTCTTGGAGAGAAGGTACTGGACGCAATTAATACCCACACAGTACACCGAGATCTTTACTGGGATATCAGACAAGCAACTCACGTAATTTCAATCTATCCGGATGAGAAGTCTCCGTTATCCAAGGGAGTAAGTGATGAGGATACAAAAGCAATGCTGACTGGGAAGTTTGTAAGTGTAATCTATCCAAAAACACGGAGAAGCCCATTCATGGATATTGCTCATGAAGTATTTACAAACGAAGAAGAATTCTTCGAGTACTTCAAAAAGAAAATGGCTGAAGACCTTAAGAGGTTCAAGCGAAAGAACGATTCAAACGAAAATGAGTAATATAAAAACAATTAATGAGTTGACTCCGGGAGAGATTGCTTCAATCTGCGATCATACATTTCTAGAACGTGCAGAATGCTACAGAACCATCGTTGAAAAAGGGCAGAGCGGGGTAAGAATGTATCGAGAGGCATTCGACAACTTTCTAAGGGGAACAATTCATGGGGAACACGTCCCATATGCCGTTTGTATCCAGCCGGAGGAAGTTGAGCATGCAAAAGAGATCATCGGTTCAAGAGGAATAAAAATCGCTTCAGTAATCGGATTTCCAGAGGGGCCAAAGTATAGTACCGAGTTTAAAATAGGAAGATTGGAAGATGTTGCAGATGCGGGGGCCGATGAAATAGACTTTGTTGCAAATTATGATTTGGCAAGGGCAGAGGATTACCATTTAATTGCTGAAGAATTTAGTAAGATCGGACAGATTGCCCAAGAATACGGAGTATTAAGCAAAGTGATTTTAGAGACTTCAGAGCTAACTTATGATCAAGTCAGAGAAGTTTGTGAAATCGCGAACGAAAATCACCTGGACTTTGTAAAAACTTCAACAGGATTTGGTTCTGGTGGAGCAACCGTAGATGATTTAGAAATAATGAGAAACAGTTTCTCCAAGGGAGTTAAGGCTTCCGGAGGAATAACTCCTGAGAACCTACATAGTATGTTATACGCCATGTCCGGAAGATCTGACGGAAAGATAGATTTAGACCCAATGAAAATCAGAATTGGTGAAAGCTCACTTCTAAAAAAGCTAGCAGGAGAAAATGGTTCGGAATCTGGTTATTAAAGGAAACTCCAAAATGGGCCCAAATGTCGGAATCTTTAATCTTCCTGCAAAAAAAACATGTACTCCCACTCATTGGTGTCTTAAGGGAAAAAATGGAAAGCCTGCGTGCTATGCTCTAAGAAACAATTTTCAATTTCCTTCAGTGATCGCTGCAGCAAAAGAAAGATTAAGACTTTCGAGAAGAAATGATTTTGTAAATTTAATGGCTCAAGAGATAAACCAGAAAAAGATAGAATTTTTTAGGTGGCATTCCTCCGGAGATTTTTATAGCGAATCTTATGTGCAAAAAGTCTCAGATATTGTGGCTGCTTGTCCAGATACATTATTTAGAACAACCACCAGAAGGAGGGATCTAACTGCCCCCATAGTAAAGCTAGCACAACTACCAAATATAATCGTCAGAGAAAGTCTTGATGATGAAAGACCGACTCCTGAAATGGGGCTACCCTTTGCAGCAATCGGCCATCTGGATATTGTCAAGCAAGGTAATTCATATGAATGTCAAAATCTCTGTCCAAAATGTGATTATCACTGTTGGAAAGAGCCTACTGATATGCACTTTCAAGAACATTAGGCCTAAATAAGAATCTTTAAATAAGAATCTTCATTTATATCAACATGAAAAAGTGGGTGATGAGTCTAGGTGGTAGCCAGATTGTTCCAGATAAAGTAGATTATAAATTTCTAAAGAGGTTTAGGGATCTCATCGAGAGTCATCCCTCCCAGAAGTTTGTTGTAGTAACTGGTGGCGGATCAATAGCAAGAAAGTACATTACCGCATTGAGAAAACTTGGAAGTTCTAACAAGAAACAAGCCCTAACGGGGATTGCGATAACGAGACTCAATGCAGGACTTCTTGCAAAATTCTTTGGAGTAAAAGCAAATGAGATAATTCCAAAAAACATGACGAAAGTAAAGAATCTTCTAAACAAAAATCAAGTCGTTTTCTGTGGCGGACTAAGATACAAAAAGAAAAGTACTTCTGATGGAACTGCAGCAAAACTCGCAGTTAAGCTCAAAACCCCCTTCATAAACATCACTAATGTCAAAGGCCTATACACCTCGAATCCAAAAACTAATAAGAATGCAAAATTTATCAAAAAAATCTCTTGGAAAAAGTTCGATGAAATCGCAAGCAAGATAAAGTTCAAAGCAGGACAACACTTCGTTCTAGATCAAAAAGCAGCAAAGATAATTCTAAAGAATAAGGTCCCAACCTACATCGTAGGATCTCTAGATGATGTAGATAAGATTCTCCAAGGCAAAAAGAATTTCCAGGGGACAATTATTAGTGGGTAATCAACATGAAACTAAAAAAAATCTCATCAAAAGCAGATCTTTCAGTCAAAGATTCCAGCGAAGGATATCTTATAAACGCGCCAGAAAAAGAAGCAAGAAGAATTATTGAATCTCTAAAACAAAAAAAGTCAAACAAAATTATTGCAATCCTTGGACGGGACGACGCATTCAATCGCAGAGCAATAGAAACACTGAAGATCAACTACCTGTTCTCGCCGGAACTGGGAGATAGAAAGGACACATTAAAACAGAGAGATTCTGGACTTAACCACGTTCTCGCAAAACTCGCAAAAGAAAAAGGCATCCAAATTGTAATTGATTTTGATGAAGTTAGCAAGTTGAAAGGAAAGGAGAAAGCACTAAGAATCGCAAGGGTTATTCAGAACATTAAGATTTGTAGAAAAGCTAAATGCGGAATTAAGATAATCGGAAATGCGGAAGAAAAAGAATTGAAAAGCTTTGGCACTAGCTTGGGGATGTCAAGCCCACAAACTGCAAATTGTTGCAACTTCTAGGCTACTCAAAAACATATAAAAAGCATAATATCCTCCCTTTAGTGAAGATGGTGGACATATCAGCTATAACCGGTTTTGCAGTAAGTGGATTCTCAAATGTTGTAGATCATATTTCTGCCCTTCCAACGAGTGAGGCAATTATTTTCGATATAGCAATCATTCTAATTATCTGTGCAGTCTTCGCATTTATCGCGAGAATGCTTCGACAGCCACTAATTCCTGCTTACGTTCTTGCCGGTCTTATTATTGGGCCACTAGTTCTAGGATTCATAAAAAATACTGAGCTTATACTCGCCTTTTCCGAGATCGGAATAGCATTCTTGTTATTCACCGCCGGATTAGAAATCTCCTTTAGAAAGATCAAGGAAGCGAACTTGAAGAAGATTGCTATAACCGGAGTCCTTCAAGTTGCAGCAATCTTCGGAATCGCAATCTTCGCAGGAAAATTCTTAGAACTTACCATGATGCAATCAGTTTACATCGGTATCGTTATGGCTTTCGGTTCAACAATGGTTGTCATCAAACTTCTTGCAGACAAGGGGGAACTAGTAACTCTTTATGGTCGACTTATCTTAGGAATACTTCTTTTACAAGATCTTGTAGCAATCTTAGCCATCGTCGTTTTCATGTCTGGCGGATTTGCAATATCCCCCATCGTGGCAGCAATTCTGAAATTAGTGGCCATACTTGTCATTGCATTCGTTCTTCAGAAATATGTTCTTAACAAACTATTCAAATTTGCAGCAAGGTCTACAGAACTTCTGCTCTTGTCATCATTAGCAGTATTGTTCCTTTTCATCATCCTAACATATGTTGCAGACCTCTCAATTGTTATTGGGGCATTCATCGCAGGTGTTTCTCTTGCAAACTCTCCATTTAAGCTCGAATTAGAATCTAGGATAACTCCACTTAGGGATTTCTTTGCAATTCTATTCTTCGTAGCACTAGGTATGCAAGTAGTTTTCTCTGGAGTTGGTCAGTACATGAATCTCTTCTGGTTCTTAATTGCTGGAGCAATAATTCTCAAACCAATCATAACAATAATCTTTCTAAGAATAACTGGTTATAGGCCAAGAACAAGTTTCTTGACTGCAATCTCTCTTGCACAACTATCAGAATTCTCTCTGATAATCGGGATGTTGGGTGTAACTCTTGGAGTAATCAATATGGAAATATTCTCAACAATTATACTGGCAACAATCCTAACAATGGCATTAACTCCGTACCTCATTAAATACAAGAATTCACTTTATCAATTCTTCAAATATCCTATGAAGGTTTTCAAATTCCTGCCAATGTATGAGAACTTAGAATACAAATCAGAACATCAAAAGAGTATACTTCTTATTGGGGCACATCGGATGGGCAGCGTACTTCTAAAGGAACTAATGAAAAAGAAGGAAGAAGTCTTAGTAATCGATTATAATCCCGAAATTATTAGCGCACTAATGAAAAAGAAAATCTCCGCAATCTATGGAGATATTTGTAGTCCCGAGGTTATTAAGAAGGTAGGCACAGAAAAACTCAAAATGGCCATCAGCACAGTTCCGGATTACGATCAAAATATACACCTTCTAAAGAAGATCAAAGCAGAAAATCCGGATGTAAGAGTTATTGTGACTGCAACAAGAATTAGTGAAGCTCTTCATTTCTATGATATTGGGGCAGACTACGTAATCATGCCAAAAATCGTTGCAGGAGAGGAAATCGTTGGAATAATGAGGGATAGCAAAGATGCTCTCAAGAAAGCCAAGAAAAACCATCTCAAGCATTTGAAGGATATCCATAATGTTTTATTTTGATAAAAGTTCTGATTAAAAGAATTCCAAATGAAGATATCAACAAAAGATTTATATACCTAGTAAGACTGTTCTTACCATGGCTCAAATTGGCATAACAAAAATGAGTTCTAAGGGACAGGTCGTGATTCCCTTAGAAATGAGAGGAAACATCGGAGAGGGAGATAAATTAATAGTTATGACAAACCAAGGACAGATTATTCTAAAAAAAGCTGATGATTTTGATAAGAATATTGAAGGAGATTTGAAATTTGCAAAACGGACGGAGGAGGCGTGGAAATCCTATGACCTAGGAGAGTTTACCTCTATGGATTCCGAAAAATTTCTTGAAGAAATGGAAAAATGGTGAATGTAAATTTTCATCCTAAATTCAAACAAAAAGTTAGCAAACTGAAAGATTCACATTTATTAGGAAAAGTAAAGAAACAAATTAAGAAAATAATTGAAAATCCCCATGTGGGTAAACCTATGAGAAACATTCGGAAAGGAACCCGGGAGGTTTATATTAGTCCATTTAGACTTTCATATGCTTATCTTGAATCCGAAAGGAAAATAATAATTTTAGATTTATATCACAAGGATAAACAATAACAACCCATTCCTAAACTTTAAATAATCCCTCCACCACCCCTAAACATGGCCGATGAACAATTAATTATTGAGTCGCTTTCCCCAATTGAAAGAAAGACTATTCCAGTACTTAGTGAAGACTCACAAACTGTAGGGGAAGTAACAAAGAAATCTGATCAAGATAAAACAACCACACTTAGGGCAATAGAATACCTAAAGACAAAGGAACTTGTTGAAACGGACACCAAAGAAAAGAAAGTAATCGATCTTGGAATCCTCGGAGTTAACTATCTAAAAAAGCAACTTCCAGAGAGAGCACTTCTAGACAAACTATCAGAAAAGAAATCTATCCTAATTGGAGAAATAAAAAATGTTTGTAATCTCAACGATAACGAAGCAAAAATCGCTCTTGGAACACTAAAGAGAAAGGCACTTATCGAAATCAAGCAAGGAAAAATTCATCTAAGTGCAAAATCCAGTGAGATTGCAAAAAAAATGCTTGAAGAATTATTCCTCGAAAAACTCCCAATTGATCTTGAAGCACTAGAACCTCAGGACAAACTTGCATTTCAGAATTTAAAGTCAAGAAAGGAAATTATCCAAATAGTTGATGAAAAAAAGATCTCTGTTAAGCTTACAGAACTTGGAAAGAAAATTTCCAAAAAAAATCTAGACAGCAATCTAATAGAGCAACTAACTCCTAAGATGATAAAGCAATCTGCATGGAAAGGAAAGAAATTCCGAAGATATGATATTACCTCTCCAGTACCTAGAGTTTACGGTGGAAAAAGACATTTTACAAATCAAGCAATCGACCATGCAAAATCTATCTGGTTAGAAATGGGATTTAAGGAAATGACCGGAAATCTAGTCGAGACGGGATTCTGGGTGTTCGATACGCTATTCACCGCACAAGATCATCCAGTAAGGGAAATGCAAGATACTTTTTACATAGAAGGATTGACTGGAAAACTTCCAGAGAAGTGTAAGAATAAGGAAGAGTGCGTAATTTTCAAAACAAAACAATCCCATGAGGGCGGAGTTGACGGCTCTAAGGGATGGCAAGCCGAATGGAATGAAGAAGATGCAAAAAGAGTTCTTTTGAGGACACATACCACCTGTTTATCTGCAAGAAAGCTAAGGGAACTAAGAGATACAAAAGAATTCCCTGCAAAATACTTCGCGATTGGGAAATGTTTTCGTAACGAAACAGTTGACTGGTCTCATGGATTCGAATTTAATCAAACCGAAGGAATAGTCGTCGATGAAAATGCAAACTTCAGACAATTAATTGGATATCTAACTCAGTTCTTTAAGAAAATGGGTTATGAAAAAATAAGAATTAGGCCCGCGTACTTTGCATACACAGAACCATCATTAGAGATGGATGTATTTCATCCAGTGCATAAGAAATGGGTAGAGCTTGGGGCTGCAGGAATGTTTAGACCAGAAGTTACAATCCCAATGTTCGGAAAACACATTCCAGTTTTAGCATGGGGCCCAGGATTTGATCGAATAATGACTCAATTTTTTGGAATTAATGATCTACGAGAATTGTACAAAAACGATATAACTAAACTAAGGGAAATGAAATCCTGGAGAGAATAATGGAAAAAGATATGTCGTTTAAACAGCTATCAATGGAGACAAGGGAAGTCACAAAAGAATTTGCAAAGCTAGAAAAAAAGAAGTGGACTCCAGAAACGATGGCTACAGAATTATCTAAGCAGTTGGGAGAGGTGTCTAAACAAATTATGATGCTAGAAGGTAATTACATTCCGCAGAGAGATCGTCTTCCCGAGTATGCTCACTCGAAAGAACAGTTGGCAGATGAATTATCCGATGTACTTTTTATAATCTTGAGGATTGCAGACCATTATAAGATTGATTTGGAAGAAGCTCACCTAAAAGAATTAGAATTAGCTAAAAAATGGTTCAAGGAGAATCCCGCATGAGAATATTAAACAATAAGTTTGGGGGAGTGAAATAATGGAAATGCATGAATTGAAAGAGTTTATCCAGGTAGAAGCAGACCGACTTGCAGAACACTTCGGACAGTCTGAGACTGAGATGAAATACCGATCTGCATTAAAACTTGCAGAGGAGTCTGGAGAATGTGTTGGAGAAGTATTAAAGCACCTGGGACTTCAAAGACAAGATAAACTAGATGCTATGGATGAAGCAGAGCTTGGGAAAGAAATGGCTGATGTGATCTTTGTAACTATGATAATGGCACAGAGATTCGGCGTAGATATTGAAAAAGCAATGAAAGATAAAATGGAAATCGTGAGGGGGAGGAATTACTAATGACAATACTAACTCTAAATCGTAAAGAACTTGAAAAGAAAGTTGGCAAAATTACTTCAGAGGTAGAAGATAAAATCACCATGATGGGCACACCCATAGAAGAAGTCACAGATGATGAAGTCTCCGTAGAGGTTTTTCCTAACCGGCCAGATCTTCTAAGCCTTCAAAACTTTGCAAGGGCAGTTAATCAGATTAGGGGGAGGACGAAAGTTGCTAGTTTTAAGATTAACAAACCAGAAAAGGATTATTTTGTTACAGTTGATAAATCGGTTAAGGGTGTGCGACCGTTTACTGCGTGTGCAGTAGTTAGGGGATTGAAATTTGATGATGAGAAGATTAAGAGTGTGATTGACATGCAGGAGAAGTTGCATGGAAGCTATGGTCGAAACCGGAGGAAACTTGCGCTTGGAATATATCCCCTTGAGGAGATAACTTTTCCATTGAAATATACTACAGGTAAACCTGACGAAATTAAGTTTCTGGCGCTTGAGGCTAAGCGTGAAATGACTGGACGTCAAATATTGAGTCAGCACCCTACTGGACGTGAATATGGACACTTACTTAAGGGGTGTGATCTATTTCCTATTTATCAAGATAGTGCCGGGGAAATTTTATCGATGCCCCCAATTACGAATTCGCATAAGACTGGGAAAATAACCGAAAAAACGAAAGAGATTTTTATTGAGTGCTCCGGTTTCAGTAAGGAATATTTGAGAAAAACTATCAAGATCGTTGTGTCTACTTTCGCGGAGATGGGTGGGAAGATTTATGCCATGCAGGTAAAGGATGCTAAGGGCGGAAATTTTACATCCCCAAATATGGATTCAGAAGAAATGCAGTTTGATATAAAAAATATCAACAAAAATCTTGGAATCGAACTTAATGAGAAAGAAATAAAAAAGAATTTGGAGAAAATGGGCATCGGATATGAGAACAAAAAAGGAAAATCTATTGCCCTAATTCCTGCCTATAGAACTGACATCTTACATTGGATTGATCTAGTTGAAGAAGTAGCAATTGCATACGGATATGATAATTTTGAACCCGAAATTCCAGAAATCTCTACGATTGCAGAAGAAGATCCGGCAGCGAAGACAAAAAGAGTAATCGGAAATGCTCTTGCAGGCCTAGGACTTCTAGAAACTTCCTCATTCCATCTAACAACAAAGAAGAATATCAAAAGAATGCATTTCGATTATAACGACTTTATCGAAGTTGAAGATTCAAAAACTGAAAGGGATGTTCTAAGAATGGATATGCTAACAAATTTACTTCAGATTTTCTCAGAGAATTCCAACTCACAATATCCTCAAAAGATTTTTGAGATGGGCAAGGTCTTTTCAAAAGACACAGAGAATAAAACCGAAACTGGAATAAAAGAATCCGAAAGTCTAGCAATTGCACTAGCAGATGAAAAAACAAACTTTACAGATCTAAAGATGATCCTTGATTATTTATTCAAGATGCTCGATATAGAATATACTCTAGAAAACGCAGAGAATAACAATTACATCGCAGGCAGAGTCGGCAAGATTCTCGTAGATGGAAAAGAGATAGGATTCATCGGAGAGGTCGCACCAAGAGTTATGAGTAACTGGAAGATCAAAGTGCCAATTGCCGCATTAGAGATTGATCTTGGTCAGTTGTTAAATTAAAAAAATTTAAATTAGTTTTTCTGGTTCCATTAAGGTAACATTCTTGCAAGCTTATCTGGGTCGTAACGATCTTTCCAGAATCTTGAAGAACGGTATTCCTCCGGAGTCCTTCCCCCCACCAATACATCTATCAGAGTTTTTGTATACATCGCATTGAAACCCATTTCCTTGGCCATATCAAGATTCATCGGATCACCAGTAACTAGGACCAAGTTATCTTTGCCGACGCCATCCATCCTTTCAACGATCTTCCCAAAATCCCATACGCCACTTCCCAGTACATACCCTCCGAATACTGAATTTGCATTAGTTACTCTGGCCTGAGGTATATTTCGATCACTAGCGAATATTGGGAGGTATCCCCTATCTGCAAGATCCTTACAAATTGTCATCACATCTGGGCCTTCATTTCGGAAAACTAGAATCCTTTTAGTTTCACTTTCCATTAGGTTTATTGCCTCCTTTCATTAAATTTTCCTCAATCTTGCCACATGGAGAAACCTTACAAATTAAACCGGGGACCTGGTTCTCCAAACTATGTTTGATTATGCTCTTAGAAACTTTATTCACGCTTCCAAGATTCTCCTGGGGAATCTCGCTAAATCCAATCCTTTCAAAAGAGGACCGAACTTCACCGTATCCTGGAGTTTTCATGGAAGGCACACAAAAGCAAGAGATATTATTTTCATCTGAATTCTCCCTAACAAATTCAATCAACTTGTGCTTGGCCTTGATATAGGGCACTAGTAATGAGCAATCATCACGTAAGGACCATTTACTTCCAATTGTTATGATTCTGCCATCTTCTGCCGCATGAACGTTTCGGGATAGCATATCTAGGGCCTGAGAAACATATCCCAGATTACATTGCATAGTAATCTCAAAATCTTTCTCCATTAGATCTACAGGCCTTCTAGCTCTTGCGAAGCCAGCAACACATGCCAGAACATCAATTTTTGGGAGAGATCGCCTTATCTTCCGTAATATTCTTCTAAATGCCTTCTTATCGGAGAGATCACATCTAAATGTGCTGTCTTCAGATCTACCGATGGTGAATACTTCGAACTTTCTCTTGGCCAACTCATCAGAAATGGCTTTTCCAAATCCCCGAGTTCCACCTATGACTAGCGCAGATTTCATTTTGCTTTCCATTTTACCTTCCATTACTTACTTAAATCACCTACGTTAATATAAATAACTGAATAATATTCGATAAACAAGCGAAAAACTTATAAATAATGGAATATTATACGAATTAGGCTAAAATGAAAGATATAACTCCAAAACTGATAAATCTGTTTAAACAAGGATATTGTGCCCCCCAGATATCTAGGATATCAAAAAAGATCAAGGAGCCGAGCACAACGATTCATTATAACATTAAGAAACTAGAAAAAGAAGGAAAAATAAAATCTTACAAGGCTGTTTTTGACTATAAAAAAATTGGAGAAGGTCATTGCACATATATTCTTGTTAACCTTCTTCCTTCAAGGTATGGTAGCCCTGAAGAGGCTGCTCGCGACATTGCAAAAGATTCCCGAGTTGAAAGCATTGATATTTGTACTGGGGATTATGAACTCCTCGTTAAATTAAGGACAAAAGATATTGATGAATATTATGAATATATCAAGACCTCTGTAAAGAAATTTGGTTTTGCAAAAACAGTTTCCATGACTTCATTAAAACAACTCAAAACAGAATTTGTTGAAACCGAAGATTAATCTATCCAAAATATCCGCCGTTATTAACCTTCTCACCGCCTTCAAAAGACTTATCAAACTTGCCAATCAAATTCAAAATCTCGCCCTTTAACCCTTGCCACATCCCAAAGGAATCAAAAACAAACTTTGCTTCTTCTCTCTCATCATAAACTGTATCTCTTTCCATTGCTCTAAGTTGGAACTGCGCAAGCTTCTTGTAAATCTCTCGAATACTTTTTTTATCAGTTTCATCAAGTCCTTTTAGAACAGAGAAGATAAACATTGGGGGTGAAGACGGATTCATCAAAGTCTCAAACAAATGAAAGTATGCAGTAAACTTCTCATTAATCGCTCGTCTAATCTCACGAAGCGGATATCTAGTAAGTTTATCAAATGATTTCTCTATATCAAAATCTTCAGAAAGTCCATCAAAATCTGGCAAAGTATACATTCCCTTAAGCCGATCATATTCCTTTACAACTTCTTCAATGACTTCACAATTTTCATCGTTTTCCATAGAAAGAGCACTAAGAAAGGATTTATAAATTTAAGTAATGAAGAAATATCACGCCGCCTTGGCTCAGTTGGTAGAGCGTTACATTGGTAATGTAAAGGTCCCGGGTTCGATCCCCGGAGGTGGCTTCAAGGATCTTTACGTAAAGGTTGAGCATCTTTGCTCGAATTTTCTTTATATTCAAAAATCAGAAAATTTCAGAGTGAAATGCGAATAGGGTTCGATCCCCGGAGGTGGCTTCAAGGATCTTTACCCCACTATAAAGATATAATCCCCCCTTATCTTCTTCCGTCTTCCCTTTTACTAGAATTATCAATTTTGATTACATCACCAACCATATTGACGGTTTCAACACCGACATCCCAGAGTCCCGAAGCTGTCTGTCCCAACCATCCAAAATACACATAAACCGCATTAACAATTCCCTTCGGAGAGTTAAGCTCAATTTGATCTGAAGAGAAAACTCCTACAATCGAAAAGTAAATCAGAAATCCAATTACAATCCCCACAACTATCTTTACCTTCCTTCCATGATGTTCAATCTTCATATATGCAAAAAGAAGAAAGACGCATACTACCAGTACAATTAAAGTTGATACACCTATCATATCAAGCTAAGGCAGTACTCTTATAAAAATGTTTTTATAGTAAGATTTCTACATACTACTATGAAAAAGGGGTTAAAGATATATCTTTTCCGTCACGGGAGAACAGAGTATAATGTGGGTGGAAAGTTTACCGGACACAATAAGACAAGGCTCACAAAAAGTGGAATAGATGACGCAAAAATAGTCGCAATCAGATTAAAGAACAAGAAGTTTCAAGTTGCCTTCAAGACAAAACTTCCAAGATCTACCGAAACACTAAAAGAAGTTCTAAAGTTCCATCCAGAGTGTAAAACAACCATAGAAGACAACAAGATGATCGAGAGGGCCTATGGGACCCTTCAAGGAAGCACACATCTATCTGTTGTAAAAAAACACGGTCCAGCTAAATACGACCTATGGCATCGGGGTTGGACAAATCGCCCACCAAAGGGAGAATCATTCGCAGATGTGGAAAAGAGAGTTAAGAAATTCATCACCAATCTAAAGAAATTCATGAAAAAGAATAATGTTAATGTTGCAATCTCAGCACACGGTAATTCAATAAGACTTTTCAGAAGGATAATGGAAGGAATTTCCATAAAAGAAACAACTCAAATCTTCGTGCCTTATGACGTATATTTTGAGTACGATGTTTGATTTGGAAAAAATTACGTAATTAACATTTTTTTTGGATTCTTGGATAAATATAAATAAATTCCACAAGCTACACAATCCGCAGTTACCGCTGGGACAACATTCTTATGGTCAGAATTTCTAATAATAGTAAAAGCTTCTTCAACTTTTTTAGTGATGCTGTGTTTACGAGATCTTTCCATGGCCTCCGTAAATTTTTGTGTAACTGGGAAACCTCCAGTAAATTCCTTATCCCAAATTTTACTCGAATACCTTTTTGTATCTTTAAGATCTAAATCGTAATATTCAAGGACATTCCGTGCCCTTCCATGTGGGGGTACTGGCCTATCAAACATTCCGCTTATATCATAGGCTGCCCTCTTCAACTTAATCAAGTAATCAACATCCTTTCTTGAGGTATTCCCCAATACCTCTACGGTTTTACGCAAAATCTCCCCTGTTGTCAATTGATGGCTTGGATCAAATAATAGTTGGGCAGTAACAATTGGGGTAAGCATTTCAATTATTCCATGATTAATTCTGCCTCCCCTCCGGTTCTTTTTACTATCTAGTTGGGCCTGATATCCTAAATCATAGATAACTTCCGGCTGTCGTTTCGAGGATAAGACTCTTTGAGCCAAGTCCTCAAAAGCATCTCCGATATTAATTCCTGCAGCTAAAAAGAATTCAAGTTTCTGATGACTATTCAAATTTGTAGAACGTGTAGTGAGCCCCTCTTTCTCTGATAGTGGTTCAAGTGAACAAGCTAACTGAATAAATCTTCTCGTATCTCGGGGATTACGGGAGTTATCTAAACCCTGATGAATCTTCCGGACAAGATCATTATATTTCCGTGTATTTTCGTTCATTTTGATCAATCATATCATCTCTATAAATTTAGGCAACAAATATCGATTTATAAATATGACTTTTGTTACTCAAATAGTCTATAATATGATCCATCAACCAATATTCATAAATAGTTCAATTTTGTTTAGATAATATGAAAATCAACTGGAGTAAAGTATTTGCATGGATGATCATTCTATTGTTTATTGGAACAATTATTGCTGTTGCCTTAGTGAATATAGCCAATATTAATATCTTAAATAAAACTCCTTAAGGAAATAATTATGGCTCACAAAATCGGCAACCTTAAACTAAAGAACAGATTTCTCCTAGCGCCTATGCTAGGGCCGAATGATATTGTGTTTGAATATACAGTATAATAATCCTTTTAAACCACTCTTCTTCTAAACGATTATGCCTAAGAAGAAAATTGCATTAATTAATCCCAAGAATCCCCTCCGGGAGGGTGCTTCCCTGGGGTCGCTCAGTTTGGCAACCAATGCTGCCTTTATTCCAGATAATTATGATGTAGTAGTTGTTAATCAGGCTTCTGGAGAAAAGATTCCAAGAGATACAAAACTTGCAGCTATTACTGTAAATACTGTTACTGCGAGAAACGCTTACAATCTTTCTGAGGAACTTAGGAGAGCGGGAATTCCAACAGTATTTGGAGGAGTTCATCCTTCTGTGCAGACCGAAGAAGCGAGGAAATACGCGAGTGCTGTTGTTGTTGGAGAGGGTGAAACTGTTTGGGATCAACTGCTTGATGATTTTGAGACAGGTAAATTAGAAGGAAAATTGTATACTCCTGGATCTTTTGATATGGCCGAATCAAGACTTCCAAGAAGAGAGCTAATGGGGCAGCCTTTTATGAATACTCTTCAGACATCTCGTGGATGCCCTTTGGGTTGTGATTTTTGTTCAGTTACTAATTTATATGGATCTAAATATAAATACAAGCCGCTTGAATTGGTCGAAGAGGAATTGGCTCCGTTTAAGGGGAGGAGAGTCTTTTTGGTAGATGATAATTTCTTTGGTGTTGGCGAAGCGTCGGCGCAAAGAGCGAAAAATTTGATGGGGTTACTTAAAAAAGCTAATTTGAAATCCTGGATGGGGCAAACGTCTATAAATATTGCCAATAATCCTGAGATATTGGGTTTGGCTAGAGAAAGCGGAGCGGCCGGTTTTTATATTGGTTTTGAATCATTGAGTGAATCTTTTTTGGATGCGATGAGTAAAAGAATAAATTTAAGGCAGGCAAGGAAAACAATTGCTATAGGGGAATATACTGAAGTAGAAGCCGCCTATGCTGGGGCGGTAAGAACAATTCAAGACCACGGTATCGGTGTTTTTGGATCTTTTATATATGGCACGGATCATGATACCAATAGGAGTCTTGATAGATTAAGATGGTTTATAGGTAAATCTGGGATGGATACTGCTTACGTGAAACCTCTTACGCCTCTCCCTGGAACCAATGTGTACGATGATTTTGTAAGGGAGGGTAAGTTGTTTGATGATACATATTGGATGCAAGATAATTATCCGGTCTTTACATTTAAGCCAAAGAATCTTTCTGCTAAGGACTTAACTAGGAATGCTGAGAGATTTGTTGGAATGTATAATTTGCCGAATTCGTTATGGGGTGCTGCGAAGACTCTTGCCAGAACCAAAAATCCCGAAGCGGCATTTTTGAGTGGGATAAGTAACTGGGGCAATTATGCGTCGTATACTGCTTTTAGAAGAGAGAATAGTGATGCTATAAGGGATACTTTAGGGTCTCATTAAATTAATAAGTGGCCAAGATATATAACTCTATGGAAGATAAAATCGGCAACCTTAAACTAAAGAACAGATTTATCTTAGCACCCATGCTGGAACCTAACGACATAGCTTTCAGAATTCTATGTAAAAAGTCTGGAGCAGCACTAACCTACACCGGGATGACTAGTCCATTATCAAAACAAAAACTTCAATTACAAGATAAACCAGCCATGCAACTCTTCGGAAATTCAGAAAAAGGAATAAAAGAGTTCATGAAAAAATATGATAAAAAAGTCTCGCTCTGGGACTTTAACCTCGGATGTCCATCAAAACTCTCCAAAAGACTTTGTCATGGGGCATTTATGCATGACGATCTAGAAACAATAGAAAAGATCTTGAAAATAATGAGAGAATCAACAAAGAAACCAATTACCATCAAGCTAAGAAAATCAAAGAACGCAATTAAGATCGCAAAACTCGCTGAGAAATATGTCGATGCAATCGGAATTCATCCGAGAACCTTCAAACAAGGATATTCGGGAGAACCAGACTTAGCATTCGCAAAGAAATTAAAAAAATCCTCAAAGGTCCCAATCATTTATTCTGGAAACGTTGATGAAAAAAATGCAAAAGAACTTCTAAAAACATTCGACTTCGTTATGGTTGGACGTGAGGCGATTGGAGATCCAAGAATTTTTGCAAGGTTATTGGGAAAGGATCTCAGGGCCGGATTCAAGGATTATCTAAAACTAGCAATAAAACACAAACTCTTCTTCAGACAAATAAAGTATCAAGCTATGAATTTTACTAAAGGTATCGAAGGGGCAAAGAAGCTGAGGTTAAAGCTTATTGGGGCAAAGAATGTGAGAGATATATCTGGGGCCATTAACCTCTAAAATCCGAAGTAGGTTTTTACTGCCGAGATTATCATGTGGATTCCCATACTCATTACGAATAGCCCTGTGATTCTTATAATCGCACCCATTAGATTATACCTATCTAAAGCACGTTTGATATTAAGTGAGAATAGGGATATGAGGGCGTTAATTCCTATTGCGATGATTAGGGCAAATGAAACATAAAGTGGGCTCAAGATGCTTGCTTTCAATATTGTTGCTGCAATTGTGGCAGGTCCAGCAATCATTGGGGAGGCAAGCGGGACAATTGCCATCTCGGAAATAGATCCATCATCATCAAGGTTGAAGAACAGTCCCCTATCAAGTGCCCTAAAACCCATCACGGTAAGGACAATTCCTCCCGCAATTCTCAGTGCGTTTATATCAATCTGAAAAAAATCTTGCAAAATAAATTTTCCCGCGAAAGCGAACAAAATAAGCATGGCCAAGGCGATAAGATTAGATTTCATTATTAGCCGAACAATCCCATTTTTTTGGATCTTTTTAGGCAACATATTTACGACAACTACCTTACTAACTGGATTAATCAAGGCAAGAAAGAATAGGGCCTCCATTACGATAGCAATAATAGATATCATGCAGGTGAGGGGTTCGAAGGGTATTTAATTCTTTCTTCAAGAAGATATAAAAACTCTCCAAGCCTTCAATAAAAATGGTGTGGAAATGGATCGGATTATTACTTGTATTTCTTCTTGTAACACTCTCAGCACTAACTTTTCAATATTATCTTCCTGGAGAATTTAGAGAACTTCGAGTAGCTCCCGGAGAGTTCCCTGCAGGAAAAGAAGCAGGATCTATTGACTATGGTAAAACTCCAGTACTTTATAGAAATTTAAGGTTCGATCATAACAGAATTTCTTATTCTCTTGAGGAGACTTGTCCTGCCGTAAATAAGGAGAAGATGATCGAAGGGTTCGCAGAGCTTTCAAATAAGATTAATGTTATTTCCTTCTATGAAACCGAAGGGGAGCCAGACATCCAAGTAAGTTGCTCTGAGGAAGATATCGAAATAGAAAGTAATCTCTTCGTTGCCGGGGAGGGAGGTCCAACAAAGATCATTAATGCTAGCGCGTTTGGAATAATCAAGCAAGGAAAAATCCTATTATATGAGGAACCTAGATGTGATTATCCTGTTGTTGAGATCCATGAACTTCTTCACGTTCTGGGATTTGACCATTCTACAAATCCAAATAATATTTTATTCAATGTTTCCAGGTGTGATCAGAGAGTTACTTCCGATATTGTCAGACTTTTAGATGAGCTTTACTCTATAGAAGCATTACCGGATCTATCAATCGAGGATCTGGTCGCCTCAACAAAGGGAAGGTACTTAGATTTTAATGTGACTGTAGAAAACATTGGATTAATGGATTCTTCAGAATCAAGTTTAACTGTATCTTCAGGTGGAAAAGAAATCCATAAGTTCGATTTAGGGGCAATAAAAGCGGGAGCAAAAGGAACTCTCAAGGCACAAAATGTTAAATTATTTTCAAGCGATTCATCTTCCATAGAGTTTACAATCGATAGGGAAAATACCATCCGTGAACTTAAGGAAGGTAATAATCTAATTCGGATGATTGTATCAAGTTAGTAAGGATTAAAAACTCCCTAGCCAGTGTTTTTTAATGGAAGGGGTTATTGAAGAGCACAAAAGGGACGATTCTCTAGATTATATAAAAATTCTAAAGGCACTAATGGAACTCCCTTTTTCTGTGGGCAGAACTCTTTTAGCAGATTTCCTAAATGGAAATTACAAAAACAAATCTGTAACTAAAAATCGGCTCGATGAACTCTACAATTTTGACACCCTTCATTGGGATAAAGACAAAATCTCCCAAACGGTGGACAAATTGATAAAAAACGGAATGGTTGATCAATCAGCAAGTGACTACAACCGATTCGTAAAAGTTCTAAGATTAACCCTAAAAGGAAAAAACGAAATAACAAATCCTACACTCCATGAAAAGAAACTAAAGAACAAGGTAAGTTACAAAGAGACCGAAATCACAGAAGAAGATCGAGAAAAATTCCAAGCATTAAACACTTTCTTAGAAGATTTCAACGATCCTCAAAAGAAAGCAATAATCTCTGAAGCAGAAAAAATTCTCTGTGTTGCTGGGGCGGGTTCTGGAAAGACAACAGTTCTAACCAAAAGAATAGAGTTCTTAGTAAAATATCGCGGAATTCCCCCCGAAAAGATTCTTGCGGTAACATTCACAAGAAAAGCAAGACAAGAGATGCAGAAAAGATTATTCAACCTTGGAATTAGGGAAGTCAATGTCCACACGTTTAATTCATTCTGCGAGGGAACCCTAAAGAAGCACGGGGCGAGAATATATGGTCGACCAATTAGGGTACAAAATTATAGCGATAAAATTCTTGCAATGAATATGGCCCTTTCAACTCTCGGAATAGATATGGAAGAGGCAATAAATAGATATTTCACAGTTTCACAAAGAAAATTCAAAAACGGAAATCAACTTGCAAATAGCTTCATGAATGATTGTTTTTCTGTTCTAGATTATTTTAAAGTAAAGAAAGAAGACGCTTATGATTTCAGCAAAGATATTGATGGGAAGAATAAACATAATGCTCAGATGATCCATCAGATAACAAAATATCTTAGAGAACATATGGAGATCCAAGGACTACGAGATTATACAGATCAAATTCTAGATGCAATAAAATTCTTCAAGGAAGAACCCTCAGAGATTCCACAATTCGATCATGTTCTAGTGGACGAATATCAGGATGTTAATACAATGCAGATAGAACTAATAGAACTCCTAAAACCAAAAAATCTATTCGCTGTGGGAGATCCAAGACAATCCATTTTTGGATGGAGAGGTTCAGATATAAATTATATTCTAGAATTTGAAAAAGATTATGGGAAATCCGAGGTAATAACCCTTACCAAAAACTATCGAAGTTCAGATAAGATCGTCAAATTTATGAATCACTCAATAACTGAAATGGGGCTTCCGGATTTAGAGCATCACGTTCCTCAAATTCCAAAGCCATCAAAAATCAAAATCCTGGATTTCGAGTCAGAAGAATTAGAAAGGAGATTCGTACTAAAAAAGATCCTTGAGTCAAGCACCCCAAAGAATGAGATCTTTGTGCTTGCAAGAACTAATCGTCAGTTGGCAGAACTATCTCAAATCCTTAGGGAGAGAAATATTTCCCATGTCGTAAAAACTGACGAGCAAAGAAATCCAAAGCCAGGACAGGAAGGAGATCTAACCCTCGCAACAATCCATGCGATAAAAGGGCTTGAAGCAAAAGAAGTTTATGTTATCGGATGTAATGAACAGAACTTTCCATGTAAGGCCTCAGATCATCCCGCAATAGAGATGGTTAAGATTGATGATTACGATAAAGAGGAAGAAGAAAGAAGATTATTCTATGTCGCAATCTCAAGAGCAAAAGAAATTCTTTATCTTACACACTCTGGGAAAAAATCTACCTATTTCATAAACGATGAAATGATTCAAACAGCAAGGGAAACAAACAACTCAAATTCTACCTTGGACATTTAATATAAAATAATTTTCCTGCCGGTGGAGAACTGTAACATTTTCTAACACTATTCACACCTAAATACGGAACATACTTAGAAATGTATTCCGAATTCCGATCATAATTTATTCCAGTAAACTCTAAATGATTTTGTTTTCTCCACGAAGCCTTATTCTTCCATGCCGCTTTCTTTTTTAATACTGTTTCGCGATTCCAATCACCTTTATCATAATTCTTCTTTTTCCAATCTCGCCGGTCCCAATCTTTCTTCTCCAATTCATAATCTCTCCAATCTCGCCCATTCCAATCCTCGATCCAATAGTCTCTCCCTACAATCTTCTTATGATAAACCGTTCTTTCCCGAGAGATTTCAAAGTCTCCTGAATTAAGATTGTAACTAACTGTCTGGTGAGCCGAAACAAAGCTTACGCTCAATAAAACGAACGCCATTAAAACAAAAATCAATCTCTTCTTCATTTTCATAATAAAAATAATCTACAAGCATATTTAAGGATTATTGTGATAAAATGCTCCGGCCCCGGATTGCAAGCACACTTCTTCACTGAAGTCATTTGAACAAATCCGAATGGAAAATAAAATGCTCCCGCCGTCGACCTGACCTTTTTGGCATCGGGAGGGGACACTAAATTTTTTGTTTATGAACTTTGTTTAGTTTAATTGTCGTTGGTGGTTAGAGTTTTTAAGGATTGTCGAGGTTGAGTATATGTCTATTTACTTTTC
>JABHNB010000004.1 GCA_018694115.1 archaeon
CAACAAGATCCCGATAAAACTGAAGAAGGATTTGAATGTCTTGAGGAAAAAGCAGACGATTGTTCAGATCTCACTACCCAAGAACTTGCACTTACTATTCTAGCTACTCCAGATAATATCTTCGATGAATGTGTCGAGGAATTAAAAGACAGAGAATCCGCAGATCACTGGGGGAATGTTAGAGACACCGCACTTGCAATCATTGCACTTGATCACGCAGGAGAGGACACTGAAGACGCAGAGGCATGGTTAATTGATCAAGAAAAAACTTCTTCAGAATTAGTATGGTATGTTGAGCAAGATTCAAATGAAGCAACCAAATGCCATTTGAAATATGGTTCCGAAGATTATACTATTGATGTTGGAGAAAATAAAAAGATAAACAAGAATGCCGGTTCGTGTTTAACTCGGGCACAATCAAATTTTTGGTTAAGAGTTTCCTCAAATTGTTATGATCGAGAATTCACCGTCGAGTGTGATAAAGATTTCATCGCAACATTACTTTACAAAAATTCAAATTCCCCAACAATTTACGTTCTTTCTGGAACAGAGTCCGCACCAGCATTTGGTTCTATCAAACTTAATGTGGACTCAAAATGTTTTGGATCTTCAAGTTCGTGCGATTATGAATCTACTGCTTGGGCAACTGTTGCTCTTCTTAGGACTGGTCACGATATAGAATCTTTTGTTCCCTATGTTATTGCAATGGCAGACTCCAACGAGAGATATCTCCCTAAAGCATTTATTTACATGGTTACAAGTTACGAAGATTACGCTAGTCAACTAATTAAGGACCAAAAACTTGGGAACTATTGGGAAGCAGATTCTTCAGCGTACAATAGATTCTATGATACTTCGCTCGCAATCCTTGCCTTGGGCGGATCATCCGAGCAAGTAACAAAAGCTAAGGATTGGTTATTATTTTCACAAGGTACAAATGGTTGCTGGCAGAATTCCATAAGAGATACTGGAATCGTATTGTGGGCGCTAACCGGGCGTAGCGGACGGGGCGGAAGCGGAGGAAGCACAACATATTGCTCTGAATCAAACTACTTCTGTATTCCTGATGCAGAATGTCCAACAAATCAGAAACTAGATAATTTCTTCTGTTCAGGTTTAAGCACAACTTGTTGTGAGAGTGAAAACCTACAAACTTGTTCGGAATATAGTGGAACTGTTTGTCTTGGCGACCTTGTCTGTACTGGAAACGAAAGAAGATCTACTGACAGCGATGAGTGTTGTGTTGGTGAATGTGTCGAGCGATCTCAAGAAAATGAATGTGAGAGCATGTATTATACTTGCATGGATTCTTGTTCGGACTTCCAGGAATCTGTAGATTATTCATGTGATGGTGCAGAAGTTTGCTGTCGGACAAAGACCGATGAATCAGGAGGATCTACTTGGTGGATTTGGGTGTTAATAATTCTAATTATAATCGTACTTGTGGTAATTGGATGGATCTACAGAGATAGACTGAAGTTATTCTGGTTCCAACTTAAGTCCAAGTTCAAGAAGGATAAGGGAACAGGTGCAGCGAGACCCGGACCAGGACCACGACCTGGAGTACCTCCAAGACCTGGATTCCCTCCAATCAGAAGAGCCCCAGTTCAAGCAGCGAGACCCGGACCAGGACCACGACCCCGGAAGGGAGCAAGATCCTACGACAGAAGAGACAAGGCAATGGGCGACGTCTTCAAGAAGTTAAGAGATATGTCTAGCTAATCAAAAGACTAAACTTTATTAATTGCTATTCCTTAAACCTCATATGAAAAGAGGCGTGACAACAATACTATTATTCCTATCTTTAATATTAACACTAACAATAGCTTCGGCTGCTCCTGAATTAATCCTCCAAAACGAGGCGGTTCAACCTGGAGAAACAATCCTCGGAAAAATAACTCTTTTCTCAAATGAAGAATTCACTGCAGAAATTTCCAAAGACGACATTAAATTTCTCGAGGGAAGAAGACAAGTTTCATTTGAATATGATGTTGCATTCGACAATAATGCCAATTACCTATATGTCTATGCGAATCGGGAAGGAAATTTTACGATTAAGACTAATCCAATCCTTTATCGAGATAAAATATCTAAAGAACTTAAGGAACTAACAATTGAAAAACAAATAACAATAGTCGAATCGCCAATAATCTATCAAGAAGAAATTAATGAGTCTGGAAATCTAACCACCGTCAACAAATCAAGAACCGAGATACTTTCCATAAGGCCGGGATTTATCTTTCAACCAACAACAACTAAACAGGAAAGTATTGTCTTGAAAAACCTCGGAGACTCACAAGTTAATCTAACTTATACTTATGGAGAAGAAGAAACCGAACTTTCCCTCGTACCTCAAGAAACCCAAGAGATATTTATTCTTCCCACTGGCGGATTATCTTTCTTTAACATTTCAACTTACAAGAATTTCGAGGTTCCAATTATTACTCCTTCATTGGGAGAAAACGGAACAGGAGTTGAATCAAAAACTTCACTAAGATCCAAAATTCCTTATCTTCATGTTAATCTTATAGTCAATCAGCTACAGGAAGAAATAATCGAACTTCTAAACTTTGGAGATATTAATATCACAGGTATTTCAATAACTTCTATCCCAGAAACAGGACTTACCTACAATGAGGGGATGGATGCAAGATCCGAACAAAACCTCTCCATTGCCTTATTGAGCGAAAAGCCAGGATTTGAAGAAGGAAACATAACTGCTAGTTATTTCCTCGGCGAATTAGAAGAAAGCATAACTGTTCCGTTATTCATCTATACGTTTCCAGAGAATACAACTGAGGAGGAGATGGTGGTTTTGGAGGAAGAGTGTGCATTTACTGGAGGTATACTTTGTGCCGAAAAAGAAGTATGTGATGGAGAACCTACTTTTGCATCGGATGGTTATTGCTGTATTGGAACCTGTGTAGCCTTTGAAATAAAAGAAGAAACAAGTTATGGTTGGTTATGGGGGGTAGTTATCTTCCTAGTACTCGGAGCAGTAGGTTATTTCGCATATAAAAAATTCAAGAAAACTGTTCCAAAAAAACCTGAGGAAAAACTTCAGGAATCATCCAAGGCATATCAAAAAAGGATTAGTGGGGGAATAGTTAGATCTTAATTATTTCTTCTTAGAACTTTTCTTAGCCGGTTTTTTCTTCACACTTTTCTTCTTGGTAGTCTTCTTTTTCTTCTTCGTCTCTTTTGTTTTCTTCTTCTCGGCTTCCTTTTCCAATACTTTTCCCATCTGAGTCATTTTTTCAAGCATCTGCTGGTTTCTCATTTGGGCAACCTTTGCAACCTCATCATATCTATGAAGTCTTCCAGATAAATTATTCAAAAGACTTGTTGCCTCTTCAATATTCATGCTAACATTTGCAGGTTCTATTACCTCAATAGAAGAAGGCATGAAATCGAACATAATCTCACTTAATCTAGAAAAATTCCCAACCTCAAAGTCGAGTTCTGCAAAACAAGTAAACATTGGTCCTCCTTCTGGAATTCCCTGTGCCTTTTGGTCCATTTCTAGTTCCTTAGGCTCACTAACCTTTATAGTATGCACTTCAACATCTTTAACATCATTCAATATGTTGGCATGACTCTCTAGGGCCATACGGACGTGCTCTGCAGGACGTCCTGCGATTTCCACAATCATTATTGCTCTAACCATCCAAATTATTACCCAATCCCATTTTTAAAACTATCTCATGAAAATAACCACAATAAATAAAAGAATCATGAAAAAAGAAAATGCGTAGGGTGCATATTTCCTGATTTTCTCATTCTTAGACTCATAAACCACCCGGCCATAATCTTCGTTCTCAATCTCCAAACTGGGGGAATTAAGCACTATAACTGAAGGTTTTGGATCAATTTTCTCTATGATTGGTTTGGATTCAGGTCTTGGGGCGGGCTTGTCTTCATCTTTCTTATCCTCCTTCTTATCTTTATCTTCTTCATCGGCCTCATCCCCCTCTTCTTCAGGATCATCTTCTCCATCATTGCTCTCCTCGTCTCCCACACCTCCTTCAGAAATCTTTATATTAAAATCAATAAACTCTTTTTTATCTTTATCATCACTTTCCCGAAACTTCAAAACACTCGCAACATTCCCTTCGTAGTCCTCAACAACCTTCAGCAGAATAGTCTTCTCAACTCCAGCATCTCCAACTCCGACGTATCCATAAAGATAATAAAAGGCAGACTTCCATTCGTCTTCAGCCGGACTATAAATTTTCGTAATTCTCTTGCCTCCCGGAGAAATATCTATCTTCACATCTTGAACAGCCTCGATGTTTTGGACAACCAGTGTGCACTCAAATTCTTCATCAACAAAAACTTCTGAAGGGCAATCAAAATCAGCTTCAAGAGCATAAACAAAACTAGCACAGAAAACTAAAACAAAAAAGATCGCGATCACCTTCATAGAATGTACAAGAAACTAAAGAATATAAAATTATCGATAGAAAAACAAAATATTCAAAACTCAGTCTAACAAATGTTTTAACCGTTCAACCATCTTCTCCAACTTTTCATTGTATAAGTTATCTGGAAGACTTGCCTCCTCTTGCAAACTCTGAATTCCAGCCATAGCTTGTTCAAGACTTTCCCATCTCGCTTCTATCTTTATATCTCTAAAACCTGCCCAGTCAACAAACTCAGAACATGGAACAAACTTAGCTATAGCTTCCTCCTCTCCCCCGACATCTGTCTGGAAGATATATGCATCTCCATGATTATATTCCTCATCCGATAGTTCATATCCTAAAGTTTTTCCAAAATCCTGTGCAAAGTCTTTCCTAGTCGGTTCTTTGAAGACAACTAAAATTTGCCCGGGAGCATGCTCTGGCTCGTATTCCATATTCCAGAAAATTCTACAAACTATATAAGTTCTAGTATTCCATTAATCAAATAACTTCTTATACTTCTCCACAAAATCAATATAATCTATCACAACTCGCCTTCCTTCCTTCACCTTCTTAGCAACCCAAATCTCGCTAAATATTCCCTTATTCAAATACCATACACATTTCTCCTTCTCAATCTTAGAAAGCGTACCATTCATCTTAACCTCCACACCGATTATCTTATACTTTCCTTCTTCCATATGCTGAAATGCAATAAAATCTGGAAAACCGGTTCCAATAGTCATCACCTTAGCGAATGGATTAAACTTTCTCTTGGCAGGAATAATTTTCATTTCGTCAAGATCAACATTATTACTCCATTTATCGACGATCCATTCCTTTTCCTCGAGATCTTTCCTGACTTTCAACTCAAATCTACCTCCTGCACCCTTGGCCTTTTTCCCCTTCTTTACTTTACTCTTCTTTTTTGAAACTCCAATTTTTTCAGGATCTCCCCATTCAGTCACATACTCCAAACTATTCGCTTTCCTTATCTCTTCTAAGAAATTCTTACGTTTCAAAACCTTCTCTTTTTCAGGAGTTTTTAGTTCCATAAACTATCTAAGCCATCTATCAATTATAAAACTTTATATATCTAAAATCACTAGACAAGTAAGGTGATAAAATGGTTGGAACGCAAATTGCAATTCTAGTAGTCTTGATTATACTTTCAGCTGTATTCTCGGGAATAGAGACTGCTCTCGTTTCTATAAATATGATCAAGGTCCGTGCCCTAGTTAAACAGAAAAGGCGGGGATCAGAAACTCTTTTCAGATTGAAGCAGAACCCTCAAAAGCTAATTATTACACTCCTTATCGGAAATAACCTAGCTAATATCGGAGCAGCCTCACTAGCAACCGTCGTTTTCATGAACATATTTGGCTCATCAGGAGTTGGGATCGCAACAGGAATCATGACCTTTATTGTTTTAATATTCGGAGAGATTACGCCAAAGACGTTTGCAGCTCAAAATTCTGAGAAAATATCTCTAACAGTGGCAAGACCAATAGAACTACTTTCATTCCTTTTCTCTCCATTCGTATGGTTTTTTGGGATTATTTCAAGTGCGATACTAAAATTAGTTGGTTCGGGGGAAGAGAAAAAACTTTCAGAGGAAGAACTTGAAACAATTGTCACTATGGGAAGAAAGGAAGGAATTCTTAGTGGAGAGGCAGCGGAGATGATGCACAATGTTTTAAAATTTGAAGGAACACGAGTTACAGAGATTATGACTCCTAAATCTGGAGTTCATATGATCGAGGCCCAAGAAAAGTTGAAAGATGTTTTAGATTATATTGTTAAAACTCCGTTCTCACTTTATCCAGTTTATTCGAGAAATAAGGATAATATCGTGGGAATCATTGATGTTGATGATGTATTGAAGTATGTGAAAAATAAAAAGCTTGACACAAAAATTAGCACCATCGCAAAAAAAGTAACCTTCGTTCCAAAATCAAAGGAGATTGATGACTTACTTACTGAACTGGAAGGCAAGAAGATTCCGATGGTAATTGTGGTGGACGAATATGGGAAAGTTGCAGGGATTGTTACCGTTGAAGATATTCTCGAGGAAATTGTCGGAGATATCTTTGATAAAAGCAGAAGGCGGAGTGTTAATATAAAAAAGGTTAGCGAAAAATTAATTAGGGTTGATGCAAGGGCCACCATTGAAGAGATTAATAAGAATCTTCAGCTTGGTCTTAGGGGAGAACATTTTGAGACAATTGCAGGTTTTATTGAACACCGGCTCCAAAGAGTTCCAAAAAGGGGAGAAAAGATAAAATTAAAGGATGTAACCCTCGAAATAGTTAAGGCAGATAAACAAGGAATTCAAAGTGTAAACATAATCCGAAATTAAAGATCTCTCGCAAAAATAGTTCTTCGACCATTAGCCTTTGCTCGCTCTTCAGCACCCTTTAGAATATCCTCAATTTTCTTTTCAAGCTCTCGTCCAACTTCTTCAGAAACATTCAGCTCAACAAAATCCTTAATCCTACTTTTCACTACTAATGCCATTTAATCTCCTATCTTCCCCACTACCTTCCCTTTCTTGTCGGGGACATATGAATAATAAAGATAATATCCGTAGAATCCAATCGCAAGAGCAATCGTCACACCTACAATCCATCGTTCTAAATTCTTAGCCAAAAGGAAGTGATCTCCAAAAATATATCCCAAAAATGCAAACATAGTTACCCATAATGCACCCCCAATAATATTGAAAATCATAAATTTTGATATTTTAATTCCCTGAGTTCCTACAATAAATGGTGCAATTGCCCGAGTTACAGGATTCAACCTACCAAAGACCAGTGCCTTTCCGGTATGGCCCTGAACTATTCTCCCAATTCTTTCGATAGAGGTCTTTCTTACTAGTAGGTATTTTCTATGTCTATGTAAAAATTCACTTCCAGAAAATCTTCCAAGAACATAGCCAAATGTATCAATAGAGATAGAGGCACAAAATGCAACTATCATCATTACCCAAAGATTCATGAATCCCCACCGGGCAATAAATCCTCCTAAGAAAAGAACAACTATCCCTCCGGGGATGAATGCCCCAATAAAAGGAAGCGATTCAACAAATAATAAAACGAATACCAAAATATATCCGAAAGTTGTATAAAAACTTCGATTCAATGAGAGTAGTGTTTCTGCAATTACCATTATTTTTTCTTCTTCTCCTTCTCGCCAGCTTCTTCTGGCTTCATTAGTGGAAAAGCAACACACTCTCTAATTGGTCGGTTCATCATAAACGAAAACAATCTTTCACTGAATCCGAACCCACACGCAGGAGGCATTCCGTATTTCAAGGCCTCAACAAATCCCTCATCATGATCCATCGCCTCACTATCTCCTTCTTCACCGAGAGCTTTCTGACTTTTGAATCTTTCTTCCTGATCAAGAGGATCATTCAATTCACTATAACCATTTCCATTCTCGCTTCCGCCCAAAATAACCTGAAATTGCTCAACCTTTCTGGGGTCCTTCACATTTCTTTTAGCCAAGGGTGTTAATTCAACTGGCTGTCCAATTAAGAATCCTGGTCCTGAAATATCTTTCCTACAATATTTCCAGAGCAAATCAACTAATCTCCATTTGCCAACAGAATCATCATATTCCATCTTTAATTCATTCAATTTCGCCATAATCTCTTCCTTGTCTGTCCCATAAATATCTACTCCGGTTTTCTCTTTGATTAAACTCTCAAAATCATACTTCTTCCACTTTTTACCTAAATCAATCTTATGGCCTCCTGCCTCAAACTTTAGGCTCCCTAAGGTTGCCATTGCAATTTCTTTATACAACTCTTCTACCAATCTCATTCCGTCTTCAAAATCTGCATATGCCCAATAAAACTCCATCTGAGAATAGTCTTGTAGATGCTCCGCATCCATCCCTTCATTTCTGAACTGTCGTCCGATTTCAAATGTCTTTTCATAGCCTGCCACCAACAATTTCTTTTGCCATAACTCTCCCATAGAGATTCTTAAATAAACATCTAAGTCAAGAGCATTATGGTGTGTGTTGAATGGTGTAGCCGCAGCCCCCCCTGAAGAATTCTCAAGAATTGGGGTCTCAACTTCTAAAAACTCACGTTCAATCAAAAAGTTTCTAATTGTGCTCCAAAACTTCTGTTTCTTAATGAAAATTTCCTTAACTTCCGGATTCATAATTATATCCAAATATCTTTTTCGAAGTTTTTCTTCATCATTCTTTAACCCGTGGAATTTTTCCGGGAGTGGCAAAATCGCCTTGGTTAGAATCTCGAGCTTGTCTGCCATAACTGAAATTTCACCTCGCTGTGTTCTAAACACTCGTCCTTCAACCCCAATTATATCTCCAGCATCCGCTTTCTTAAAAAATTCAAAAGTTTCTTCAGGAGTTTCGTCCTTCTGAAAGACTATCTGGATATTTCCCTTAAGATCCTGTACCTTTGCAAAAGCAATCTTCCCCATTTTTCGCTTAGTCATCATTCGCCCAGCAATCCGAACTGCGCCACCCTTAGCAAATTCCTCTTCCTTAAGCTTAGAATTTTTCTCCTTAATCTCTGCAGAATGAATCCTCTCTCCTTCAAACTTATGTGCATAAGGATTAACCCCACTTTCCTTAAGCGCAGCTATCTTTTTGATTCTTTCATCAACTATCTGTTTCTCTCGGCCTCGAAGCTCTGCCATACAAATCCCACACAGAAATACTTTATAAAACTAATTAAATTCTTAAAACCTTGAAATCCTTAAATTCTCCAGACCACCGTCTTTCCTCAACAATCACATTCTTGATCATGGCATGTTCCGGACCTTTATTACAAATCTTGCTAAGCTCATCAATGCCGTCCCCAACACCCTCTGCAATAATTTCAACATCCCCATTCTCAAGATTCCTCACAAATCCGGTAACTCCAAGCTTATCTGCACTTTCCTTCACAAACTGCCTATAGAAAATTCCCTGAACCGTTCCCTGGATGATGATTCGCGCTGCCTTTTTCATACCCTATAAAACTCCAGTTAGTTTTTATAACTTCCTGCCCAGGAGACCCTATCACCATAAAGCTCGCGCTTCCCCTCCGGAGTTTTTCTCCTCACCCACCATGGATCAACCCGAATATCATCATATATTTTTTTCATTTTTCCCATAACTTCCGAACCTACTAGGCCTTCCCTTTCTTTCATTATGCCCAAAAAAACTCCCCAGTGTCTAATGCCGAAATCTAAAATATCTTTTAAAAACTTCGGAGATTTCCTCCATAAATGGGTATAATCCGCAACATCTTCAAAGAAGTATGAGTCCAGGATCTTATTCCAACTTCCATCTTCTTCTAAATCCCATCCCCGCTCGCCATGCAGATATTCTATAAATTCCTCATGATGGCAATCCGCATATAGCTTCAAATTATTAAGAAAACCATACATCGGAGTATAAGCATAATTTACTGAAAAGTCAGGATCTTCCATAGGTAATCAACAATCCTCCGGTTTAGGGATTTATCTTCCACTACCTCTCCGGATTCAATAGCCGCCGCTTTCTCCAACTCATTAAGTTTATCAGAAATATCTCTCACTTGATCTCCAGAATAAAATACTCCATTAATAAAAACACCAATATCTTCTATCCACTCCGGAGCATCTTTCCCAATATATCTTATCGCAGGAAGTCCATAAGATGGATAACTCCTTCGGATATTTCCCAACATTCGATTAGAATCATTGGCACGGGATTGGTCGAAAATAGTTATCGCCACTTCTGCACCAAACCCCTTATACATAATCTTAATTCTAAAATAGACTATAAAAGTTTATCATTTTCTAATCAAGATCTATCAATTTCATTATGGATCAGCGTTACAACTTGACTTGCAAATAGAACCTTCGGCCCAACAGAGATTTTTTCAATCTTCTTCAAAAACTTCTTCTTATCCGAGGGAAAACCTTCATGGTCTCCAATAATAAAAACTTCTTTGCCATTCAATTTCCTTTCACGAATATCTGTCCCTCGCCCATCAAGAAGTTGAACATCCTTCCCTTCAGCATCCAATTCCTTAACCACATGCTCAAAACTCTTTCGCTCAATTGAAGCTCCTGGAAAGATTTCCAATAATCCCTCGCTATCGGGAGACTTATACAGCATTCGTTTAATCAAT
The DNA here is from genome assembly GCA_018694115.1 of archaeon. GTDB lineage: Archaea > Nanobdellota > Nanobdellia > Pacearchaeales > GW2011-AR1 > JAGVXH01. Next base: position 10,546 of record JABHNB010000004.1, read on the forward strand.
CCTGCAACATTCTTCTTAGAAATAGGCATCTCAGAGTTACTCTCCAAAACTAAATGTCGAGGCGCGTGTGGTGGGCCATCAAAAATCAAATGCAGCTTAACGTCATCCCGCATAGCATTAGAAACGAAGAAAACAGAAATAATCACATTACAAACAATGTCCATCCGTCCAGCTTTCATCAAATTATCTTTAATCATATTCCCTGCCGTAACCGCATTCTTCGAATAATACATAAATTCTGCCATAAAAGAACATTAACAAATCAGGTTTTTAAGCCCTTGCGAAAATAAGATATCAGAATCTAACCGTTCCCCAAGAGTCCATCGCTTCCATAAGTTCCTCATGAGTCTTTCCATATTCATGTAATGTTTCTCCTTTCATCGTAGCATCTACTGCCTGCCTTAATGCCGTTGCTCCAGTCTTAGTTCCCTTAGGATGACCATGGATTCCTCCACCTGCCTGGATGATAATATCCTTACCAAAGTTCTTCATCAAATACGGAACGTGCCCGGGATAAATCCCTCCAGAACAAACCGAGAAAACTGGTTTAATGGAGCTCCAATTCTGATCAAGCCGTGTTTTAGTCTTAGAAACAATTCTCTGCTCCATTTCTTCATCAATTTCCTTAACTTCTTCCTTGCCCCCCTTCATCTTCCCAATTCCCGTACCAATATGTAACGAGTCAACTCCGGCAACTCGAGAAAAATCTGCAACACACATCATCGATAGCCCGTGATTTGGATTTTCAGTAAATGCCCCATGCATTGCTCTATGTGCATGAATCCCCAGTGTAGTGTTCTCTCGAAGAGTTTGCAAACTAGAAAAACCAGCCGTGATAATGTCATGCATAACAAACTTTCCCCCCAGCTCCTTCGCTAGGTCTGCCCTCCGCAGCATTTCCAGGGCCTCTGCAGTAACATTAATCAAATAACCTTTCTTGTCCCCTGTCTCTTCCTGGGCCTTGTCACACATCTCCAAGGTCTTGGCAGCCCTCTTATCAAATAAGTTAAACTTCTGCGAGGACAGATTCTCATCATCCTTAACAAGATCACAACCACCTACCCAAGAATCATATGCAACTCGGGCATGATCTTTAGTCTTCAACCCAAGTTTAGGTTTAACAATTGTCCCAACAAAAGGCCGGTCTTTAATCTTCATCATCTTCCGATAACCTTCAATTCCATATCGCGGCCCTGGAAAACTCTTCAACAACTTCTGCGGAAACTTAATATCTTCCAACCGAAGACCCTTAATAGCTTTCATCCCAAAAACATTTCCTGCAATCGAAGATAATATATTCGGCACAGATCCAAATTCAAATAAATCTTGGGGATAAGCAATCTTCACCCAGCCATATCCCCTCTTTTCCGAAATCGCAAATGCCTTAGCGCCAAGCTTATTCACATACTTCTTATTTGATGAAACTGGAGTCCAAGTTCCAATAGAACTTTCAAGTGCAACATTATTAATTGCCTCCTTCAGCGACATGCCATTGGGAGTAACCTTGAACAGACAAATCAAATCATTCCGACTAGGCTTGTAAGATTGATCTATAAATGCAAATTCTTTTTCCCTCACCATCTTACTATTCTAACTCATCAAGGATACTTAAAACTTCCGAGATTTTTTTAATAGTGGCATTAGGTTTTTGATAATCTTCTTTATGTTTTTTAGCAAGGGGACCTTTCTTAATCAAAACGCTAAATAAACCAACAGAGTTCGCACCTTCTATGTCTGCGACAGTGTTATCTCCCACCATTATTGCACCATCGGGGGAAGTTTTCAATTTGTTTAATGCTAATAAAAACATGATGGAGTTAGGTTTTTCACTTCCACTCTCTTCAGACGTTATCAAAAAATCAACATATTTAGAAATGCCCAATTTTTTCAATTTCTTCAATTGTATGTGTGTAGTCATATCCGAAACAATTGCAATTCCTAACCCTTTCTTTTTTATCTCCTTCAAGGTCCTCAAAGTTTCTCTAAATGGCTTTACATTTTTCAAGAAAGAATTCCAATAAGCATCATAAAGCTTCAAGATAATTGTGGGGTTTACAGTGTTGTGAGTTTTTTCAATTAACCTCTGAAAATATAAAACCCTATTGTGTGCAGAGGCAGTCCCCGAAAGTTCTCTTTTAATCTCGGCCTTAGAAATTTTAAATAAATAATTGAATTTAACTTTAGAAATTTTAATAGTCTTTTTCAATTCTGAAAATGCTGCGGCCAGTGCCTTTTTGTGCGGAGCCTCATAATCATATAATGTATTATCTAGATCAAACAGCACAGCCTCTCTTTTCACCATCTTCCCCATAACAATCAAATCTACTTTTTATACCTTACCAAATCAGTAACACTTATAACCTCTGGCAACCTAAATCAATAATGGAAAAAAGAGGCGGCATAGCATTAATTATTATTACGATTCTAGTAGTTCTCCTAATCATCGCGGGAGGAATCATATATTTCTCTTTTCTTTATGCTCCAAGCGAAATCGTAGAGATTCCATTGCCTAAACCTGAGAGTTTAACCGAAGCAGACACCTGCCAGGAGATAATCGATAACTACGAACTACCGGATTTTGATAATCTTAAAGAAACTCTAGCGACTAATCAAATGGTTAAAGATACTCCCGAAAGTTCAAAGATAGTTCTAAAATTATTCCATGTCCAGGATGACTGTAAAATCTGGGACAAGGCATATATGTTAAGGGATGGGGAAATAGTAGAGAAAAATATCGAGGCAGATATAGAAATAACAATCACTTCCGCTTATGTAGGTCGTCTAGCTGAAGAGGATTTATGCGAGATAATCTCAGAGGCAAGAGACGCAGGGGACTTAAAAGAACAAGTTAACATAGAAACTTCTCAACTTGCATGGAGATACAAAGGAATGCTTGACCATCGAGATTGCCTAGGATTATAATTATTTTCTCGATCCATCAACTTCTTCAACCAATCCATCCCCAAATCCAATAATCTGATAACCATGCTTTGCAACCTCTGCATCTGTCCAGAATGTCAGGTCTTTAGTCTTCAAAACATAACCCACTGCCTTCCGAATCTCTCGACCAGTATAATCTCCTGTAGCCGGATCCCACTCTCTCAAAACAAGAACATCTCCGGGATTAACTTCAAAGTCAGCCAAGCGAGCCTCAAACTTCTTAGTCCCATCAAAAACTTTACTAAAATATTCCGGCCAGATTTTCTTTTCTAATTCCATTTTTTCCTATAACTTCTCCAACTCAAAATCATCACCAGAATCCTTAATCTTCCAACCTTCTTTTTCCAATTTGTCCCGAAGCTTATCACTTTTCTTCCAATCTTTATCTGCTCGAGCCTTTGTTCTCTCTTCAGCGATCTCGCGAATTTCCGCAGGAACTCTAAACACCGCTTTTTCAAATAATCTAAGGCCCAAAACTTCCTCCATCTTCTTGATTGCCCCTACCTTTCCTTCAGCCTTGTCATCCCTAAGAAGTCCCCAAAGAACCGCAATTGCTCCAGGCATATCCAAATCATCATTAATCGCCTTCTCAAAGTCCTTCAAATATTTCTTATTCTCTTTTCCATCATCTTCTAAACTAGCAACAACATTCTTCGCTTTCTTGTAAGCATTCTGTGCAGACTTTAAACCTTCAAGCGACCATGTCAAAGGTTTTCTGTAATGTGCAGAATAAATAAAATACCGATATGCCATTGGATCAAACCCTTTCTCCTCCAACTGAGCAATAGTAAGAATGTCTCCACTAGACTTAGACATCTTTCCGCCCTTCAAAATTAAAAATGCACCATGCATCCAATAATTAACAAATGTCTTTCCCGTTGCACATTCACTTTGTGCGATCTCATTTTCATGATGAACTCCAATGTGATCTTCCCCACCGGTATGAATATCAAAAGTCTCTCCAAGATAATTCATTGACATTGCCGAACACTCAATATGCCATCCAGGAAAACCAACACCCCATGGAGAATCCCATTCTTGTTGCCTCTTTCCAGGCTCTTCTGAAAATTTCCAAAGTGCAAAATCGGTAGCATTCTTCTTCTCCCGCATCTCACTTCTCTTTCCTGCCTCAAGCCCCGCAATATCCTTTCGAGATAATTTTCCATAATCCTTATACTTAGAGGTATCAAAATAAATCCCATCACTCGTCTCATAGGTATACCCTTTCTCTTCTAGCTTTGTAATCAGTGTAATCTGTTCCCTGATATGTTCGGTTGCCTTGGACCAAATGCTCGGCTCAATAATATTCAATTTCTCAAAATCTTCCCTAAAAACCTTGAAATAATAATCTGCGATGTCCTTCGCACTCCTTCCTTCACTAGCAGCCGCTTTCTCAAGTTTATCCTCTCCAGAATCCGCATCCGAAGTCAAATGCCCAACATCAGTCACATTAATCACATGATCCACCTTATAGCCCCCATATTTCAAAACTCTCTTCAAAACATCCGAAAAGATATAACTTCGCAAGTTCCCAATATGCTGATACCAGTAAACGGTAGGACCACAGGTATACATTCCTACCTTTCCGGCCTTTATCGACTTGAAGGGCTGTTTCTTTCGCGTCAATGTATTGTATAACTTTAACATAATTTAATGAGAAATAATGGGTTAATAAATCTTACACCTCGAGGATTTTATAACTCCCACTACATCCAAGATTAATAATTTGGGTCTTTCCAACTTTCTTCTCTCCCTTCGCTTCATGAATGTGCCCACACAAAACAAGCCGAGGATCATGTTTCTCAATCGCCTTCAACAAAATCTCTGATCCAACATGCTCTCCCGAAGTAATCTTATCTAAAACTCCAAATGGTGGAGAATGAGAAATGATAATTGCATCCTTATTATTCTTCAAAATCTCATTCAGCCTTCTCTTCCTACTTTCAGCAGTTATCTGCCGACTTTTCTTCATCTTCCTCCCCCCAAGTCGAGTAGTACTCTTCTCCCAGATCATATCAAGGAAGACAAAGTCCATGCCATCTAAACTAAATCGTCCAGTCCGCTTATGGTGGAGATTTTTATATCTCTTAAAAATTCTCTTAGTTAATCTATCTCCGGTATCATGTAAATACATATTTCCCCGTAAAATCAATACAGGCAATCCAAAAGAACATAATTTCTTCACAACATCTCCATAAGATTTATCCGCCTTTCTCCGAAATCCAACCCAGGACTTTTCTTCAGAAGGATTCTTAGGCGTTAGGGGAATATCTCCAACACAAACAATCACATCAATCTTCTCACGCTTAATAATTCCATTCAACCCCCTCGGCAACTTCCCATGCGGATCACCAATCGCTAGAATCTTCATAACCCCACAAAATCAAAACCAATTAATAAATCTATCTCAAAACTAAGCCATTACTTCAACATCAAAGAAGTCTGTCGCATATCTTTGATTATCCATCTTAACTTCCAAATGGAATCTTACAGTACAAAGCGGTGAAGTCTCTGGAACAAAGAACCTCGCGATTCCAAAGAATGTATCTCCCGGACTAATATCCATTGAATCTGATCGACCTGTAGTTATCCAATTCTCTACATCCCTCTCACCAATACCACATTTTTTTCGAACATCCGGATCTGAAACCACAACTTCATAACTAAATCGTCCTGCTTCTGCCGAGCCCCTTGCCAGATTCTTAATACCAAAAGCAACTCCCCATTCATCATTTTGATCAATCTTTGCAATCTGATTTGGAAGGTAAACAACAGTCTTTTTATCCTCGACAAATAACTTATTAATCTGATCCTTAACCTTATCATTCATTTGAAGAACATTCTCCGAAGATCCGGTAAAGATATTTTTTACAAGTACAAGCCCTAAAATCAACATAGACATAGCCAAGACTATAATTACAATAGTACCAATAGATAACTCAATCGCACCACTCTTATTCACCATCTTATCAATATATACATTTGATTGTTTATAAAAGTTATGGGAATCAAAAAATCTTAGATAAAAGCTGGGCAGTTAACCCAGAGAGAACTGGGACTCCCAGATTATCATCAATCTTTGTAAATGTAGTTTCTACAAAAGTTGCAACAAGGGACATTATTATTGCGATTGGGAGATTTTTCAATATTATCATCGCGATCACAAAATCAACAAAAAACTCTGCAATAATTCCTTCCCATGCACAGTTCTTTATGAATTTTAACCAGTGCTTTCCACAACTGATTCCCACCAATGCTGCAGCCATATCCCCCAGAGTTGCCATCAGGATTGCCGTACTTGCAATACGAAAATCAAAAAAAGCAAAAGCAATGATTGCCCCAAAAACAATGTAAACATTAGTTCCTATTTTTTCATTATTTCTATATAACGCTCCAAAAATTGGAAGTTTCCTTTTAGTAAATGCTCTGATAACTTCAATGAATAAAAATAAGACTAAAATCGCCCCAAAAACAAGAAGTGCGACAAACTTTCCAGAGTATAACGATACGAAGTAATAAAGCGGGATCAAAAATATAGTAGTCAGATGGAACAACTTTCTCTTCAATTCAAATGTTATATCTTCCATCGTTAGATCTGTTATGGGACGAGAGGGAATCGAACCCTCGACACCACGGTCTTCAGCCGTGTGCTCTCCCACTGAGCTACCGTCCCATGTAAAATCTGGGGCTAAATAGCTTTTTAAGTTTGTTGATAGAATAAAATCAGGTCAACTCAAAACCCTTTCCTTTCTTCTTAGCGAGAATCTTATTGGGGTCAATATGAACTCCACCCTTAGAATCTATTCTCAAATCTACAATTCTCCTCTTGAAACTGATTCCCCTCATTTTAAGGATCTCAATTGCACTAGCCCTTTCCCCAGAATCATAAATCACATTATAGATCACGATAATCCCATCAGATAAGAAGGAGACCGCCTCTCCCTGTTCCTTAAACGTCGTTCCAATATGTGAAGGACTAGAAACTTCCCTAATCAAAAAGTTTGTGATCTTGTTCTTTTCAAGATATCTAAATAACTGCTCCATATAAATTCTAAAACGAGATTCCTGTCCGGAAAAGGCAGAAGAAATACTTGTCAAGGAATCTACTGCAACAAAATCTGGATCATAGTCCTTTGGAAAAAATACTGGATCAACTTCAATTAACAACTCTTTCTTAGCCGCACTTAATAGGGCCTCAATACTCCTCGAAACATCAATCGCATCAAATCTCTTTACTCTTAATACTCCCTTCTTGACCCATTCCCGAGCAGGCCACCCAAACCCTTCCATATGATTAAGAAGGTTCTCCTCTGATTCTTCAAAACTCATATATAGGCATTTTTTACCTCGAGAACACATACTCGCCAGAGTAGTCAAACAAAATAAGGTCTTTCCACTCCCCGGACCACCCTCAACAAGAATTGAGGAACCAAAGGGAATCCCCATATTTTCGTTAAATAACTCATCAAAACCCGCGACCCCCGTATGGACATATTTATCCGGATCGTGTTTTATGGCCTTACCTTTCTTCTCACCCTTAACTTTCTCTTTCTTTTCCTTAGTAGAAACCTTACCCCTCTTAGCCTCGATCTTCTTACCCTTCTTCATCTCGCTCTCCTTAAACTTTTCTTTCAAATCAATTTCCTTCTTCAATCTTTTTTGAACTTCGAGAACGGTCTTCTTAGGGATTTTCTTTGCCTTGCCGTTTAATTCCTTAGCTAACTTTTTTTGAACCTTTTCAATCTTTTTCCTTTGGTGCTCCGGAGCTTCAAGCGGGTGACTTGCTAGGTCTATATTTTTCTTAATCTTACTCTTTTCAGCATTGTCTTCTTTCCCCCCGAATAGCCTGCCAAAAAATCCTCTTTTCTTCTCAACCTTCTTCATAAGGATATTTAGAATGCAGATTATTTAAATCTTATCCCCGCAGAAAGATAAAAGACAAAACTTTAAATACTAAATAACTCACCAATTAGTGAGTAATAAGTGATAAATATGGTGGAAATAAAAATATCTGTTTCAGATAAGATGGAAAAGGTGATCCAAAAGATAGTTGATGACCTGGGAATCAAGAAAACAGAGTTCGTGAAATCCCTAATTATCGAAAATTTAAAGAAACTAAATTCAAAAGATAAACATGAAAAATAAACATCTTCTAATATTTTTCACGTTGCTCCTCCTTAGCGCCTCAACAGTTTCGGCAGTATTCTCAACATCTATTAACTCTTATGATGACGGTTCAGATAATCAAACTTATGTCAGGACAGATATGATTTTCTATACAAACTATTCCAGCGATGACGATTATAATTTGGGGCAAGTTATGTATCGGAATCCAACAGATTTAAGCACAGGTTATTATGTCCGAGCTTTCGATCCGGACGGAGTTGGAAATAAAACAGCATTAGTCTATTCAGAATCTGATAATATTCGGGCACATTATGCCAACGGAACAGAAATTTGGGATTCTTATAATAGTGCTTTCGATTACGCATATGGTATGGAATCCGGAGATTATAATGGAGATGGGCAAGAAGAAATTGCATTCATTTCAAGTGGAGGAAGTCTCTTTATTTTAAACGGAACTAATGGAAGTATTATTTATGAATCAACCGATTATTATACAGGTTATACAATGGCAGATGGTGATTTAGATGACGACGGTTTAAAAAATGATTTTGCAATAGGGGTCAGAGACATTAATGGTGCAACAGGAAATAATTATGGTATTGTTGCATTGGTATATAATGGTACCACATGGAATGAAAATTGGACATCTAACGACGCAACCGCCGCACCAATTGATATAGATATCTCTGAAGTGACTGGAGAAAATCTAGTAGCATTCACAGATAATGCCGGGGGAAAGGCAATTGTTTATTATGGTAATGGGACTCAGAAATGGATTACTGCAGATAGGGGTACTGCCTATAGTATAACTTTTTTTGACCAAGATTCTGACGGCGAGGAGGACGAAGTAGCAATGGGAGAATACAGTGAGTTAAGAATTTATACTGATACTGGAACAGAATCAACTGCAACTGCTCCAACGGGCAATGAATATGAGATAGAAAAGATTGATTTAGATGAAGATGGAATTTATGATGATATTTTGATTTCAAGTAATTACCATACTGTTCGTGCTTATAATTCCGATTTAACTTTGGCTTGGACATTTGTCGCGCCGTTTAAGGGATTTGAATCTACTTATTATGCTTCTTATCTCACCAATATTAAAGTTGGTAATGTAAATAACGATTCTTCTGACGAAATTATCGTAGGAGGATATAGTCGTAGATATTATATTTTAAATCTTTCAGGAGATATTATTGGAAAACATTATCATGGCGACGAGGAAAACTTAAATAATATTGGTTATATTGGATTAATTTATGGGAAGTCTCCTGGAATTGATATAATGAATGATACCAATGGGGATGGAATAAACGAAATTCTTTCAGACAGAATCAGCGGTTATTTTTATGTTGGGCAACAAGTAATGTGTAAGATAAACATTAATGGAACTGAAGATTATATGTATTATAATTATAGTTCTAGTTTATGGGAATATTATTATAGCTTTAAGGATACCGGGTTTGACAGGACAGTCTTTAGTAATAGTAGTGTTATTTGGAATGTTACCTGTGAAAAATCAGGCTACGAAACACAAACAAGTCAAGATACCAACATAACAGTCATATTAAAAAACTCCACTTTAGATGTTTTTGACCAAGAAGACGACGACGAAAACAACGCTGGATGGTTATCTGAAGACATTGTAACCGCAAACGAATCAACTTACTTTTTTGCAAACTACACAGACGCCTCAACAAGCACAAGTCCCAGAGATTTAACAATAACTACAGATTGGTTTACGGATTTTGGAAATGGTTACGGTTTTTATGATGTGGCTGCTCTTGACTCTGATGGAGATGGTATTAAAGATGGGTTTGCTTATTCTCAATTAGATGGAGTGAGCGCCTATACTTTTTCAGGAAGTTTGATTTGGACAAGAACAGATACGCAGTATGATTATTGTTATAATTTAAAGACTGGAGATTTTAACAATGATGGATTTGAAGAAGTTGCATGTTCTGGGAGTTATGGTGTTTTGGCTATTTTAAATGGAACAGATGGAACCGAAATTTTTCAATCAAGTGATTATTATACTGCTTATACATTAGGTGTTGGAGATATAAATAATGATAGTATTGATGAAGTAATTTTAGGTGTTAGAGACATTAATGCAGGAACTGCGACTAATTATGGGCTTGTTGCATTCACTTGGGATGGCAGCACTTTTGTTGAAAATTGGACAGCAAGTGATTTAACAGTATATCCCGTTGAAATACAAGTATCAAAACTTTCTAGCGGAGAATCTTTAGTTGGTGTTGTTGATTATTCTGGAATAGATGATTTTGTTATTTATTATGGTAACGGAACCAAAAAATGCCAATCCATAGATTTAGTAAGTTATTTGTCTACACTAGATTTTATCGATTTCGATGGGGATGGAGACAGGGACGAAATCATAGTTGGAGAATACGGGGAAACCTACGTCTATAATGAAGATTGTACAAGAAATAGAACAGATACAGCTTCTGAATCATTGGTTTATGAAATAAGTGAGATTGATTACGATGGGAACTCTTCAACAGTTGAATATGTATTTTTTGAAAGATACGATATACGTCTAATTAATAGTAGTGGGGATGTGGTTTGGTATTATCCGGTTCAAGATGATCTTTATGGTATGATGGATGTAATTGATTTAGATGATGACGGTGAGGAGGAAATTATCTTTGGAGGTTATAGTGGCGGGTTGCATATTTTGAATCTTTCTGGAGCGGTTAAGTATATGTATGATTTAACTAGCCCAAGTGACATAGATAGTTCTGCTATTGATGACGAGTTTACAAGAATGAATTTCGGATTTTATGGAAAGGGCGCGGGATTTGAATTTGCGAATGTTTCTAATGGTGTTTCTTATTTTGGCTATGCGGTAGATGAGGCTTATGTCGGTGCCGGAGAAATTTATCCAAGATGCATAATAAGATTCAATGATTCAATAACGGCCAAAATGAGTTATAACATTTCTGCAGGCCTGTATTATTATGAAAGGAATTTTACTGCCCAAGGTTCTTATGATTGGAATGTAACCTGTGAAAGCTACGGTCACGTCACCCAAACCTTGTCAGACACAATAAATGCAAACACTCCTCCAAGCGAGGTTACCATCACAAACACTCCAAGTTCCCTAGACAATCTGGACCCAAATATCACAATCGTCATCGAGGCAAATATTTCTGATGTAAACAGTAACCTTGATACGGCTATTTTACAATGGATGAATGTTAGTGATGGAACATGGAACAATGTTACCATGGAAAATACGACCACAAAAGGAGCTTACACTATCTTAACAGCGAATTTTACTCCCGCATATAGTGTGGAATCTAACTACACTTATAAGATTTGGGCAAATGATACAGAATCTGCTTCGAGTACAAGTAGCAATACAACCATCGTAGTATACTGGGACTGCACATGGAATGCTACTTCTAGTCTGGACGCTGTTGCTGGATGGGATGAAAATAAGTTTATAGGAAATATCTCAATAAATAACACTGGGGATTCAGAATATAGCGGAGGTTGCAGTTTAGATTTTAGATTAACTTACAATTTAGCAGAAGGAAGAGTTTATTTCGATACCAGCTATTACAAACCTTCTTCAACATACACTATCGCAGAAAAGGTAAATCAAACAATAGTCATAAACGCAACTTTCGGAACAGATGTTTTACAAGAAGATGTTATAATTACAACCACAGAACTACTAGGTATTACAAACACTCCTTCAAGAAACACAACAGCCACACTCATTTCAAATCAGGCAGGACCCTACCTTTACCAGGTAATTACTTCTAATCCTGCCTCTGCATATCTAACTCCCGGAAATCTGACCTTAAATGGTTATCTTAGGAATTTAATGGGGGCAGACAGCTTCAATGAGAGTAATACTGCATATAACGTTTCATTTAACTGGACATTACCTTCCGGGTTAACAAATAACTCTGGAAATGAGAGCATAAATCTACCGAATCTTACTGATTCTGACCTTCACTATAATAATGTAAATATCAGTTTTTCAGATTTAGCCTCTTTCTCTCCAGGAATACAAACAATTACTCTCTTTTCAGAAGGATATAATATTTCGGGTAATTTAATCGAAGACGCTTCAGGAAATCAGAACCTCACCGATTCGTTTAACATAACTTTTCTTTGCTATAATGAATCCGACGGAATTTATGTAACTGCCTGCGGGACTTTGGATGCAGATTACGTTGCGCCTTCAGAGGGGGGGACTTCGGGTGGTGGCGGAGGGGGAGGAAGCGGAGGAGATAGAAAATTTGAAAGCATAGTAAGCCGGATAGGTTTTCAATTAGTCAGGGGAGAACAAAATGAGGTCGAGATAGAGTTTGAAAACACAGATGATAATAGGTCCATATCCAATGCAATCTTCACAGTTTCTGGAAAGATTTCAAAATATATTGAGATCTATCCTACCATAATATCTGAAATAGCTCCTGGACAAAAGGTGAATATCACTCTAAAAATAAATTCTCCAACATACATTGAACTAGGGAAACAAGAATTAAAGATAACTATGAAAGGAAGAAGAGGCATTAGGGATTTGACCGAGACAAAAACAATCACCTTAGAAATTCACGAGTTAACTGGGGAAGAGGCGGCGAAACTTCTAGAGGAATCGGAAGAGTTCATAAAACAACTGGAGGAAGCAAACCTTTCTTATGATTATCTTATCGAACTTTATAACGAGTCAAAAGAAGAAATAGCGAATTTCGATTACGAGTTAGTAAGGGATAATCACAAGATTATCAAATCTCAAGCAACTGCGGCACTAAAGTCCAAAAAAATAATTGATGAGCTTACTGGGTTGTTGGATGAGGCCCAGAAAAAAGGAGTTAATACTTTCAATTCAAGAAAACTATTGAAGCTAGCACAAATATCTCTGGGGAGAAAAGAATTTGAAGAGGCCTATGAAAAGGCGAAGAATGCACAGTTAACTTATTCTCTTGAGGTAAAGGGGGAGTTTGGAGAACTTTCATATTATTTAGAAGAATATCCTATGGAAATTTCTCTTTCAGCAATTTTCCTTGTTCTCTTTTCATTTGGTAGTTTCAAGTTAGGAAGATTGCAGATGATAAAAAAGAAAATAAAAAGATTAAAACGAGAAGAAAAATTAATTGAGGAATTAATCGGGGCAATTCAAATTGAAACATTTAAGGAAAACAAGATGTCCATGGAAGAATACCAAACTGCACTAGAGCAATACCAAAAAAGGCAGTCCCACATAATTGAGGAATTAATCGAGCAAGAAACAAAGAGGATCCACGCTCTTAAGTTCACGAGAGAAGAAAAAAGATTAAACGAAGAGAAAGAAAGAGTTATCGAACTAGTAAAGGAACTCCAAAAAGATTATCTTGGAGAGAGAACTGTAGAAACCAGATCCTATGAATTAAGGGTAGAGAGTTACAACAAAAGATTAACCGATATAGACGAGAAACTTGCATTATTGGAGGCAAAGAGAGCATTCAAACGGGGAGCAAAAAAAATTCTTAGTGGGGGAAGGAAAGTTCCTAAAAAGGAGAGAATAAAATGAAAACAAGTAAAAACTTATTTTTAGCATTGGTCTTGGTGACGCTAGTCATTTCTCTAACAAATTTTTCCTATGCCTTAAGTAACCAATCCATGCAAGCAAAAGAAAAGCTTGCACAGGCGGGGAGTGCAATTGAAGAGCTGATAGTATTGGATATCCCCATTAAACGGGTTAATGAGACCCATCAGAGTGCCAAACAAATCTACGAAGCACAACTTAATTATGAAAGAATCTATCGGAATGCAGATTACAAATTAGTTATTGAATATGTGGATGAAATACTATCTATAAAGGAAATGGCCATTAAGGCTTCAGACGAACTAAAAATCTTCCTAGAATTCTATAATGAATCTGCAGAAAAAACTGACTTATCTGAAATGGATGAGGAATATACCGAAATTATCTCTTCATTTGAAGAAGAACGATTTGAAGAAACGATAAATTTAGTAGATCTTGGTTATGATACCATCTCTGATGTCGAGACTAGCCAGACAACAATTAACGCCTTTAGAGATGCAACCACAAGAACCTTAAAAAATTTCTTTAAAGAGAATTGGATAAAACTCCTAATCGGTCTAGGCGCAGCAATAATCCTATTCATGATATTTAAAACTAGTCTAAAAATATACTTGGTAAAGAGAAAAAAGAAACATCTTAAATTAAGAAAGGCCACAATTGAAGATTTAATAAAAGAACTTCAAAGAGGATATTTCAAGGATAACACCGTTTCACAACTTCAATACCAAACAAGACTAAATAAATTTGAAGAAATGGTCCGAGATATAAACCGTCAGCTCCCTTTACTAGACGAACAGATGTCTCTTATTGACGATAAAAAAGACTTCAAGAATTTTAAGAGATCAAAAAAGACTCTAGAAAAAGAACCAACGAAAGAGGAACCCGTGAAAGAAGAACCTGTTCCAAAAGAACCTATCGAAGAAAAATCCCCAAAAGAAAAAATAATCGTAAAAAAGAAACCAACTAAGAAGACACCAACTAAGAAGACACCAACTAAGAAGACACCAACTAAGAAGACACCAACTAAGAAGACACCAACTAAGAAAAAAACTCCGGTCAAGAAACCAACAAAAAAATCAACCACAAAAAAGAAATTGGTTAAGAAAACAGCAAAGAAAATTCCATCTAAGAAGAAAATAAAAGCCAGTAGGAAATAGGCCGCGTTCTGTCAAACCTTGCAACTAAATGCAAACGATTTGTGCTAACATCCGACTAAGCCCACGAAGCTGTGGTTGCATCAATCAGGGTGCTCGTTCCAGCCTAATTTAATAGGATCGTTTCTATACCAGAGCCATGCCTCACGACACTCCCTTCTCAGGGATAATTCTCCAAGGAGCCCCAATAAACTAAATTAAAGGGGGATGCGCGGACCTTCCTCAGTCAATTAACGAATTAATTGGCTATCATAAGACCTCAAAGAGATCTCACTCCAGCAACCAGAAATCATTTAACATT
The DNA here is from genome assembly GCA_018694115.1 of archaeon. Classification (GTDB taxonomy): domain Archaea; phylum Nanobdellota; class Nanobdellia; order Pacearchaeales; family GW2011-AR1; genus JAGVXH01. Next base: position 25,637 of record JABHNB010000004.1, read on the forward strand.
TCTTCAGCCTTTTAGACTAGGTTACCGATAGTTAGCTATCCTACTGGCATAACAGCAAGCTGTTACAATATATTCAAGAATTAGAGCTTTTTAAGTTTGGTTGTTCTACAAGATTAATCACCCAAATATGTAAGCGACCTTCCACGATCAAAAAACTCTTCCCAAGTCAGAGTCCGAACCAAATTCCCTTTAGATTCGGGATACCCATAAACAATACTCTCGACATGTGCTGGTTGCGCTCCAACATCACTATCCAAAAGAAAATTCCCCCCATCATCACACCCCCCCAAAATTCCCAAGATGTTATCACGAAGCACTCGCCTAGAAGGCTCTGTCCAATGAGCTTCCACAACAATATGTTTCATAGGCAAGATAGGATATCTCTTGCCAGGATTAAGTTCGGCCATTTTATTCCCTCACAAACCCCATTTATTCTGCAAATCATCGTCTACACTTATTCTAAGCCTGCCCCGGGTATCTTCCGCGATCTCTCCAGTATCTGCCTGAGCTTGTAAATATAATTTCTCTAAATCGCTTTCCCATCTTTCTCCGGGAACATAGGCTTCAACATCCCCCTTCCCATGACTCTCAAAAACTCTACGTTCACAAAATTCTATTCTAATATTTTCATCATCCTCGAATTCTTCATCCCCCTCATTTATCTTTACGCTAAGACTAAGGCCTCCCTGCTCATAAGTATAGTCCTCCATTTCAGAATCAGGAACCCTGTCTCCCAACTGACGCAAGATATAATTAGCCTTTCCGACAAGATCTTTCCGCCTAGCTTCACCCTTCCTTGCCCGGATCATGTCAGAGACTTCCTTACTAAAGATTTCCATTGAATTATTGAGGTTTACATACTATTTAAGAATAATTATACTAGAATCGTATAATCTAAACTCAATTCATCCAACTTCGCCATAACGATCCATCCCCCTTCCCTGAACGTTTCTTTCCCTTGACATCCTCCAAAAATCCCCTTAGATCTAACTCTGCATTTTCAGCTGCAGCTTTATATTTGAGATATCTTTCAGTATAGCCTTCTTTGGCACATATATTGCCAGTATGGACATATCCCATATATATCTCAAGAGAAAATCTTAGTCCTGGAAGATTAGCATCTATCGCCAAAGCATTTGCCTCTCTAATCAGTCCCTTATCCTCCTCCAACAATTCCAACTTATCCATGTAAAATTGTAGAATTAACCATTATTTAAGAATAATTATACTCAAGCACATACCCCAAATCATTCTAGTGAAGCAAGCTTAATCCGAAATCTCTGAATCTTTCTTTCTAAATTAGGTTGTGTCAATAAAGGCCGCTCACTAGCTGGAATAAAGTCTCTAATTTCCCCGGGAACATTATCAATATATTCTGAGAGAAATTTCACCGCCTTTTCAGCAAATCCCTTATCCGTTACGTTATCAACACTTGCCTGCATATAACTTTGCGCAGTCAGAGCTAACTGAATATAGTCTGCAACTTGTCTATCCGAATGTTCATTATCCATATAAATTACTAGGGCCCAGCCTATTTAAAAATAATTATACTAAAGTATCTAATATCTCAAAACCAATCTAGAACCGCACTTCGGACACTTAGCAAAAAAGGAGATAAACTCTCTCCACAAAGTTCTCTTCCAAACATGCCCGCATTTCATGCATTTCATCTAACCTACCAAAGCTCCCAACAATTAAATAATTATTCACCACAATAATTCTCTGTGTCCAATCTGTTATTAAATATTTAAGAAGCCCGATAACTATCAAAAGAAGACTTAACTTTCCCAATAATCTCTTCGTAAATATCTTCTGGAACTCCGATATTTCTTTGAAACCCTAGAGAGATCTCTCCCAGATTTACTGGGCCGATTTCTGCTACATGTTCCAATGCCATTGTCATCCATGGTTGTTTATGCTCTGGATTTTTCGTTATCACTTCCTTGATTCCATCTAACGAATGTGTGCCTCCCTGATACGCCCTTCCATCAGATTCCAAGAGAGAACAAACCGCGTCAAGCCCACATAAGAATTTATCATATTCTGATTTGTGCGCTGCCATACTATCCGGATCATTAAAGATTCGATGATGAAGTTGATTTCTATGAAGTTCTACCGCGGCCATAATCAGGTCCTTATATTTCCCAAATCCTCCCTCTTCAAATTGCATTGCAAGACCCCTTACAATTTCTGGCTCAAGTTTATTATAATCCCCGGCAACGTCGTGCGGCCTTTCTTTGTTCATTTCATTAAATATATTGTAAGGATAGTGTATCACGCTACTTTTCTTACAAGTATAAAATTCCACGTTCATTGAATGTTTTAGAACTGCTTCATGCCACTTTCTTATCGATCCGAGTGATGGTTTTGGTTGATTTTCCATGATTAATCCTTTATTTATTAGTTTAAAATGTTTTTCTTTTTAACTCCACTCCAAAAACTTAAAACTCCTCTTATTTTATTTGATTCATGAAAAAATTATTAATTGCACCAATACTAGTTGCATCGACGTTAGTTGCAGGATGCGGGGAACGTTGGGATAGATTTACTAGACTTTTGGAGATCGCTGGAGAGTTTGAGCAAGGTTATACTTCTAGTAAATATGATAAGAAAAGAGAGATGGCCGAGACTCGGAAGGAATTAGATAATGCTTTGAAGATTGCGGATAAAAATAGGCCACCACAATAATTCTTAAAAACATCCCCCGCCCCCAGATAATATGGAAAGCGATCATAGAATCTACACTCCGAGCAATGAACTAGTTAAATTAGCAATAAAAGACTCAGCCTTTTCAGAAGAAAAGAAATTGGAGGTAACCGCGGAGGATGAAGAAGGAATCAAAATCTGCCTTAGGGACATGATCCATGGAGCCCTATCATCATTTGTTCATCGAAAACTTGTAACACATCCTGACGCAAGCTCAAGAGAATTTCTTTTTTGTCATTATAGCGGAGAGCTCAAACCAGAAATAAGAGAATTTCTACTTGACGGAATGCCTCCATTGAAACACCCCAAAGAGTTCTCAAAAGCACTTGGAGGAGATTTAGTTAGGTACATGGAACAACAGGGAGATATAGATCACCCAATTTATACACTTTCATTGAATGTTTTAGGAGTTTTTTACCAGCCAGGAATCAGGGCAAAAACACCTGTAAGAGCAACGGGGAGTGGAGCTAAGTTAACTAGGAATATTACAACTTCTTAATAGAAAACTCGCCCCCAAAACCCTAAACTCGCCGCTCAAAGTGCCTCGCAACGGCCTCATTATAAACTCTGACTACTTCATTAACTTGTTCCTCGCTTGTGGCATTTTCCAATTTATTCATTGTCCACGCGGTTATTTTTTCATAATCTTCATACAAAACTTGATTATAAGCCGCCATGGAGAATGGGTTATCATCGCCACCCAATATTTCCGTAACAATATTATTAACATCCTCAATAACATTTATCATCCCACAACACTCATCACCCAATAGTTCAACCGCATCGACCAGCTTATCCCTTCTAATCTTCCATTCCGGCCTATCTTCTTCTGCTTCAACCATATCATTCGGATTGGATAGATATTTTTAAAGATTATTGCGATTGAGTTCAGTCCTTTATGCTCAAATATCAATTCTCCAATTACTCAACATCCGGATCTTCCCACGATTAATCTCTAGAGAACCTATAATTGCCCCTTGAAAATTCCGCGAACATTCCAAGAAACTTGGATGTTCAATCTGATTAGAATACGCTCTGTCCTCTTCCAAACACCGATTTAGATCAAACTTTCTACTGTTTTTTAGATGAAATGTTTTGGTAAAAAAATTACTCACCCTGTCAATCAGATTATGGGGGCTACCAAGGTAAAAAGATTTAGCATGGAATCCTTCATGGTGAAGTAGCGTATTGTAAAATGATTCCCAGTCCCAAGCCTCATCAAATGCTCTATTACAAATTATTATGGGAGATTTGACTTTTCTCGGCCGAAATATATGCCACTCAAGATACATTGTATGCTCACTTTCCACACCCCTATATCCCAGTTCCCCTACAAACGGGGCATATTCTTCCATATCAATACTATCTAAAAACTCTTGTCTAATCTCGGGATTTGCCCTCGCTGTTTCGTAATAGTCTTTGTTCATCTTATCCTCTACCAACACTCGCAAGAGCCTCAACCAAAACTTCTCCGTACATTTCTTTGAAGTCAGAATATTCCGCATTTACTCCCCCCAATACTTCCCGAGTATCCTTTTCTATTTCAGGATCATCTTCAGCGGATTCGAGATATAGTGCCGTCAATCTTCTAATGTGGGTGATTTCCACATATTGCGCTAACAAACATTCCGCTTGTCCAATAGAAAATCTTCTTTCTCCAACACACTCCGAAAGATCAACAATTTCACGAATACTTCTCAAATTTTCAGTAGAATCAGCAATTTTCTCTAACAATTTTTCTCTATCCATGTTGTTTCCCATCTTAATAATACCAGAACTCTTTTCCCCGATCAATCTCTGAGAATTCTATCCTCATGAGACATAGTATTCAAGCAATCCCTAAGGGCCAAAGCACCATTCTTGGAAAGAGGAACAAAAGATAAAACCGATCTTTTATTCTTACTTAATGAGAAATTAGTTCCAAGATCTCTATTAAGATCTGCAATCGATCTATATTCTTCCATAAATTCCGGAGTTAACCGTCTTGAAAAACCAATTAGTACCCTTTCCTTATCTGCAAGATACATAGTTTTAACCTCTCGCCCTCCCGGAATCACAAGGCTATACATCATCGGAGATTCATTATCTTTTCCCATAACTAATCAATTCTTCAGGAGTTATTTAAAGATAATTGTACTACAGGATATACTAGTTAATCCGCCACAAGGCCTGAGTAGAAAACCCTAAAAACCCAATCTTCATACTATAATTAGCCTTAGGGGAAGAAGAGTTCTTGATAAAATACCAAAATGGAAATTTCAAATGAAATCACAACTCCCTCACTAAGAAGAAAGATTGGATCTGCAATCCCAAGAATTGCCTCTCTTTTCGAACTTTCTCCAGAGGAAACAGATGCGGCAATGAACATCACAGTTAGACGTAATCTTGACGATTTACCTGAGGATGAGTATGGTGGGTATGATTTGCAAGTTCCCGGGTATTGTTTTAAGCGCAATTTCTTTTATTTCCCGCCATTTGATTCCAAGGTATTCAGTGATTGCATAGATAGTGATCCCGTGATATATCATGAAACCACACATTACCTGCATGCAACCAACAATCCCCAAGTAAAAAAAGAATTCCTATCCTCTATCAGAAAAGATATATCTGCAGAACATGAGGCATTGAAGGCAAGCCTAGGTTTAATTGAGTTAGTGGCAGATTATCCTAATCTTATTCTTGGTCTAAGGAAGGACGAGGATCTAACCGCACCATATTTCAAGGATCTCAAGAGAGTATTCCGACAATATGGGCCAAAGTTTCTTCCAACTCTTGCAAGAATGAATTGCGATGACGCGATAAGGGAAGGAATTGTAAGTCTGAGCTAAAGTCTCAACAATTCTTACACTTTAACCGAAAGAAAAACTAACCTATAAAAACCATTAACCCTTAAGAATAAAATGAAGGGGTTATATTGGGGCAGATTCAATCCGCCACATAAGGGACACATAAAGTTAGTTAAGAAAATTCTAAGTGAAATTAATAGTCTGATCATTGCTGTTGGGAGTGCACGACATAAAAATACGAAAAGAGATCCATTTGATGGAAAAGAAAGAGCAAAAATGCTAAAGGCTTATCTAAAAGAAGAAGGATTTGATATGAAAAAAATAAAGATTGTTCCAGTTCCGAATGGAAAATCAATGTATTCCTCGGTAAAAAATGTTTTCAGATTATGTCCCAAGTTTGATGTTATGTATGCAGATAAAGAAACAATAATTAAGCTAGTAAATAAAAAAGTTGAGATAAGAAAAATCAAAAGAACGGGGAAGATCTCCTCAACAAAAATCCGAGATGCCATAGCCAAAGATAATAAGTGGGAGAATTTAACTGGCAAGTCCACAGCAAAGATAATCCGAAAGCTTAATGGGATAGAACGGATTAAAGAAAGCTATGGGAAGTAGAGAACAATAATTCTAAAAAATCCTACTGCAAAATATATCAAAAACAGTATAAGAAACCAAAATTCCACGAGACTCCCGTCCCATCATCAATCATCCTAAAAAAATCTTCTCAAAACCTTTCAGCCCCGCCAAAAAATCCTAAGTCGATTTAAAGATAACTCAAATTCATAATAAGAACAGTATAAGAAATTCCATACCTGAACGGCGATCTCTTAATCTCTTTCAGGTAAACCTTCAATCAATTAATCAATCTCCATAAGTAAAGTAAGATATTTATGTGATGCTTTTAGTAGACGCGAACTGAACAAATCGCGAAAGCTCAATGCTTACATTCCGTCTCTATCAACGCGGTCTTTTACCGCGGCATTTGTTGTCTCGTTTTGCGGACCGCTTCGTGCTTAGATGCTTTCAGCACTTATCGGTGTGGAGCGTAGCTGCCCAGCCTGCTCATAACAACTGGTAGACCAGAGGCTCCGAACCCACGTTCCTCTCGTACTGGAGGGTCCTTCCACTCAAACAACCACACATCTAGTAGATATCATACAAACTGTCTCACGACGTTCTTAACCCAGCTAACGATCCCTTTTAATGCGTGAACTCCGACACCCTTGGATGCTTGTGCACATCCAGGATAGGAAGAGCCGACAGCGATGTACCAAACCGCCCCG
>JABHNB010000008.1 GCA_018694115.1 archaeon
AATTATCGCTGCACCATTTGCTCTTGCAGCAGCTCCTGTAATTGCCGCATCCGCAGGTGCAGCAGGATTACTAGGCTCAACTGCAACAACTGGCACATTGATAAGCACACTGGGTGGAGCTTCCCTAACAAATGCATCTCTTGCTGCAATTGGTAATGGTGCACTAATAGTTGGTGGTGGTGGTATGGCTGGTGGAACAGCGGTAATTGGAGCAGCTGGAGCCGCGGCAGGTGCTGGTGCTGGAGCTGCTACCGGAAAAGGTGCTAAATCTATTTACAATGTGGCGAAGAAGAAATTTAGCAAAGCTGCAAAATAATGTTAAAAAATCTCCGCAAAGATACTCAAATAACTGGTCTCGCGGAGATGGCCAGTTTGACCCAAAAACAGAAAGGGCACATCAAATGAATGATGTTACCACACCAACAGCAGAAATGCAATCAACAACAACTGATGATCAAGTTCTGGAAGATCATCAGACTGAAGACCAAAAGGCTCAAGAGGAAGTTGTAAAAAAACTTGAAGAGTCTGTAAAGAAGCTGATCACACGAACTGCAAGTATCAAGAAAATGCATGAACCCCGGGCTATTATCCGATTGAGAAAAAGTCTTGATGAAAACACTGTTCTTGTAAAAAGCCATATCGAGTCACTAAAGAAACTGGGGGTTTCTGATAATCCACTAGATGCATTTGAGGGAATTTCTGAACAAAGAAGATGGACTAACTTCCTCAAGAAACTCAACGCAAATAAAGATGAGCTGAGAAAACGAGTCATCCTATTAAACAAAAGTGATGAGGAAACTGAACAGCAGTAAACCAGCAAAGTGGGCAGGCAATATAATGTTGCCTGCCCCATAGTCTTCAAACATAAAAATCAATTCAAAAAAAATACAAATCAAAATGGAGTTTATAATGAGAAAAATAGGATTTGAAATTTCTAACCAAGATGTTGATGAACAAAACGAAACTGGAGATGCAGAATTAACTCAGTTGGAATCATCAGAAAATTGGACCAATGGATTGTGTGCATTCTTTCTTGAGGCATCATGCGGATTTTGCACTATTTATGGTTTGTTTGCAGCTATACGGGATTTTGTTAGAAGTCTTTTATAAACAATAATAAAAAAGGAGAAATAATGAAGAATAAAATAGAATCAGCAATAATGATAGAAACATTGGAACAGCGATTTCAAAAAGATAAAGTATCTTCGGAGTCACGGGCATTCATGGAAGAATTATTCATGGATGGGAATCTTGGAAACAGGGCATATAGCAATATTCTTCCATTTAATGAAGAAAATATGATCTGTGATGCACCAGATGAAAGAATAGAACTAATAAATCAATTCTACGAATCAATCAATCGACATGGTATAAACATTTTTCCAGGACATTCAGGAAGTAGGGAATGTTTCATAGAGTATATAGATAATCTAATACGACTAGAACAAACTTTGAATCCATTTATAGTTGTTGAACATAGCCTAAAAGAGCATTTAGCCTTCCTGCGAAACGGTGTATTTGATATTGGTTGGGATCTCTATACTTTTCCTGGTGACCGAATGGCAAGCAATGGCAAGATTGCGGAATTTCTACAATTTGAAGCAAAACGTTTTGGATTTGGAATACTTGAGATCTCTGTTAAAGACAGGAAAATGAAATTGAATTATTCAGAAGAATATTCTGAGAGAGATATCTATTCTAATACCCCTGAATCTTCAACTAATCCAAATATTGCTGATATCACAGCAATTCTGTCTGACTCGAAGCCATCATTTGGATCACATTTAAAAGGGTTTAAACTTCCGTTGGCTGAAGATGCTCATGATAACCGAGTCTTAACAGATGTTAAAGAATATGGCTTCCACATTGTCTGGATTAATTCAGAGGGTCTACAGCCTGATTATGGCTTTACAATTGGTTTAGAGTATTCTTATGAACATCCGGAAATCATACTAATGGGCCTACCAATTGGAGCAGGGAAAAATATTATTAATAAACTTGGGGCAGAAATTAAAAATGGTCAAAGGTTTATTGAGAGTGATGATTACATAAAGATATCATCTCAGAAATTCATGGTCAAAAAGATGGATATTTCGAACTATGGAGATTATCTGGGTTACTTTATATGGTTTTACCGATCGTTGAAGATTCCACCAACCGTAATGCAGCTTTTCTGGCCAGATGAATCTGATAAATTTCCTTGGGATAAAGGTTTTAACAAGAAATTCCTGACATCTCAACCATTATTAAGTGAAGATTTATCTTCATAATCTAATCTAAAGCGTACCGATGTTGAGACAAATATCATTTTGTCCACATTGGTACGTTTTTAACTAGAATGAAAACATGAATAAATCAGGTATAAGAATAACAGAGGAAGGCTCCTTTGAGCAATACTACTCAATTAAAAGAGTAGCAATGATGTTTGAGATATCTGAAAAAACGCTAAGGAGAATTATTAATGATCGAGAAATTGAGCTCATCCGAATTGGAGGTAGCATACGTTTATCGGAATCTGAGATCCCAAAGCTATTTGAGAAAGAGCCTTCAGTAGTATCAATTACTAATAAATTCATTTTATAGGGTGGGGGAAATATGGCTACAGTTCGAAGAGCTAGGAATGTTAAATCAGAAGCTTATATAATAGATCATGTTGATCCTTATACTGGAAAGAGAAGACGCAAGACATTTAAGGGAAGTCGTAAACAAGCAGAAATGTTAGCAAAGGAGTTAGATCTAAAACGGTATAGAATCTCCAACGGAACAGAAAATTCAATTCGTTCAAATCTGTGGTTAAACGATTTAGTTGAACAATATCAGGTTTCAATTAAGAATACAAAGAATCCAAAGACGGTCATAAGAGAAAACTATACATTAAATGGTTTCAATAAATATATGGGATCA
>JABHNB010000003.1 GCA_018694115.1 archaeon
GGAAATTCAGAAAATAATTCTTTTTTTAGTTTTAATGTGTTCCATGCCTGAAAGCTTTCGCTGTAGTGAATTTTTCCTTCACTACTAATCTTGATTCTAGGAACCAAGGTTTTCCTGTTTTTTAAAGAGGTTTCCATGGTGAACTCTAACCACCTCACACCTCTGAATACACAAGGAATCTAGTCTAGTTAAACCCTTCTATGAAAAAGCGAGTAGATTCTGCCCAAAAACTTTAATAAGGGCGGAATTTACCCGATATTGATGAAAGTAGACGAAACCGATAAATTAATCTTATTTGAATTAGTGCAAGATTCTAGGAAACCTGTCTCGCATATTGCAAAGACTGTTGACTTGCCTCAGCAAACTACTTCTCGTAGAATTGCGAACATGGAAAAGGCGGGGATTATTAAGAAATATACTATTGATGTTGATTATCATAAATTGGGGTTTGATAAGCATTCTCTTTATTTGGATCTTCAGGGGATTAATAAAAAAGATATGGATGGATATTTGGATAGAATGAAGAATATTGAAGAGGTGAGTTGTCGTTATACATTACATCCAGTTAGTAAGTGGACATTTTATGTTTCTATTTGGACTAGTGACATCAAGAGATACAATGAAGTTCAGTCTGAGATAATTGATATTTTTGGAGATCACGTTAGAGATTATTTGTCTTTTCAGTCTGTGAAGTCTCATATTTATTTTGCTAAGATATTGAATCCGAAAGGAAAGGCGAAGGTTGATATTAAAGAGGGGCTTGGGGATATTAGATTGGATAAAACTGATTGGAAAATAATTAGGAGTCTTAAGAAAAATTCTAAAATTACGGCTCTTGATCTTGGCCTGAAGCTCGGCTTGAATGCTAGTAGTATTTCTAAGAGAATTAATTCTTTGAAGAAAGAAGGAATCATTCAGCGATTTTATCCGCTTTTAGATATAAAGAAACTTGGGTATTCGGAGTATGGTTTTATCATTAGGGCGAATCCTCTTCAGAAGGAAAAGATAGAGAAGCTTGTTGCGTTTGCGGAGAAGGATCCTAGGTCTGTTATTTTGACCAAGTCGGCAGGGCATTTCAATTTGCATTATGATTTTTTGGTGGAAGATGATAACAGCTTAAGTGATATGCTTCATAAGGTTGATGAAATTCTTGGAAACGGGATTTTGGAAGGTCATAAGATTAAGGTTGATAGTATGATTAGTTAGGATAGCTACATTTTACAATTACTCGAAAAACTCAAACTCTTTTAACAATCTTTAAAACAGGATTATCTTTTGTGGGTAAATCATAATCATATTCCTCAAATAGATATTTGGAACGAATTCCAGATTCATCTTCATATGTAAAAATAATTGATTCTCCAAAGTAAGTTGATTCAAACGATCCCCCACCAGTCCTTACTCTTATTGGATTTTCTAAAATGCAATTCATGACGTAATAGTCTCCAGCCCCCCTATAAGATGTTCTAATAGTCACTTCACAATCATTTGAAATCACTACTTCCTTATCTGAAAGACTAATCCACTCTCCAACCATCGCTCCAAAAATCATCGAAGAAGGACGATAGTATCCAAAGAACTTCACCTCCCTTGCATCCGCCACTCCTTTTTCAAAATTAAAATTAGCATTCCAATAATACTTATGAACCCCCACGGTCTCAGTAGAAATAGCTAATATCCCCATTATCAATGCGATAACAATAAACAAGATAAAAACCCCAAGAGCAATATAAATAAATATTTTTCTTGATTTACCTGAACCTCTTTCGGTAATTTCCACCAACTTCTTTGAAATGGGTCTAATTGTATCTATTTTAGTTTTCTTTTGTTTTTGTAGTAAACTCTGCGATATTTTTTTCTTGTTATTTTTCCTAGATATTATAATTGGAATAACAATTAGTAAAATGAAAGGAATTGCATAAATGAGATAACTAAGACCATAATAGGTACAACCATAACTACATTTTTTTGTTGAATCGAGTAACCACAACGATACCCAAATTACTAGCCCGATAACTCCTATCCAGATTGGAATTTTAGACCACCTTTTCATTTTAGTTTAAAATAAAAGACTTACTTAAACATTCCGAAAATTCTTATGTATTTGTCTTTTTGGAAACTGAGAGTCGGACAGGGAGAGGCAATATTTAAATAGGATAGCTTGTTAACAGTGTTATGAAAAAATTAGTATTGTGTTTTTTGTTTGGGTTATTTTTGACGGTTGGAGTTGTTTCGGCAATAGAATGTTCTGAGGCAGATTATGATGGTGATGGTGATGTAGATTTTATGGATGTTTTTCAGTTGAGGCAATGTATTAACATATCTGTTTCAGAAGTGACGGCAGTTAATTGTTCTTTTTTTGATTATGATGATAGTGGGATGGTTGAGGAAAATGATTTGGTGAAATACAGGGAGTGGAGTGCAAAGACCTGTCCTGTCGAGCCAAGTTGTGAGGATAGTGATGGGGGGAAAGATTATTATGTTAAGGGGGCTTTTTCTGGGATATGGGATGGGCTCTTTATAGAAACTACTGATTCCTGTTTGAGTTCTTTGGATGATTCTGCAGATAACGTTCTTTCAAGCGATTATTTGGGAGAGGGGTATTGTGATGGAAAAACTCTTAAGGTTAACAAAATTGATTGCCCAAATGGTTGTGAAGATGGGGCTTGTGTTGTCGGAACAGAAAGAGTAACTTGTGAAATTGATTATGAGAAAGTTTTTGATAATGATGTTATTTGTAGTGTACAGTACAATGGAACTTCTGCCCAATGTACTATTCAGGCAGATAATGATCCATATAATATTTGTTATCCAGATCCCGCAATAAATATTGAAAAACCTATGCCAGATGAAGGATATATGCCCGTTCCAGGATTAAGTGGTAGTTTTGAAGGAATTCAGTGTGACGAAATAGAAACGGCTTATAATACTAATGGTTTCTTTGTTGGTTGTAAATTCTTCGATGAAACCGAAGAGGAAGAAGTTGAAGAGGATATATCTTCTTGTGATAGTGAGGGAATTTGTATTTTGTATGTTGGTGGAGAGGTTGGAAGTGAGCCAGCACTTTCTGGAAATGAGATTTCTATAAATAATTTTTATGAGTCTGGAGTAGAACTTCTTTTAAGCAGGCAGGAAATAACTAATGTTTTGAGTGAGGGTGACAAGTATTTTAATTCTGAGTTTGAGATTATAATTTTGGAAATTGATGGGGATGATAAGATTAAATTTGACTTTAATATGTTGATTGATGTTGAAAGTATTCCCGATATTCCTATTGGTGAATCGGAATGTGATAACGGCTGTTCATTAAATGAGAAATGTTTTAATTTTGGGTATAGGAAAGCGATTGATGGAGATTTGAAATATTGTTTTGAGAACGGGAATTGGACAGAGCAGAAGGGTGCTGATGAATCTTGCGATAATAGTTTTGAGTGTGATAGTAATTTGTGTGTTGATGGCGAGTGTGTTTCGGCTGGATTTTTCAAGAGGATGATGAATTGGTTTGCTAAGTGGTTTTCGTAAAGAAGTTGATTGTCGTTCAGATCTCCACTAATTTTATAAGCCACTATTCTTTAACCTAATCATGCCAAAACTACTAACAAAATCCAACTACCTTCTAGGATTACAATGCCCTAGGTTATTGTGGGTCGCGAAAAACGACAAAGAAAGGATTCCTGAGCCGGATTATTCTGCGAAGCATAATTTCAAGATGGGAGATATTATTGGAGTTTTAGCTACAAAGGTTTTCCCTAATGGAACCGACCTTGCGGATTTGGATTTTATGGGGAACATTAGGGCGACGAAGAAAGCGGTTGAGAAAAGAGAAACAATTTATGAGGCGGGATTTATGGTTGATAATTTGTTTTCTAGAGGTGATGTTTTGGTTCCTGTCGGGGAGGATGAATGGGATATTGTTGAAGTTAAGAGTGCGACTAGGGTTAAGGATGTCAATATTCATGACGTTTCGTTTCAGAAGCATGTTTATGAGAAAGCAGGATTGAAAATTCGGAAGTGTTCTTTAATGCACATAAATAATGAGTATGTGAAAGATGGCAATATTGAGCCATCGGAGTTATTTGTCCAGACAGATATTACAGAGAAAGTTGAGGAGTTTTCTAAAGGGATTAAGGAGAGGACTGAGGAGATGCTTAAAATTATTGGAGCTAAGAAAGAGGAAGGGTTGCCTATTGGTCTTCAATGTTCGGAACCTTATAGTTGCTCCTTAAAGGGCGAGTGTTGGAAAGGTGTTCCAGAAGGGAGTGTGTTTGAGTTTTATAGGATGTTAAAAAGGAAATGTTTTGATTTATATCATGGCGGTGTTGTTTGTTTGAATGATGTTCCTGAGAATGTTAAGTTGAATGATAAGCAGGCAATTCAGAGGAGGCTTGCGTTTGATGGCGGGAAGCATATTGATAAACAGGCGATTCAGAGCTTTCTCGGTAATTTGAAATATCCTATTTATTATTTAGATTTTGAAACTATTAATCCTGCGATTCCGAAGTTTGATGGGATGAAGCCTTATCAGAGAATTCCGTTTCAGTTTAGTTTACATGTTCAGAAAGAAGAAGGTGGGAAGTGTGAGCATATTTCATTTTTGGCGGATGGGACGAGTGATCCTCGACCTAAGTTTATGCAGGCGTTGAGAGACAATTTAGGGGACGCTGGGAGCATTTTAGTTTATAATCAGGGGTTTGAGAAGGGTGTTATGAATGAGGGGGCGACTGCTTTTCCTGAGTTTAGGGAGTGGTATGATGAAAACATTTTGCCTAGGGTGAAAGACCTTCTGGATGTGTTTAGGGATTTTGCTTATTATGATCCTAAGCAGAAAGGGTCGGCTTCGATTAAGGCAGTGTTGCCTGTTTTGAGTGATTTGAAATATAGTGATTTGGAGATTAGCGAGGGAATGTTTGCGAGTTTGGAATATGAGAGAGTTACTTATGATCCTTCGGTTAGTGA